>NZ_CP053435.1:1353000-2029500 GCF_013127955.1 Spirosoma taeanense
TCCATCGGCCTGCAGCAGACGGTTCCGGTTCAGACGGTTCATCAGATCGTAGGGCACCTGCAGGAGCCGACGGGGCAGGCGGTACTGCAGATTGAAGATGTCGAAGCGCGTTAGTTTTTTAACCGACTCTTTGTTCTGCTCGTAGTAGGTCATTACCTTGTCGTTGCCATATATGCCCTGCGTCTCAATGGCTGAGAAGTACCTGGCGATCAGTGCTTTCAACTCGCCGGCGTAGTATTCCCGAACGTGCCAGGGATTCCGCGTCAGCGAAAACGTTTTGTTGACCGTGGTTAGCAGAAGTTTACCCCCCGGTTTCAGCACGCGGTGCGCTTCGCGGATAAACAGGTCGTCGTTTTCGATGTGTTCGATGACCTGAAAGGTGACAATGAAATCAAATGTATTATCGGCCAGACCGGCGAGGGGCGGAATGTTGGCGGCAATAAATGTTGAAGCAGAGTATTCCTGGCTCAGGGCGTTAATCAGGTCCTGGTTTTTATCAATACCCGTATAATGATCAGCGGCCTGCGTGAGCAGTTGCAGACCCCGGCCCCAGCCGCAGCCGATTTCAAGCACACGTCCGCTAACCAGACTGGCCGCTTCAACGTAGGGAAACAGGAGCCGTTGGTGAACGGGATTATCGGATGCGATCTCTGCGGAGGTAATCTCAGTGGTTTTGTACATGAGTTTGCAATTCGTACTGTAAAATTAGTCTTTTGCAGAAGTAAAGAAAAATGAACCGCCTGGGTAACCCGAACGCTGCTATTTTTTCGTTATAAATAAACAGTTGGCGGCAGACTTTTTTATAAGGAGCCTGTTGCTGAATGACAACTTTTGAAAAACGCGCGAATTCCGTTGTTTATGCGTATTTTATCTGCTTTACTGTTCCTTACGATAGTATCGGCCTGCTCGGCAAACAAGAAAACCCAGCAGGCTCGGGCCAACGCGGCCTATGACGCCCGCACCGAAGCGCAGCGGGCTAGCCGAACGGAGCTGCCTGCCCAGCGACCGGCTGGGCAAAGTGCCCCGGCCAATCGTCCGAATGAGTCGCGGACGGCCGCGCCGGTTCCGCCAACCGATTCCCCAGCGGCTACTAACGCTTCGGCTAAATCGGCCAGCGAATGGATTGTCACCTCAATCAAAGGAAAATTTCTGGCGATCGATTCCACCAATGTTCGGATCTATATGGATTTGACGGGTAAAACGCCAACCGGTGAGCCGATGCTGAAGCCGACCGACTTAATCGAGCATTTTCAGATTGCTTATGTCATGTACCCCGACTACAACAACCGCGACCGGCTGGGGTATGGTAACGTACCGCTCACGCTGCAGACGGTGGGGCAGGAGGGCGATCATCTGACCCTGACGTTTGACGTAAAGCGCCCCAAAGATGTAGCTACTGCTATTTTGCTGACCGAAATTACCGAGGTAAGCTCTGGAACGAAGGCTCGCAATGATCTGTCGCTGCGTTTCCGGACGTCCAGGCTGAGCGACCGCTTTGCGCTGTTCGACAACACGGGGCGTCAGCCGCAACTGCGTAACTACGTGAATGTGGGCGATACGGTGGTTATTGGAGACATAAACGGTACGCGTAAGCCGCTGTTTGGATTTCGGTATAAACACGATTTCGACGCGGCTTCGTCGCCGATGAATACTTCGGCACGCCCGACGGCCAAGTCGCTGACGGTGGATTCAACTCTACGCATCACGACCAATCAGCCGTTTGTGTTACCTAAAGAAGGGCTGTACTACTTCATGGAGGATACAACCGATGCGGCCGGTATTGGTCTGCTCGTGGCCGATAAACGCTTTCCTAAAATGACGCGACCCGAAAAGCTCATCAAGCCGGTGCTGTATATGAGCACGAGTACTGAAATTAACGAGCTGAATCAGGCGCAGGATACTAAAAGAGCCTTTGATCGCTACTGGCTGAGCCTGATGTCGGGGAATGAGGAAGTCGCCCGGCGGACGCTCAAGGCGTATTTTGACCGGGTTGAGGAAGCCAATCGATTGTTCACAACCTACAAGGAAGGCTGGAAGACCGATAAGGGCATGATCTATATCGTGCTGGGGCCGCCCGACCGGGTGCAACGGAACCGCGAGCGCGAAGTATGGGTTTATAACCGCCGGGCCAATGTCTCGGAGATCAATTTTACGTTTACCAAGAAACCAAATCAATTTGTCGAGGATCATTACGAACTGGTGCGCTACATTGAGTATCAGCCAATTTGGTACCCGATTGTCGAAGCATGGAGAACCGGCGCAATCCGCGAGTAAATCGCCCTACTTATAATCGTAATGCCAATCAACGTCCGCAGTTCCGTCCGTCGGAGGACGAAATGGTGTTTGGCATCCAGTCGGTTATCGAAACGCTCAAGTCTGATCAGCAGATTGACAAACTCTACATGGAGAAGGGGTTGAGCAATCCCGACATTCAGAATTTAGCGTTCCAGAACCGCGTTACCATTCAGCGCGTTCCGGTTGAACGACTTGACCGGCTGACGCGCAAGAACCACCAGGGCGTAGTCTGCCTGATTGCGCAGGTACAGTACGTTAAGCTCTCGAACGTAATTGCCGACGTGTATGAGCGGGGCGAAACGCCGTTTTTCCTGCTGCTGGACCGCATCACCGACGTCCGCAATTTTGGCGCTATTGCCCGCACGGCTGAGTGTACGGGCGTGCAGTGCATTGTGATTCCGGGTCGCGGAGCCGCTGCCATCAACTCTGACGCCATGAAAACCTCATCGGGCGCACTGAACCATATTTCGGTTTGCCGCGAGCCGGATCTGACCGAAACCGTTAAGTATCTACAGGAATCGGGAATTACGGTTGTGGCCTGTACGGAAAAGTCGAGCCGGGACCTGTACGAACGCAGTACCGACCTGACCGGTCCGATAGCTGTAATTATGGGCTCGGAAGAAGACGGCATCTCGCCCGAACTGCTACGTATGGTCGATACGCACGTTAAGATACCGCTGCTGGGTGCGGTAGGTTCACTGAATGTATCGGTGGCTACTGGGGTTGTGCTCTACGAAGCCGTTCGGCAGCGGAGTATGCGGGTTGAGGAATAAAGTCGGCAACTGATTATTCACAAAAAAGCCCTTCCATCACAGGAAGGGCTTTTTTGTGAAAGGCAGAGCCGCAACTAGGTTGTTTTTTTGGTCGTCTTCGTCGTTTTGCTCGTGCTGGTTTTCTTGGTTGTCGTTGACTTCTTGGCCGGGCTGCCATCCAGCGAGTTGATCCAGACGGCCAGTTTCATGGCATCTTCCTTCGGCACCTGTTTCATCGGCATCATCGGAGGATAACCAGGCCAGTGGCTCGGTACGGGATTGTAAATCAGGTTCACAATCTCTTCGTTAGAGTACTTCTTCTTGGCAACATCCGCGTAGGCCGGACCAACCAGCCGTTGGTTCGGACGGTGACAGGCGATACAGGTATATTTGCTCATCAACGCATTCATATCGGCTGGAATGTCTGCCGATGGTGCCTGCGCCTTCACATCAAGGGAGGCTACGACCATTGCAGCCGCAGCGAGGAGGAATCCGAAGGATTTTTTCATGAGAATCAGGTAAGCGATAAATTGATAAAACGAACTAATCAATAGGAGGTAAGCTGCACAAAAATAGATGCTTCATGGGGATAAGCCAATTCAAGCTTCGCTTTTTCCTCTTTAAAACATAGGTTAGACAACTATCTCCCTAAAACGTTTAAAATTTATCTTAAATAGATTTACGAATGACACCTATTGACCGCTTTTCGGGCCACGCTGACCTGTACGCCCAGTATCGAATTGATTACCCTGCTGAGCTCTACGACTTCATTTTGTCAGGTACGGCCGGCCGGCAGGCTGCCTGGGACTGCGCTACCGGCAACGGACAGGTGGCGGGTGCGTTAGCCCATTCTTTCAGCTCTGTCAAAGCTACCGACATCAGTGAGTCGCAGCTGGCCCGCGCCATACAGCACCCCAATATACAGTATCAGCTTAGTCCTGCCGAACAGACGCCCTTTGCCGACCAGACGTTCGATCTGGTTACGGTGGCGCAGGCGCTGCACTGGTTCGATGTCCATGCGTTTCATGCGGAAGTCCGCCGGGTCGCCAGACCCGGTGCCACAATTGCCGAATGGGGCTACGGACTGGCGAGCCTGGGTGCTGACCTTGATCCTATCCTGCTCGATTTTTACCGGAACCGGGTTGGACCATACTGGGACCCGCAGCGAAAACATATCGATGATGCCTACACCACCCTGCCTTTTCCCTTTGCCGATGCACAGCGGGCAGAATTTATTGTTCAGCGCACCTGGTCGCTGGAGCGTTTCCTGAATTACCTGCGCACCTGGTCGGCTGTGCGGCAGTATATTCATGAGAATGAAGAAGATCCAGTTACCGAATTAGGGCGGGCTATTGCAACCCACTGGCATGCTGTTGAGCGGGAAATACGATTCCCGGTGTTTTTGCGAATGGGCAAGGTGCGGTAGCGCGTTTATACGTGTGCCGCGAGTGGTACTCTGTTAACAACAAATGACATTCGTTCGGGTTGATAGTATATCTGTTTTATAGATATACTCTTGACTCGCGTATGAAAAAACAACACTACCTCTTATTCCTGGGGGTGCTGAGTAGTATGCTGGGACAGGCGCAGACGGTTAATACGCCCATCGCCACACCTCCTCCTCCGGCTACCAGTGCGTCGCCTTCCTCGCAGACGGCCGCATCCCCAGCTATCGCCCCGCCAGTATCCCCGTCGACCAGTGCGCCCGCTAGTCAGGCTGATATCACTGTGTCCGGGAAAGTTGTCGATGCGCAGTCGCAGCCGTTGCCCGGTGTTACGGTGACGATTAAAGGCACTACGCGCGGCACAACTACCGACGCAAACGGGAGTTTCCAGCTAAGCGTTGCCGACAATCAGGCGGTATTGGTCTTTAGCTTTATTGGCTTTGCCACGCAGGAAGTGGTTGTCGGGAATCAAACTTCCCTAACCATTACGCTGGCTGAAGATACTCAGACGCTGAACGAAGTGGTGGTGGTTGGTTACGGAACCCAGCGCAAACGCGATCTGACTGGCGCCGTAGCGCAGGTAAAAGGCGAAGAAATTCAGCGCTACCCGGTGCAGACGCCTACCCAGGCGTTGCAGAGTAAACTGGCTGGTGTGCAGATCATTTCGTCCGGCCGACCGAATGAGCAGCCGCAAATCCGGGTTCGGGGTGTGGGTTCGGCGCTGGCCGGAGTAAGCCCGCTGTATGTGGTGGATGGAGTGCTGACCGACGACATCCGGAACATCAGCAATAACGACATTCTGAGCATCGAGGTGCTGAAAGATGCCTCTGCCGCGATCTATGGTGTGCGGGCCGCCAATGGAGTCGTGATTGTTACGACCCGCCGGGGTAAATCGGGCGCTACGCAGGTACAGTACAACGGAAACATCAGCCTTCGGCAGCCGGCCAATCTGGTCCGGATGGCAAACCGCGATCAGTACATCGGTTACCTGGCCGACGCAGCGCCAAACCAGAATGTCAATAACCCGCCCCTAACCTATGGCCAGACCACCAACTGGTATGAACAGGCGTTACGTAACGCGCCCCAGTCGAACCATAACCTGTCAATTTCCGGCGGTGGTGAACGGAATACCTTCTATTTCAGCGTGGGCTACTTTACTGACTACGGAGTGGTTAAAACGAACGACTTCCGGCGGCTGACGATCCGGGCCAATAATGAAATTAACATCAGCAAAAAGCTGACGTTCAGCAACCAGCTTTCGTTTTCGAGGGGTAATGAGCGCGCTGTCAATCTAGACGGTACGTACCAGAGTCTGTACCGGGCTGCGCCGATCGTGCCGGCTAAAGTAGGTGACCGATATGGGAATCTATCCGCCTTTGGTAATGTGGGTAATCCAATCCTGAGCTTGGAGTCGCGCAACCAGCGGATTATTAACAATCGCCTGCAGGGGAACCTGTCGCTCGATTACAAGCCGGTGGAGTGGCTCAGATTGCATTCTGCGTTCAACACCGACCTAATATTTAACCGCGACCGGACGTATCTGCGTGCGTTCCAGAATGATGCCGCTACGTTCGTTACGGCTGGTGGCAACCAGCGGCAGATAAACAGCCAGCTTAGTCTGAATGAAAGCAAGTCACTCCGCTACATCATTGATAACACGGCAACGGTCGACAGAACGTTTGGAGAAAACAGCCTTACGTTTCTGCTGGGGTCGGTGACGGAGCAGTTTACGTCTGATTTCATTCAGGGGGCTCGGATCAATGTACCCAATGATCCAAATCAGTGGTATCTGGGGCTGGGCAACCCGGATCAGCAGCTATCCAACAATAGTGGTGGCGATCTCCAGACCCGCCAGTCGTTTGTCAGCCGGGTGACCTATAGTTTTATGAACAAGTATCTGTTCAATGCGTCGCTCCGGGCCGATGGGAGTTCCAAATTTCGGGAGCGGTGGGGCTATTTCCCAACCGCCGGCATTGGCTGGGTTATCTCCGATGAGGGCTTCATGAAGGATCAGTCGCTGCTCAACTTCCTGAAATTCCGGAGCAGCTGGGGGATTCTGGGGAACGACAACATTACAAGCAACGCCTATATCCTGACGGCGGCCGTCAACATTCCGTATTTCTTCAACAACGGGCTTACGCTGGGAACGGCCATTCAGGATATAAAAGACCAGCAGCTGAAATGGGAGCGCACCGAGCAGATCGACGCTGGATTTGAGTTCGTGATGCTGGATAACCGGCTTTCGGGCGAAATTGACTACTACAGCAAGACTACCCGCGATGCGCTGGCCTTCCGGATTATCCCGGCCATCTTCGGCGATCCTGACAACCAATACCTGACCAACATCGCATCCTTCCGGAACCGGGGTTTTGAGTTTGTTCTGAACTGGAAAGAAAATCTGGAAAACGGCCTGGGCTATACCATCGGCGGTAACCTGACGATCAACCGAAACCAGTTGATTGGACTCAATGGTGGGCAGGCCTTGCTGGCCGGTGGCGTTGGGCAGCAAGGCCTGGTGACCCGGAGCGATAACGGCCAGCCGGTGGGCAGCTTTTATGTCCTGAACGCCATCGGCGTGTTTCAGAACCAGGCTGAGATCGACGCTGCGCCAGTATTCGGCAACCGTGCCAACGTCAGGCCGGGCGATCTGAAGTATCAGGATGTTGACGGCAACGGCGTAATTAACGATAACGACCGGATATATGCCGGTTCGTATCAGCCCAGGCTCTACTACGGCATCAACCTGGGGCTGAATTATAAAGGCTTCGATCTGGCAGCTGACGTGTATGGTAATGCGGGCAACAAGGTTTATAACGGTAAAAAAGCCTTCCGCTTCGAGAATACAGACAACATTGAAGCCGCTTACGCCGACGCCCGCTGGCTACCGGACCGTCCTTCGCTGACCGACCCGCGCACGATAACGTCGGCAACACCTGCTTCGACCTATTTTATTGAATCCGGTTCGTTTGTCCGGCTGAACAACCTGACGCTGGGCTATACTATCCCAGCCTCGCTGAAAGACCGGCTCAAAATCCGGCAGGCCAGAGTTTACGTAACGGCGCAGAACCTGTTTACGATCAAGCAGTTCAGCGGGTTTAGCCCTGAGTTGCCGGGTGGGCCGCTGGACTCCGGCATTGAACTGAATTCATATCCTACCGTCCGGACGCTCGCCGTTGGGCTTAATATGGGTTTCTAACCAATCGACCTGATCAACATGAACTATACACAACGAATTTCCGGACGCCTGCTGCTGGCGGCCTTTCTGGTAGGGGGCGTTACGGCCTGCAAAGAATTTCTGGATACGCCCCCGCAGGGGCAGATTGGCGAAGCGGCCGTTCGAAATGACCCGGCTGCTGCTCAGAATCTGGTGACGGGCGTTTATAACACCATGTGGGAGGGCGGCATGCACGGATTCGACTACGTGGGCATGACCAACATTGCCTCCGACGATGCCGACAAAGGCAGCTCTCCGGCCGACGGGGCCAACTCATTCGGTACACTTGATAACCTGACCGTAACGCCCAGCGTCGGAAACCTGAATAATGTCTGGGCGACGTATTTTCGGGCAATTGCCCGGGCCAATCAGGCGCTGGCTCTGATTCCGCTCAGCCCGGCCGAGCAGACGGTTCGGAATCAGTTGGAGGGCGAAGTGCGGTTTCTGCGGGCGTATTTCTATTTTAACCTGGTTCGTTTCTTCGGCGGGGTGCCGCTGATCAACGGCGTGCCGCCAGTTGAGGATATCAACAATACGGCACTGCAGGCACGGGCCAGTCGGGAAGAGGTTTACAATCTGATCATCAGCGACCTGCGGTTTGCCGCCAGCAGCCTGCCAATAAAAGGCCAGACCCAGACCGGCCGCGCCACCAAAGCTGCCGCGATGGGAATGCTGGCCAAGGTGTATCTATACCAGAAAAACTGGCAGCAGGCGTATAGTCTGAGCGACTCAATCATTAAAAATCAGGTTGGCACCTACGATCTGCTACCCAACTACGCCAACATCTGGCGGGAGGTTGGGGCAAATAGCGTCGAGTCGCTCTTCGAGGTGCAGACCGGCATCAACCTGGCCTGTAACGCGGCCATTGAGTTGTATGTCGTCTGTCAGGGACCGCGTGCCGGTGGCAAACGGGGCTGGTCGGATCTGGGCTTTGGCTTTGGAACGCCTTCCCAGAGTTTGCTTGACGAATACGAAGCCGGTGACCGCCGTCGGGAAGCGACAATTATCTTTATCAACCCAGCCCCGCGCGGGACAATTTTATGGGACGGCTACCGGGTGCCAAGCCGGGATTCGGTTGAAAACGACCGGTATAACTATAAGGCGTATCATAGCCGTACGGCTGAGCGAAATTGTGGGAACAACGACCGGCTTCCAAAGAATCTGCGCATCCTGAGGCTGGGAGAAATCCTGCTGATTCATGCCGAAGCTGCGCAGGCACTGGGCCGGAGTTCAGAAGCCCTCGCTGACGTTAACCGGCTCCGGTCCCGTGCCGGTCTACCCGCCCACGCGACAATCGATCTGGCTAAAATCTGGCACGAACGGCGCCTGGAACTGGCTATGGAACATGACCGCTTCTTCGACCTGATCCGGCAGGAGAGTGTTCAGTCGGGCCGGGCTGTTCAGGCGTTTGCCGCGCATGGTAAAACATTTGTGAAAGGTAAAAATGAGGTTTTCCCAATTCCGCAGACTCAGATTCAGCTGAGCGGTGGCGCGTTGACGCAAAACCCCGGCTATTAATTGAAAGAACTACCAACTTAACGTATCTACCGGCGCTAATCAGAATGCCTGCGCTGGTAGATACAGCCCGACCGGATGAAGCAATTATTCCTTCTAATCACCCTCTGGGCTTACGTAAGCGTCGCCTATGGTCAGCCGAGGCCGCAGGCAACCCGCTTGTCTAAAGCAGATGAAGCCTTTCTGGATAGTCTGGAGCGGGATACGTTCCGGTTTTTCTGGGAAACAGCCAACCCCGACAACGGTCTTGTGCCCGATCGGGCGCCAACGCGGTCGTTTGCCAGTATTGCCGCGGTAGGTTTCGGTCTGACGGCTTACCTGGTGGGTGTGGAGCGCGGCTACATTACCCGGGCGCAGGCTGCCGGGCGAACACTGAACACCTTACGTTTCTTTGCAACTGCTCCGCAGTCCGAAAAGACCGCCGGCATTGCAGGCTACAAAGGGTTCTTCTACCATTTCCTGGACATGAAAACGGGCGAGCGATTCAGGCAGGTCGAACTGTCGACGATTGATACGGCGCTGCTGCTGGGCGGTATTCTGAGTGCACAAACGTATTTTGATCAGAACACGCCCGTTGAAACCGAAATCCGGCAACTGGCCGACCAGATTTACGGCCGCGCTGACTGGACCTGGTTTCAGGCCCGCTCCCCATTCGTTTCGATGGGCTGGCATCCCGAAACAGGCTTCATCAAGAGCGACTGGACGGGCTACAACGAAGCCATGCTGCTCTACGTGCTGGCGCTTGGCTCACCAACGCACCCGGTGGGGCCGGAAGTATGGCCCGCCTGGACGAAGTCATATCCCTGGGCTACTTTCTACGGTCAGACACACGTCAATTTCGATCCGTTGTTCGGGCACCAGTACTCGCATGGCTGGATTGATTTTCGAGGGATTCAGGATGCGTATATGCGCGATAAGGGCATTGATTACGCCGAAAATTCGCGTCGGGCGACGTACGCCAACCGGGCGTACTGCGTAGCTAATCCGGGGAAATGGCAGGATTACGGCCCCACCATCTGGGGCCTGACGGCCTGCGACGGGCCGAAAGACACAACCGTAAATGGCCGTCAATTCTTTTCGTACCGGGCAAGAGGAGCCGCGTCAACGCAAATCGTAGACGATGGCACCATTGCGCCCACGGCTGCGGGCGGATCGCTGGCATTTGCGCCGGAAATTTGCCTGCCGGCGTTACGGGCTATGAAAACAAAATACGGGGCTAAACTCTACGGCGAATACGGCTTCCGCGATGCGTTCAATCCAACGTACCGCTACCCGTCGAGGTTCGCAAACGGCTCTACTCAGAACGGATGGTTCGATATCGACTACCTCGGCATTGACCAGGGGCCAATTTTGCTGATGGCCGAGAACCTGCGGACTGGATTCGTCTGGAACCTGATGAAGAAAAACCCCCACATTCGGCGGGGGCTGGCAAAAGCCGGGTTTACGGGCGGCTGGCTTAAGTAAGTTTACAACTCCCAGACGACCCGCACGACCTTGCCTTTTACGCCGATGGTCTGGAAAAACTCCAGCCAGTGCAGTTGTTGCGGGCCAAGATGGTCGGTGGGGGATTTGACCTCTACAAACTCATACCCGCCCTGCTCGTTCCAGATCAGCAGATCGGGAAAGCCCCGCGTATGTTCGCGCACGTTGCGGGCCATTTCGAGCAGAATCAGACGCAGTTGCTCCAGGTCGAGCAGTTCAACCATACGCTGCACGAGCGTCAACAGCTCGTCGGACCAGTCGACCAGCACGTTGGTGATGCCGTATTTGGCGTTGAACATCCGGCCTGTATGGCGTCGCCAATCGTCTTTGGTGGCTAGTTCGGTCAGTCGTTTCTTGAGCAGCTCCTCCCGTTTCAGATAAAAATCGGGCAGGTAAAAGTCCGACGGAGCACGTTGCAGCGGGTGGTGAATGGCCGATACGTTGGCGTCGTAGATGATGTCCCAGAAAACCAGCCCGAACAGCCCACGCCAGGGATAATTTTCCGTAAACGCTGCGTCGTAGCCTTCTTCCAGATAATGATTCATAACCCCGGCTTCGACATGGTGCCGGTAAGCCGCCGGAATGTTCAGACTCTCAGCGTCCGACAGAAAGCGGGTTGTGGCTTTACGGCTGCGTTTCTTTTCGCCCGCGCTCAGAATCTTTTCGCGGAAGTCGTTGGCAAAATACCGCTCCTCGGCATTGAGCGGGTTTACCGCGATTTCATCACAAAGAGCAAGGGCTTCGTCCACGGAGCCATTGCGGAACAGCAGCCGAACGCGCCGTTCGCGGGCTGGAACCCGGTCCGACAGTTCATAAACAGCCAGCGCCTGGTCGGGTAGTTTATGCCGTTCCAGAAAGCCACCCACCCGGCACACCAGCTTCTGATAGCCCGGAATGGCAATTTCCGTCAGTTCGGGACGCGTTTCATTCCAGTTCAGAAACCAGTTATAGATATCTTCAGCGGGCGTTTCGGCTTCTTTCAGGTCGTAAAATTCTTCGTTCGTGAGGGAGATAAGCAGCTTGTCCTCTACTTCCTTTCGGGTGCGGAAACGGGCCGTCATCTTGGTATCGTCGTAACGCTCAAAATTGACCATGCCCAGGTCACGAACTACGAATTCGGTCATGTTGCCACCGCGGTTGCCGAAGAACAGGTATTTGATCATCATTCCCTCAGCTTCGAAATTCATCTTCACGACGGTTTCGTGGGTGGTCAGGCTCGTGACTATTTCCCCGAAATCGAGTTCATGTAATGCATAGCGCACTACGCCTTCTTTCTTCTCTTTACTGAGCGGCCGGATTTCTTCCGGTTCCAGCGGCAGCAGATCGAGGAGCTCAGGTTTGGTAAAGATGCCCAGCGCGTCGTTGCCCATAACTTCGTGGTGGGGCGTCAGGCGCTCAATGAACCCCGTGGTTAGCAGCTCGCCGACCGCGGCCGGTAGGTCAGTTATTTCGTTATAATGAAGTTTATTAATGCGAAAGAAGAGTCCTTTGCGGTTACTGAACCTAACGTACAGACATTGAGCATCGAGACCAAGTGCCTCAAACCGACGCACGAAGTCCCACTCGACTTCGTTCATCAGGCCACCGTACAGTCGTTTGACAAAGTCCAGCACGTAACGGAAATTGTCCAGATAATAGCGAGGGGAAAGTATGACTTTCTGGCGTCCAACCATGCAGTGAAGAGCGAACTTTTGTCCGCTATATCATAACAAAAAAACAAGCGTTTATGTCCCCAGCCGACGTACTGAATGAGTTGAAGGAACAGGGGTTTGTTTCACCCGATCAGCAGGCAAAAATTGCTGAAGTTGAGCAGAGCAAGCCGTTTTCGCTGCATTGGGAGTTGAGGGCCATGCTTTACGCGGGTATTCTGCTGTTGAGTTCAGGGTTAGGTCTGCTGGTCTATGACAACTTCGACCAGATTGGCCACGGAGCCTTGCTGACCGCCATGGCCGCAGCCTGTGCCGGATGCCTTTATTTCGTCTGGCGCAACCGGTCGGCCTGGACGCTGGCCCAGACAAAAAGCCGGTCGGCCTTTGGCGATTACGCCCTGATTCTGGCCTGTCTGCTGTTTCTGACTCTGGAAGGCTACGCTCAATACCAGTACACCGTTTTCGGGACACGCTACGGTCTGGTTACGTTACTGCCGGCCGTGCTGTTTCTGCCGCTGGCCTATCGGTTTGACCACCGGGGGGTGCTGGGCATGGCCCTGACGGCGCTCATTTCGTGGGTGGGCGTTACGGTCCGGCCGCTCGAACTTTACCTGAAAACGAACTTCTTCGATCAGAAAACCGTCTTTTCAGCCATCACGCTGGCGCTGGTCCTGATTGGGATAGCGTTTGGGCTGCAACACCGGCGCATCAAACCGCATTTTACGTACACCTACCTAACCGTTGCTGGTAATCTTCTGATGGTGGCGCTGCTGGGTGGGCTGTTTAATTTTGAAGGCTTTCGGGTAGTTTTTATTATAGGTCTGGCCGTCGCGTGCTTTGCGTTTGATCGGTTTGCCCGGCGGGAGCAGTCGTTTCTGTTTCTGCTGCTCAGCGTCGTTTATGGCTACGTTGGCCTGACGTACCTCATTTTGGAATACGCCCATTTAGGAACGTACGGCATGCTGCTGTACTTCCTGCTTACGGGTATTGGCCTGGTGGCTTATCTGTTAAGTTCTTACAAAATTATCTCGGCCGCATGAAACTATACAATGAAAGCTGGGTAAAGAACCGCGATATCGTGCAACAGGCGAACCAGTGGCATCGGCAGAGCCTGCTGACTGACGAGCAGCTTGACCGAATCCGGCAGGCGTATCCAATTAATTTCTGGCGGCCGAACCCGTTCGTAGAAATCGGCCTGTTTCTGTTCACGATGGTCGCCATGGTCGGTGGCTATGCTTTACTGGCTCTGCTGCTCGGCGAACTGTTCGATACGGTGTTTGGCCTGTTTAATCTCCTAATGGCGATTGGAACCGGCACTTTAGCTTACGTCATGATTAACCGACGCCAATACTATCACAATGGCGTCGATAATGCGCTTATTATTGGTACAGCGGCTCTGGCGGTTGCCGCCGTTACGTCGCTGTTGCCGTCCTCGCCCCCGTTCTGGACTATCTGCGCCATTGCGCTGCCGGTATTACTGGCGCTGGTTTGGTATGCTGGGGATACGCTGGTTATGTTCGTCGCGTTGGTGATGTTTTACGGTCTGATTTTCGATGGCCTGCTCGAATTTAGCTGGGGTCGCCCGGCGCTGCCCTTTGTGCTGATCGTTGTCTCTGAAGTTGCCTTTCAGGCTGCTAAACGGGCCGAGCGTCGGCCGTACTACGCCGACGCGTTTAACCTGACCGAGTGGGTGGCTCTGATAGTTCTGGTCGCCAGCGGTAACTACTTTGTCGTACGCGAGATAAACGGATTGTTGCTCCCCTCCGCACCGGGCCAGCCGGTTTTCGCTGATGCGCCGGAGATTGGACTGGCGGCTCTGTTCTGGGTGTTGACGTTGGCTATTCCAGTCGCGTATCTATGGCAAGGGCTGGCCCGCAAAAACCGGATGTTGCTGATTCTGGGTGGCGTAGGCCTTATCGCAGCAGTTGCAACGGTGCAGGAATACACCGAATGGGTGCCACTTAACGTAGCCCTGACGCTCGGCGGGCTCATCTTAATCGGAATGGCTGTGGGTGTCATTCGCTTCCTGCAACAGCCCCGGAACGGGTTCACGGATGTACCTGATGAAGAGTCCCCGAACGAATTTTTTACGAATGTAGAAACGATTGGCGCTATGCAGGCCGCAACCGGAACGCAGCATGGGCCAAACGACAAGCTTCGCTACGGTGGTGGCGATTTCGGCGGTGGTGGGAGTGAAGGCAAGTATTAGTGTGTAGGCGAAATCAATATAGCTGACTTCACCAGATTGCCCGGTTCACAACGTTGCGAATCGTTCGGCCGTAACGGTGGAAGTTAAACTTCCCGTCCACGTCTGCCGAAAAACCACTAAGTTTGGCCCCGCAAACCAACGACCATACGCAGTCGCATGAAAACCGTAGATTCCTACAACTTCGCTGGTAAAAAGGCCCTCGTTCGGGTGGATTTCAACGTTCCCCTCGACAAAGAATTTAACATCACCGACGACACCCGCATCAGAGCCACCATCCCAACCGTCATGAAGATCGTGAACGACGGCGGATCGGCGATTCTGATGTCGCACCTCGGTCGGCCGAAGGGCGGTCCGGAAGAAAAATATTCGCTGAAGCATCTGCTGCCCGCTTTGAAGGAAGCGTTTGGCCGCGAGGTGAAGTTCGCTGACGACTGCATTGGCCAGTCGGCCGAAGAGAAAGCCGCCAGCCTGCAGCCGGGCGAAATCCTTCTGCTCGAAAACCTGCGTTTCTACAAAGAAGAGGAAAAAGGCGATGTTGCCTTTGCCGAAAAACTGTCGAAGCTGGGCGACGTATGGGTGAACGATGCATTTGGCACCGCTCACCGCGCACATGCCAGCACGGCGGTTATCGGTCAGTTCTTCACCGACCGCGTTTGTGGTTACGTCATGCAGGCCGAACTGGACAATGCCAAAAAGATTCTGGAAGACGCCGACCGGCCTTTTACGGCAATTATGGGTGGAGCCAAAATCTCGGATAAAATTCTGATTATCGAAAAACTGCTGGATACCGTCGATAACCTGATCATTGGTGGCGGTATGACCTATACCTTCACGAAGGCACAGGGCGGTCAGATTGGCAAATCGCTGCTCGAAGCCGATAAGCAGGACCTGGCACTGGACTTGCTGAAAAAGGCCGAAGAGAAAGGGGTAAAAATTTATATGCCAGTCGATAACGTCTGCGCCGACGATTTCTCAAACGACGCCAACCGACAGACGGTTGAAACCGGCCTGATTCCCGACGGCTGGGAGGGACTGGATATTGGACCCGAAACCATCAAACTGTTTACGGATGTCGTATTGGCTTCCAAAACGATCCTCTGGAACGGTCCGATGGGTGTTTTCGAGTTCCCAAATTTTGCCATCGGGACCAACGCCATTGCGGAAGCTGTGGTTAAGGCAACCGAAGAAAACGGCGCTTTCTCGCTCATTGGCGGTGGTGATTCAGCCTCGGCTGTGAATCAGGCTGGCTACGGCGACCGCGTCAGTTATGTGTCAACGGGTGGTGGTGCGCTGCTCGAATACATGGAAGGCAAAACACTGCCGGGCGTAGCGGCTCTGGAAGCGTAACCGGCTCTGAACCTCAGCCTGCTATTGCAGTTGGCTCAATCCTGCCCGGGCTTTATTATCCACGCTGTTTTTATACTCGTGGTATTTAAAACGAAGGGCTTTCTGAAAGAACGACCGTGCTTTGGTGCGGTCGTTCTTTTGTTGATAGACATACCCCAGCTGTAGCGCGGCTGTCGCGCCGAAAGTCAACTGATCCGGTTCGCTCAGCGCAAGCGCACGGCTCAGATAAGAAATAGCTGTATCTGGCTCATTCCGGTGCTGGTAGATACGGCCCATCCGGTAATTGTATTCTGCCCGTTCAGCGACGTGCGCAAAGCGCGCTTCGTTATACGGGCGCAGATAAGCCAGGGCGCTGTCAGTGAAACCACCATCGGAGGCTAGCCGGGCCTGCATCAGCACCTTCTGGCCCGGTGATGCTCCTCGTTTTAAATACGCTTCGGCAAACTTCTGGGCCGCCTTATCCGACTCAACTGTCAGGCGACCAACGGTTACCAATTTTTGCAGCAGGGGGCGTAATCGCGCTTCGGGTTCGTCGCTCAGCCAGTGGCACAGGAATAGTTTATAATACGAATCCTTCAGAAAGTTCTGACCTTTGTAGCTACTCAGAAACCGCTGAAAATGAGTTGTTGCGTTGGCGTACTGGCCTTTCTGAAGATAGATATCTCCCAGAATGTTTTCAATTATAAGTAAGGACTGATAATCAGAGGCAGTCGGGCGTGAGTTCAGATACGTCAGCGCCTGCTGGCTGCGGCCATTTTTCTGCTCAATAGTAGCGCCGAAAAAGTGTAACAGCAGATTATCCGGTTGCTCGTCTACGAGCTGTTGCAGCAACTGGCTATCGGCGTTGGTAAACTTCAGCACGTAAGCCCGTACCATCAGGTCAATCAGTCGCGCTTCCAGCCCGAACAAGGAATCCTGCTGCGCTCGCTGCAACTCCTGTTGCCCCTGCCGGACATTGCCCTGCAAACCCAGCAGGTTCGCCACCCAGACGTAATTCTCCGGTACCGAGCCAATCATTACGTGTAGGGTGCCCAGCGATTTGTAAGTGGGCAGAAAATCTGGAAACCGCTTCTGGTTCTCAGCCAGGAGTTTATAGGCCCGGATGACGTCCCAACTGGCACTGATTTCTTTGCCGAACTTAAGCTTCGCAAACGCCCAGTGGAGCCGCACTTCGGCTTGAAGGACCCGCTGCCAGGGCGAGGTATCATCCAGCGCTTTTAAAGCGTTCAGCCGTTCATCTTCGCGGGCGCTTAAACTGCTAAACAGCCGGTCATCATCGGAAGTGACGAGCACCAGCATATCGGCGTAATCTTCGAGAAAGATGCGAACCCCATTGGTCGTTGCCTCGCGGGCGAGGGTTTGCCGGGCAGCTTGCACCTTCATTTTCTGTAGGTCGCTGTACGCCCGCTGCAGCGCAGGTCTCCAGATAAAATCCTGCGCCCAGATCAATCCGGGCAGCAGGATTAATATAACGGTGAGTGTCAGGAGACGACCTGTAGGCGTTACCATAGCGGATAAAGTTAGCCGAAAGGTGGCTAAAACAGACTTCAAGAAACCAGACAAAAAAAGGTCGCCAACCTGACGACCTTTTCCAGAAAATGATGGCTGAGACTAGCGTCCCCGACCGACGGGGGCGGGTTCGGGAACACCTTCCACATCGGCAAAAATCCGGCCGCAGTGTTCGCAGACAATAATTTTCTTCTTGTCCTTGATGTCGGCCTGCCGTTGGGGGGGCACGACGTTAAAGCAGCCTCCGCAGGCTCCGCGCTTGACCATAACAACTGCCAGGCCATTGAGCGCGTTGCTCCGGATTTTGTTGTACGAATTCAGCAGGCGCGATTCTATCGTCGTTGCCTGCTCATCGCGCTGCCGGATAATTTCTTTTTCTTCTTCCTGGCTTTCAGACGTGATCTGATCCAGTTCCTGCTTTTTCGCCTTGAGGTCTTCCTTCCGTTCGTTCAGGGCGTTCTGCGTGTTCTTGATCTCCTCTTCCTTACCCCGCACGCGGAACTGGGCTTCGTTGATTCGTTTGTCGGCCAGTTCGATTTCAAGCGACTGGAGTTCAATTTCCTTGGAGATGGCGTCGAACTCGCGGTTGTTGCGGACGTTCATTTGCTGATCCTTGTACTTGGTAATCAGCTTTTCAGCGTCTTTCTTCGCCACGCGATTGCGTTCGATTTCTTCTTCCAGCGTCTTGATTTCTGACTGAAATTTACCAATCCGCGTTTCGAAGCCAGCTATATCATCTTCCAGGTCGCGCACCTCTTCAGGCAACCCACCGCGAATTTTAACAAGTTCGTCTAATTGTGAATCAAGGGATTGCAGTTTCAGAAGAGCGTCTAATTTTTGCGCAATCGTCAGTTCCATTCGGAATGTAGTTAGTGCTATATGAAGTACCGAACCGGATTCGTATCCGTTTCAGATAAAATTACCGCAAAAGTAGTGAATTTTTTTGCCAAACGCTGGCTAATCAACTCTTTCGTACAGACTTCGCTTTCGTAGTGCCCAATGTCGCAGATCAGAATGCGTCCGTCGGCGTCGAAAAATTCGTGGTATTTATAGTCGGCTGTCACAAAAACATCTGCCCCGGCCCGCTGGACGTCGCTAAGCAGAAAACTTCCTGCTCCTCCGCAAACTGCCACGCGCTGGATCGGGCGGTCAAGCAGGGCCGTATGCCGGATAAAACGCAGGTTCATACGCTCTTTCAGGTATGTCAGCCACGCCGGGCCGTCGACAGGGCTGGTTAATTCGCCCAGGGCCCCGGAGCCGACTTCCTGATTCTGGTTATCCAGCGGGGTCAGGTAGTAGGCCACTTCTTCGTACGGATGCGCCTTCCGTAGCGCCTTCAGGACCTGTCCCTGCTGATGCGCCGGGATGATAACCTCAATCCGGTTCTCGGCCTCTTCGTGATACTCGCCCACTTCGCCAATCGCCGGATTGGCGCTCTCAGTGGGCTGATACGTACCGGTACCGTCGACCCGGAAGCTGCAATTCGCGTACTTGCCAATCTGCCCGGCTCCAGCTTCATACAGAGCATCCAGCACTTTCTGAGTATCATTGAGAGGAGCGAAGGTCACCAGCTTGGTGAGTACCTGTGACTTGGGCGCCAGAATCTGAACGTTTTCGAGGCCGAGCTTCTGGGCGATCATGAAATTAACCCCGCCCGTTACGTTGTCTAAATTGGTGTGAGCCGCGTAGAGTGCGACATCGTGCTTAATGGCTTTGATGACCGCCCGTTCGACATAGGTTTTGCCGTTGATTTTTTTCAGGCCTTTGAACACAATCGGGTGGTGGGCCACCACTACGTTGCAGCCTTTGGCAATAGCTTCATTAATCACGTCTTCGGTAGCGTCGAGCGTAACGAGAACGCCCGTGATTTCAGCGTTAGGGTCGCCTACGATCAGACCGGCATTGTCATACGATTCCTGATAGGCGAGGGGGGCGAACGATTCGATGTAAGCGGTAAGCTGGCGAATTGACGGCATAGGCATTGAAAAAAGGGTAGTGGCCCTGAACGTATGTTAGAACGTACCGCGACCGCTGCTGGTGAACGTCGTTATGGGCGCGGTCACCGGAGCGGGCTCGTCGGTTGATTTATCGGGGGCGAGACCGGGGGCGTTGCGCTTGCCGCCGAAGAGCCGATTAAACGAACGGGTATATAAAAAACTCAGGCCGCCACCGGTCGTAATAGTGCTGTTCAGGCTGTACTGGCTCAGGATACTCTGCTGGTTACGGTTATACACCTTCGCGCGGAACCGGCCATCGGGCGTAATGAAATACTCCAGCGTCCATTCGCCGAGCAGGCTGGCTGCGTTATACTGGCTCTGGCCGTAGGTGAAACCGCCGTCGCGGCTGATGCGGAGCCGGTCGTTCAGGAGCCGGTAAGAGAACCGGAGCTGCAGGTTGTTCAGCAGATTTTCGTTCTGGGTGGTGCTCGTAAAGCCACCGAACGACACGCCTACGTCGAGGTTTTCGTCGAGCGTCGACGCCAGCCGGCTGATCTGGTTCGAAAGCAGTTCACTCACACTGTTTGCAACGCCCGTGTTGACCTGGTCCTGGCCAAACAGACTGGTGCCTTCTGCCAGTAACTGATTAAATAGCAGGACGCTGCTGACCTGCCGGGTCATTTCCTGCTCATTGCTCTGAATGCGGGATTCAAAGGCAGTTACGGCCTGCCGGAAATCCGATGAGGACGGGTATTCTTTTACATCCAGGTCGTAGCTGATAGCCGGTGAGCCTAGTTCGCCCGTGAGTTTAATGAGCAAATCAACCGGATACCGGCGCGTCTGATCGGCGTTCCGGCTCGAGGTAGGACTGGGTGGCAGCAAAGGGGCCAGCGAGGTGTACTGCGTGTAGGCGGCCGTTACGTCGAGTAGCGCACCGTAGGGGTCGCCGGTCCACGTAATGCGGCTGTTAGGCCGAATCTGGAAGCGTTTGTTGATGACGTTCTGGAAGGTGAAGGTATAATCGCCTTTCAGGATTTCGTAGTTGCCCGTCATTGTGAAATCGCCCTTGGTGTCGACCCGCATGGCGATCCGCCCCTTACCATAGGCATTGATAATGTCGCCCGTCTGACGGTCTAGCTGAATTTCGCAGTAGGCATCGGGCGTAATATCGAAATTGAAATCCATTTGAATGCGCGACAAATCGATGTCGGTGCTGGCAGTTAAATCGCTGCCCGGTGCGCTGGCTACCGTCTGACTGACGGGCTTGCCGTTGCTGAATCCGCTGCGATTAACGAACCGGATCTGATCGTCGGAAGCTACGGTGGTGGCCCCGTCGAGCGGAATGTATATGCGGGTGCCTTTGTTACTGGCGACGTTCGCCCGAATGGTGATGTTATCGAGCGGGCCGTATAGTTCGGCTTTGCCGGTTACGATAGCCTGACCGTAAAACAGATCGTTGTCTTTGGCGGTCGTGTTGAGAATGCGGAAATTTTTGAAGTCGGCGTCGAAGCCCAGCGTAAAGTAGCGGAAACCGTCGTGATATACACCTCCGCGAAGCTGAGCCGTATTGCCCTCAGGGTCGCGCAGCGTTAACCGGCGGGTAATGATCTCGTTTTCGCCAAAATACACGTTGTCGTCAAACGTAAAATCGGCTTTGAGGTAATCAAACCGGCCCCGGCCCCCTTTGATGCTCACATCGCCCGACAATGCCGGTGCTGAAGGTGTACCCGTAATGGCAATCAGACCTGTAGCGGTTCCGCCGAGGTTCGAGAACAGATCCGTTGTGAACGACTCCAGAATGGCCAGGTCGGCATTGTTGACATTGGCTTTCAGGGCGAGCGGATTGTTTTTGCGCTGGGGCGTATAGTTCCCCGTCAGCGTCAAGACGTCGGCACCGTTACGGTTCAGGTTCGCATCCACGTTGAGCCGCTGTGTCTGCTGATCCCACGCGCCCCGGCCGCGTACGTCGCCGAAGAGCGTTTTCTGATACGTAAGCTGATTTACAGTAAGTTCGCTTTCTATGATGGGTGTCTTGTAAACGTCGCGTACGGATAATTTTCCGTTCAGCGTACCGCCCAAAGTTGTGTTCACAACGGGGTTCAGCGATTCGAGCAGGAAGTTCCGGGCCTCCAGGTTCAGCCGCTGCACCGAATCAGGTGAAAGCGTACCCGAAGCCAGAATGATCTGGTTCTGGTTCTGCACCGACAGGTTGCGGATGGTGTATTCATCACCGACCTTCCGGATCAGACTCTGCGGATTGAGCGTCCAGTCACCATCTAATACGCGCACTTTCGACTGGAGAAAGGTGAGGTCAATGGCGTCGCCTTTGAAGCGGAGTTCACCGTTCAAAGCCGCGCGGTTGGTGCTGCCGGCCTGCTCAATGCTGCTCGTAAACCGGATGTGATCAACATCCCAGAACCCTTCTGCCTGCAGGTTGCGCGTCGGCAGCGCCGAACTCAGCGTCTGGTATTGGGAGGATACAACCGCCGAGGCCAGCACATCCTGACCATACGTAAACTTCGACGTGGTTAGGTCCAGCTCACTCGGTCCGAACGCCAGCGTACCAAACCGCAGCGAGTCGGTATGCAGGGTCGTGGTCAGAAAGGAGGTATTGTCGACCGTAAACCGACCTTCCATACGGGTGGCAGGCGCTACGTACACCGACGGTTCGAAAAACGCAAACAGTGGCGCTATGTCCTTGGCGATGAACTGGTAATCGACGTTATAGCGGGCGGGCAGGGGCTTACTGCGGGGCCGTGAACCGAGTGCAAGCCGCTGTTTTTGATCGTAATACGCTTTCATACCGGCCGCGTCGCCGGCAAAATAAAGCTGATACTCCTGAGCCAGCCGCTTCAGGTCGTCAACGGTCTGCTGGGGTTGAAAGTTGCCCTGCAGACGCGTCGTTAAAAAATCCGAATCGAGGTCAAAGTAACGCTGGGTTCCAACCGAGTCAGCTCCAGTCGAGCGTTCGATGGACGACAGGAGCGAGAGTGAACCTACGTTCAGACTGCGCTGGTTCAGATTGATCGTGGCGTGGTGAAAATAAGCGCTGCCCACAATATCATTGACGGTATTGCCTTCCAGCTGAACGTCCAGATTCGTTTGGACAACCAGCGAATCGCGCAGATACCCCAGCGCCCGCAGGTCGGCATGCTGGATGGTGCCGTGCAGGTCGTAATGATTACGCGGGCCGCGCAGATCCGACTCGCCGTCCAGCGCGAACGTAAGATTAGGATCACGCAGGCTTAGCTGACCGTGGAAGTATGCTTTCTGTAAATTCCCCCGAACCGTAATGTTCCGGTAGTCATACCCCTGCCAGCCAAACCGGCTGAGTTGCCCATCTACATCAACACTGGCCCGCGCGAGTGCCGTACCGTGCCCCGTCAAAACCCCGGCTCCATCGAGTTTGCCGAATTGCTGCGGTTGGTCAATCAGGCGGCCCAGGTCGAGATGTTCGCCCTGGAGGTTCGCCGAGTAAGTGGTTTGGTCGGGATTGTCGGCGAGTTTAAGCGCCAGATTCCCCGTTACGTTGCCAATAGCGGTGCGGAAGGTTCCTTTCGTCTTAAAGTCATCAAACGCGCCCGCAAAGGTTGCGTCGAAGGCTACCGTGCCCAGCTTCTGGATCGTGTGATTGAATGACGTATCGGGATAATATTGCCGGATGTCGGCCATATTGACCACGGAGGGCGTAAAGGCGAAATCAACCGTTGTTTTGTCAATATCGGGCAAGCCTTTCCAGCCGATGTTTCCCGTTAGCTGGCTGCGCCCATTAGGGCCAAAGCGCAGGTCGGTGTTACGTAGCTGAAAATTATCGACCGTACCCATAAATGTGCCGCTAAGCAGCCAGGTTTCGTTCAGCTCCCGCAGGTAATCCGAGAAAAAACCCAGGTCTGTTGAGCGTACCTGACTGTTCCGAAAACGCGCCTGCATAACCACCCGGCTGTTGAAGTCGCCAAAAGCCGACGGACGATCGTAGAAAAACGTCAGTTCATTCCGGATAATGGAGTTGCCAATGTGCGCGTAAAGCTTCCCCAGCTCCATTTTGGTGTTGCAATACAGAAAATCGGTGTCTATATGCCGGATTTTCAGCCGGGAGTCGCGGTCAACACCCGAAAGGCCTTTGATATCCAGCGCAATGGTATCGCCCAGAACCAGGAAATTCGTGACGTCGGCGTTTAAATTCTGGAGCGTAAAATGATTGTAATCAAAGCTTCGACGGTCGTTCATCAACGGTTCGCGCGGGTCTTCGAGCGTGTAGGCGCCTTCGGCCAGATGAATGTGGGCGACCGTAAACGGTACGTTCTGATTCGGAATGCTGGGCTTAGTTGGGTCGGACGTCAGTTCCTCAATCCGGGCAATAAACTCATCGAGGTTTGTATCGCCGGTCTTTGGATTTTTGATCATTCGGACGTGGGGCCGGTAGAGCACGACCTCGTCCAGATGGATATTGTGGGCCGACGAATCAATCAGATTCCGCAGATTATAGTTGGCATCGAGCCGGCCGACCTGAATCATGGGCCGACCTTCGCGGTCGTTGATGCGGACGCCTTTCAGTGAAAGAGAATCGAACCATTTAATGGAAACGCCCTCAATCGAGACCGGGAAAAGTAGCTTGCCCGACATGCGGCTGGCCACTTCCTGCGCTAGCCGCGTCTGCACAGCCGGAATCTGAAGCCCCAGCGCAACCCCCAACAACAACCCGACCGCTGTTAGCAGGAGGTAGAGCAGTGTTTTGAGGAATATAGCAAAAAACTGACGCATTCAGGACGGAAAAGCCTAATGTACAACGATTAACAAAATTGGCCTACTCTTGGACTACTATCAGAGGGAACGGTTTAGACCCTGCTTCCATTATATAGACTACAAGAATCATTATCCATTAGTTTTGTACGGTGAATATAGTAGCGATTGAATCCTCCTGCGATGAAACGTCCGCGGCTGTTTTAGCCAACGGTCGTATCCTATCAAATGTCATTGCCACGCAGCTGATTCATGAACAATACGGAGGAGTTGTGCCGGAACTGGCCTCCCGAGCCCACCAGCAGCATATTCTGCCCGTTGTTGCGCGGGCCTTATCCGACGCAAATATAGCCAAAACCGACCTGTCGGCGGTTGCGTTCACGCGCGGCCCTGGTTTATTGGGCTCCTTACTGGTTGGGGCGTCGTTTGCCAAGGCGCTGGCGCTGGGGTTAAATATTCCGCTTATTGAGGTCAACCACATGCAGGCTCACGTCCTGGCGCACTTCATTGACGAGCGTAAACCGGCCTTCCCGTTCCTGTGCCTGACCGTTAGCGGGGGACATACACAACTGGTACGGGTCGATAGCCCACTCGTGATGGAGGTGATCGGTCAGACGCAGGATGACGCTGTGGGTGAGGCTTTTGATAAGTCGGCTAAGCTGTTGGGGTTGCCCTATCCGGGTGGGCCGCTCATCGATAAGTACGCCAAAGAAGGGAACCCGCTGGCGTTTCGGTTTCCGGTCGGGGAGATGCCCGAACTGAATTTCTCGTTCAGCGGTATTAAAACGGCAATCCTTTATTTTCTGCGCGATCATACCCGGACCAATCCGGATTTTATTCAGCAACATTTACCCGATATTTGCGCCAGTATTCAGCATACGCTCATTCAGATGCTGCTGACCAAGCTGAAACGGGCCGTGCGCGAGACGGATATTCGGGAGATTGCCATTGCCGGTGGCGTATCGGCCAACAGCGGTCTGCGCACTGCGCTTATGCAGCTTGGCGAGGAGCAGGGCTGGAACGTCTATATTCCCCGTTTTGAGTACTGCACCGATAATGCGGCTATGATTGCCATGGCTGCGCAGTTCAAATACGAACAGGGCGAATTTACGGCGCAGGACGTAAGCCCCTTGCCCAGGATGAGTTTCTGAGAGGTGTTAATACGTAATCATCCAGCAATACCCCATTCATTACGATGACTATCTCTGCCCTCTACCTGTATCCCATTAAATCGCTTAGTGGTATTGCCGTTACCGAAGCCGTGGTTGAACCGAAAGGATTTCGATATGATCGCCGGTTTATGCTGGTGTCACCGGGTGAAAATCCCGAAACGGACGACTGGGTGTTTATAACGCAGCGGATTAACCACCAGATGGCGCTGATTGACGTGTCCATTGCCGGCGACACCCTGCGCGTATGGCATCAGCACCGGCCCGACGACGTTCTGGAACTGCCCCTGGTTGTCGGGTCAAACGCATCCGATGAGACGTTACGGGTCTCTATCTGGGATAGCAAAAACGTTCCGGCCAAGGCGGTCAGCGCCGAAGCCGACCGCTGGTTTTCGGCCGCGCTCGGTAACCCCTGCCGGTTGGTGTTCATGCCCGAAACCACCCACCGCGCCGTCGATCCGCAGTATGCTCGTCAGGACGATGCCGTGAGTTTTGCCGATGGCTACCCGTATCTGCTCATCGGGCAGGCATCGCTCGACCACCTGAATCAGCGGCTGGCCCAGCCAATTGAGATAAACCGGTTCCGGCCAAATATCGTAGTCAGTGGCAGCGAGCCGAACGAGGAAGATAGCTGGCAGGAGTTTCGCGTGGGTAAACTACATTTCTATGGCGTAAAGCCCTGCGCCCGCTGCGTGCTGACGACCATTGACCCCGCCACCGGTCAGAAGGGTTTGGAACCGCTGCGGACGCTGGCTACCTACCGGCAATGGAAGCATAAGATCCTGTTCGGTCAGAATGTGTTGAGCGAACTTGCTGCATCCAATGCATCCACGCCGGGCGAATCCACGCCGGGCATTCTGCGGGTTGGCCAGCCGATTGACGTAATCCGCCGGACCGAACCGTGGCTGGCCCCGCCCAAAGCTTTTACGGGAACTGTGCTGAATTCGTAAACCAATACGGTTCTCCGACGTTATCTGCCTGTCAGTATCTGTTTATTGCCTGCTTTGTTTACCTCTCTCCGCAACGCGTATTACCTGAGTTTCCCCGTCGTGATGGGAGCCATCCTGTCCAATCGTATGGCTTCCCGGCTGTCCGACGTTGAGCCGGTCCATTGGGCAACGCCAATCGTGCTGGCTCTTGCTGTGTTCCTTATTTATACGGTTGACCGACTGCTTGACGTTCAAAAACCAGATCGTCCGCTGACATCCCGCCACCGATTTCATTATCAGCATGCTCCTCTTATCTGGCGCGCAGTAGCCGCAGCATCTGGTCTGGCGTTGATTCTGACGTTTGTTCTGCCAGGCAGCGTCGTAAAGTTCGGTCTGGTGCTGGGTGGTATTTGCGCAGCTTACCTCGGGGCAGTGTTCCGGCTTCCCGCGCGCCACCCGGCCCTGCTGATGAAAGAGCCCCTGGTGGCCCTGCTCTATACAGCGGGCATCTGGGGGAGCGTGTGGGTGCAGCGGCCCGTAGTTACCGGTGTTGAGATTGCTGAAGCCTTCATGTTCGCCGGGATTGCGTTTCAGAACCTACTTCTGTTTGCGGTTATGGAAAATCAGGAGCGGCCGCAACAACCTGAGTTTTCACTCGCTACGGCCTGGGGCGAAACCCACTGCCGGGCAATTATTGGCTGGCTGGCTCTGATTATTACCGCTACAGCCCTGACGATCTGCTTTGTTACCAGCGATCGTTTCGCTCAACGGGCTGGGCTTATGCTGGGCGTGATGAGTCTAACGCTATTTAGTATGCAGCGATATTCGGCTTACTTTCTAAAAAACGAACGATACCGTTGGCTGGGCGATGGGGTATTCTGGCTGCCCGCGCTGGTGTTGTAAATAAGGGTAGGTTTATAGCGTACTGATTCCGGTTAATATTGGCGTAGTTATTTCGGCGCGAAGTCATCGACCTTTGCACCATGCACATTGACCATCTAGCCTTATGGGTACGCGATCTGGAACGGATGCGGCAGTTCTACCAAACGTATTTTGGCGCGATTGCCAACGAGAAATACGTCAATAGCCAGAAGCAGTTTTCGTCGTATTTCCTGTCCTTCCCCGATCATTCCGGCCATCCAGCGGTCGCACGCCTGGAAATCATGCAGATGCCGGGTATTCCCAACTCAAAAAATGATGCGTTAGCCCAGTTTTCCGGACTAATTCACTTCGCTATTTCAGTTGGGAGCGAAATCGCTGTTGATCACCTGACCGAACGGCTCCGGGCAGATGGGTACGTCGTTGTGGGCGAACCTCGCCGAACCGGCGACGGCTATTACGAAAGTATCGTGTTCGATCCCGAGCAGAATCGGATTGAGATTACTGCCTGAGCCAGGCTATATCACCTCACTCATTAGCGGCCATCGCTTTAGCCTTAACTGTTTCTTTTACATCGCGTCGGGTGAGAATGTCAAGTAGGATCTCGGTCATGTACTCACGCTTGTTGAAAACGATATCGTGGCGATTTTCGGGCAGCAAAAACTGCTTAACCTGTGCGTTAACCAGCCGCTTCTGCGCAAACGTAACGTTGGTTGGATAAACCAGATCATCCCGCTGTCCGTGCAGCATCGTAATGTTGGCTTTAATCCTTGGCCAGTCGGGTAGAATGGCTTCTAAGGCCCGCCGATGAGCCAGTTTTTCGTCATTAGCCAGTCGCAGCAGGGGGGGGATGCCCCACCGCAGCAAGGGGGTATCAACTACGTAACTGATGGGATAGGTCCGCTCAAGTCCGGGACCTAGGGCCGACGAAACAAATACGACATGATTAACCCGGTTGGGATTGTTCATAGCCAGCCGGGCCGATACTGAGCCGCCATACGACGAGCCCACGATCATCAGAAACGGCGCTTTACGGTAGCGGTCGATAAGGGGTTGCAGAAACTGAGCCTGTCGAATCACCGAGGTTTCCACCCGCCCAAAATCGGAGTAGCCATAGCCGGGCCTATCAACCGCTACCAGCTGAGCGCGGTTAAGCAGCATGGTATCCTTAAAAAACTCATTGAAGAACGACAGAGAACTTGGGGCACCATGGACAAAAAGCACAACCGGCAACGCTGAGTCTCCATCTGCGGTTATACCGATCGGGGCCGGCGTTTCCATGAACCGGATTGTGCGGGGTTGCCCGTCCGGAGCAGCCACTTGGTAGTAATGGACCGTAGGCCGAATGCGTTGTCCCCGAAATTCGTCGGCTAATTCCTGATCGGTTTGCCGGAAATCGATAAGCCATGCACCAACTAATGTACCAATGGCAAGAATTATTAACGTGAGTAAAGCCCACCGAAGAGCGCGCAAAAACTGTTTCATAAGAGTGCCGTGTCCTTCAATAACTCGAAAGCCACGGGCAAAGGTTTTAAGAACATAGGAAACATTTGTATGTGGTAAACATTTCGGACGACCGCCCGTTTCGATGGAAGAACCTAATCAGCAAACGTAATGAAAGAACAAGCCGACGCGCCGGCTCAGGTCAGCGAGATTGACCTCGACCGCCCCAACCCCGATTCACCCGGCGATACCGACATCAGCTCGTCCGCCACGCTTCCGGAGACGCAGCAGGCTCTGCAGGCCAACGACGCAGAGAAAATGACGCCCGACGAGGCCAATGAGTTAAGCACAGACGAGGAGGAGTAAACCTACTGCGGCTGGCAGTGGCTAACCCATACACTGCCAGCCGGAGCCCTAATCGATTACTTCGCTTTCAATGGCGAGAAAATGCGTTAATTCACCCTGCTTGTCATAGAGGGGATCGATCTGAACGCGGCAGATATAGGATTCTCCATTTTTACGATAGTTCAGTAAATCGGCCTTCACCGAACTGGCCCGCCGGAGTGAATCACGAACACGTAGCATGGTGGCAGAATCTGTATCCGGCCCCTGCAGGAGTTTTGGCGTATGGCCAATGGCCTCTGAACTGGAATAGCCGGTCATGGTCAGAAAACTGCGACTTGTCCATAAAATTGTTTTTGACAGATCGGTCAATACCAGCGTAAAGCCCTGATTCAGTTTGTTACGATAAGCGTTACGCTGCCGCCGGGAGAGGTCCCAGTCAAAAATTTCGCTGAGCTGCTCGAATAAGGCCATCTCTTTTCGATTGGCACGTTCTTGTGCCTGTGTCAGCATAAAGATTTCATAACAGGCTACCGGATATGACCGGCTCCCTTCCTGCCGGGAGCGGCTGTACACCCGATTGACCAATTCTGCGTACGATTCTGAGATGTGCATAGCCGCGTAAGTTTACTATTTTGTTAGAAAGATAGAGTCTGGCGAAAGGCAAACCTAATTATAGTCCAATGATAGGCCCCTAAACAAGCGTCAGACTAAAAAAAATCAGACGAAAATCGCCTGATTTCCAATGGCTGCGCGCTGGTAAGGTTTACCGAAACAAACTTTTTTAAGGATGGCTCTTGCGTAGAACGACAAAAGCCTCTACTTTTGTGCCACGATTAAGGAAAACGGCAACGTCACCTGAAAGGAAATTGGTTCGGTAGTTCAGTTGGTTAGAATACCTGCCTGTCACGCAGGGGGTCGCGGGTTCGAGCCCCGTCCGGACCGCCAACAAAATCAAGCACTTAGCAGAAATGTTAAGTGCTTTTTTCATTTAAGCCTTTACTGATTTAAATAAGGAGTTTACCTAAAACCTGGCTTAAGTGCTTCGGGAAGCGGTTTCGGGGGCTAACAGACGGGATGCTGTACTTAACCAGTTGTTATCTTTTCTTGCCCGGTAAGGAAAGTAACAAGTGCAAGCTAACGAACAAACAGCTACCTGCACAGACTGGCAAACCGGTAATTGAAATCACAAAGGAAGTAGTATGGCTTTACCCTAAGTTTCTCAAAGGTTGCTAAACTGTTAAGATTAAACCGGTGAGTACGTTGTCAGCAGCAGAAATGTTGGTTCTAGGTTTATTTCGACACCAATGGGTTCGGGCGGAGGTAGTCGCCGTTGTCGAAGCTGATCGTGAAGTCTGATTTGAAATGCGTGCTGGGGAGGTAGTAATCCGTCGTAATAACCTGTGCGCCCGACCGGCAGGCCACCGCAAATCGGCTCCTGTCGTTAGTGCGGGCTTCGCGGGTATCAGCGTCGGCGCGGGTGCGGACGAAATAGCCTTTTTTTACCAGTTCCTGAATCCGGGCTTCGTCCCGAACGGGTTCGTTCATGACCACAAACGCGGCTTCGGGCGTTCCCGGCTCGCTATTGGTGAACAGCACCCGATTCCATAGGGAAGAATGACCGGCAATATAAGTGGCCCGTTTCTGACCAGTTTCGTCGAGTACAAAGAGAAACTTGCCCCGTGCAGCTTTTAATACAGGCCAGCTTCCCGCCAGCACGGCCCTTTCAAGCGTTTCTTGTTTACCCCGTATATCGTCCGGCATGATGAGTTTCTGGCGGCCCAGTCCTGCTACTATTATGCTGTCTAACTGGTCGAGGACAAAAGCCGTAAACGGCTCTGGAATGGTGAAGCCCGGTCGATTTATCCCGTCGTCTTTGGCGTTCATTGTAATAAAGACCGGGTAATGTTTCGGGTGCGCGTCGGACCAGTTTTTCAACTCACGCAGGCATCCCGCAAACGTTGGGCAGTTGCTCCGGAAATCAATGTCCTGAATGTGCAGCACCTTAAAGCCCGGCGTGTTCATTTCTCCATTCGAATCAAAAGGTGCCTGGCCTTTAGCCAGGTCAAGTCCTTTCGGGTGGGCGTATTTTCCGCCTTTCGCGTCGGCATAGACGTCTATTTCGAGATTTAGCAGGCCCCGGTCGAGCTGCTCCGTCAGGCTAACGTGACTATACTCAATGGCTTTGAACCGGACGGAATCTGTTCGGGTCAGCAGAGCAAACAGAGCCGGGTCAATGGCCTGTTTATAACTGTTGTGTGAACCGATGCACTGAATCTGATTCAATTTCAGTGTGTCCGGCACCGGGGGCAACTGTGGAACGAGCACAGCGCTTACCGCCAGCGGCAGTAAGCCCAGTAAGTATTTCATAGTGAGAAAGGAATTGAAGCAGTCATGGACTGGCAGGTTACTGACCAGTCCATGACCACACTCAGGTTATTCAGCGAAGTCACTCTGATCAGCTTAATAGCTGGGGTTCTGGGCCAGATAGCCCGGTATGTTCGAAGCACCGTCGATGGCCGTTTGCGGAATCGGGAAGATGCGTTTTTGTGGATCCGAATTTGTCTTTTCGGTCCAGGTTCCTTCATACTTACCGAACCGGATCATGTCACTCCGGCGCAGGCATTCCCAGTAGAGTTCGAAACCGCGTTCGCGAAACAGCAGGTCGAGGTTCATGCTCGCCAGCGCCGGAGCCGGTTTTAGGGCTGTCCGGGCGGCTCGTACGGTGTTTACGTCGGCCAGGGCACCAGCCGCATCGTTGCTTTTGCGCAGTTTGGCCTCGGCCCGCATCAGGTACACATCAGCCAGACGCACGATGGAAATATCGGCATCGCCCAGGTTCCGGCCCGACTGTGACTTTTTGCTGAACTCGTATTTCAGCACCCGGTAGCCCGTGCTGTAGTTGCTGCCCGCCACGGTGAAGTCAACCTGTTCGATGAAATTTACGGGTAGGGTTGGCCGGTTGCGGGTTACGTTGAAGAGTTTGCCAACCCGGTAATTATTACCGCACCGGACAAACGCGCCGTTCACCCGGAGCAGGCCATACTGCTGACCGCGCAGAATCCCCCGGTTCATGTTCACATCGCTGGCCGCCACGCAGGAGTCAGCCGGAATGGTCATGTTCTGTCTGTAAAAGCGGGGGTCAATACCGGCCGGGTCGTTGGGCGCGTAGGCATTTACCCAGGTGCGGTAGTAATCCGGCGTAATGGCCGGACCGTCGGTACCGTTGGCTGCCGGGAAAGCGGGCAGCGGAAACTGGTCGCCCGACAGCGAGAAGTACGCCAGGCGATTGTGTCCGTTCAGTTCGGCCCGCTGGTCAACGGCAAAAATCAGTTCTTTGTTGTCGTGGTTGTTGTCGTTGAATAAGGAAAAGTAATCCGGGGACAGCTGATATTGACCTGAATTGATAATCTTGTCGCAATACTCCACGACCTTGTTCATATCTTCAGGCTTGAACGTGAACTGAGCAGCGTACCGGTCGCGATAAACAGCCGCGTTCAGGTGCAGCCGCGCCAGCAGACCCCATACCGCGCCTTTGGTCAGCCGGCCGGGACCCACCGTCGTCAGCAGATTCGGCTCGGCGGCCAGAAATTCGCTCTTGACATATTCCAGCGCCTGTTCACCGCGCAGGATTTGTGAGTTAGACTGCGGATCGTCCTTGACAAACACTATTCCGAACAGGTCGAGCATCAGCATATTGTAGTACGCCCGCATTCCCCGCGCTTCGGCCACATAGGTTTTCGTGTTCGGGTCGTTGATCGTTGGCAGGGTATTCAGCGCCGTAACCGAACGCGAGATGCCCTGCGCCAGCAGCAGCCAGGTGTTCCGAAGGTTCGGGTCCGTACTGGTGTGGGTATGCTGGTGCAGGGCGATGTAAATCCCGTTATCGCCCCAGTCCGTGCCACCCCGATACGGCAGAATGGCCTCATCGGTCGAAATCTCCTGAATGGCAAAATAGGTCGTATGCGTAAAGACGTCCGGCAAACGGGCGTAAACCGGGGCAATGTTGCCATCGGCTGCCTGTTTATCGGTTAAGCCTGTTGCCGAGGCTTCATCGAGTACGTTCTCGGCCAGATCCGTACAGCTGTTCAGCAATAGCAGGCTGAGCAGGGTTATGGTTGATAGAATGATCTTTTTCATGAGTATCAATAGACCTGTAAGGTTTTTTTAAAACTTTGTGGGTCTTTTTAAGCAGTTTAAAACGTCAGATTGAGGCCAAATACAAACGAGCGGGCTTTAGGATAGCTCAGGTAGTCAATACCATAGGATGAAATGCCGTTGACGGTGCGGTCGGTGTTTACTTCCGGGTCGAAGCCGTTGTATTTCGTAATCACGAACAGGTTCTGGCCGGTTGCTGAGAACCGGATGCCCGAAATCCAGCGTTTCATGCCAATCAGATTCGGGTCGAGGTTATAACCCAGCGTCAGGTTGTTCAGCCGGAAGAAAGCGCCGTCTTTCAGGAAGCGGGTCGATACCGGAGCTGAGTTGTTGATCGACTCCGTCGGTTCACCAATCGATTCGGCCGGGCCATTCAGTCCTTTTACCAGACGAGCTTTGTAGAAGAAGGCATTGGCGGTGTTGTCATACAGTTTGTTACCCGCTACTCCGTTGAAGTTGGCCGTCAGGTCGAAACCTTTGTAAGCTATGCTGCCGTTTACGTTGAACTGTCGCGTGGGGAGCGCACTGCCAGCCGCAATCCGGTCTTTGTCCGTTCCGCCGATACCGTCGCCGTCAGTATCTCTGTATTTGCTGACGCCTTTTTCGTCAATGCCGATATACTCGCGCAGAAAGAACGTTCCGATCGGCTGGCCATTCACGTAACCGTTAACAGTAGCTGAGGTCAGCCCCGCCCCCGTTGCCGAACCCGACGTAATAACCGAGTAGGGTGAGTTGTTAACTCTATTTTTGATAAACGTGATGTTACCGCCAACCGTAAAGCGGAAGCCACTCTGGTTAACGTACCGGTAGTTCAGTTCCAGTTCTAGCCCCTGGTTGGTAATGGTCATGTCGGGCACGTTGGTCCAGTACGTAGCGGCTGGTTGAATGGGGTCGGCGGGAATCACTTCGAGCAGAATCTTACCCGATACCTTCCGGAAGTAATCCACTGTACCCGTCAGGGCGCTGTTGAAGAAGCCAAAATCCAGGCCCAGGTCGGTTTGGGTCGATACCTCCCACTGAATATCGGGGTTAGCCAGGCGGGTATAGGTGGTTCCGGCCGGATAGCTCGTCGAATTGTCGAGGGGATAGCTGGTTGTAGCGCCAACCTGCGAGGTAAACAATGCCTGAGTGATCTTGGAGGGAATCTCCTGATTTCCTGTCTGGCCCCAGCCCGCCCGCAGTTTCAGGTCCGAGAACGGCCCCGATTGCAAAAACGATTCTTCCGATAATCGCCAACCGGCCGAAATCGATGGGAAAACGCCATACTTATTATTAGCGCCGAACTTGCTCGATCCGTCGGCCCGCACTGTTGCCGTGAGCAGGTAACGATCCTTGTACTGGTAGTTGGCCCGGGCGAAGAACGACTGCAGCTCATTTTCAAGGGCAAACCCTCCCGGCCGGTTATTGGCCAGCGTCAGGTCCTGGCCAAGCCCAGGGTTGTAAATCGGCTCAATAGGTGAAATGGGGAATTTGTTGATGCTCCAGTTCCGGCCAGAGATCGAAAACTTCTGGTAGGAGTGTCCTAACAGCGCCGACAGATTATGATTATTCCAACCGCGGGTGTAGGTGAAATAGTTCTCAATCAAAACGTTCTGGTTGTTACCATAGATGCTTTCAAGCCGCCCGTCCTGCTGGGGAACCGTACTGGGCAGCGACTGTACGTCGCGCGTTGAACTGGCGTTATCGACGCCCAGATTCAGCTTGTACACCAGGTCTTTGGTGATCTTGAACGAGGGCGAAACGGTCGCTACCACCCGGTTGATCGTTGTCACATCTTTCTGCAAAGCATACGTAATCAGCGGGTTAGTGAAAGCCTGGTAACGCGCCGGAGCACCGGTGGCGTCGTAGGCCGGGTAGGTCGGGTTTGCTGAAAGAGCCGCGCCAATGACGCCCTCAATGGATGGTCGTTCGTTGAAGGTCTGCGAAGCGGTCAGGTTCACATCCAGCGCCAGCCGGTCTTCCAGAAACTTCTGCGATGCATTGAATCGGCCCGTGTATCGGTTAAACTGGCTATTCTTCAGGATGCCCGGCTGTTTCTGTACGCTCAGGGAGCCGTAATACGTGAGCCGGTCGCTTCCACCACTCAGACCCACGTTGTAATCCTGCGTAACGGCCGTCTGCGTGATTTCGCGCTGCCAGTCGGTCGAGGCTTTCTGATCGTCGAGTACACCGCCGGCGGCTACGACCTGCCGACGATACTCGTCGGCCGAGAAAAGCGGTAGTGGGCGCGCGATGTTTGAGATGCCGATATTTGCTGCAACGGTCAGGTTCGAAGTTCCCGCTTTTCCTTTCTTGGTTGTGATCAGAATCACGCCGTTGGCCCCGCGTGCGCCGTAAATGGCCGTTGCCGAGGCATCCTTCAGGACGTCGATGGATTCGATATCCTGCGGGTTCAGAAAGCTAAGCGGATTAGTAGCCCCGCCGGTGCTGGAGTTGTCGAGCGGAATCCCGTCGAGTACAAACAGGGGCGTACTGCCCGTTCTTACGCCACCAGGGCCGCGCACCGTAATGGTCTGACGTCCGCCCGGCTCACCACTGACCGAGGTGACGTTGACCCCGGCCACTTTTCCCTGCAGTAACTGCTCCGGCGAGTTAATGATACCCCGATTAAATTCTGTACTCTTAACCGTGGTCAGCGCGCCCGTTGCGTCTTTTTTGGTTGTGGTCCCGTAACCGATAACCACCACCTGCGCCAGCTCGGAGGCCGAAGGTTTGAGCGAAACGTTAATGGTGGTTCGGTTGCCCACGCGCACCTCCTGCGACTGAAAGCCAATAAAGCCAATGACGAGCACGGCATCTTCGTTCGGGACCGCAATCCGGTAGTTACCGTTAGCATCGGTCGTTGTGCCGCGCGTTGTCCCTTTCAACAGGACGGTACATCCCGCCAGGGCTTCGTTGGTGCTTCCGTCCGTAACCCGCCCGCTGATCGTTACGTCGGCGGCTGGTTTGAAGTGGACAGAAACTACTGTTCCGCCGGGATTTGAATCTGGGTTTTTCGCCTGTGTAGTCAATGATGAAGCTACCAGCCAAAGCCAGAGTATGAACCGCCATCTAGCTATAGGTGGCGGTGAAGCAAGATAGAGATCAGTCATGATGTGTTGGGGATTAAGGGTAGCAAAGTTCACGGTAATCGCTTCCGTTTTGCCTGTAAAATAGATATTTAAAAATAATTTAATAACAATTCAGGCAGTATTTATGTGCGGGGTTGGCAGCCACCTGGCGAACAGGCGTCACTGTGGCGGAACTGGTAATAATGCACTGGGGGATAAAGAATTATATTCTGAGATATATTATTGCTCAACGCCTGAATACGCAGAGAGTGACTGCCCGGATGGACGTCGTTTTACGCGAGAAGAGAAAGAAAAATAGACAGGATTCAGAAAAACCAGTCGCGCTTTATTAAGAAATAACAGCAGACAGACTAAAGAGGTAATTCTTGCGTAATATGGGCATGGAAGGCGGAGCCGAATAACCCGTTCCGGCTTTTGGTAATAGGCGGGTTAGGCCGGTGTCGATAGGCGGAATAGGCTTACTCACAGCCACCGGCTGATAAACTGGCCGAAAGCATCTTTATACTGGTCACTGACGGGGATTGTGGTTGCTCCAATCTGAACGGAGTTCCGCGTAACGGCATCGATTTGATCCAGAGCGACGATAAACGACCGGTGCACACGCATAAACCGTTTGGGCGGAAGTTTTTCTTCGAGAACCTTCAGACTAGTTAGGGATAACAGCGGCTTGGCTGGGTCGCTCTGGCGATACACCTTTACGTAGTCTTTAAGCCCCTCGATGTACAGAATGTCCTGGTGGGCAACCCGAACCAGTTGATACTCGGCTTTTAGGAATAAGTAGTCGTCAGCCGCTTCGACGGGCTGGGGTGGGGCGGGGGAGATTACGAACGGTGCAGGTTCTGGTCGATGCACCAGTTCGAAGTACTGGCGGGCCTTACTGGCTGCCCGCAGAAACTCTTCGTAATTGAATGGCTTCAGCAGATAATCCAGGGCGTCGACCCGAAAACCATCGAGGGCAAACTGATCGAAAGCCGTCGTGAAAATAATTCGCGTCGTGTGCGCCCCCCGGTTGCTGCGTTCCAGCACGCGGGCCAGTTCAAGCCCCGTCAGGTCGGGCATCTGGATGTCCAGAAAAATAACGTCCACTGTTTGTGTCAACAGGCCCTGCAGGGCTTCTACGGCGCTGCTATATCGGCCAACCAGCTTTAGAAAAGGTGTTTTTTCGATAAAGGCGCTAACCAGTCCCAGCGCCAGGGGTTCGTCGTCGACGGCGATGCAGGTCAGAGTCATGATAAGGTCAACGTTAGCTGTACCTGGTATTCATCGGCAGGGGTATGCTCATTTATTTCCAGCGAGTACTGGTCCGGATACAGCAGATCGAGCCGACGACGGGTGTTGGCCAGGCCAATGCCGTTACCGGTCTCCAGAGAAGGGGCTTTTGTTAGAAATAAGGTATTCCGGACATCCACCAGCAACTGGTTCTGACGCTGCTGAATATGGATGCCGATTCGGCTCGGTTCTAAGGCGCTGACCCCGTGTTTGAAGGCATTCTCCACGAAGGGCAGCAGAATCATGGGCGCAATGGGCTGATCGTGCAGGGGAGACGGCGTGTCGACCGTTACGGTTACTTTGTCCGTGAGCCGGAGTTGCATGAGCTGGATATAATCGTTGACAAACGAAATTTCTTTGCTGAGCAACGTGGTGCCGGACTGGGTCTCATACAGCACGTAACGCATCATCCGGGAGAGCCGGTGCAGGGCTTCGCGAGCTGTTTCAACATCCAGCAGAGTCAGCGCATAAATGTTATTAAGCGTGTTAAAGAAAAAATGCGGGTTGATCTGAGCCTTCAGAAACGAAAGTTCAGACGTAGTTTTGGCCTGTTCCAGCGCCAGCCGCAGGTTCGCATCCGTCTGCCACTTCTGCAGCAGCGAGAGACTGGTGCTGATCCCCAAAACCAGCAGAATGGTAAACGTCGTTGGCTGAATCCATCCATAGTATTTCACCCGGCCACCTCCATCGGGGTGAAAGGCCCGGTGCATCTGCACGGGTAGGTTAAAACCAAATTCCAGGCCACCAATCAGCAGCAGAACTATACCAATGATACCGAGCAGAGCCAGCAGGTAGCGGCCTGTATAATTGTTCAGTAAGAGTTTAGGCACCAATACCAGGGAGTTGTAATAAAAGATGCCCACCATCAGACCAAAGAAAATGCCTTGTCTGACCCAGAATAAATCCGGGAACCGGATGTCGGAGTTGATCGACTGGTAGAAAAAAAGCAGATAGCCCAGTAATCCCCAGCCCAGCCAGTGACTCAGGATCGAAACGTATCGGCGGGAAAACAGGGTAGCGGCCATAACTCGTTGGAAAGCTGCAAGTTTACGTCAAATTCGAAAAGGATGGGGGGGCAATCGCTGGTTCCCCGGAATTTACCGATGGTTGAATAGTTTGAACCGACGAACGGCTCATTTTGGCCACCATCCTCTTCTCCAGGCCGTTCATCGGTTCAAACTGGCAGACTGCCGATGTTTCTTACCGCTCCGTCTATTGCATTTTCAGGACTAGTTAAACAGTTGTTGTTTTGGGTCCACAATGTGAAACTTCCTGACAATGAATAAGCATTTTTTACTTTCTTTTCTAGCACTCGGCCTTTGGGTTAGTCTGACTGAGGCCGCATCGGCTCAGTTTGGCCCTCCGGGGGGCGGACCGGGCGGTCCTCCGGGTTTTGGCGGAGGAGACAACCGACGCAAAACCGAATTTACCGGTGTGACCGAGGATACGCCCAAAGGTAACGGCAAGATTACGGGTATCCTGGTCGATTCTGTATCGGGCAAACCCGTTGAGTTTGCAACGGTTGCCCTCATCAGTACCAAAACCAACAAACCCATTGACGGTACTACCTCGGATGCCAAAGGCAATTTCTCGATGACCAAACTGGCACCGGGCGATTACCGGCTTCAGTATTCCTTCATCGGCTACAAGAACCAGGACTCCAGGGCGTTCACAATTGCTAAAGGCACCGAAATCACCATGGGTTCGGTGAAGCTTGCGGCCGACGTTCGCACGCTGGGCGAGGTCGTCGTGACGGGTCAGGCGGCCATGATTGAAGAGAAAGTGGACCGGCTGGTGTTCAATGCCGATAAAGACCTGACAACCAAAGGGGGCGATGCCTCGGACGTGCTGAAGCGCGTGCCGATGCTGTCGGTTGACCTGGATGGGAACGTCAGCCTGCGGGGCAGCCAGAACATCCGGGTTTTAATCAATAACAAACCCTCGACCATCGTCGCGGCCAACATCGCGGATGCCCTGAAGCAGCTTCCGGCCGACATGATCAAGACCGTGGAGGTCATCACCAGCCCCTCGGCCAAGTACGATGCCGAAGGAGCCGCCGGGATCATTAACATCATCACCAAAAAGAATACGCTGCACGGCCTGACGCTGAACGTAGATGCCGGCGTCGGTCTGCGGGCTTCCAACCTAGGCCTGAATGGTTCGTATCGGCAGGGCAAGCTGGGTATTACGCTGGGCGGCTTTGGCCGGACTATGTACAACCGGCAGGCCTCTTCCCTGGAGCAGACGACGCTGGTGGGTACGCAGGCACAGCGGACCTCGCAGCAGGGTACGGCTTTTGATAAACCGCTCTTCGGCCAGTATACGCTCGGGTTTGATTACGACCTGGCTAAAGATCAGTCGCTGTCGGCGGGAATTCGCTTCGGCACCCGGAACTTCATTCAGGAGCAGAATCAGCTGACCAGTTCGTATCTGGCTGATTCGCTGGTCAGCATGACCAACCGCGACGTTGACCGGAAAGACCTGTCCAACTCAGTAGACATGAACCTGGATTATATCCGCACGTTCAAGCCCCAGCAGGAGTGGACAATTTCGACGCAATATAGCCGCACGGGTCTGACCAATAATTTTTTTGCCGATGTGATGAATAACGCCGGTGAACTGACCACCCGGCAGCGTAACCTGAACAACAATACGAACCAGGAAATGACCCTGCAGACGGACTACCAGACGCCAATCCGGAAGAATCAGCTGCTGGAGTTTGGCGCCAAAGCCATCATGCGGCAGGTAGACAGCCGTTACCAGTACCAGGTGGGCCGCAGCACGGGTGAGCTGGTCTATGACCCAACCAATCCATCGGGATCGCTCGCCTACAGTCAGAATATCGGCGCGGGCTATGTTTCTTACACGTACGTAACGCCCAGCAAGTACACGTTTAAAGTCGGTACGCGGTATGAGCACACGGGTATCTCAGCCAAAGCGAACGAAAATACGCCCCTGAATATCCCCAGCTACAGCAACCTGGTGCCCAGCATCAACGTATCGAAAAGTCTGAAGGCCGGGACTACGGTAAAAGCCGCGTATAACCGCCGAATTCAGCGGCCGGGTCTGCAGCAACTGAACCCCAACCCCAATGCGGCCAATCCGCAGATGATCATGGTGGGTAATCCGACGCTGAAACCCGAACTGACCGACAACGTAGAATTGAGCCTGAGTTCAACCATCAAGAAAACGTATATCAATGCCGCTCTGTTCGGTCGGTTAACCAACAATGCCATTACGCAGATCCGGATTCCGTCGGACACGCTGGCGGGCGGGATTATTACGACCTTCCAGAATATCGGTGTTCAGCGGACCTACGGGGCTAATGTCTTCTTCAATACCCAGCTAACGCCGAAGTGGAGCGTAAACGGGGGCCTGGATGGATACTATGTGTATATGCAGGGAACAACACCGGGTGTCGATGGTAAATCGGTTCTGATCAGCAACACGGGCGTAAGCATTGGCGGTCGGTTAATGAGCCAGCTGCAGATGAATAAAGGCTGGAGCGCTCAGTTTTTTAGTTTCTTCCGCGGACCCATGCCGCAGTTGCAGGGCACCATGGGCAGCTTCTACATGTACTCGCTGGGTGTCCGGAAAGACCTGAACAAGCGGGGCAGCCTTGGGCTGGCTGCCGAGAACTTCCTGACCAATGGCGTCACGATGCGGACGAATCTGAACTCGCCCCTGCTTTCGCAGGTGAGCGTCACCAACCTCTACAATGCGAACGTAAAACTGACTTTCAACTACCGCATCGGTAAAATGAGCTTTGATGCGCCACGCCGGAAGGCCCGTTCGGTCAGCAACGACGACGTAAAAGGTGGTGAAGGCGGTAACGATGCTGGCGGAGGTGCGCAGCCTCAGCAGCAGGCAGCTCCCGCCGGTGGACGCCCCAGATAATTCTGAAAACCTAAGTGCCCAATTTAAATCAGTTGTCCAATTCTCATCCAGTTAACTTTTAAACGCATGAAAGCATTCGTATTTTCCGTAGCTGCCTTGTTTGCTGTGTCAACAGCCTACGCCCAAACCGCCTGGACGGTTGATAAAGCCCACGCCAAAGTTGGCTTTACCGTAACCCACCTGATGCTGACGGAGGTAGACGGAAATTTCAAAAACTACGACGCTAAAATTACGTCGGCCAAGCCTGATCTGTCGGATGCGGTTATCGAATTGACTGCTGATATCAACAGCATCAATACGGATAACGAACGGCGCGACGGCCACCTGAAAAGCCCAGATTTTTTCGATGCAGCCAAATACCCGACCTTAACGTTCAAAAGCACGTCGTTCCAGAAAGTAGAAGGCAAAAAGTATAAACTGGTCGGAGATCTGACCATGCACGGCGTTACCAAGCCTGTTACGCTGGATGCCGTACTGGTCGGTCCGGTTACGATGGAGAACCCCCGGGGTAAGCAGGAAAAAGCCGGTTTGAAAATCAGCGGTACCATCAAGCGCTCTGATTTTGGGGTCGGCTCTTCGTCAACGGCCGTTGTCAGCGATGAAGTCGAACTGAAGGCGGCTGGTGAGTTTGCTAAACAGACTGCCGCTGTCGCTGAAAGTAAATAAAGCGCATTTACACCGCAGGTTGTGTTAGTACGACCTGCGGTGTTTGCTTTTCTGGCCTTCCTCTATTTCTCTCATCCTATGACCTCAAGAAGACACTTCCTGCGCAACGCGGGCGGCCTGACCCTTAGTGCCTTGGCGCTGCCTTCGCTGCTGCAGGCCCGCAATCCGTTTGCATCGGCCGCAACGCCCCCAATCGGTATTCAGTTGTTTACCCTGTTCCGGGCGATGAACGAGGACCCAAAGGGAACACTCGAAAAAGTAGCCGCCGTTGGCTATAAAGAAATTGAATCGGCATTCAGTACACGGGGTGGCTATTATGGATATTCGGCGAAAGAGTTTAAATCACTCGTGTCCGGACTGGGCATGACCTGGCGGGCTCACCATGCGGGTGGAGCGCCGTTTCGCCCCCGACCAATGCCGGCAGCACCTGCCGGTGCATCGACTCCGCCCGCCGGAGCAGCCCCGGCTCGGCCCTCAATGGATTTCTCGAAGATGCCGCCCATGCTGAACCTGCGCGACAACTACCAGCAACTGGTGGACGAAGCGGCCGAAGGAGGACTTTCGTATCTGGTCTGCGCCAGTACACCCGTAGCCACGCTGGACGAGATTCAGAAGTCGATTGAGGTGTTTCAGAAAACGGGCGAAGCGGCTAAAAAAGCAGGGATCGGCTTTGCCTACCACAATCACTCGACCGAGTTTGATCCGGTTGAAGGCGGCAAGACGCCGTATGAGCTGATCCTGTCGCAGACCGACAAGGAACTGGTGAAGATGGAATTAGACCTGGCCTGGGCCGTTAAGGCAGGTAAAGATCCCGTCGCTCTGTTCAACGAGCAGCCGGGCCGTTTCCCGCTCTGGCACGTCAAGGATATCAAGGCGGATAAGAACACAATCACCGAAGTGGGCAATGGTGTCGTCGACTTCAAACAAGCCTTCGCAGCCGCTAAAACGGCTGGCTTACGATACTTTTTTGTCGAGCAGGATATGGCCGCCGACCCAATTGCGAGCATCACCACGAGCTACAATCATCTCAAGAAATTACTGGCCTGATGGGCTTGTAATCAGTTAAACTCTTTAACTCATCTGTCCGCGCTGGCTTCGACGAAATTCTTCTATCTACACCGCTGCGAATTGCTGACAATTCAGTTCGCTTTTAATCGGGTTAGTGCCCTGATTCGTTATGAGTCAGGGCACTTTTGTTTTCGGGATGTTCCATAAATCAACGGGCCGGAATGCCCAGTGCCGGTTTATTTTAGATCAATCGAGTGATAAAAAGTGGTGGTTAGTTCTTTTAGGAGAAGATTCCTTTTCCTGTTCATGAACCCGTCCAAAATCTACTCCGGGGCTTTTGCTTGTTTGGTGCTGCTATTCTGCGGTATGATTGAGCGAACCCAAACCGACGACCCACAGCTCTTATCGCAGCGCCGGGCCTATTACCCACGGGTCATTCGACTGATGCCTGATCGGGAAGCGGGCCGGAATAACAGAAGCCCGCTTCTCGCATCCTTCGACTCCGAAAACCAAACGGCGGTTTTTCACCGCAGTCTCGACGACGGACAAAGCTGGGAACCGCTCGCTACCCTACGCGACTCGACGCCACCCGCTATCTGCTGTAGTGGTCTATATGAAGTTCCGCAGACGATTGGTTCGACTAAAGCTGGTACTCTGTTCTGGACGACATCGGTAGGAAAAGGCCGCGACCCGCGTACCGCAACGGCCATGCGGCTTTACCAGAGCCTTGACCAGGGAACGACGTGGTCTTACGTCACGACCCCCGTCCAGGGGAATATTGGCTTATGGGAGGCTGAATTCGCCATTGATAAGCAGGGGCAACTGGCCATGTATTATTCGACAGAGGAGCATCGGAACGAGGGGTTTAACCAGCTTCTGGCTCATAAGCTGTCCACCGATGGCGGAAAAACCTGGGGCGAAGAGGTTCGGGACGTAGCCATTCCGGATCGACCAGACAAAAAGATGCGGCCGGGCATGGCCATTGTCCGGCGGCTACCTGCCGGACGTTACGTAATGGTCTACGAAATCTGCGGCATGGGCTGCGACGTTTTCATTCGGTTTTCGGAAGATGGCGTAAACTGGGGTAATGCATCTGACCCCGGCACGCGCATTGAATCGACGAAAAATCACCATTTTGCCCATGCGCCTTCGTTTACGGTCTTACCCGACGGCCAGTTACTGGTGGTGGGGCAGATGCTTATGGATGCAGCTCAGCACCCCGTCGCGGATAACGGTAGAGTGCTTCTGCTGAGTCGGCCGGGTGGCACGGGCCCATGGACAGAAGTGCCCGCGCCTGTACCTGTTCCAACGGCTTTCGACAATCCCTGTCCAAACTATTCTTCGCAGTTGCTTCCCTCGGCGGATGGAAAGCGGCTGCTCGAAATTGCACTCCGTTACGATGGTGATGTTTGCCGGGCGTATTACCGCACCGTCGCTATGCCAATAAGTCATTAACCAATATCTGTTTCGACCATGAAGCTCTTTCATTCTCTAACCCTACTTCTGCTGATGCTGGCGGGGCCGTTACTGGCCCAGCGTACGTTTACCAACCCAATCAAATCATCGGGGCCCGACCCCTGGGTACTGCAGAAAGATGGCTGGTATTACTACATGAATACCACCGGCCGGAACCTGACGCTCTGGCGAACCCGCAACATGGCCGATCTGGCCACTGCCGAAAGCAAAGAGATTTATACACCCCCGGCCGGGCAACCGTATTCGAAAGAGTTATGGGCTCCCGAAATTCACTCGTTCGATGGAAAGTGGTACGTGTATTTTTCGGCCGATTCGCTCAATAATCTCAGCCATCGGGTCTGGGTCATCGAAAATACGTCGGCCGATCCCATGCAGGGCGAGTGGACTATGAAAGGCAAAATCGGCGATAAGGCCGATCACTGGGAGATCGACATGTCGGTGATGGATTACAACGGTCAGTTGTATGCCGCCTGGTCGGGCTGGGAGGGACCCACCAATGGTCGACAGGACATTTATATCGCCAGGCTGAAAAACCCGTGGACAATCGACGGCGACCGCGTCAAGATTTCGCAGCCCGACCAACCGTGGGAGCAGCACGGCGACGTACCACAGGCGTGGCAAAAAAACGGCGAGGTGCCAAAAATTTACGTAAATGAAGGACCGGAATTCCTGCGGCACGACGACAAATTGTTTATCGTCTATTCAGCCAATGCCTGCTGGCTCGATTACTGTCTCGGATTGCTGACTTATAACGGCACCGGCGGTTTGACCGATCCCAGAAGCTGGACGAAAAGTCCGGCGCCGGTCTTTGTTCAGGCGCCCGAAAATGGGGTCTGGGCACCCGGCCACGGTGGTTTCTTCCGGTCGGCGGATGACAAGCAGGACTGGATGATTTACCACGCCAATCCGTCGGCTTCGGATGGGTGTGGTAATAAGCGTGCTCCGCACATCCAACCGTTTACGTGGAATGCCGATGGATCACCCAACTTTGGCAAACCCATGCCGAAAACGGCGATGCCTGTTCCCAGTGGCGATTAATGCCGTTCTGGCAACATTGGATTACGGTAGAAACAACCCGGTAGACCCTTATTTTCGCAAATTGACTCGTCGTGCAGCGGTTGTCTGTACGCATTTTATCTCCCAATTACGAATGAAGAAGTTTATTGTTCCAGCGTTCCTGGCCGCTTTTGTGGGTGTTTACGGCTGTCAGACGAATAAAAACGAACAGGAAGCCAAGGACTCAATCGCCGTTGCGACGGGCGACACAAGCGCAATAGTTGACGTAAAACTCCCCGACCCGGAGGACTTCCAGGCTGAGATCAACGGCAAAAAAGTAGGTCTCTACTTTCTGAAAGGTTCGGGGATGGAAGTCGCCATTACGAATTACGGAGCCCGGATCGTAGGCTTGCTGGTGCCTGACAAAATGGGGCGTCGGACCGACGTAGCACCGGGTTTTGCTAGTCTCAGCGCCTATCAGAAAGCCAATGAACCTTTCTATGGCCCCATTGTCGGGCGTTTTGGTAACCGGATTGCGAAAGGGAAATTTACGCTCGATGGCAAGACCTACCAGACGGAACTGAACAACAACGGCAATACACTGCACAGCGGACCGAGCGGCTTTCATACGCGGGTGTGGGACGTTAAGCGGGCTAACGACAAGACTATTGAGCTAACCTATGTCTCGAAAGACGGGGAAGGCGGCTTTCCCGGTACGGTAACGACGAACATAACCTATTCTCTTACGGATGATAATGGTCTGAAGATTACGTATTCAGCTACCACCGACAAGGCAACGCCATATAACCCGACGAGTCACGGATTCTTCAACCTCAATGGCGAAGGAAGCGGTACGGTTAATAACCACATCCTGACAATTAATGCCGATCGCTATTCGGTGGTGGATAAGGGGCTGATACCGCAGGGTGAACCTGCTTCGGTGGCCGGAACGCCATTCGATTTCCGGAAACCAACGACCATTGGCGCCCGTATCAACGAGAAAAATGAACAGCTCAGCTTCGGCGGAGGCTATGATCACAACTGGATACTCAACCGAAGCGGAGGAGCCGGTTCTTCGGCTGGCATGACAAAAGCGGCTGAAATCATCGGCGATCAGTCGGGAATCAAAATGGAAGTGCTGACCACCGAACCCGCTATCCAGTTCTACAGTGGCAATTTTTTTAAAGGTAATGACATAGGCAAGTACGGCAAAGCCACGAATTTTCAGGAGGCCTTCGCCCTCGAAACGCAGCATTATCCCGACTCGCCTAATCACCCGACCTACCCGAACACAATCCTGAGACCTGGCCAAACCTACCACCAGACAACCGAGTACCGGTTTTCGGCTCAGAGATAACTTTTCTGAGTTTAACAGGCCGCAGGAAGGCCTAATTCGGTAGAGTATTTTCTTTTGTCTGTGAGTGGACTTTCAGCAACCTTATTCCGTATGAAGCAATTCTTAGTTTTCGCTCTTCTTTTAATCACTATCCTCGCCTTCGGGCAAACCAGAACCACGGGTTCAATGAACCGCTGGTCGGCGGAAAAAGCCAACGCCTGGTATGCCAAAGAGCCGTTTCTGGTTGGTGCCAACTACGCGCCAGCCAACGCTATTAATGAGCTGGAAATGTTTCAGGCCGATACGTTTGACCCCGCCCTGATTGACAAGGAACTGGCCATGGCCGAAGGCCTCGGTATGAATACCATGCGTGTTTTCCTGCACGATCTGCTGTGGCAGGATGCCGAAGGGTTCAAAAAACGGCTGGATCAGTTCCTGAGCATCTGCGCCAAACACAAAATTCGCCCGATGCTGGTGCTGTTCGATTCCTGCTGGGACCCGTATCCGAAACTGGGTAAGCAGCACGAACCCGTTCCGGGTATTCACAACTCGGGCTGGATGCAGAGTCCCGGTGCCGACGCGCTCTCGGATGTATCGCAGTATCCCCGGCTGGAGGCTTACGTAAAAGGGGTGGTGGGCGCGTTTAAAAACGACCGGCGTATTCTGGCCTGGGATCTCTGGAATGAACCCGACAACGCAAACGACAATAGCTACGGCCAGAACCACACTATCAAAACCGAATTACCCAAAGAGCGTAAAATAGCCATCATCACTAACCTGCTGCCGCAGGTATTCCAGTGGGTTCGGGCAGCCGGGGCATCCCAGCCGCTGACTTCGGGTGTCTGGATTTACCGAGGACCCGAAGACTGGGCAAATTCGGCCAAATGGTCGCCTATGGAGAAAGTGCAATTCGACAACTCAGACATCATAACCTTTCACCAGTACTCGAACCCCGCCGAACTAGAGAAAATTATTCCGGTTCTGCAGAAAATGGGGCGCCCCGTGATCTGCACGGAGTATATGGCGCGGGGCGTTAACAGTAAGTTTCAGACGCACCTGCCCATTGCCAAACAGGCGAAAGTTGGGATGATTAACTGGGGTTTCGTAGCGGGTAAAACCCAGACCTTCCTGCCGTGGGACAGCTGGCAGAAACCTTACGTTAGCGGACGTGAACCGGCTATCTGGTTTCATGAAGTATTCAAACAGGACGGCACCCCCGTTGACCCGGCCGAGGTGGCCGCTATCCGGCAGGCAACCGGCAAGTGAGGTGTTAGCAGGTTTATGGTTTCGCATTTGAATCGTCATCTGCTTGTTTCAGGCCCCCCGGCTATCTCAGGCAAATAGTTTTCTGTGAGAATGAAAAAAGGATGACCAACTCAGTTGTGAAAATTGGCCATCCTTTAAATATAAAGGGAATAGCAGCCAGTTGCTGCTCTATCTTACTTGATGGAAATCGGCACTTCAACCGTGTCCCATTTCAGCGTAACTCCTTTGTCGGTAACTTCATAAACGAGCCGCTCGTTCATGGAAGATTGTACTGGCTTGGCCGAAACTGTCAGAACATCATTGGCCGGGTCGCGATTGGCTTCACCTCCCCGTTTAATTCCCCACTGACCAGTCTGAGAATTAAATATAAATTTCCACTCATTCTCATCAGGAATGGCAAACAAACTGTACTTGCCGGCCGGTAAGGACTTCCCTTCGATCTTGATCTCTTTATCGGTTTCGAAAAGAGTAGCCTCATTGGCACCGGCCCGCCAGACTTTACCGTAAGGCGCCAGATTTCCGCTGGAGTCCCAGACTTTTCTTCCTTTTACGGAGGGACTTGAATAGTTAACAGTGATAGTGGCCCCGTTAATTTTTCCACTCGCCGTTGCCGGAGGGCTGGGCCGACTTGCTTTGTCGCCCTGGGCCCAGCCTGACAGGTTAACCAGAAAACTGGCCAAAAGCAGGATCATTATTCGGTAAGCTACTGCATGGTTCATGAGTTCTATGCGTTTAGATCTGACTAAATGAAGATAAAACTATGTGTTATTATCAATGATAGCTCGGTTTAGATTTTAATCGAGTCTGTTTTAAATGTACGTCGTTTTTACATACGTTGTCAAATTCATTGACTGATCAGAAGGAGAAGTTTAGATGCAGTTGTAAAAGCAATGGTCTGTTTATAACGCAATGAGGGCTGATAAATCGTTATCAGCCCTCATTGCGTTACTGCGTATTTGTGGTGTCCGGCGGAGGCAGTGCGTCCGGGGGCGGTATCACCGGTATAAACGTCGAATCTCCCAGTTCATCTGACGTATCGGTGGAGTCTGACTCATCCGACTCTTCGTTATAATCATAGCCACAATTCATGTAATCTTTTGTAATCGAGATCTTAGGCTTTGGAAATGGTCCCTGCAGGTTTTTAAACTTCGGGTCGGCATAGACCTTTTCCAGGAACCGGCCAACCAGTGGTAAAGCCGTTTTTGCGCCTTCGCCAAGGTCTGTTGAGCGGAAGTGGATACTCCGGTCGTCGCCCCCAACCCAGGCGCCAACCACCAGGTTATTTGACAGCCCAACAAACCAGCCATCGGAGTTATTTGATGTAGTACCGGTTTTGCCGCCCATTTCGTGGCCATTTTTCCATAAACTAAATGACCACAGGTTCTGCGACGTACCGCCCGGCTCCTGTAAACCGCCCTGGAGCATGTAACGCATCAAAAATGCTGTTTCCGGATTTATGGCCTGTTTACGTTTCGGCGAAAATGTCTGAATCTCTTTCCCATCCCGGTCTTCGATACGCTGTACGATAATCGGCTCGATCGCTTCACCCTCGTTGACAAATGTACAGTAAGCGCCTACCAGCTCATATAACGACACATCCGACGAGCCAAGCCCGATAGAAGGTACGGCATCCAGGCGGCTTCTGATACCCATTCGATGTGCATATTCGGCTACCCGCTCCGGCGTTACACGATCGGTTAGCTGGGCCGTAATGGAGTTCACTGAGCGGGCCAATGCCCGGCGCAGAGTCATGTTGGAATACGAATAGTAGCCGGTTGAGTTGCGGGGCTCCCACACTTTTTCTTCACCATTTTCGCGATACGATTTGCGGAAGGGGCGGTCCTGAATCCGGTCGCAGGGGCTCATATTCACCAGTGTGTCATCAATGGCCGCGGTGTACACAAACGGTTTGAACGTGGAGCCCGGCTGCCGCCGACCTTGTTTTACGTGGTCATATTTAAAATAATCGTAGTCCAGTCCGCCAACCCACGCCCGGATGTAGCCGGTATGGGGGTCCATCGCCACCATGCCCGACTGCAAAAAGTGCTTATAGTAGGCAATCGAATCATAGGGTGTCATTTCGGTCGAATCGTATCCGCGCTTGCTGTCCCAGCTAAAGACCCGCATCTTGTACTTCTTGTTCTTCATGTAATACATGATCGAATCCGGGTACAGCGGCAGAAACCGTTTGCTAAGAGTTTTGTAGCGTTCGGTCCGGCGGGCTACGGAATCAATAAAGCCCGGCAGTTCGTCACCGTTCTCATCGGTCCAGGGGTTACGGCCCCGCCAGTGGTTATCGAACGTATGCTGCAACTGTTTCATTTTCTCGGCGGTCGCTTCCTCGGCATAGTTCTGCATCCGCGAGTCAATGGTCGTAACAATGTGCAGACCATCCGTGTAGAGGTCGTAGCCGTTCTCTTCGCCCCATTTTTTCACAAAATCCTGCACAGCATTTTTGAGGTAGCTGGCCGGGCCGGAGTATGGATTTTCCGGCGTATACTCCGTAACCAGCGGCAGAGCACTGATCGAGTCAGCCTGGGCCTGGGTCAGAAAGTTGTACTTCGCCATCTGGTTGAGCACTACATTCCGCCGTTCTTGTGAGCGTTTGGGGTTTTTAAGCGGGTTGTAAGCCGTCGTCGCTTTCTGTAAACCGACCAGAACGGCTCCTTCCTGCACGTTCAGGCTATCGGGATCTTTGTTGAAAAACGTGCGGGCCGCCGTTTTAAGACCGAATGAGTTGCTGCCGAAATCAACCGTATTAAAGTAATACGTCAGAATTTCCTGTTTTGTAAAGTTGCGCTCCAGCTTCAGCGCCATCAGCCATTCTTTGGATTTATAAATAATTGCGCGGATGCCCGGAATGCGAGTCAGGAAGCCCTTGTTCTGTTTACGTCGGGTTTTGAACAGGTTCTTGGCCAGCTGTTGGGTAATGGTTGAACCACCGCCGTCGCTACCCAGGTTAACCACCGCCCGGCCAATCGCGCGCGGGTCAATACCCCCATGATTGAAAAAGCGTATGTCTTCAGTAGCAATCAGGGCGTTGATCAGCGGTTCTGGAATATTCTCAAACTTGATGGGCGTCCGGTTTTCGGCGTAAAACTTTCCGATCATTACCCCGTCCTGGGAATAAATCTCGGAGGCCTGATTCAGCTTAGGATTTCGCAGCTCCTCCACGCTGGGCATGGCACCCGTGAGGTACAGGAAATTGTAGTTCAGGATGAATACGTAAATGCCCAGTGCGAGAGCACCGTAAAGCGCAGCTTTGAGGCCGCCTTTCAAATACGGATAATACCAGGAATCAGGATCAATATACTGATGGACTGTTGAGCGAAGCCGGTCGCGGAATGCGCGGTAGGCAGCCGTCCAGGAACTGACTCGTTCTTCACCAGCTACTCGAACTGTCTGCCGGTAGATTTGTCGGCCAACCCCGCGTTTTACGTTGCCAAGCTGCGCCCGGCGTTGTCGAACTCGTCGCCGAAACGCTCCAAAAGCGTGCCGGACGGCGCGGAATCGCCCCCTATATTCATTCATGCGTTTACTGTCGGTAAGTTTCTGGTTTCTGATGTAGGCGTCGCCCTGGTAGAGCTTGTTAGGCTCAGGTTGGCCGACCATCCTATTCTAATCAAGCATCAGTATGCCGGGCGTCAAATATAACGCATTTTCGCCCGATCTAATACACCAAAACCGGGCCGCAAAAGTAGCCCGGATAGGTAATACAAATAAGAGAACAGCCAAAATCTGGCCTGTGAGTGAATGAGTTGCTGGTTTTAAATACTACGCGCTGGCGGTTTTTACGAATTCTTATTTCTTCTCAAAAGTCATGGCTACACCGTTCATACAGTAGCGAAGGCCTGTCGGCTTGGGGCCGTCGTCAAAAACGTGTCCCAGGTGACCGCCACAAACATTGCATAAAACTTCAGTGCGGACCATACCGTAAGCCTTATCGGTCGTTTCCCGAACGGCATTTTTGGCAATGGGTTTATAAAAACTTGGCCAGCCTGTACCGGAATCAAACTTGGTATCCGATGAAAAAAGAGGATTGTGGCAGCCCGCACAATAGAAGGTGCCATGCTCATGAACCTCATTCAAAGGACTCGTAAAAGCCCTTTCCGTACCATGTTCGCGCAAAACGGCGTACTGATCTGGTGTCAAAGTTTTCTTCCATTCAGCATTTGTTTTAACTACCCGCCGACCGCCCGGTGGCTTCTCGTCGGTAGTTTGCGCAGTCTGGGCAACGGTCTGATCAGATGCGGTGGATTGACAGGCACTTAGGAACGCAAAACCCGATAATAACCAGGTTGGAAATAATAAAAGCAGGTAATGTTTCATAAAATGTTGAGTTAAGCACGGAACAACCAGCCATTTCTTTTCAGATAAGCTTTGTAAATGAAATTTGTTGTTCCTCGGGTAGTGCCGTTCATTCACACACTACTTATAAAGAACAGTAAATTCAGGCGCATCGTTCAGGCGTTCACCGGCGTCATTGCCAGCAGCGTGGAGAGCGTTGGGGTAGGGCTGCCTCCGCGTTTTTCGACCGTTACAGCAAAGGCATCGGCTTGGCCAATCGGCCGGCGTAATTGCTGGACAATTTTATCGGCGCTGTTCGCGTCAAAAACACCGGCGTCAATTGGCTTGCCATCTACCAGTGACCAGAGCTGATACTGCTGGTCCGGCGGCAGGGCAGGTAAGGAGCGAACCTCAACCGCGACCTGCCGGGTCCGGGGGTTCCAGAACACAATTAGATCGCCTTTAGGGGCTTTGTCATTCCCCCGTAGCTCCAATGTTCGCAAACCTGGCTGTCGGAGCAGCGCCAGGGTCTGGTCACTCTGGGTTTGTCGGTCCCGCAGCTGACGAATTTCGGTCTGCAGCGAACTATTGCTTGTGCGCAGAGCCGTTAACGTTTCCTGATTCGAGCGAAGCTGGGAGAGCAGAAAGAACGAGAAGATAAGCATAAGTAACCCAACCGAAGCCGCTACGATCCAGGTGACCCGGTAAGTAGGACCGGAAGGACGCTCAACCGGCATTGGCCGAATAATAGGCTCACTACGCTTCTCGAACGTAACCTGGGCCATTATTTTCTGCTTCAAATCGGCTGGTGGTTCTACGCTATGCAGCAGGGCATAATTCTCCATGGCCAGACTAAGCTGGTCCATCTCCTGCCGGATTTCGGGGTAAATAGCTGATAAGCAATCAACCTCCCGTCGCTCCTGGTCGCTGACGGCGCCCATAACGTAGGATTCCAAGATGCCGGAAGCTATATACTCCGTAACATTCATGATTTAAATAACTGCTTTAGTTCCTGTAATGCAGCCCGAATCCGGGTCTTAACCGTTCCGAGCGGTAAATTCAGTTTATCAGCGGCTTCTTCGTGGGTATATCCCCCGAAGTAGACCAGGTCAATTAACTGTTTACGTTCAGGCCGCAACTGGTTCACCACTTCCTGGACGCCGATGTAATCGGAGTTGGGTTGCTCGGTGTGATGCTGACGGTCGACAATATGTACGTTGTCTTCGTCGGTTCGGATTGCGTTAGATGAAGAAGGCTGTGTCTTTTGGGCCCGTAGCGCATCAATGGCGGTGTTGCGGGCAACGTTTAACATCCACGTAAACAGCCGGCCTTTGCTGGCATCATAGCTATCTAAATTCTTCCAGATTTTAACGAAGATATCCTGCACCAGATCCTGGGCGTGCTCTTCATCGCGCACGATACGCAGCACTACGCCGTAGAGGGCAGGCGAATATTGATCGTACAGCCAATGGAAAGCCTGCTCATCGCGCTGGGTAAGCTTTTCGATCAGAATGCTCTCCGATACTAAAGATGACTGACGTTTCACACGTATGTAATTAAGTGGCCAAATATAAGAGAAAATTGAAATAACGAACGGTTGGCTGGTTGCTTAGGCTTTGGGGAAATAAGTTGGATGAAACGTTTTGTGGCTTGGTTGCCAGACAATACATATTCGGCAGAGTAATCAGGCCGCAAACAACTGCAACCTGACTGCTCTGCCGAATAGCTGTTGACTAACTGATTGAATTAACGGAAAGCGGTCATGCCCGCTTTGGACATCAAGACCGCATCAATACCGTAAAAAACACCATTCGACTGAGGAGTGGCATTGGCATCAACGGAAGCCGTATGACCCTGTTCATCGGTCAGCGTGACGCGGCCGTTCGAGCCAAGCTTCGCCGTGAGCGTTCCGCCGGCGGTGGTTTGTAGCTGAGCGCTACCTCCCCCTGTTTTGATGCGTTGGGTAAGCTCATCCATACTCATTGCTCCCTGCACCACGTGGTAGGATAACAGTTGTTTGAGGGCGTCCCGGTTACGTCCTTCCAGTAAACCATTCTGCACATTAGCCGGTAATTTCTTGAAGGCGCTGTTCGATGGCGCAAACAAGGTATAAGGCCCGGAGCCTTTCAGCATGTCGAACAGGTCAGCCGACTGGAGGGCGTTCTGCAACGTAATGAAGTTGGGAGAAGACGAAACAAAGTCACCGACGCTGGTGTTGCGGGCGGTACTACCCACCTCGACGGCGGGTGTGGCATTCGCGCGGGGTGCACCGGTAATGGCTTCGGCCGTACCAGTCTTTGTCGCTCCGCTGTTCTGCTGGCGGCTGGCATTGTCTTTTGGCTCGCTGCTCTGGTCGTTGGGGGGCGTAGCGTTCGGGTTGCTGCCGACACCCGTGGGAGCCGTGGTTACGTTATTGCTGTTATAATTCGTCGAATTGCTGTTGTTGATGCTCGTGCCGTTGCTCGATGAACTCTGGCGGTATTCGCCTTCCTGCCGGGTATTTGTCGTGGAATTCTGATTCTGCATACTGCGGTTATCACGGTTGCGCTGACGGTTAGTTGTACGTCCTCGCTGGCGGGACGAGCGCGATGCGGGCATTGAATCTGAAACAACGGCACCCTGAGGATACGTTGTTGGCGTAGCGGTGCCGGCAGGCGTAGTCTGGGCTTCAACAGAAGGGCTGAGTAGCGCAGCAACTAAAGCGAAAAGGCCGGTAGTTTGCTTGATTTTCATAACGTTGTGCTGGGTTTGAATCAGTAATGAATCCTATTCTCAACCGAATTCAGGGCGAAAAGTTTACGCTATAATGCCTGTTGTTTACCCATAGCCGGTAGATTTGCCAATCATTCAACAAACCCTTCCGTTGTTTATGCAGTCTATTCTTCCCCATCCTACTCAGCCTGTAAAACCCGGAACCAGTACTGGTCAGCAGTACTGGCAGTCTACGGAGAAAATCTTGGATTCCTATTCGCCTGCCGACGGGCAGCTCATTGCGCGGGTACACCCATCCACCCGCGCCGACTACGACCGCGTCATCGAAACGGCGCAGGCCGCTTTTCGCGAATGGCGGCTCGTGCCGGCTCCGCGCCGGGGCGAAATTGTTCGACAAATGGGCGACCAGTTTCGTCGGTACAAGCGCGAACTCGGCACGCTCGTCAGTTATGAGATGGGCAAAACGCTCCAGGAAGGTCTGGGCGAGGTTCAGGAAATCATCGACATCTGCGATTTTGCGGTGGGTCAGTCGCGGCAGTTGTATGGCCTTGCCATGCAGTCTGAACGACCCGCCCACCGGATGCTGGAGCAGTGGCATCCGCTCGGAGTTGTCGGGATTATTTCGGCGTTCAACTTTCCGGTAGCCGTCTGGTCGTGGAATGCCATGATCGCCTGGGTGTGCGGGGATGTGTGTGTCTGGAAACCATCCGAGAAAACCCCCCTGACGGCCCTGGCCTGTCAGCAGATTATTGGCGAAGTGCTGCGTAACAACGACGTACCCGAAGGCGTCTCCTGCCTCATTACGGGTGGCCGCGATGCAGGCGAGTGGCTGGCCCGTGATCCGCGCGTTGCGCTGGTGTCGGCAACGGGCAGCACCCGAATGGGTAAGGCCGTGGCCGAAGCCGTGGCGGGCCGTCTGGGGCGGAGTCTGCTGGAACTGGGCGGGAACAATGCAATCATTGTTTCTGAATATGCCGACCTGGACCTGGCTATCCCGGCGATTGTGTTCGGTGCCGTTGGTACGGCAGGACAGCGCTGCACGACAACCCGCCGGATCATTGTGCAGGAAAGTATTTACGAGGATGTGAAAAACCGGCTGAAAAACGCGTACACGCAGTTACGAATTGGTAATCCACTGGACGAGTCCTTCCACGTCGGACCGCTGATTGACCGGCAGGCGGTGAAGGACTACCAGACCGCTGTGCAGGAAATCCGAACTATGGGAGGGCGGTTTGTGGTTGAGCCGGGTTTGGTCGAAGGATTAGGATTTGAGTCGGGCTGTTACGTTCGGCCCTGTATTGCCGAAGCCGAGAACCACTGGCCAATTGTGCAGCGCGAAACGTTCGTGCCGATCCTGTATATGCTCCCATACAGCTCGTTAGACGATGCTATTGCGCAGCAGAATGGCGTCCCGCAGGGCTTATCCTCGGCAATCTTTACGTTAAATCTGCGCGAAGCCGAGTATTTTCTGGCGGTGACCGGCTCCGACTGCGGCATTGCCAACGTCAATATTGGTACGTCGGGGGCCGAGATTGGGGGTGCCTTCGGGGGCGAAAAAGAAACCGGCGGAGGCCGTGAGTCCGGTTCAGATGCCTGGAAAGCGTATATGCGCCGACAAACCAACACGATCAATTACGGCACCACAATGCCGCTGGCGCAGGGAATCTCATTCGAGTTGTAAATAAAACCAGGACACGAAGCCTGCCTGGCAGGCTTCGTGTCTGATTAAAGCCTAGTCAAGTCGGACCCACATCGATCCACTAAACGTTTCACCGGGGTTCAGCACAACCAGGCCCTCGCCATTATTGAGCGCATTGACGTTGGCCGTCTGGGGTTCAATCGCGATTCTGTCGCGCCGGGGTGGCGTATAGCAAACCAGATAATTGAGTTTACCCACACCGGTTTGCTGGCCCACGATCAGGCGGACGCCCGCTTTGGCGGATGACAGAACAGTTTCGGCAAAACGAATACCGGTTGAAGTTTCGCCCGTGGGTTCAATCTGGAACGGAGTGTCAATCTGGCGATCACGCAGACTGATGGTTTCGGCGGGTTCGGTCGGCTGGCGACCGTTCGGAATCATGTCGCCGTCTAGAATGATGGTTGTTCGCTGCGGCAGCGTCAGCATCAGGTCGTCTACGGGTTCGTCGTTCAGCGAAAAGTACGGATGCCAGCCAAAAGAAACGGGACAGCGGGTCGTGCCGATATTCAGGACTGAGTAAATAATCCGCAGGGCGCACAGCCGGTCGGCATTGGGGGCGCTACCGAGTTCCAGCCAGTCGGCGCGGGTTAATTCATAGGTTACCGTAAATGTAAAGGGAAACGGATAGCCTACTGTATCGCCGGTGTAATCATACCGGATGGTTAAACTGGCGTGATTAGGAGTAGTTTCCTGATTCACAACCGTAAACGGCTTGCCGTGCACGAAGCCATGCAGCGCATTATCACGGCTCACTTCGTTCATCTTAAGGGCGTAGGCTTCGCCCTCGAAGGTAAAAATGCCGTGACGAATCCGGCTCGCGAATGGAAACAGCAGCGCACTGGCGTATGATTCGTCGGCTACCAGCGCCTGGGGCGATTCAGGCGCATGGATCAGCGCATACAGATTTTTGCCTTTGCGTAGCACCAATCGGCGGATAATACCCCCGTACTCGGGAATTACGGTCAGGAACTCGCCTGTTCCGGGGTACTCAAGTATATACTCGGTTAGTGGTTCGCGCTCCGTAGCTAGCGGCAACGGGCCAAACGGCTCGGTAGTAATGGTAAATGGCATCGGCGTGTCGTTGATAAAGAACGTACGCCTAATAAATGCACTGGTTCGCGTTTTGTTTGGGCCATTCTATCAAAAACGCCACTCACATTTCGCCTTCTACGCCCAGACCGAACAGCGCAAAGTCATACCGGACGGGATCGGCCGGGTCAAATTGGCGGAGAACGCCAGTTAGTTCAAGCGCGGCTTTCCAGTCGGGCTGTGCAGATTTACCCACCTGACGAGTGAGTAAACCCAGCTTGCGGGCAACGCGGTTGACGTGAACATCAATGGGCATGACCAGTTGTGCTGGTTGCAGCCGTGTCCATAGCCCAAAGTCAACCCCCCGGTCGTCGCGCCGGACCATCCAGCGTAAAAACATCAGCAGCCGCTTGCAGGATGAGTTGCGGGCAGGGGTGGCGATATGCTTGCGGGTGCGGTCGGGGAAATACGGGTCGCAGCAAAACCGGTCGTGGAAGACAATCAGGGCCTGCTCAGCCGATGGGTGAGGAGTAGTCTCCGGCAAAAAAGCATCCTCCAGCGAGTCATTCTGCTGATAATACCGGTGAAAGAAATGCAGGAAGTAAAGCGCGTCGGTCGCGTTGAAGGTGCGGTGTTTGAACGCCAGAAACCGCTTCAGGTCCGTTTCCTGATGGTTACGTATAAAATCATACGGTGCACCGTCCATTAACTCAACCAGTTCACTAGCCTTCCTGAGAATAACTGGTCGCTGCCCCCAGGCCAGAACGGCAGCCCAGAACCCCATAATCTCAATGTCCTGTTTCTGGGTAAACCGATGGGGAATACTAATGGGATCACGTTCAATAAATGAAGGCCGATTGTATTGATCGGCCTTCGTATTGAGTATATCAGCAAGTTCGTCGTGCGTCAATGCGATTTCCCTCCGCTGACAACCCAGGCCATTGCCCGCGACACGCCCGAAAACAGGGCCAGCAGGCTCGACATGACAAATGTAAATACCGCAATAAACGGGTAAGCCAGTGTAAACATCACGCTGAACGTGACGTAGCCCGGGGAGGCTTTCATCTGTTTTTCCCGCTCCCGATTACGCCGGGCAATCCGTTCTTCTTTAGTCTCTTTTTCCATAACGCAGGTGATGAATCCGCTGGCTGCTAATTATTTAACAATGTAGCTTACTTCAGCCCGAAAACGTCGATCCTCCGGAGAAAGTTTCGCGAACGCCTGGGTTGATAGCTTAATCAGGATTTTATCGTTCACGCCCGTGTCTGGCAGCCGGCCAATCACTTTAACCCACAGACTCTGGTTGTTGAACTCATTCCGAACCTGGACCAGCGTGCCGATGGGGGCCGTGCGGTGGAGGGCGAGGTATTTACCCGATTCATCGGCCCCTTCGATCATCTCGGCCACGCCACTCGTAGCAATCCGTCGGCCGCGTGTTGGCATGGGGGCATCGTTACCCGGACGGGGCATCTCGACTTCAACCTCTTCCGCTTTTGGCGCGGCAGTCGGGCGGCTCTCAGTTTTGGCCGTACTGGATTCGTCGGGGCGCTTAGAGGTCGCAACCGGACGCGTTTCAGCCGGACGCGATTCAATGGTCCGTTCGGGTCGGGCTGGCTCTGGTTTTGAGCGCGCTTCGGCCGTTCGCGGGGGAGTTTCCGTACGTGACTCTGCTGACCGGGTTTCAGCGGGTCGTTCGGGCGCTGACGCTTTCGCTGTCACAGATGGCGACGACGTAGCGGGAACACGTACGACATAGGCTTTTTCACTGACAATCAACGCCTGACCAATCAGTACATTGTCGTTGCCAAGGCTGTTCCACCGGCGCAGGTCGGCCTGCGACACGCCATACCGAACGGCCAGGCTGTACAGAGTCTGCCCCGGCTCGACAATATGAATACCGGCCTTGGCAGGATCATCATTTTTTCGAGTTTCGGCATCAGCTTTTTTATCGGCGGCTTTTGACGAAACCACCGGGTTTGCATTATCTGCTTCTTTTACGTCGCGCTTCAGGGCTTTTTCTTCCTTTCGGATCGCCTTGTCAATCGCTTTGGCTTCTTTCCGGCTAAGGGCACCATCCGGAATGGGAATCCGCACGACATGATCGTAACGGACGGCATCGTCCAGGTCAGGATTGGCACTTCGGATGGCATCCACCGAGCTGCGGTAGCGACGGGCAATGGAATAAAGCGTCTGCCCCTGATCGACCCGATGAAGAATGAATCGTTTACCGTCTTTCTTCTCAACACCAACCGAATCGGCCACGGTATGGGCGTGGGCAATGCTGCCCATCAGCAGCGGCAGGACAAAGAGAGGGATGTACGTTTTCATGGGTTCTGATAACCGAAGGCGGTAGTGAACTCGGGAAAAAGAGTCTGATGTAAATGTAATGTAAAAATCCGGCCTACGTCAACTGAAAACGGCTTTTATCCTGGTTTCCATCTAACTTCGGCCTGAAAAATTACCGTATCGCAGCTGTTAAAAAAGCTTAAAAATGAACCGCCCGAACACAAGCAGTCGTTTGAAGTTTACAAAGACAGCCAATTACCGGTTGCTCATTAATCAAAATAGAAACCGAAAACCAGACTACATGCAGACATATTCGATACTTTGGGCCGACGACGAGATTGATCTGCTCAAGCCCCATATCCTGTTCCTGAAAAACAAAGGCTATGACGTAACCCCCGTTAACAGCGGAGCCGACGCGCTCGAACAGGTAGAGCAAACCAACTACGACGTCGTATTTTTAGATGAGATGATGCCTGGCATGACGGGTCTGGAAACCCTGTCACAGATCAAGCAGATGCGGCCCAATCTGCCCGTGGTGATGATTACCAAGAGCGAAGAAGAGCACATTATGGAAGAGGCCATTGGCTCTAAAATTGCCGATTATCTGATCAAGCCGCTTAATCCAAACCAGATTCTGCTATCGGTCAAGAAAATTCTTGACAATAAACGGCTGGTGACCGAGCGCACCAACATCGGCTATCAGCAGGATTTTCGGAATATTTCCATGCAGTACAACGACCGCATGGATTTTGAAGAATGGGCTGACGTCTATAAAAAGCTGATTTACTGGGAGCTGGAGCTGGACGGGTCGCAGGACAAGAGCATGTCGGAAGTGATGAATATGCAGAAAAGCGAAGCCAACGCCACTTTCTGTAAGTTCGTGATGGAGAACTATGAGGACTGGCTCAACGACCCGAAAATGGATAGCCCGATTATGTCGCATCAGCTGATGCGCAAGAAAGTGTTTCCATTATTGGATCAGGGCAGCAACTCGTCTCCGCTTTTCTTTATCCTGATCGACAACCTGCGCTACGACCAGTGGAAGGTGATTGAGCCATTGCTGGCCGACTACTTTACGGTCGAAGAAGAATCGTCCTATTATTCGATTCTGCCCACAACGACCGGCTTTGCCCGTAACGCCATCTTTTCGGGGATGATGCCCAGCGAAATGGAGCGTAAACATCCCGACCTGTGGGTTAACGACGACAGCGAGGACGAAGGACTCAATAACCACGAAGACGAATTCCTGCGTCGGCAGCTCGAACAGAGCCGGCTGAACGTAAAGATGTCGTACCACAAGATTCTGAACGTAAACCAGGGGAAATCGCTGGTCGACAGCTTCAATAATTTGCTGCAGAACCAGTTGAACGTGGTTGTGTACAACTTCGTGGATATGCTGTCGCACGCCCGCACCGATATGGCGATGATTAAAGAACTGGCGCCCGATGAGTCGGCGTATCGGTCCATCACGCGGTCGTGGTTTCTGCATTCGCCCCTGCTCGAACTGATTCAGAAGATTGCGGCCAAAGGCGGTCGACTCGTCGTTACGACCGACCATGGCATGATTCGGGTGCAGAAACCGGCCAAAATCGTCGGCTACCGCGAAACCAACACCAATCTGCGCTACAAGCAGGGTAAAAACCTTGGTTTCGACGACAATCACCTGTTTGTGGGCCGGAAGCCGGAACGTCTGTTCCTGCCGAAGCCGCACGTGTCAACGGCTTATGTCTTTACGCTGGAAGATTACTTCTTTGCGTACCCGAACAACTACAATTATTACGTAAACCACTACCGCAATACCTTCCAGCACGGGGGGGTGTCGCTGGAAGAAATGGTTATTCCGTTTGCCTACATGAAAGCGAAGTAGTCAAACGTCGTGGTAGCTTGCAACAAAAAATCCCGACCTATGCAGGTCGGGATTTTTTGTTGTACTGGTTCTAAAATCTAAATATCATCCGCCCAGTTCAACTACCTGGCCATCCTGACAGCGTAGAACGCGGGCGGGATACTTGTTCAGTAATTCGTAATTGTGGGTGGCCATCAAAATAGCCGTGCCGGCATTGTTGATGGACTGAAAAAGCTTCATAATCTGATCCGATACGGCCGGATCGAGGTTTCCCGTCGGCTCATCGGCAATCAGAATCTGAGGTTCATTGAGCATGGCTCGGGCCACCACCACGCGCTGCTGCTCACCGCCCGAAAGCTGATGCGGCATTTTTTTCTGCGCCGTTCCCAGACCTACCTGCATCAGCACATCGGCGATGCGGTTATTCATATCGGCCTTGTTCTTCCAGCCGGTGGCCTTCAGAACAAACTTGAGATTTTCTTCAACGGAACGATCCGAAAACAACTGAAAGTCCTGAAAGACGATCCCGATTTTCCGGCGTAGAAAAGGAACATCGCGGGGCTTAAGGGCATCGAGCTGATAACCCGCTACAAACCCTTTGCCATTCTGAAGCCACAGATCGGCGTAGAGCGTCTTCAGCAGGGACGTCTTGCCGCTGCCCGTTCGGCCAATCAGGTAAGCGAAATCACCTTTGTTAATTGCGAAGGAAACATCGCCCAGAACCAGCTTGCTGCCCTGGTAAATATCCGCATGTTCGAGACTCAGAACGGGTTCGGTGGAGAACATAATCAAAAATTGGCAGCTAAACAGCCGGTCGTTACAGTAGCCCTGCGCAAATGGATTGCCATACTGCTACTGTAACGGCCGGCTGCCTACTTATTGTTTTACCGGCAGGTTAGCCTTCTCGTGGTCGGCCAGGAATTTAGCCAGACCGCTGTCGGTAAGCGGATGGTTGAGCAGCGCTTTAATGGCGCTCAGCGGAGCCGTCATTACGTCAGCTCCAATTTCAGCGCATTGGATAATGTGCATTGGGTGACGTACAGAAGCTGCCAGAACCTCGGTCGTATAGCCGTAATTGGTGAAAATGGTTACGATCTGCTCGATCAGGGCCATGCCGTCGGTCGAGATGTCGTCCAGACGACCTACGAACGGCGACACATACGAAGCACCGGCCTTAGCCGCTACCAGCGCCTGACCCGCCGAGAAAATCAGCGTACAGTTAGTGCGGATACCTTTTTCCGAGAAGTATTTGATCGCCTTGACGCCCTCGGCCGTCATCGGAATCTTAACGACGATATTCTCATCGAGTTCGGCCAGTTCTTCGCCTTCTTTGATCATCTCCTCGTATTTGATCGAGATGACCTCCGCGCTTACGTCGCCTTCTACAATCTCGCAAATCTGCTTGTAGTGACGCATTACGTTGTCTTTGCCGGTGATGCCTTCTTTGGCCATCAGCGAAGGATTGGTGGTAACGCCGTCGAGGATACCCATCTCCTGGGCTTCGCGAATGTCGGCCAGATTGGCCGTGTCAATGAAAAACTTCATAGTTCTAAGAAAATTCTCCTGCCCCACCGGAGCCGGGCAAAAAGTGAAATTTAGGTGATCAATTAATCAGGTGTGTACCGTCCTGGATTTTACAGGCGTGAAGGTACGTATCTTTCCCCGTTTGGGCTTTATATTGTTTGGTAATCAGCTGTGTAAAGTCGTCAAGGGTTTCTTCGCGCACTAAATTTATGGTGCAGCCGCCAAAGCCTCCGCCCATCATTCGGGCGCCTAATACCCCCGGGTGATGCCGCGCAATTTCAACCAGAATGTCCAGTTCAGGGCAGCTCACCTCATACCAGTGACTCAACCCCTCATGAGAGCCGTACATCAACTGACCGAACGTAGCTAGGTCACCTGCTTCGAGGGCCGCGACGCCGTCGAGCAGACGCTGATTTTCCTGAACGACATAAGCGCACCGGCGGTAAATATGGGCGTCGGCACTTTTCAGGTGCTGATCGAGCATGTCCATCGTTACATCGCGTAGGCTTTTGATGTCCGGATAGAACGTCTGAAGAAACCGAACCCCGGCCTCGCACTCGGCTCGGCGGGTATTGTATTCCGACGCGACGAGGGAATGCTTGACGCGCGAATCGCAGAGCACGATCCGAATACCTTCCATCTGCAGGGGAGCATATGTAAAGTCCAGCGAGCGGCAGTCCAGCTTAATAACGTGATTGGCTTTCCCCATCATGCTGGCGAACATATCCATGATGCCGACTTTGGCGCCAACAAATTCGTTTTCGGCCCGCTGCGAAAGCTTAACCAGATCGAGTCGTTCGAGACCCAGCCCAAACAGTTCGTTCAAGCCAAAACCAACCCCGTTTTCGAGCGCGGCCGACGATGATAGTCCGGCACCTATCGGGATGGTGCCGCTGAACACGCAGTTAAACCCCTTGAGCGCATGCCCTGTTAACCGCAACTGGGCTACTACGCCCAGCAGATAATCGGCCCAGGTCTGCGTTGGGGTCAGGTCATCGAGCGAACCCTGAAACGTTTCGTTTAAATCGTGGGCAATAAAGTGCAGTTTATTATCTGAACGCGGTCCAATTGCGAGGTAGATAGCCTTGTCGATAGCCGCCGGCAGAACGAACCCTTCGTTATAGTCGGTATGTTCACCAATCAGATTGACGCGGCCCGGTGAGCAAATCAACAGCGGGAGATCTTGGGTTTGCCCGTGCGGTTCAGCAGAAAACGCGTTCTGGTAGGACGCGGTGAGTTGATTAAGCAGGTCCATGTTGGGGTCAGGGAGTTTAGCGGCCTAATCCAGCTAAAACGCAAAACCGCTAAACGAAGCAGCCGTTTCGGCTAAACAGACTGGAAACGGCAAAAAAAAATGGCAAACCAATGTCTCACCGCTACGACCACCTACCCTTGCTTCGGTCAAGACCTGGGGGATTCAGCAGGAGCTGGTAGCACCGATTTGCCGATGCAAAGTTACGTAATTGTTAGTCAAACGACCAAATTTCGCCCGTACCTTTGTCCGGAAAACAATATGTTATGAAGCGTTCGTGGTCTATTTTCTTGTGTACAGTATTCATTTTCAACGCGTGCAACTCGTCTGATAAATTCATTGAACAGGGGCGGGTCCAGTTAAAAGAAGGCAAGTTTCGGGAGGCCGTGCAGTCGCTCAATCAGGCCGTTGAAGCTGATCATAACAATGCCGAAGCGTTTAACTCGCGGGGTGTGGCTTATTTTGAGCTGAAAGAATATGCCAATGCGGCTCTGGATTACGACCAGGCAATCAAATTACAGCCTGATTTCTACCGGCCCTATTATAACCGGGCGCTTCTCAAAGTCGCGCAGAATGATTTACCGGGCGCCTTAAAAGATTATTCGGACGCGATTCGGCTCGCACCCGACACCAGCCGGAGCCTGACCTCCGAAATTTTTCTCAATCGGGGGCAACTGTTTGCGTCGCAGGGACAGATTCAACCCGCCCTGAATGATTTTTCGCAGGCTATCTCGTTAGATTCAACGAATGCATTGGCGCTTTACAACCGGGGTAATCTGCGGTTTCAGCAGAAAGACCTTACGGGGGCAACGGCTGATTTTCAGGCGGCTGTAGTGGCCGATCCAAAATTCGGTAAAGCGTTTTACGGCCTGGGCATCGCCCAAATTCTGCAGAATGAACGCGATAACGGCTGTCTGAGCCTTAAACAGGCGCAGAATCTGGGCTATGCCGATGCCGGTAATGCCATAGCTGGATATTGCCAATAACGTTAACTTTAGCAATCGGCGATGCTGTCTGAATCAGTAAGGCCGTTTTTATCCTATGCGTAAAACCCTTTGCATCGTCTTTGGCCTGCTCTTTGTTTTGTTTGCGGCCTTCCAGTACAATGATCCCGACCCGGAGATCTGGGTTCCGATTTATGGCTTTGCGGCCGTTGCGTGTTTTATGGCCTATGCAGGCGTAGGCCGTTGGTGGTTCTTTGTGTTGATGGCCGGTCTGTATGTTATCGCGGCTGTGTATCAGTGGCCTCCTGTGTTTGAAGGCTTCCTGTTCAGTGAGGTAGGTATGCGCAGCCTGAACATTGAGATGGCCCGTGAAGCCGGTGGGCTGGCAATCTGCGCGGCTGTGATGGCGCTGCTGGCCATTTTAACCCGCCAGCCAGCGGTTCGCCGATGAAACTCACTGAATGTCCGCGCGATGCCATGCAGGGGCTGGCGCATTTCGTGCCAACCGAACAGAAAATCTGCTATCTGAACGCCCTGTTGCAGGTTGGTTTCGATACACTTGATTTTGGCAGCTTCGTTTCACCCAAAGCCATACCACAAATGCGCGATACGGCTGAGGTGCTGGCGGGGCTGAACCTGACTAACACGAAAACGAAGCTGCTGGCAATTGTGGCCAATACACGTGGTGCTGAGCAGGCCGTTGGTTATCCGTCTATTCAGTATGTTGGCTTCCCGTTGTCGGTGTCCGAAACATTTCAGCAGCGCAACACCAACAAATCTATCGCGCAAGCCTTTGCCGAAGTAAGGGAGATGCAGAATCTATGCGCCGAAACCGGTAAGGAACTGGTTGTCTATCTGTCAATGGGCTTCGGAAATCCGTATAGTGATGCATACAGTCCTGAACTTGTAGAGCAGTTTGCCGAGCGGTTAACAACGCTGGGTGTACGAATCATTGCTCCTTCGGATACGGTAGGTTCATCGACGCCCGAAGCGATTGAAAGCCTGTTTCGGCATCTGATCCAGACGTTTCCGCAGGTTGAGTTCGGAGCGCATCTCCACGCTCGGCCCGGCGAAGCACCCGATAAAGTACGAGCGGCTCTGCAAGCCGGTGTTCGGCGTCTCGACGGCGCAATACGTGGCTTTGGTGGCTGCCCCATGGCGGCCGACGCGCTAACGGGCAACCTCCCTACGGAAGCGATCATCCAGACATTAGCTGACGAGAACATGGCCATTAACCTGAATCAGGACGCGTTTCAAAAAGCAATGGCGCTGTCGGCGGGCGTGTTTCTGTAACTGGTTGCGGGAAGCTACATGAACATCGCTTGAATTTCATCCTTCACCGCTTTAAGGGCGTTGGCTGTTGGCTGGCGGTCTTTTTGAATGATCCGCTCAAAAACGCGTTTGGAGAGTTCGAGCGCAGGCGCATCGGGCCGCGTATCGCCGGAGGCCTGATTGATAAGCGTCATTACGTCGTTCATGGCGGCCTGAATCTGATCCCAGGCGGCCTGACTCATATAAACCTGCTGCGAAAGGTTGTGGTTGTACTCGTCCCGGATTTCCTGCAGGAGTCGCTGCTGAAATTCCAGCACCGTAGTAGCGCTGCCACCTAGCCGAAGCAGGAGATTGTTAGGACTGATGCGCTCCAGAAACAGAACCATGCGCTCATAGGCCTGCAGGCGCACCGGCACAACGGTTTCGGTATAACGGGTTTTTACTTCGTATTGATGGCGGTCGGCTTCCCGCTCCAGTAACAGTTTAACGGTCAGGTACATACCATAAAGCACCAGCCCGGCCGGTACAATCAACTTCAGGAAATCACTCAGCAGCTCCATGTAAGGGAAAATGATGTTTGGGTAAAAATGGGTAACTTTGACAAAGAGGTTTGGCGCTGATCCGTCATGAACAGGCTTCCTGAAAACAACGAATAACAAACTATGTTGGCACTCGATAATCCCGTACGCGTCCGACCCGAAGCCCGGCAGCAAATCATGGACACGTTTCGGGCGAATAAGATTCCCGACGAATATGGTCTTCGTGTGGGCATACGGGGCGGTGGTTGTGGGTCGTCGTGGCTGCTGGGGTTCGACCTGCCCGGTCCCGCCGACGAAGTCTATAACGTTGAGGACGTTCGCGTCATTATTGACCGTAAACATTTACTCTACGTGCTGGGCGCTGAGATTGGCTACGAGCCGGGTGGCTTTACCGTTGATAAGCCGGCAGCGGGTGAATAATGACTAATCAGAAAGAGCTATGACGGGCTGTTGGCTGACAATTGGCATGATTTTAGGTCATACATTGGCCAAAACCCTCCACCGGGACTGTGAAGCGAATTGAGCGACATATTTTTTTGCTGTTAGCCATTCTGGCCGTTGGGCTGTCGGGCCTTTGCTACTGGTTTCTGGAGCAGAATGCCCCTAGTGCAACAGACGAACAGTATGTAAGTTCAGTACAGCAGCGTGTAAAGGAGGAGATGCGCATTAGCGCTGCTGACTTGCAGAACGTTGTAGGCCAGGTGAAACAGGTGGCCAGCCCAACATTTGCCGACCTGAGCTATCCGACCCAGTATCCTTATTTCGTATTTCGGTATCGGCCGGGTGGCGCACAGTTACTGTACTGGTCTGATTACCGATTCATTCCCGACTACGCCCGCATTGCTTCGGTAACCTCTCCTCAACTGGTTGACTTCGAGCAGGGGCGGTATATCGTTAGTCGCCAGCAGATTCTGACAAAGAGCGATACGCTGGAAATTTTTTCACTGGTAAACCTTTACCGACATTACCAGAACAACAATACGTATCTCCAGTCGGGCTATAACCCAGCGCTGTTTACGCTCGATCCGGAAGCTGTTACCAACGCCCGAACGAACGTTCACCAGGCGATCTATGACAATTCGTCGGCTTTTCTGTTCTCCGTCATTCCGCCGAAAGTAGATGCTTACCGGAATCACTCTACCCCCGTCAATACGGTCATCCTCGCTTCGCTGGGGGTTGTGTTTCTGGGCCTGTACGTATTCCAGATGATGATTCATCTGAAGCGTCGGCGAAAGTATGAACTGGGTTTTGTCTGGCTGGCGGCTTATTTGGTTCTTCTCCGGGCTCTGATGCTTTATTTCGGCGTGCCGTTTCTGTTCATTGAATCAGATCTGTTCAATCCTAAGTTCTATGCGTCGTCGGTGCTGGTGCCGTCTCTGGGCGATCTGCTGCTCAATGCGCTGGTTGTTCTGGGGCTGGCGTTTTACTGGGTAAATCATTACTACCGGTCGCAAACGTACAACCGCCTGCTGCACTGGCCGGCCTGGGCCAAAACGCTGCTGTCGCTGGGGTGCGTGCTGATGAGTTATGTTGTGTTTTTCTTCTGCTATACCGAGCTGAACAACATCTACGATAAGTCGCAGTTCACGCTCGATATTACCCTCAACATCCGGTTCTCGTTGCTGAAAATCGTTTGTCTGCTGGTGTTCATCGTCATTTCATCCGTTTATTTTTTACTGACTCACCTGCTGGCAAGTCTTTTCTTACGGTTCAACCGCACCCTTAGCACCGGAGTAGGCTGGATGATCATTGGCTCAGGACTGACGGTAGGCTGGTTTTTGCTGATCGGCTGGCCGCTGGAACCGGTGCTGTTTCTCAATGCGCTGTATATTCTGTTGATCTACTTAGGCCAGTTCCCGCGGTCACTCTATACATTCCGGTACAAAACGTCGATCTATCTGTTTCTGGCGGCTTTCATCTGCGCCGTTACTTCTGCTTATGTGGTCTATAATCAGGAAATCAGAAAGCAGCTGATTCATGAACGCGAGTTTGGCGCTCAACTGCTGGCCGAGAATGACGAATTCGGCGAGTTTCTGATGAGCAAAGCGCGGGAGTCAATCGCCAGCGATGCCGATATCGTCCGGGCGTTACGCACCGATACGCTGCTGGTGCGCGAACGTATTCAGCAGCGGGTGAAAACTGTTCACCTGGACAAGTATTTCGACAAGTATGACATTGACGTAGTGTCGTTCCGGTCTAATGGTCAGCCGCTCGATATTATGGCCAATGCCAGTACGCTGGATCGGTTCAATAACCGCTATCGGCGACCGGCTTATCAGACAAATTATCCCGGTCTGTATTTTGTAAACGAGGTAGGAAACCAGTTTATCAAGCAGTACGTCAGCTTTATTCCAATTCGGTCAATGGGTGTTCCTGCTACGGCTGCCGATACGCTGGGTTACGTGGTGCTTGACTTCCGGCTGCGCAGCGAGCGGCCCAAAAGCGTATATCCGGAACTGCTGGTGGATACAAAATTCATGCAGAATACCGACGTTCAGGAATATAGCTACGCCATTTTTGGACGTGTCCGACTGGCCGATACTGTCAGTCATCAGCTACTCTACAGCGCGGGCAGTTACAACTACGAACGCAAAATGCCGACTACGCTGCTGGCCGATTCAACGCTGTATTCAACGGGGTTGATTGCCAATGGCTACCAGCACGTTGGTCAGAGCGGCAAAAATGGCCGGGTGGTGGTCGTGTCGTCGGCGGAGTATCCGTTCCAGAATATCTTTTCCAACTTCTCGTTTCTGTTCCTTCTGCTGGTGCTGACGGTGCTTCTGGTTATTGTGGCCTACGCGATAAACTATGGTTTCTCGGAGTTCAGCATCAACTACTCAACCCGGATTCAGATTCTGCTGAATGTCGCCTTCTTCCTGCCGCTGCTGCTGGTCATTATTATTATTCTGAGCGTTATCAGCTCCAATTACATTACCAATCAGGAGAACACCTATATCAGCAATACCCGTAACATAGCCGCTAATTTCCTAACGTATCTGGATGAACACCTGCAGGCGAAAAAGCGTAGTAAAGCGTCGATGGAGGAGGAGTTGAGCAAAATTGCCCGCGATGCCAATATAGACATCAATCTGTTCGATACGCAGGGGCGGTTGTACAGCTCCACGCGCCCGCTGATGTATGAAAGCGGGTATCTGTCCAAATACATTAACCCGGAGGCCTATCTGCACCTGATTGAAGACAAGGAAAACCAGGTTCTGCTGAATGAATCGCTGGGCAGCAAACGCTACCGTACGGCCTACGCCAGCATTAAATCGTACGATGGCCGCCTGCTTGGGATTCTGAGCGTTCCTTACTTTTACGCTCGGCCCGAACTCGACCGGCAGATTATCGAAGTGATTGCGTCAGCTCTGAGCATCTTTACGGGGCTGTTCCTGTTCTTTCTGATTCTGTCGTATTTCGCGTCGAACATCCTGACCAAGCCGCTGAAGCTGCTAACCCAGAAAATCCGAAAAACGAACCTCGATCAGCCCAACGAACCGCTGCCCTGGCGGTCTGATGATGAGATCGGGATGCTTATCCGGGAGTACAACCGGATGCTGGTCAAGCTGGAGGAGAGCAAGCAGGCGCTGGCGCAGAATGAAAAACAATCTGCCTGGCGCGAAATGGCGAAGCAGGTGGCTCATGAGATAAAGAACCCCTTGACGCCCATGAAGCTAACCCTGCAGCATCTGCAGCGGACTTTTCCGGGCAGCAGAGGAGCGGTCGGCGCATCGGCGCCGGGAGAGTCGGCCACCCACCGGGTCATTCAGCGAACGTTCGACTCGCTGCTCGATCAGATTGACAACCTCAGCGACATTGCAACCTCGTTCTCCGATTTTGCCAAGATGCCGCTGCCTAAAAATGAGGTGTTTGAGGTGACCAGCGTCATTAATAAAGCCGCCGACCTGTATGCCGACGACGATCGTATCAGCCTGCGCCGGCAGATCGCGACCGGCCCAATTATGGCCATTGGTGACCGGCAACTGATCGGCCGTATCCTGACTAACCTGATCATCAATGCCGTTCAGTCGGTACCGTCCGACCGAAAACCGGTATTGAATTTACGCCTGTATACCAAAGAAGACGAAGTGCAGATTGAAGTACACGATAATGGAACGGGTATTCCGGAGGCTATTCGTACCAAAGTGTTTCTGCCTAATTTCAGCACTAAGCGCGGAGGGTCGGGGCTGGGGCTGGCTATTGCCAAGCGGGGGATCGAACATGCCGGCGGGAGCATCTGGTTTGAAACTACGGAACATGTTGGAACGTCGTTCTTTGTTTCGTTGCCGCTGGCCGGTGTGCCGATTGAAAAAGCCGCAGATAGCGTCAGATAAGCGTTTGAATAAGTCAGCCGGTCAGAACACTAACCGGCTGTAACTATATTCTCAAACATCACTCAGATAATCATCCGTCAGTGCCACTAAAGCAGCCACTGACAGGTCCCGGCTAATCTTCAATGGTTACGTGCTTCCAGTTTTCGCCCGACCGGATGCGGTTTAGCTGCGTATGCGTTATGCCGAACTGCTTGGCAATCATCTTCAGGCGATTTTTGTCATTACGCAGCAGCTTCTTGATAATCTTGACTTTACTCTCGGTCAGTTTATAATTCCGGGTTGAGCGCGGCATAACCCGATTTTTCAGGTTCGGATTGTGGCGATTGTGCTCAATCATCTCGTCTTTGGTTACCCAGCGCAAATTTGGATAATAATTGTTCAGTTTATCGTGATCTAGGTGAATCACGAATGTCTGATCCGACTTCTCCCGGGTAACGAAATGCTCAGCGACGAGTTTGTGTACGTACCGATTCAGCGTTTTGCCTTCCGAACGGATGTTCAGCGACCGATACCCCTGAATAATTGAGCCTTTAATGATGATACCTTCAGTATTTGACTCGGGGGCAGGCTTATCCTGACGACTGCCGGCCTGAAAGCTCCGCAGCCGGCCATAGTTAGAAACTTCGTAGCGGGGAGGGTTCTCGACGCCCTCAAATAAAATGGGTATCCACTTCTCATTCCAGAAGCTCTGGTTCTTTTTGTCACTCATCGCCGGTAGAGATTATACGGTACTCTAATTCAGTTGCGATACTTACGCTAAGGCGGATATTTTGTTTAACAAATCTTTAACAAAAGTAAAACAAATAAGTTGACAAACCAGCTAAAAAAATACTGAATGTCAATCAATTTGGCTTGGAACGAAACGTATATGGTTAAAAAGAGGCTAGTTGATATTGAAGAAAAAGAGGGTAAACATACAACAGTACCTAAACGGAATACGGTAGCGATTCAGGGCGGGATAAATTGCTATCTGAACTACCCATTCAGGGAATGAGTTTTAAAAATGTCAGGTATTATTAACTAACGCCTGACAGCAAGAGCATGAATGCGGGTAATAAGAAAACACTGATCATTGGCGCAACCGAGAAACCGGATCGATACGCCAATCGGGCGGCTCATAGTCTGCTCCGGCATGGGTATGACATTGAGTTGCTCGGGCTTCGGCAGGGTCAGATTCAGGGCCATACTATCCGGACGGGTCATCCTGACCTTGATAATATAGATACGGTGACGATGTATGTCGGACCACGTAATCAGCCGGGTTATTATGACTATATCAAGCGGCTGAAGCCCCGACGCGTAATTTTCAACCCCGGAGCGGAAAACCCAGGTTTCGAACGTGAACTTCGGTCGGCTGGTATTGAGCCAATTGAAGCCTGTACGCTCGTTATGCTGTCGATCGGGACCTATTAATAGACCGAAGCCTGCCAAACGATATACGCCTGGCAGGCTTCTCTGGATTCTGAAGAATTACCACCGGATTAACGCCGAGGCCCACGTAAAGCCGCTGCCAAACGCGGCCAGACAAACCAGATCGCCGGGTTTGACGCGGCCCTGTTCGTAGGCTTCGGTCAGGGCAATAGGAATGGAAGCAGCCGTTGTGTTGCCGTAGTGCTGAATGTTGTTGAATACCTTTTCGTCCGGCAGGTTCATCTGCTGCTGTACGTAGTTCGAAATCCGGATATTGGCCTGGTGCGGCACCAACAGGGAAAGATCTTCGGCCTGAAGTCCATTGGCCGTCAGGCTCTCATTAATAACTTCCATGAACCGCACCACGGCGTGTTTAAATACGGCATTGCCATTCATAACGACGCTACTACCGCCCGTTTCCATCATTTCGGTTGAAACGAAGCGACCGGGACGGCTGCTGCCGGGGTCTTTCAGATACAGTTCTTCGGCGTAACGGCCGTCGGCATGTAGATGCGTGGACAGAATCCGGTGTTCCGGGTCGGTCGTGGCCTGTAAAACGGCCGCTCCCGCGCCATCGCCAAAAATAACGGCAACACCCCGGCCTTCGGTGGTTTTATCCATCAGCGTTGACTGAATCTCTGACCCAATCACCAGCGCGGTTTTATACATACCGGTTTTTATGAACTGATCGGCAATCGACAGGGCGTAAACAAACCCTGAACACTGTTGCCGGACGTCGATAACGGCGATACCTTCCAGGCCCAGTTCGCGCTGCATCAGAAAAGCTGAACCTGGAAAGTAATAATCAGGCGACAGAGTAGCGTAAACAATCAGATCGACGTCGTTGGCAGCTAAGCCAGCCCGTTCCAGCGCCATGCGCGAGGCCGCTGTGGCCATGCTGGCGTTGGTGTCTTTGCCGTGGGTGAAAAACCGCCGTTGCCGGATGCCCGTCCGCTCCTGAATCCAGGCGTCGGACGTATCCATATATTGCCGCAGGTCGTCGTTCGTAACGATGTTATCGGGAACGTAAAACCCTAATCCTGCAATTCTGGAATAAACCGTATTCATCCTTGATAGTATAGTAGTCGGCAAAGGTACGGATTCTGAAAGGTTAACGGCTTATTCCAGACCTGCTAGGTTTTGTAAACCTTACAAGTCTGGGATCAGGCTGTGTGCAGCTTGAACGAATACTCTTCCATGATGAGGTTCGCCAGTAACTGACGGCAGGCCGAATCGACAGTCTCGCGGGCCTTCTCTTCGGTTTCTGCATCGACCTCCAGCCGTACGTGTTTGCCAATACGAACGTTGTCGATGCTATCCATCTGAAGATTGTGCAGACCTAACTTAACGGCTTTGCCCTGTGGGTCCAGAATCTCCGGACGGGTCATGATGTCGATTTCAGCGATGTATTTCATTGGTAAAAAGCGAAAGAGCGAAAGCGAAAGAGTGGTTTGTTGTGAGGGTGATTCACCGGTTTACTCGTTCAACCTTTCGCTCATTTGTAAAAAGTGAAAGGATAATGTACAGCAGAATAATGAGTGGTATGGCTGCGTACTGCAAAAATAACAGGAGCAGCACGGATGCCAGCAGAAAACTATATTTAATGCGGTTTTCGGCCCAGCCGAACGATTTGAATTTCAGTGCAAACAGCGGCACATCCGATACGAGCATGAACGAAAACGCAATCATCATGCCCAGGGCGATGTCGTTCTGCCAGAAGCCGTCAAACTGGGGCTGGTAGCGACCCATGAGCGGGAAAGCCCCAATCAACATGGCGTTGGCCGGAACGGGCAGACCAATGAATGACTCCGATTGCCGAGTGTCGATGTTGAAATTGGCGAGCCGCAGGGCCGACAGGACGGCAATCAGAAACGCCCCGTACGAAATTGCGCCCAGTTCCTGAAACCAGCACAACTGAAACACCATGACGGCGGGCAACACCCCAAACGTGACAACGTCGGCCAAAGAGTCCAGCTCTTTACCGAACGGCCCCGACACCTTAACCAGGCGGGCCACGAAGCCATCGCCGAAGTCAAGCACGGCCGCCAGCCCGATGAGCCAGGAAGCGGTTTCCAGATGGCCGCGCATTGCCATAACTATACCGATACACCCGCACAGCAGATTGCCGCAGGTCATGGCGTTGGGAAGGTGTTTGAGTAGTGCGTTCAAGTTAGTGCGATCTTACAAATGGGTTCGTCCGTTTTTCGTGCCCAATGGTGGTTGGGTCCATGTGGCCCGCATAAACGACGTAATCGTCGGGCAGGGTATAAAACTGCGTCCGGATGCTGTTCAGCAGGTCATTGTGGCTGCAGAAGGGAAGATCGGTACGGCCCACGCTCCCCCGAAATAGAACATCGCCCCCAACGACGTAACGATCCGCGTGATTGATAAACGCGACATGGCCGGGTGCGTGGCCCGGCACAAAGACCACATCCAAGATTGTGTTGCCGAACCGGAACTGATCGCCTTCTTTCAGATGCGCATCAATTTCGGCGGGTTCGTATCCCCGCAGCCCGTAAACAGCGCAGCGCGTCGGAACGTCATCGTAGATAGGCTGGTCTAATGGGTGCAGATAGGCTTTTACGCCATACCGGCGTTTCACGTATGCCACCCCGAACACATGGTCCAGATGCGCGTGAGTGAGCAGCAGGTATTTGAGAGTCAGTTTACGTTCGTCAATGAATCGCCCTAATGCTTCTTTTTCGGCCTGCTCATAGCAACCGGGGTCAATCACTACGGCTTCGCCCGTGACGTCGTCGGCAATGACGTATGTATTTTCCTGAAACGGAGAGAATTCAAACGCTTGAATCATACGCTAACGCAGACAGATTGTCCGTCGTAAATAGAAAGCAGGCAGGCTTCGGAAATGTTCGTGTGGCTGCCTTACCATTACAAAAGTAGAAACACCGTTGGTTTTTTGCGCAAATCGGGCACCTGGGTTTTCCATTCGCGAACGGTTAGTGTGCGCACGAAAGCATCCGGGGCGGTCAGGTTGCAGGCTACGCACAGGCGTGTGTTCCCCTGGCAATTAGCCAGAATGTCGGCCATTAGGGCATCGTTCCGGTAGGGGGTCTCCATGAAAATCTGCGTCTGCTGCCGTTGCTGCGCTTCTTTTTCAAGATGACGTAACGTGCGGGCACGGTCCTGGCGGTCAATGGGTATATACCCGTGAAAAACAAAGGATTGACCACTCAGCCCCGACGCCATCAGAGCCAGTAAAATAGACGAAGGGCCTACTAAAGGTTCAACCCGCCAGCCCAGCGCATGCGCCATGCCAACCACTACCGAGCCCGGATCGGCTACGCCGGGACAACCCGCTTCCGACAGCACGCCCGCATTGCGTTTACGTTCCATCAACTCCTGAATCTGTCGGCGGGTGTCGGCCGGGGGCGTGTCTTTGTCCAGGTCAAAGAACGTGGTCTGGTCAATCACACGGCTGGTCTTTAACCCACTGATAAACCGCCGGGCCGACCGGACATTTTCAACAAAATAAGCATCGGTTTTTTCGATAACCTCCTGCACATAGGCGGGTAAAACCTGTCCGGCGGTGTCATCGGCGAGGAGAGTAGGAATCAGATAAAGTGTAGGCATACAGAAAAAAGGCAGATTTGTCGGGACGCGTTCAAGAAAGAAAATTCATCAGGGTTTCGACAAACTCAGCGGGCTTTTCGGCCTGTACCCAGTGGCCCGCGCCCTGAATCGTTTCAATCCGGGCATTCGGAAAGATGCGTTTAATCGCCGGAATATCTTCATCCAGAATATAGGGTGACTCGCTACCCCGAATAAACAGCGTTGGGCCGGTTACGATCTGTGGGTTCGTCAGTTCCTCACCAACGCCGTGCAGTTCGCGCTCGATAACGGGCAGGTTGAGCCGCCAGTCGAATCGGCCGTGTTCGTTACGGTACAGATTCTTCAGCAGAAACTGGCGTACGGGCACCAGGGGTTCATATCGGCTCAGAATGGCGTCGGCGTCATTACGGCTAGTAATGTTCAGTAAGTCGATCGCGTTCAGGCCGCGAATGATTTCGGTGTGATGGACGGGGTAAAACTTGGGGGCAATATCCACTACAACGAGCTTTTCGAACGTTCCCGGATACAGCATGGCGTACTGCATAACCGTTTTGCCGCCCATCGAGTGCCCAATCAGAATCGGGTTCTCCAGTTTATGCTCAAGTAGAAATTCGCGCAGGTCGGCGGCCATACTCTGATAATCCTGTTCGTTGGCGCGGGGCGAGTGACCATGATTGCGCTGGTCGATGGCAAAAACGCGGTAGCCACGGGCGGCTATTGTCTTGCTGATCGTCAGCCAGTTATCGGATGAGCCAAAAATGCCGTGGAGAATAACGATAGCCGGGCCGGTGTCGCCCATTTGGCGGAAAAATAGTTTCATTGACTTGAAGAACCACAGAAGCCGAAAAGACTCTTTACGTTGTGGGTATTATCATTTATTGAACATAAACCAGCTTTTCTCTCTGCTCGACCAGTTCACCGAACGGTTGCAGTCTCAGACCGTTTTCTCCAGCTACCCGCTCAAACTCGGTTGTGCTGTGCGGTTCAACGGCAATGAGCAGCCCCCCGGACGTTTGTGGGTCGGCCAGCACATACCGCTGGGTTTCGGTGAGCGGGGCAATCTTATGGCCATAACTATCCCAGTTCCGGACGGTGCCGCCGGGAAAGCTTTTCTGCGCCAGATATTCATCAACAACCGGCAGTTTCGGCACCGCTTCGTAATCAATTACAGCACTTACGCCGGAGCCTTCAGCCATTTCGGTAAGGTGTCCCAGCAGGCCAAAACCCGTTACGTCGGTCAGGGCCTTAACGTAAGGCAGTCTTCCCAGCACTGCGCCAAACCGGTTCAGTTGCGCCATCTGAGTCGGTGCCATGTCGGCATGCTCCGGTTTTAGGATTCCCTTTTTCTGCGCCGTGGTCAGAATACCTACGCCGAGCGGTTTGGTCAGGTACAGACGGCATCCGGCCGTGGCCGTATTGTTTTGTTTCAGATGATCAAGCCGGACTTTACCCGTAACGGCCAGTCCAAAAATAGGTTCAGGCGAATCGATACTATGCCCACCAGCCAATGGAATACCCGCTTCGAGACAAACGGCGCGCGATCCGGCCATCACCTGCCCGGCTACTTCGGGCGGCAGCTTGTCCAGCGGCCAGCCCAGAATGGCTATCGCCATAATCGGTTCGCCCCCCATAGCATACACGTCACTGATGGCATTAGCCGACGCAATCCGACCGAAATCGAAGGCATTATCGACGATGGGCATGAAAAAGTCAGTCGTGCTGATAATCGCTTCTCCATTGCCAATATCCATAACAGCCGCGTCGTCGCGCGAGTCATTGCCGACCAGCAGGCTTTTGTAATGAGGCTGCGCGGAGGTCTGGTTACTGTGCAGAATCTGATCCAGAATTTTGGGCGAAATCTTACAGCCGCAGCCCGCGCCATGGCTGTATTGGGTAAGTTTAACCGCAGTGGTTTCGGTTGGTAGCATAACGGGACAAAACTAAGGAAGAAAACCCGGCCCGGCTGAATCGGGCGCCTGCTGAATTACGCAGCAGGCGCCCGAATGGTTCGTCCGGACTTCAATGGCTTCCAAATGAGGATATAGGTTTAACATAAGCTTAATACAAAGAATAGAACAGAAGGGTATTTAGTTTGATTTATTCCGTGAATATTACGCGAGAATAGACCATGGGTGGTACTTTTTAAAGAAATCTTACCTTGTTGCCCCAAAAAAAAGTTTCATCTTTGCGGCTGAATTGACGCATTACCTAACCGTATGAGTTTCTTACGAATACCAACCAAATCAAACACTTCTATGTCTAAAAAATTACTGCAATTCAGGGCAGCGTTACTGCTGTTCGGCAGTATGCTGTTAGTCCTGCTCGGTGGGAGCGGGGCAATGGCACAGGTAACTTCATCGGCAATCACCGGCGTTGTTGTTGATGCGAAGGGAGAACGACTGCCCGGCGCAACGATCGTGGCCGTGCATACCCCATCGGGTACGCGCTACGGTACGGTTACGAACACGTCGGGTCTGTTCACGTTACCGAACGTTCGGGTAGGTGGGCCCTACACCATTACCGCAAGCTTTGTAGGTTTCAAAACGCAGGTAAAAGAAGGCGTATTTGCCAGTCTGGGTACGGCCGCCGACGCTAATTTCAAGCTCGATGACGAAGGCACGAACCTAAGCGAAGTAGTTGTGTCGGGCAGCCGGAGCGAACTGTTCAGTTCGGACCGGACGGGCGCGGATGCGTCCTTTACGCGGGAGGCTATCAACACGATTCCGACCATTTCCCGGACGCTGACGGATATTACCAAGTATAACGCCTACGGCAACGGGCAGTCGTTTGCAGGACAGGACCCCCGTTTCAATAACTTCACCATCGACGGATCGGTATTCAACAATGGCTTCGGGCTGGGTAGTTCAGCACTGGCTGGTGGCCGGACGGGAACAACGGCTGTTTCTCTGGACGCTATCGATCAGCTTCAGGTTAACGTAGCTCCGTTTGATGTACGGCAGTCCGGCTTTACCGGGGCGGGCATCAACGCCGTAACTCGCTCGGGAACCAACGATGTTTCAGGTTCGGTATATCACCTGTTCCGGAATAACGGCCTGGTAGGTAACAAAGCGAACGGAACCGAGATCACTCCCAAGCCGAACATCGATGAAAAAACCTTTGGCTTCCGGCTGGGTGGTCCTATTATCAAAAATAAACTGTTCTTCTTTATCAACGGCGAGCAGTTTAACAGCAGCACGCCTGCTCTGACGTGGAGCCTGAACCGGGGAACGACTACTGGCGGTAACGTGTCCCGCGTACTGGAATCGGATATCCGCGATCTCGACCAGTTCATGCAGACGAATTTTGGTCGCAGCCTGGGCGCTTATGATAACTTCAATAACGGAGTAAAAAGCACAAAAGGACTGATTCGTCTGGACTATAACATCAACGACCAGCACAAACTGTCTGTACGGTACTCGCACCACGATTCGGAGTCGGACGTGATCATCAGTAACAGTAACAGTAGTAACACGGCCGGTAATGGTAACCGGACTAACAGTAACCTGGCTATTTCACCCCAGAATGCTGGCTACATCATTGCTGATAACACTCGTTCGCTGGCGGTTGAACTGAACTCGAACTTCAACGGTAAGTTTGCCAACGACCTGCTGGTTACCTATAACAAGCAGATTGAAGACCGTACGTATAGAACGTCTCAATTTCCAACGATTGATATTCTGAAGGATGGTAGTACGTACACCTCGATCGGTTTCGATCCGTTCACCCCGAACAACAAACTGAACTATTCGACATTCAACATTACGGATAACTTCAGCTACTTCGCCGGTAAGCACACGCTCACGGCCGGGGTCGTTTTTGAGCACTTTACGTCAAATAACGTGTTCTTCCCGTCGTCGAACGGGGTGTATGTGTACAACTCCATTGACGACTTCAAACAGGCTGCTTTAGCGTCGATCACTAATCCGACCAGCACTACGTCGCCCGTTACGGTTGCCCGGTACAACCTGCGCTATTCGCTGATTCCGGGTGGTGGCGAACCGCTGCAGACCCTGAACCGAAACCTGTATAGCGCCTATTTTCAGGACGAGTATCAGGCCAGCCCGCAGTTTAAGCTGACGCTGGGTCTGCGCGGAGATATCTTTGCGTATGATAACAGCACCGCTTCGTCATTCAACAACCCAATTGTTGCCGGCCTGACGTTCAGAAATGAAAATGGTGAGAACTACAAAGTCAGCACGGGGGCATTCCCCAGGCCGCGTCTGCTGCTGTCGCCCCGCCTTGGTTTTAACTACGACGTAAAAGGCGACAAGACAACGCAGATCCGAGGTGGTAGCGGCATCTTCGTATCGCGTATTCCCGAGGTACTGGTGTCCAACCAGTTGGGTAACAACGGGGTAAACACCGCGGTTATTAACGTGACCAACACCCGGGCTTATCCGTTCGTGACGGATCCGAGCCTGCTGCCAGCGGCTGTTCGTCCGCCAGATCCCTCTTCCGTTAATCTGGCCAACCTGCCTCCCTACGTGGTGAACGCATCGGATGCCAACCTGAAGTATCCGCAGATCTGGAAGTCAGACATCGCTGTTGATCAGCGGCTGCCCTGGGGCCTGGTAGGTACTGTTGAATTTGTTTATAACAAAACCATTCAGGCTCTGCGGTACATCGATGCCAACCTGAAAGCGCCAGCCCGGACGCTGAGCGGTTCAGACACCCGTCCGCTTTATCCTGCCTTCGGCGTCACGAGCACGGGCACCGGTTCAGCTAATACCGTGAACGTTGCCCGGTATATCAATCCGCAGGTAGCAAACGTGTTCGTGCTGAGAAACACGAATAAAGGAAGCTCGTATATTGTAACGGCTAAAGTCGAAAAGCCTGTAGCCCGTGGCTTTGGTGGCTCGCTGGCCTATACCTACGGTTTGGCACGAGATCTGGCTTTTGTCGGCAGCACAGTTCAGGCTAACGTTCCGACCGTACTTGGTCAGAACTTCCTGACAATGTCGTATTCGGACCAGGACCTGCGCCACCGGATTGTGGGTTACGCGAACTACCGGATCAATTACGGTGGTAAGTTCGGCGGTTCTACGGCCTTTACACTCGGCGTTCTGTCAAGCAGCGGCAGCAAGATTTCGTACACCTACAACCAGGACATCAACTCGGATGGTCAGACGACGAACGATCTGATCTACGTGCCCCGGAATGCTTCGGAACTGTCGTTCTCTCCGCTGACAATCGGTTCGGGTGCAACGGCTCAGACCTTCTCGCCAGAGCAGCAGGCGGCCGCCTTTGATGCTTATATTGAAGGCAACTCGTATCTGAAAACGCGTCGTGGTCAGTACGCTGAACGTAACGGGGGCTCTTACCCCTGGTTGACCCGTTTCGACTTTACGGTTATCCAGGAGTTCTATGTAGCCGTCGGTTCGAAAGGCAAACGGAATACAATCCAGTTCCGCGCTGATATTCTGAACGTGGGCAACCTGATTAACAGCAACAGCAATGGCTTCTTCTCCGGCGTAGGTAACGTAGCAACGACCTTCAACCCGCTGACGGTTGCCAGTGTCAACACGACGACGGGCGTGCCCAGTTACCGGTTGGCAACGCAGGTGGTAAACGGCCAGACGGTTCTGCTGAAAGATTCGTTCCGGCCCAGCGTTACCATCAATGATGTTTATCAGGCTCAGTTGGGTATCCGGTATATCTTCAACTAATCTGCTTTTGTTACTAAAAAACCCCACCAGCGCAAACTGGTGGGGTTTTTTAGTATAGACCTGACACGCCTTCTAAACACGTTCTAGGACCTATGTCAACGCAACAGCTTCACCGTTCAGCTTACGCGTTTTCAGCATATCCGTTCCGGCCTGATAGCCCGAAACAATCATCCGGCCGATGTCGTCGGAGGTGAACTTCATCAGGTTCAGGAATAAGGGTTCGGTAGGCCGGATAATCGTCAGGTGCAGGTGACGTCCGTGGAGCTGCTCGCGCTCGGCGAAACGCTCAGCCCAGGCAATATCGTTGTTGACAAGCTGATTGACCGTAATGTCCTTAACCCGGTCGGCCAGGTTAAGCAGGTTCCGATAATTGAATTTTTCGTTATAGATTTTCTTGGCGTGGCAGGCCACACAGGCTATTTCGGTTGCACCGTCTTCGATAGCAACACGCAGCGGAGCCACTTCGCGCAGCCCGCCATCCAGGAACGCCCGCCGATGGTCGCCCGCAATCTGCACGGCCGGCATCAGAAACGGCAGGGAACTGCTGGCGTAGACAAAATCCAGAAAATTTGGGTCGTTGGCGTCAGCGTACAGCATGTCGCCATTCACGATATCCACAGCTCCGACTTTTAACGTAACGGGTCCGGTTTTCAACGCTTCCAGATCGACATTCCGGCGGATCAGGTTCTGAATGGGGGAATTATCGAGCAACCCGTCGAAGCGGCTCATCAACGTATTGTACCCCATTCGGAAACGGGATCGAATAACCGCCACATCGTCGGGGCGGGTGATGTTCCGAATCCAGAATTCAATCAGATATTTCCCGACTTTCTCCCAGTCTACATGACCGGTTTCGGCCTGCTGCCGGGCGGCTTCGTTAGCCAGAAAGGTTGCATTCAGACTACCGACAGAGATGCCGTAAAGCTGGTCGGGTACGAAGCCGCTTTCGAAGAGAGCCATAGCGGCCCCGGCCTGAAACGCGCCTTTCAATGAGCCTCCACCCAGAACCAGCGCTTTGGTGGGCGGTTGTGTTTCTGCCGGTACGGTAGTGGGTAGTGCTGGGGTTGGATTATTGATCATAAATAGCGTAGAATCAGGGGTATCGATTGGCAGTAAGTTGAGGGTTTTTGATTAATAAACAAAGGAAAATTGATTAAGCAAGAACATCCGCGTTCATTCGTTTTTAAGCGGCTTTTTCGGCGTCTGCACATTCCTTGCTATACTTGCCGGGAATTTAGTCGGTAGCAGTCAGGCCTAAGTCAACAGAATATTTTGATGGCAGGCCGATTGCTGGATTACGACACAGGATTGACGACTCAAACATGGCTCTTACTGTCGCTGATATACAAGCTCCGATTACTGCTGAAATGGACTTATTCGAGCAGAAATTCCGGGACTTGATGAAAAGCGACGTTATGCTGCTCGACCAGATCATGAATTATATCGTGAAACGGAAGGGCAAGCAATTACGTCCCATGTTTGTGTTTCTGATGGCGGGCGTTTGCGGTCCGATCACCGAATCTACGTATCGGGGCGCGTCACTCATCGAACTTCTGCACACAGCCACGCTAGTTCACGACGACGTTGTCGATGACTCCAATTATCGGCGTGGCTTTTTCTCAGTCAACGCTCTCTGGAAAAATAAAATAGCCGTGCTGGTGGGCGACTATCTCTTGTCGCGGGGCTTACTGCTGTCGGTCGATAACGGTGATTTCGAACTGCTACAGATCGTATCGAAAGCAGTGCGGGAAATCAGCGAGGGTGAATTGCTGCAAATCGAGAAAGCGCGACGGCTGGATATTACCGAGGATGTGTATTACGAGATCATCCGCCAGAAAACAGCCTCGCTGATTGCGGCCTGCTGCGCTGTAGGAGCACGGTCGGCAGGTAGCGACCCGGCAACGGTCCAGAAAGCCCGGACTTTCGGCGAGAAGGTTGGTATAGCTTTCCAGATCAAAGACGATTTGTTTGATTACGGCACGGCTGAAGTTGGAAAGCCGCTGGGTATCGACATCAAAGAGAAAAAAATGACCCTGCCGCTTATTTACGCCCTGGGCAAGGCGGGGTTTTTTGAAAAGCGCCGAATCATCAACATCGTCAAGAACGAAAGCGAAAATCCTAAAAAGGTGAACGAGGTGATTGGGTTCGTAAAAAATTCGGGCGGCATTGAATACGCGACCGAAGCGATGAACCGCTATGTCGCCGATGCGCAGGCGCTGCTGGATTCATTTCCGGCCTCAACATACCGACAATCGCTGTATCAGCTGGTGCAGTACACAATAGAGCGCAGCAAATAGTTTACGTCTTCTTGTCCGGAGCGCTACTTGTCTTCTCCGCGAAAAGCCGGTGGAAGTCCGGGCTTTCGGTTTTCATCCATTTATCCCAGAACGTAAAGTACAGCCCGTAGTTGAAGCGGAACTGCGTATGGTGCAGACTATGGTGCGTAGCGCCGATGAGCCAGCGCCCCAGCCAGTGCTGGTTAAAATCGCGTGGGTAAATTTCTGTATTGAGGTGGTTGATGGCGCTCGATACAGTCATAATCAGCAGGATTAAACCGACTGCCGAAATGTGCAGGGGGATAACAAACGTCAGTGCCGGAATCACAATGGCCTGCAGGGTGCTTTCGAGTGGGTGAAATGAAAAAGAAGTCCAGGCAGATGTCGTGATGCTGTCGTGGTGCGTCTTATGCACCCACCGATACACGCCCGGTCGGTGCATCCAGCGATGGAGCCAGTAATAATACGTCTCATGAAAAAACAGGACAACCGCAACGCTGATGGGATACCACCAGATTGGGTAAGTCCGAAAATCCGTGTAGATACGGGTATAGCCTGCCTGATAGGCCATAATGACAGCCATAGCAATAGCGGTAAAGATGAGCGAGGTCAGCAGCGACCAGCCTATCTCGCGCCAGTCTTGGCCTGCTTTCCGGGGACGCATCTGTACGGCACGGTGCGCAAACTGATCTTTCATGGAAACCCTGAACAGCCACCAGAACGCCAGTGAAAACAGGACGTAACGCCCAAAAACCGCGAGGAAGAAAAGCAGGGCTGTGAGCCAGAACGTGGCCGGCCCGGTAATTTGAATCATATAGACTATCAGCTGGGAAAGCTTCGCTTATTCAACCGAATTTATTTGCCAATGTTAAAAATCTGATGGTGTTTTCAAAAAGGAGTTACGTCTCCTGCAGGTTTCATAAACGCTTTATTTAGCCAGGTCGTTGCCCCACTAATTAATTTGTACTTTTGCGGGCAGTTTTCTCAATTATTAATATACCGGCTTCATGCGCCTGCTTTCCTCAATTGGGCTGCTTTCCTTACTCACCGTAACGGCCTTTGCTCAGCCCCAGAAAACAACCCGTTCGGCAACTGCCTCAACCCGTCAGACGCTGGCCCGGCCTAAACTAGTCGTGGGTATCACGGTCGACCAGATGCGCTACGATTATCTGTATCGGTATTACGACAAATACGGTACCGGCGGATTCCGTCGGCTCATGAATGAAGGCTTCAACGCCCGCAACAACCACTATCATTACGCAGCTACGTATACTGGGCCGGGGCATACGGCAATCTTTACAGGGTCGGCTCCGGCCCTGAACGGTATCGTCGGCAATGATTTCTATGATCGGAATCTGGGCCGTCTGATGTACTGCGCCGAAGATACGAGTGTCAGCACCCTGGGCAACACCGGAAATGCTGGTAAGATGTCGCCCCGGAACATGCTCGTTACGACCATCGGCGATCAGTTGAAACTCGCTACCGATGGGCGGGCTAAAGTTATTGGTATTGCCCTGAAAGACCGGGGCGCTATTCTGCCAGCTGGTCACGCAGCCGACGGGGCCTACTGGTTCGATTCCCGCGATGGTAATTTTATCAGCAGTACCTTTTACGGCAAAGAACTGCCCGCCTGGGTGCAGGCTTTTAACGCCCGCAAACTGCCCGAACAGTTTATTGGCCAGACATGGCAGGCCAGTCTGCCCATGAACCAGTACACGGAAAGCACAACCGACGACCAGGCTTATGAAGGTTCGCTGCCGGGCGAGGCCAAAGCAGTGTTCCCCCATGAGTTTATTGGTACGGCAGGTGGGCTAAAATACGAAGTGCTGCGCACCAGCCCCTACGGTGACCAGATCACCAAGGAATTTGCGCTGGCGGCCTTGAAAGGAGAGCAGTTAGGACAGCATAGCGTAACTGATATGCTCTGCGTAAGCTTCTCCTCACCCGATTACATTGGGCACACGTTTGGTACCCACGCCGTTGAAACCGAGGACAACTACCTACGGCTGGACCGCCAACTGGCCGACCTGTTTGCAGAACTGGACGCTACGGTTGGTAAGGGGCAATGGCTGGCGTTTCTGTCGGCCGATCATGGCGTAGCCGATGTGCCGGGTTTTTCGCAGCAGTACCGCATTCCGGCTGGGGTGAAGAGCTATGGCGAAGTGAGCGAAGCCGCCAAGGCAGTTCTGGAAAAAGCTTTCGGGCCGGGACAGTGGATCCTGTCTTACATGAACCAGCAGCTGTATTTGAACCGGAACCTAATGGCCGAGAGAAAAATTGCCATGCAGGATGTGTATGAGCTGCTGCGGAGTACCCTGCTGAAGCAGCGGGGAATCGTCAATGTCATAAACCTGCACAATCTCTATGCAGAACCTTTACCTGAGCTCCAGGCCAACCTGTTCCGCAACGTGTATCACCCCAATCGGAGTGGGGATATTTACGTAATGCAGCAGGCCGGCTGGTTCGAAGGACGAGCCAAAGGCACCACCCATGGCACTACCTATGCCTACGATACCCACGTACCGTTTCTGATCTATGGCTGGGGCGTCCGTCCAGGTCAAACCTTCCGCCGGACGCACATACACGACATTGCGCCGACCGTTACAGCGCTGCTTAGTATCCTCGAACCCAGTGGCTGTATTGGTAATCCGGTCGAAGAGGCAATCAAATAATCGCGGAACCGTAACGCAGGAAAAAAGGGTAAGATAAGGAACTGATTTTACCCTTTTTCTCTTTTACTCGTCCAGCACAAACGCGATCTCTTTAAAGGCATAGTATCGAATCTGGCCTCCTTCAGCCAGGGCTAGTCGGCCGGTGGCATCAATACCGATAATCGTGCCCCGGAAGCGGCTGCCTTCGCGCTCGAATATATGCTCTTCCTGATAGCGATATAAAGTCTGGAGATAATTGATTTTTAGCAGGTCACGCTGACCGGAGCGAAGCTGTAAATAGCGCTGTTCCAGCTTTTCGGTCAGCGTGCCGAGCAGGCCGGGCAGATCATAGCCGTTTGGCAGGGGCCATTGCCGTTGCAGGGATGTAGCGGTTGAATACTGGAATTCTGTTTGGTTAACATTCAATCCCACGCCAATAATTGACCAGCCAATAAAGTATCCCTGCAACATATTTTCAATTAATATCCCGCCGGCTTTCTGGTTACCCACGTAAATGTCATTGGGCCATTTAACGCGCAATTGGCTGGTTAACAAGGGTTGCAAAGCGTCGTAAATACCCAGCGATACAGCCATATTCAGCCAGAACTGTTCCGTAGCATTCAGGAATGCCGGCTTTAAAATCAGTGAAAAGGTTAGATTCTGACCTGGTTTTGCTTCCCAGACATTACCCCTCTGGCCGCGTCCGGCAGTTTGCTGATCGGTTACGACAATAAGACCTTCCGGTGGGTCATTCTGGGCAATCAAAGCAGACGCTTCGTCGTTAGTGGACTGACAGCTTGGCAGATATTGTATTTTTTGCCCAATAAAAAGCGTTTTGGGATAGATTTTGTACAAAATTTTGTATAGTTTAGTAGAAGGAAGCTAATGGATGGTGCTGTGAACTAGTAACGTTCGCCAGGCAAAGTACCCGCTGATTAGCTTATCGTGCAATGTTAAACTGAAAGCATGAGAATCAACACAAACAGTGAATTTACCGCCGAGCAGATCCGTGATTTCGTGGTGCGGGGTATGCAGGAAAAGAAAGCGCATGACATTGTTGTAATGGACCTGCGTAATGTCAAGAATGCCATTTGCGATTACTTCATTCTTTGCTCGGGTAATTCCGATACACAGATTGACGCCATCTCCACTTCTGTAGAAGAAGAAGTTTATAAAGCCAGCAAGCAGGACCCCTGGCACAAGGAAGGAAAGCTGAACCGGGAGTGGATTCTGCTTGATTACGTGGACGTAGTCGCCCATGTATTCAAAAAAGATCGACGGGCGTTCTACGACCTTGAGCAGCTTTGGGGCGACGCCGAAATCCAGTACATTGAAGATGGCGAGTTGTCAACAGTAGGCTAAATCTACTGGCTATTTTGGCCCGCTTATGGGGCAGGCAAACCGCTTGTCCTAACCGTCAACCCAGAGAAACATTCGTTCATAATACGGTGTTACTCAAGAAATCCGTTTGTACAACCTGAGGAAATGTCAGAAAACAACAATAGAAATCCGTTAGTACCCCGGGGTAATGGCCCAAGAAAGCCAAACTTTCAGGGGTGGATTGTAGCGCTGCTGATTGCCGCTATCCTGGGCATTACGTTTTTCAACAAAAGCTCGGCTACCCGCGAGATTTCGCAGAAGCGGTTTGAGCGGATGGTGAAAGATCATGAGGTATCAGAGGTAATTTTAGTCAATGATAAAATTGCGGAAGTAACCCTTACGCAACAGGCCGCTCAAAGTCCTAAATACCGTAGTCAGTTCGCCGATAAGCCTTACTTTGGCACGAGTCACGGACCTCATTTTCAATTTCAGGTTGCCTCTGGTGAATCGTTTAAGAAGGATCTAGACCAGTTGCAGCAGGGCCTGCCTGATAATGAGAAGATTGATTTCAAGTTCGAGAGCCGGAGCGACTTTGGCAGTATTATCAGCACGTGGGGCTTCCTGATTGTGATGATCCTGGCTATGTATTTTCTACTGGGCCGGATGTCGGGCGCGGGTGGACCAGGCGGCCAGATTTTCAACATTGGCAAATCAAAAGCCGCCCTGTTCGACGCAGATAACAAGGTAAAGATTACGTTTAACGACGTAGCTGGTCTGGACGAGGCTAAAGAAGAAATCAAGGAAATTGTTGATTACCTGAAGAATCCAACTAAGTTTACCAAGCTTGGCGCCAAGATTCCAAAAGGTGCGCTCCTGATTGGCCCTCCGGGTACGGGTAAAACCCTGCTGGCGAAAGCCGTTGCCGGTGAAGCCGGTGTACCGTTTTTCTCACTGTCGGGCTCCGACTTTGTGGAGATGTTCGTTGGTGTGGGTGCGGCCCGTGTACGGGATTTGTTCAAGCAGGCTAAAGAGAAAGCCCCCTGTATCATTTTCATTGATGAGATTGACGCGGTAGGCCGGTCGCGGGGGCGGGGCTCCATGCCCGGTGCCAACGATGAACGCGAAAACACGCTGAACTCGCTGCTGGTGGAGATGGATGGGTTTGCAACCGACTCCGGGATTATTATCCTGGCTGCTACCAACCGTCCCGACGTACTTGATTCAGCCTTGCAACGTCCTGGCCGATTCGACCGTCAGATCAGCATTGACAAACCGGATATTATTGGCCGGGAAGCTATCTTCCGGGTTCACTTGAAGCCAATCAAGCTTTCGGCTGACGTTGACCCGAAAGAACTGGCTGCGCAGACGCCTGGCTTTGCTGGTGCTGAAATTGCCAACGTTTGTAACGAAGCGGCCCTGATTGCTGCCCGCAGCGACAAGGAAGCCGTCGATATGAAAGACTTCCAGGACGCTATGGACCGCGTGATTGGTGGTCTGGAGAAGAAGAATAAGCTGATTTCGCCCGAGGAAAAAGAGATCGTTGCTTACCACGAAGCCGGTCATGCCGTAGCAGGCTGGTTCCTCGAACATGCCGATCCGCTTGTTAAGGTAACGATTGTTCCCCGTGGTGTAGCCGCGCTGGGTTATGCGCAGTACCTGCCTCGTGAACAGTATCTGTACCGTACCGAGCAGCTTATGGACGAAATGTGCATGGCGCTGGGCGGTCGGGCAGCCGAAGATCTGATTTTCGGTAAAGTATCGACGGGGGCGCTGAGTGATCTGGAGCGTATCACTAAACTGGCTTACAGCATGGTGACGATGTACGGCATGAACGACAAGATCGGGAATGTATCGTTTTACGATTCCAAACAGTCGGACTACGCCTTTAACAAACCGTACTCGGAAGAAACGGCCAAGCACATCGATGAAGAAGTCCGCAAGATTGTTGAAATAGCCTATAACCGGACGAAAGACCTGCTGACAGATAAGCGGGAAGCGCTGGAGGTTATTGCCAAAGAATTGCTCGAAAAAGAAATTCTTTATCAAAACGATCTGGTGCGTCTGATTGGTAAGCGTCCGTTCGAACGCGAGACGGTCTACCAGGCTTATAAGAACAAAGGCGTTGCCGAAGAGGTGAAGGAAGAAATTGGCAAGGAGGCTAAGCCTGCCGAAACCGAACCGGAATCGTTACCGCTCTAAAGCAATTAATCAACAAAAAAGGCTTCTCAAGCGGGAAGCCTTTTTTGTTTGTGTTCCAGTGGATCGAGGCTATTTTTTGCCCAGCTCAACAACCTGCATATCGGCAATCCGGCCTGCATCGAGTGTAAAACGGATAGCTGTGCGCATGAGATGAAAGCCGGTTTTACCGGCCGCGCCGGGATTGATGAATAATAAATTATGCATGGCTGGATCACGCACGACTTTCAGAATATGTGAGTGGCCGCAAATAAACAGGTCAGGCGGGTTAAGTTGTAAGTTGGGCCTGACGACGGGATTATACCGGGGTGGTGCACCACCAATATGGGTCATCCAGATGTCCAGTTCTTCCAGTTCAAACCGCTGATGGGCGGGAAGGTCGCTTGATTCGCGATCGATATTGCCGCATACAACCCTGGTGGGTTTAAACGCTTTTAACTCATCAATCACCGTTAAGGCGCCCACGTCGCCAGCGTGCCAGATTTCATCACAGGCGTCGAAGTGCCTGAAGAGTTGTGGGTCCAGAAAGCTATGCGTGTCAGAAAGCAGGCCAATGCGAGTCATAAGAATCAATTTTCAGCAAATCCATTTATGGAGTCTGTCTCTGGCTTGCTGTTACTGTAAAATCAGGTCTTTCATCTCCGACCGGATTCGCTTTTTATCTATTTTACCAACGCTGGTTTTAGGGATTTCGGGTACGAACAGAATCCGGTCGGGAACGTACCATTTGTTGAGCTCGCCAAGCTGCACTTTAGCCTGCATGCCAGATTTTATACCCTCAGCGGTTAGTTCAGCCCCCGGTTTCTGCACGATCAGGGCATGCGGGCGTTCGCCCCAGCGTTCGTCGGGCAAGCCAACGACGGCGGCTTCGGCTACGCCGTCAACCTGCGACAACAAGTCTTCAATGTCGAGTGAGGAGATCCATTCGCCACCGGTCTTAATCACGTCTTTCGTTCGGTCAGCAATCAACACCCAGTTGTCGGGCGTAATGCTGGCTACGTCGCCGGTATGGAGCCAGCCACCTTTCCAAAGGGCCGCTCCACATTCGGGGTCTTCGTAATACCCCTGCGTTAGCCAGGGTCCCCGCGCCACAATTTCGCCCAATGAATGTCCGTCGTGCGGCACAAAATTCCCTTCATCGTCCATCAGATGCATCTCAATAAACGGTGCAATCCGGCCGGCGCGGGTGAGATAGTCAACCTTCTCGTCAACAGGTAGGTTACGTTCAAGATCGTTCAACTGGGAAAGCGCCATGATTGGAGCCGTTTCCGACATGCCATAGCCCTGATACACCTGGATGCCAAGTTCAAGCGCGCCTTTAGCCAGCCCTTTCGTCAGCGCCGACCCACCGATGATCACCTTCCAGCGGGTTAAATCGACCTGATTGGCGACTGGACTGTTGACCAGCATATTTAGGATGGTGGGAACGCAGTGCGACAACGTAACGCCTTCTTTCAGCAGGAGTTTCAGCAAAAGTTCAGGCTCATATCGCCCCGGATAAACCTGCTTGGTCGACAGCATGGTCGCCAGAAACGGGAAACCCCAGGCATGCACGTGAAACATAGGCGTAATGGGCATATACACGTCCGTTACCGACGAAAACGGTACAGCTTGGTAGCCGCAGACGTAAGTTGCCAGACCCATCGTGTGCATAAATAATTGCCGGTGCGAAAAATAGACGCCTTTGGGGTTACCTGTCGTACCAGTAGTATAAAATGTGGTTGCCCAGGTGTTTTCGTCAAAATCCGGGAAATCGTACTGATCCGATGCGTTACCAAGCAAAGCCTCGTACTCGCCCGAAAAGCCAGTCGGCAGGTCTCCAACGGCAATGGGATCGGTATAGACCTTATCAGATATAAGCACGAATTTCTCAACCGTCGTCAACTGGTCTTTAATGGCGCTCAGAATGGGCAGGAAGTCTTCATGAATCAGGACGATTTTATCCTGAGCGTGATTCATTGTATACAGAATCTGAGCGGACGAAAGTCGAACATTGATAGTATGCAGTACCACCCCGTAGCTTGTCACACCGAAAAAACATTCCAGATACCGGTGGCTATCCCAGTCAAGTACGGCAACCGTATCACCGGGCTTTACGCCGAGGTCTGTTAATACATTGGCTAACTGCCGAACGCGCCGGTTGAACTCGACGTAATTCATTCGAAACAGATCGCGGTAGATTATCTCACGCTGCGGCTCATATTTGGTGGACTGGGCCAGCAGGGTTTTAATCAGCATGGGCGGTTCAACAGCTTCGGCGGTGCGGGGAATCAATTTCGTCTGAATCATGGCAGTATCCTGGTTTGGAAGACAACGTAGAAGCCGAAGGTACAATTGAACGAACTGAAGAAAAAATAGTAATTAGCAAACGACCCGACTTTATAAAGTCGGGTCGTTTGCTAAGCAGGAAGAACAATAAAAGTCGTTAACTTACAGTAGCAGACCCGCCAGCGTCGCCGACATATAGCTGGCCAATGTACCACAAACGAGGGCTTTGAAGCCTAATCGGGCGAGGTCGCTACGGCGGTTGGGAGCCAGCTCGCCAATACCACCTACCTGAATAGCGATAGAGCTGAAATTAGCAAAGCCGCAGAGCGCAAAACTGGTAATGGCAACCGTCTTCGGGTCGAGGGTAGTTTTAATCTTTACGAGGTCCAGATAAGCTACAAACTCATTAACGACCATTTTGGTACCCATCAGAGCGCCAGCGGCCTGGATGTCTTTTCCGGGCACACCCATCGCCCAGGCGAACACCGAGAACAGTTTGCCAAGTAGAAAATTCATACTCAGGTCAGGAATGTTAAATACCGAGACGCCGATGCGCAGCAGAATATAATCGAGCAGAGCGATCACAGCGATAAAGCCAATCAGCATAGCTACCACATTCAGGCCGACCTTTAGACCTTCGCTGGCGCCACCTGCAATGGCGTCGAGTAAATTGACGTGGTTCTTTTTAATTTCAACTTTGACCACGCCCTGCGTTTCAGAAACTTCGGTTTCGGGAAATACAATCTTGCTGATGACAAGGGCGCCGGGTGCGGCCATTATACTGGCTGCCAGCAGGTAAGGCGCCGGTACGCCCAGCGAAATATACACGGCCAGAACGCCCCCGGCTATGCAGGCAAAACTACCCGTCATAGAAGCCATCAACTCCGAATTGGTCATGGTCCGGAGGTAAGGTTTCACCATAATCTGCGCTTCAACCTGCCCGACAAACGTACTGGCTACGTTGGACAGCGCTTCCGCTCCACTTACTCCCATCAGCGTTTTCATAACCCGGGCCATCATGGAGACCACCCGCTGCATGATACCGAGGTGATAAAAGATGTTGACCAGAACCGCTACGAAAATGATAGTTGGGATGATTTTAAAGAAGAAAATAAAGTCGTTGCCTACCCCAAAGGCGCGGTCCAGAATATCGCGTCTGACCAGTGAACCAAAGACAAACTCGGCACCTTTGTCGGAGAAGGATAAGAGTCTGGCAACGGCTTTCCCTAACCAGTTGAATATTTGGCCGCCAACCTCAGTTTTTAAAATAAAGACGGCCAGCCCAAACTGGAGAGCCAAGCCAACGCCAATAGTACGATAGTTGATGGCTTTACGGTTGTTCGACAGGGCGTAAGCAATTCCCAGAATTAAAACAATACCAATCAGGCCGGTAAAACGATCCATTCAGTGAAAACGAAAGTCTAATTAAGGTGGCGAAGATACAAACAAAAGGGGCTGAAATGACGTTAGAACAGGGCTCAAGAAGACAAAAGTGAAAACGGGACGATTCGGCCATACGAGTGCCAAATCGTCCCGTTCGGCGGTTCACCCGCCCATCCCTTGTGTAATTCTTAAATATCTGCGATAGCCCGCTCGGCGCCTTCCTGATATTCTTCCTCAATCTGGGCAACTTCAGCGGGTTTAATTTCCGGGTCGAACAATCGTGCTTTGCTTGCCTCTTTTTCGGTCACTTCAAAAAAGCGCTGATGCATATTGAACGGCTTACTGCCGACTGGTACGTCGCATTTCTTAAAATTGCCGTCTTCGTTCAACTCAAAGGCATTTACGTTGTCGCGCAGGTTATAATCCAGAATCAGGATTGCCTGTTGCTTGACTCGTGGATCAGCCAGATAAAACAGCGACTCGATCCGCCGGTCAAAACTCCGTACCATGATGTCGGCGCTACCGCCATAAACTTTCGGATCGCCGTTATTATGAAAATAGTAAATCCGGGTATGCTCCAGAAAATCGCCTACGATGGATCGTACCGTAATATTCTCGCTTAAACCGGTGCGGTGGGGACGTAGGCAGCAGATACTACGTACAATCAACCGGATAGGAACGCCTGCCTGCGAGGCTTTATACAGCTCGTTAATAACCTCTTTGTCTTCCAGGGAATTGACTTTGATGCAGATACCACTTGGCAAGCCGTGTTTGGCATTATCGGCTTCTAAGCGAATGAGCCGTACGAGCTGTTCGCGCATGTCGCGCGGGGCCGTAATCAGATACTGGTATTCGTTCGGTAAGGAATGCCCCGTGATAACGTTGAAGAACTCCGAAATGTCGTGGGTGTACACTTCGTTCGTCGTCAGCAGACCAATATCTGTGTATAGTTTTGACGTGTCTTCATTGTAGTTTCCGGTAGCCATATGCGCATAGCGCACTACGCGGCTGCCCTCATTCCGAACGACCAGCAGCAGTTTTGTGTGTGTTTTAAAGCGGCTGATTCCGTAGATGACAAAACAACCCGCTTTCTGCAGACGCTGGGCCTCCCGGATGTTGTTTTCTTCATCAAATCGCGCTTTTACCTCAAACAGAACCGAAACGTGTTTTCCATTTTCGGCGGCTTTGAGCAGGGCTTCCGTAATGCGTGACCGCTTCGCCAGCCGGTAAACCGTAATTTTTATAGCCAGTACGTGCGGGTCTTCTGCGGCCTGTTCGAGCAGCTGCAGGACGGGCTCGAAGTTGTTGTAAGGATGATGAAGGAAAAGGTCCCGCTGCTTGATTAACTCAAAAATGTCGTCGGTTTTGTCGCGCCCAGCCCGCAACAGTCCCAGTGGTGGCACCGGCGCATGCGGTCGGGGCATGTCATCTTTAAAGTCCGGATAATTGATGATTTGCCAGAAGGCCGAAAAGTCAAGCATGGTGCGCGACTCAAAAATATTCAGGTCGTCAATCTCCCAGCGTTTTTTGAGCAGATTCAGCATCCAAGGCGACCCAACATGGCCGGTTGCATCAATTTCAACCTCAACGCGCGTTACGCGTCCCAGCCGCCGGTTTTTGATTTTCTGCCGGACTTCATCAATAAAATCAACTTCATCGTCGTCATTTTCTTCGAGCGTGAAATCGCCATTCCGGGTGATACGAAACAGATTGACCGACGTTAGCTCGACGTTTCGGTAAAGTTTCTTGATGTTCTGCCGGACAATTTCTTCAATCGGAATAAATACCGTTACGTCTTCCCGCTCAAAAGACAAAAAACGCGGCAGGTTAGCCGGAATCTGCACGAACGACAGTCGTTGGCGATCGTCTTCATCTTCGGAGCGCAGGCTTTGCAGTTCGGCGCCGTCGGGACTTTGCGTTACGACGCCGAAGATCAGCACTTTTGCCAGCAGAACCGGAAAAGTGTGCGTGTAGTCGTACAGCATCGGCGTCAGCGTTGGGTAAATTGCCCGGTCGAAGTAGCTGGTCGCTTCGGTCTGTTCGTCAGGTGTCAGGTCCTGATAATCCACCAGCATAAGCCCATTTTCGGCAAAGAGCGGCAGCAGTTCTTCGGTGAACAACTGCTGCTGGTCCCGGCAAAACTGCTGTGCGTTCGTGAACAGAGCCTTACGGAACGGCACCTCGCGCAGACCGGAGTAATCGATCCGCTGTTTGTGGTAATCCAGATAATTATACAGGCTACCTACGCGAATCATAAAGAATTCGTCGAGGTTGGATGCCGAAATGGCCAGAAATTTGAGCCGTTCCATTAGCGTCCGTTCGGTGCTGCGCGCCTGATCCAGGACCCGCTCGTTAAATTTGAGCCAGCTTAGATCGCGACTGAGGTAATCGCTCTGATCAATAACGCTGCTGACTTTTTCGCTAACTTTTGCCATTTTATCAATTGCCTGCGCCGGCGGGTTCGTCTGGCGGTGCATAAATCGGGAAACCAAATTTCCTAATATCGTACGGTTGGGGTTGAAGGAATAACGCATACTATAGATTCTAGCTTTCAATTACAACAAAAAAGCGGGCCAAACAGCCCGCTTTGTGTTATCAATCGGTTAAACATCCACTCGGGCGTATTTTGCGTTTCGTTCGATAAAGTCGCGTCGGGGAGCGACATCATCGCCCATCAATGTTGAAAAGACGTGGTCGGCGTCGGCGGCCGACTCGACCGTCACGATTTTCAGGCTGCGCGTGTCGGGGTTCATGGTGGTACTCCAGAGCTGTTCGGCGTTCATCTCACCTAAACCCTTGTAACGCTGCACCCCTACGTTTTCTTCGCGGCCACTACCGGCCAGTTCCTTCACAGCGGCTTCGCGCTGCTGCTCGGTCCAGCAGTATCGTTCTTCCTTGCCTTTCTTAACGAGGTACAGGGGCGGCTGAGCGATATAGACGTAACCGTTGTCAATCAGGGCCTTCATGTTGCGGTAGAATAACGTCAGAATCAGCGTCCGGATGTGGCTGCCGTCAACGTCGGCGTCGGTCATGATGATGATCTTATGATAACGGAGCTTGTCCAGGTTCATCACCGTTTCGTCGTCTTTCTTTTCCAAACGTACGCCAAGAGCCGTCCAGATATTCTTGATCTCTTCGTTCTCGTAGATCTTATGCTCCATCGCCTTCTCAACGTTCAGGATTTTACCCCGTAGCGGCAGAATTGCCTGGAACGCGCGGTTACGGCCCTGTTTGGCGGTTCCACCCGCCGAGTCACCCTCTACCAGATAGAGTTCGCATTTTTCCGGGTCGGTATCCGAGCAGTCGGCAAGCTTACCGGGCAGGCCCATGCCGCCCATAAAATCCTTGCGCTCGGTCATGATGCGTTTGTAGGCGAGGTCAGCGGCAATACGCGCCTGTGCCGACACGAGCACTTTCTTGACAATACCCTGCGCTGTCTTGGGATTTTCTTCAAGCCAGGTTTCGAGCATATCGGCCATCGCCTGGCTTACGGCGCTGACTACTTCCTGGTTGCCCAGCTTGGTTTTGGTCTGGCCTTCAAACTGAGGCTCCTGCACTTTCACCGAGATAACGGCCGTCAGGCCCTTCCGGAAGTCTTCGCCATTGAAAGTGACCTTACCGACATTTTTGGGCAGAACCCCCGGATTTTTATCGGCGTAATTTTTCAGGACACGCGTTAAGGCCGATCGGAAGCCCTGTACGTGCGTACCTCCTTCGTGCGTGTTGATGTTGTTAACGTACGACAATACGTTCTCACCGGCCTCGTAATTGTACACCAGCGCTACCTGTACCGGGGTCGAACCTTTATCGCTCTCCATATAGATCGGCTTCATGCCGTCGAGTGGGGGACGGGTTTCGTCGAGATACTGCACAAACTCTACCAGACCACCCTCCGAAAAGAAATCGTCCTGACGAAGCGGTGCGCCGGCTTCGTCCAGTTCGCGCAAATCATTCAGAAAGATATGAATGCCTTTGTTGAGGTAAGACAGTTCGCGCAGACGACCGGCAACCGTATCGTATTTGTAAACGGTTTCGGTGAAAATGCTGGCGTCCGGTTTAAAGTGAACCGTCGTGCCATGATCATCAGTCTCGCCAATGACGCGCACCTCATATTGCGGATGGCCGATTTTGTAAGCCTGTTCGAAGATCTTGCCGTCGCGGTGAACTTCCACGCGCAGATCGGTCGAGAGGGCATTTACGCAGGAGACGCCGACGCCATGCAGACCGCCGGAAACTTTATAAGTGTCTTTATCAAACTTACCACCTGCGTGCAGTACGGTCATAACCACCTCCAGGGCCGATTTGCCCATTTTGGTGTTGATGCCGGTCGGGATGCCCCGGCCATTGTCCTGTACAGTGATCGAATTGTCGGGATTGATAGTAACGGTAATCTTGTCGCAGTAGCCGGCCAGTGCTTCGTCAATCGAGTTGTCAACAACTTCCCAGATCAGGTGGTGAAGGCCACGAATACCGACGTCGCCAATATACATGGCGGGGCGTTTACGAACAGCCTCCAGTCCTTCTAAGACCTGGATGTTATCGGCGCCGTAGTTGCCTAAAACGGTTTCGGTCGGGGCGTCTGCTTCAATCAGTTCGTTGGTCATATTGGAATGGAAATAGATCAGAATATCTGTTATCGGGGCCTTAGGAACAGGCGCGTTCAGGAGCGCTTTACAGATTGTAAAAATACAAAATTTTTCCTTCTTTTCCTACCCCTTTTGGTAAGATTACGTTAATATACGTCAAATACAGAAAAAGAACAGACTACCTCTCATATGGAGCGGAATTGAGCCCTTTTGCTAAAGCCGGCCCCTATTTTTTCGGGCGATTAGTGACGCTAATCGCCCGAAAAAAGATGTCTGTTATACCCGTATTGGCGGGATAGATTATTTCTCAGAAAAGTATTATTAATACAGTCAGGTAACCAGTAGGTTTCATTCAGGGTTTATACTCAGAAAACAGCATTCGCAATCTATTCGTTTATACCTGTCCAGGGGGGCTGGCTGACCAACGGAACGCCATATAAAAAGCCGGCTTCGTCATGCGACTGAGCCGGCCTGAGAAATAAGCTGTTAGCTGGAAGTTAATCCTCCGGATAAGGAATATAGATGAAGCCCGCAAAATCGCCGTGAATCACAAACAAACAGCAATATTCGTCGGGTTTTTTATAGTTCTCTTTCCATAAATCCACCGATTCCGGGCCGATCAGCGTACGTTGGGTGAATTCGTCCAGAAACGAGGCTTTGTAATTCCACTGGTTTTCCAGCTCGCTGGCCCCAATCAGAAGCTGCCCCACCGGTACGTCCCGGCGTGATGCTACAAAAATGGGGTACTCCGAGAAGCCTCGTTTCCGAATCTGGTACGACGCTTCTTTCAACTGATCGGCCACTTTGACGAAGTCTGATGAAATCACGCCCATCAACTCCTTGTTAACGTCGTAGGAGTTGGCATCGTCCAGCAGTGTGTTTTCGTTGCTATGATTAATCATGTTGAGGGATTGAACGTGTTTGGTTAATTCGCCAGGTGATCTATCCGGGCAAACCGGGATTCAAACCTAAAACCTTGCTGCCAGCAGTAGCTGCAGATCCTTGAACCGCATGTTAAACTTACGGGCAATGTAGAGGTTAGTCAGCGTTCCCTTATGAGCATAAACACCTTTCATGAACCATCGGTTCGTGTACATCATCTGCTCAATGCCGCCGGTGGTGCCGGTTTCGAGCAGAAAAGGCAGGAAGATGTTGCTCAGAGCCATGCTGGCCGTATAGGCCACGCGGGCGGCAATGTTTGGCACGCAGTAATGAATGACGCCCATATGCTTGAAGGTCGGATGCTTATGGGTCGTCATGCGCGAAGTCTCGAAGTTACCGCCCTGGTCAATTGAAACATCAATGATAACCGAGTCGGGTTTCATGCGGCCAATCATCTCCTCGGTTACAACAATGGGGCTCAGGCCGTCTTCGGCCCGCATGGCCCCAATGACTACGTCAGCCCGCTGAATGGCTTCGGCAAGCGTATCGGAGTCGATAATCGACGTGTAGATATGCTGTCCGATGGAATATTTAAGCCGCTGGAGTTTGTATAAATACTTGTCGAAAACTTTTACATCGGCCCCCATGCCGAGCGCCGTTCGCACGGCGTATTCCGTAACGGTGCCCGCGCCGAGCATCACGACTTTTGTGGGTGGAACGCCCGTAATGCCGCCCAGAATAATGCCCCGGCCGTTATCGGCATTGCTCAGGTATTCGCCTGCAATGAGCATAACTGTACTGCCTGCAATTTCGCTCATGGAGCGAATGATTGGCATGTTACCGGCCTGATCCTCAATGAATTCGTAGCCGAGTACGGTCAGACTTTTCTCGTTGATTTTCTCGAAGTAGCTCCGGTCGTGGGCAGGCAGGTTTAGGGCCGAAATGACCGTACTGCCCGATTTGACGTATTCGAACTCGCCATCGACGAGCGGTTCGACTTTCAGAATCAGATTGGCCTCGTACACTTCCTGGGGCGAATAGGCGATCTGCGCACCGGCTTCGCTATATTCTGAATCCTGAAATTTAGCTTTTTCGCCCGCGCCCTGCTCCACAATTACGTTGTGGCCGTTACGTACCAGAATCGATACCGCTTCGGGCGTCAGCGCGATGCGGTTTTCCTGGAGCGACACTTCTTTCGGCAGGCCGATAAGCAGACTGTGTCGGCTGGTTTTTACGGCCAGCGGAGCTTCTTTCGGATACAGGGCCGTTTGCTTGGCCAATTCCTCAAATCCGGTCACTTTCTATGTCTTTTCAGGAACAGATGACGTCTGAAAATTGCATTAGAACCATACAATCTTCAGACGTCATCTGTTCGCTAGCCAATTAAACTGGTCTCAACTGTTCGGCGGTCATCAACATCCGCCGAAATCTGAATCTGGTAGTACTGAGTTGGCCAAAGCGACGTAATGCGCTCTGGCCATTCCACAAAACAGTAATCGCCCGAATCGAAGTATTCTTCGATGCCGATGTCTAAAGCTTCGGCTTCGTTGCGCAGCCGGTAACAGTCAAAATGATAGACCGATCTGCCTTCGTGGGTGGTATATTCATTAACAATTGAAAACGTTGGGCTCTGGGTTGTACTGACAACGCCCAATGCCCGGCACAACGCCTTGATGAGCGTGGTTTTGCCCGCGCCCATTTCGCCCTCGAAGAGCCATACGGACCGGTTACGTCCTTCGGCAAGCAGCCGGTGGGCCACCGTATCCAGTTCGTCGAGCCGCTGAAAATGGAGTGTCATAGGGCAGTAACAATATACAGCCCGCAAAGATACGGATTTTTAGACGGACCACTCCTTTCGCATGGGACGGCTTAACAGGCGATTGGCTTCGGCGTCGTTCTCAAATTTTTCTTTATCGGGGTTCCAGCGCAGCGGGCGTTTAAGTTTATAGGCAATATTGCCAATGTTACAGACTGTAGCCGTGCGGTGTCCGACCTCTACGTCGCAGATCGGATTTTTGCGGCTTATAATGGCATCCAGAAAATCTTTGTAGTGATTGTCGCTGTAATAAACCGAAGTACCGCTTCCACCTTTTTCGGTTTCGCCAGTTGGTTTATCCTTTAGCGAGGCAGGGGTGGTGATTAGTTCGCCCCGCGCTACTTTCACTTCCCCTTCAGTACCAATAAACTGACAGAATTGTTTGCCTTCGACGGGCTGGTGGTTCATGATAACGCCATTTGCGTACCGATACGTCAACCCTTTGCCGCTGTTATCGGTTGGGGGCGTTAGCTCGACCGGGCCGGAACTATCCATATTCAGGCCCCATTGCGCAATATCGAACATGTGGGCGCCCCAGTCGGTCATGCCGCCCCCACCGAATTCATCAATGTCGCGCCATTGACCCCAGAACGAATCTTTGGCCGTAGGCAGCAGCACGTGGTTGAATGGCCGGGCAATGGTGTTCGGGCCGAGCCAGGCGTCCCAGTTCAGGCCAGTGGGCATGGGTTCAGCCTGCAGATCCCACGGGCGCGGTCGGCCGCCTACGTTGACATTGATAGTTTTGATTTCGCCGATAGAGCCGTTCCGAACCAGCTCGACCGCCTGCCGGAATTCTTTCCAGGACCGCTGCATACTGCCCGTTTGGAACACCCGCTTATATTTTCGGGCGGCTTTCACCATATCGCGGCCTTCTTCGACGGTGAGCGCCAAGGGTTTTTCGCAGTAAATATCTTTGCCCGCTTTTGCCGCCTGAATGGCGAGCACACTATGCCAGTGGTCGGGCGTGGCAATGACGACGGCATCAATGTCTTTGTTGCTGAGCAGCGCCCGGTAATCGTCGTAAGGCAGCACACCGTTGTAAGAGCCTTTATCCGCCTTGTCGGCATAAAAGGCGTTGACGGCGTCCGAAAAAGCAGTTATACGGGGCTTGTCAACATCGCACGCAGCCATAACCCGGGCGTTGTTCTTCAGAAACTGATTTCTCAAGCCCCCGGCCTGTTTACCCAGGCCAATGAAACCAACGGAAATCTGATCGCTGGGTGCAAGAAACCCACGACCCAGCACGTGACGGGGAACAATGTAGAAAGCCGACAGGCTGACAGCCTGCTTCAGAAATGTTCGGCGGTTCGATTGGGCAGATGATTCATTCATGGGCTAATGAAATTAGGAAAAATAAAAAGTGGGCAGCCGACAACCTTTACTTGCCTGCTGCCCACGGTATGAAACGGAGCGAATTAGTAACCCGGGTTCTGCGTCAGCGTTTCCTGACTGCCTTTTTTGCTGTTCAGGATTTCCTGCAGCGGTATTGGGAAGTATTCGTGCTTGCCTTTAATGAACTGTACCCCGTTGAGGTATATCCGCTTCTTCGACTCGGTGGCGTAGTAGGCGTTCAGCACCTGATCGGCAATGCCCCAGCGAACGAGGTCGAACCGGCGGTGGCCTTCCATGCCAAACTCCAGCCGCTGCTCAAACTGAACGGCTTTGCGGGCAACGTCACGGCTGGGCCAGGTCGTCGTGTATTCGTTGATTACGTAATTGGCGGCTGCTTTACCGTCTGGATTCTTGACGAATCCATCGGGGTTGGCCGCCCGCTTCCGAATCTGGTTGACATAACCGCGGGCTTTGTCCAGATCGCCAATTTCTGCCTCTACTTCGGCTAACCAGAGCAATACGTGGCTGTAGCGAATCATGCGGTAGTTGTTGGCGTTCAGACGAGGGTTGCCGGCAAAAGTGTTCGTGCCGACATCCGAGCGGTACATTACGTGCTTCTTGGGCGAATAAGGACCGCCATATGCCTGATCGCGAACGTAAGCCTTGCCGGGGTGAACGCCCCAGTCGAGGTACTGAACACCCCGGCGGCCAACGGTCCAGTCCAGACGCGGATCAAGGGGACCGGCATAGGGCGTAAACGGAGCCGTCGATTCAACCCCCTGATCGCTGGGTACGTCCGACGCATTGAACGAGTCGAGCAGTGGCAGGCCGTTGGCATCGGTCTTGAAGGCGTTAACCAGGTTTTGCGAAGGCTGGAAGAAACCGCAGCAGGTCGTTACGCCACCGCCACCATAGGGGTAGTTCAGCGTCGAACCAATGTTGCCGTTTTCGCCCCCCGATGCTCCGTCGTTTACGGAGTACTGGACCTCAAAAACAGACTCCGCATTATTGTTCGTAACGGCCCGGAAGTTATCGTGATAGCGGTCCACCAGTTTATACTGACCACTGGCCACAATCGCTTCGAGCAGCGGCTTGGCTTCGGCGTATTTCTTCTGGAACAGATAGGCCTTCGCCAGCGTAGCCGCAGCAGCCCATTTCGTCGGGCGTCCCGGCTGGGTTTGCCTGGTGGGCAGCACGTCATAAGCCGCTTTCAGATCGGCCACGATTTTAGGCCAGATGTCCTCTTTATTGGGCAGCTTGGTACTCTCCAGATCATTCGGATTATAGATCTGCTCATCGATGTAGGGCACCATGTTGAACATCTTTTTGAGTTCGAAATGGTAATGGCCCCGCAGGAACCGGGCTTCGGCCGTGATTTGCTGCCGCTCGGCATCGGTCACGTCTTTGGCAGCGGCCAGAGCCTGCAGAACGTCGTTCGTGCGGGCAATCCCGTCGTACATGCCCCGCCATTTACCCCGGAAATAGATGTTGTCGGACTGAATATTACCCTGCTCAATAAGCGATATGGGCGGCTGGTCGCCCGCAATAGTGCCCTTATAGGCATCGTCGGAGGCCACGCTACCGTAAACCCAGTTGTCGGCGCCAGCCTGATAGGAGCGATAAGCGCCTTCGGCCGTTGCCCAGCCGTCCAGCAGCGCGTAAGCCCCGATCAGCAAGGAGTTAACACCGGTCTTATTTTGGAGCGTCGTAACGGCCAGTGCCGCTTTGGGTTGCACGTCCAGGAATTTGTCGGAGCAGGATGACGCGATTGCCAGACAGACAATAGAACTGAGAGTTAGGATCTTTTTCATAAAGGATTAAAGCGTTTAGAAGCTCAGGTTCAGACCAACCAATACGGTTTTTGCAACGGGGTAAGAGCCACCATCGACACCGATCTGGCGGTCGTTACCGGCCGAGTAGCTGCGGAGGTTGATCTCCGGGTCCATGCCGGAATATTTCGTGACCGTCAGCAGGTTCTGCCCCTGCACGTAAACCGACGTAGCGCCCAGCCGCAGCCGCGACAGCAGAGCCTGGGGCAGTTGATAGGTCAGCTGGATATTCTTCATGCGGAAATACGAACCGCTTTCGAGGTAGTAGGTTGAAGGCTGAATGCTAACCTGGTCGCTCGACCGGAGCTGGGGCAGGATAGCATTGGTTGCGCCCGGCCGCCACGACTGATACAGCATGCGGGTGCTGCGGTTACCGGCAAACGTCGGGAAGTCGGTCCAATACTTCACGTAGTTGAAGATCTGGTTGCCCTGAACGCCCTGGCCAAATACCGTCAGACCGAAGTTTTTATAATTCAGATTCAGGTTCAGGCCGTAGTTGAAATTCGGGTGGGGATTACCAATAATGCTCAGATCTTTGGTGTTGACCACTCCGTCGCCGTTTATGTCCCGGAACTTGAACCGGCCCGCTACGTTCTCGGTGGCAGCATTGCCAAACTGCACCGGATGGGCTTTGGCTTCTTCGTTGGTCTGGAAGATGCCATCGATTGTATAGCCAAAGAACGACGAGATAGGGTAGCCCTGCTGGGTAACCACGAAGTTCTGAATCCGTTCATCGTTGATTCCAAAATACTGCGTGTTGGGGTCGCCGGTTGTTTTGGTCACAACGTTACGGTAGGTGCCGACGTTGGCGCTGATGTTATAATTCAGGCCGCTGGTCCCAATTTTATCGCCGTAGCTCAGCATCAGGTCAACCCCCCGGTTACGCATTGAACCAATGTTCTGGAACGGGTTAGTTGCCACGCCCTGGGTCAGCGGAGCCGAAACCGGGAACAGCATGTCGGTTGTTGTGCGGGTGTACCAGTCAAAGGCTACGCTCAGACGGTTCTTCAGCAGGCTGGCGTCAAAGCCAATATTAAGGCTGGTGGTAGTTTCCCATTTGGCTTTGGCGTTACCGAACTGGGTCAGCTCATAACCTGGAATTGACGAGGTACGCGAGCCGTTGATGTCGTAGAACGACGTAATGGGGTTGGTGCTAAACTGCGTGAAGGAGTTGTAGTTACCAATCTCCTGGTTACCAGTCTGGCCAACACCCGCCCGAACCTTCAGGTCGTCGATGAACGTAAGCGGACGCATGAACCCTTCTTTAGATAACCGCCAGCCCACACTGGCAGCCGGGAAGACTGCCGAGCGGAACTCCCGCGCAAACCGCGACGAACGGTCCCGGCGGACGGTCAGGTCGAGCAGGTATTTGTCGTCGAGCGCGTAGTTGATCTTCGCAAACTCCGACGCCAGCCGCCAGTTCGAAGCGCCACCGTTGTTGGTCTGAACGCCTGTACCAGCGCTGAGATATCGGTTTTCGAGGTCATCCACGGCAAAGTTGGTCCGGCTCGCATCGAAGGATTCGAAATAGCTCTTGATGGCTTCAGTACCCGCAATAAAGTTAAGCCGGTGCCGGTCGCCCAGGTTCAGATTATAGGTCAGCATGTTGTACCAGGTCCAGGTCCATTCATAGTTGTTGCTGGTTTGCAGGCTGTTGGAGCCCCGCGCTTCCGCCGATTCAATGTCGCGGATGGTGTAGTTGCGGTAGTTGAACAGGTTATAGTCAATACCAAAGCTGGTGCGGGCCGTCAGGTTCGGCAGAATGTCTACTTCGGCGAAGGCATTGCCAAACAGCCGGACTTCTTTCTGGATGTTGTCCTTATTGCGGTACAACAGGGCCATCGGACTATTTGCATTGTCGAGGTCGCCACCGCGCGTGCCGGCAAAATTGCCGGCTACGTCATAAACCGGAATAATTGGCTGGATGCGGTACGCAAACGAAATTGGATTGCTTTCGGCGTTGTTGCCGTTTGGCTGACCAATCCGCTCGCCGTAAGCCGCCTGAAAATTCTGACCGACCCGAATCCGCTTTGTTACGTTGAACTCCGTGTTCGAGCGCAGTGAGTAGCGTTTGTAGCCCGTGTACTTCATGATACCCTGCTGGTTGAAGTAGTTGAGCGACAGCGCGTAGCGCCCGCCTTCGCTACCCCCCGAAACACCAATCTGGTGGTTCTGAATGGGTGCCGGGTTGAAAATTTCCTCCATCCAGTTCGTGCCTTCTTTGTTGGCCCGCGTAATGAGCAGAAACTTCGACGAGTTGATGTCGTTGTTGTAGTTGACATACGTACCGTCGGGGTTGCGGGCTACGCGTGGATCGCTTTCCGAGGCACCGCTGGGCAGCACGAAATCCGGAATGACGGGCGTCGGGCCGTTGCCAAACTGCGAATGGATGGGGTTGCCATTAGCGCCGACCACCCCGGAATTTTTGCGGGCTTCCCAGGTCAGCTGTGCATACTCCTGGGTGTTGAGCATGTCCAGGAGTTTTCCGTGCCGCTGCGTTCCGTAATACGTGTCATACGTGAATTTGGGCTTGCCTGCTTTGCCTTTCTTGGTCGTGATGATAACTACACCGTTACCCGCCCGCGAACCATAGATGGAAGCCGCCGAAGCGTCTTTCAGCACCTGTAAGCTTTCAATATCGTTCAGGTTCAGGGTATTGAGGTTGCCTTTGGTGGGAACGCCGTCGATGACGTAGAGCGGAGAGTTGTCGTTGATGGTCCCGAAACCCCGGATGCGGACCATGACGCCCCCGCCCGGGGAGTTCTCGTTACCGACCGTTACGCCCGCCACGCGGCCCTGGAGCGCCTGCCCGACGTTGGTCGCCGGCACCGACAGCAACTGCTTGGTATCTACCGTGGCCACAGCGCCCGTAATATCACGTTTAGCCTGCGCGCCATAACCCGTTACCACGACTTCGCTCAGCGTTTTGATGTCCGGGGCCAGTGAAATGCTGATATCTGTACGGTTACCGATGCTTACTTCCTGCGCCGTAAAACCAATGGCCGAGATGGTCAATACATCGCGTCCGTTGGGTACATTCAGGAAAAAGCGACCTTCGGCGTCGGTTACCATACCCGTTTGTGTGCCTTTCACCACCACGTTCGCGCCCGGTAGCGGGCTGTTGTCGTTACCGTCCGTTACGCGGCCGGTAATCCTGCGGTCCTGAGCCATAGCTCCAACGCACAATAACCAGCTTAGCAAAAGCAGGGGGAATGTGCGGTACGCTTGTCGTAAAGCGTTACTCATAGTCGGTTAAAAGATTAGGTGGAAAAGAATTTAAGGATAAGCACATAAGTACTATTGCGCTAAAGATGCGCTCTGGCGGATTCTAATGATTTAAACCTATCAAATCGTAAAATACTGACAAAAAGGCGGAGTAACTTTGGGCGGTAGTACTGAATAAGCACTTTCAGTTCGGGACGAAGGACGGGCTGGCTACGGCTAGTAAGTAGAATTACCTAAACGATTAGGTGGCTGTATAATTAAGAAGCCCCGATGCTGTTTCGCATCGGGGCTCCGGATAAACACAGTTTGGCAGCAACCTTACTTACTTCAGTTGCAGCTCGTCGATCACGCGCTGTACCTTCTCTTTCAACTGAGCATAGGTTGCATCGAAAGCGTCTTTGCTTTCGAGGGGTTCGCGAACGCTGACGTAGAACTTAATCTTTGGCTCCGTACCCGATGGCCGGGCAGAGACTTTAGTGCCGTCGGCCGTAAAAAACTGCAGTACGTTCGAGGACTCGATGCCCATCTTGCCCGCTTCAATCGGCACCGTCAGGTTGTTACCGAGGTCGGTGCGGGTCAGGGCTTTGTAATCGTCAATGCGAACCACCGGCGATCCGGCAATTTCTTTGGGCGGGTTCGCGCGGAAGTCGGCCATCATCTGCTGAATCGCTTCGGCGCCTTCTTTCCCTTTCTTGGTCAGCGACACGAGCGCTTCGTAGTAGAAGCCGTTTTCCTGATACATCGCCATCAACATGTCGAACAGGCTCTGCCCGTTGTCTTTTGCATAGGCGGTCAGCTCAGCGATCATGGTGCAGGAGGCAACCGCATCTTTATCCCGGACAAAATCGCCGATCAGATACCCGTAGCTTTCTTCGCCACCGCCAATGAACTGCTCCTTACCCTCAAGTTCACGAATAACCTCAGCAATATATTTAAAGCCGGTCAGCGTATTATAGCACGTTACGCCATACCGTTCGCACATCCTGTCGATCAGATCGGTAGTTACGATGGTCTTGGCCACAAACTCTTTGCCGGTGAGTTTACCCGCGTCTTTCCAGGCGTTGAGAAGGTAATAAATAATCAGGCTGGCCATCTGGTTGCCATTCAGCAACTCAAATTCGCCGTGGTGATTGCGGGCACCTGCGCCCACGCGGTCAGCGTCGGGGTCGGTCGCCATGACCAGATCGGCGTTCAGCGACTGGGCCAGATCGAGCGCCATCTGCATGGCCGGGCGTTCTTCGGGGTTTGGCGACTTAACGGTTGGGAAGTTGCCATCGGGCGTAGCCTGCCCCTCAACAATATGTACGTTGGTGAAACCCAGCGCGTCGAGGGCGCGGGGCACGAGCGTAATCCCCGTTCCGTGGATGGGTGTGTAGACGATGTTCAGATTGGCCTGCCGCTTGATGACGTCCGGATTAACGGCGTTCGACTTAATCCGCTCAATGTAAGGCGCGTCAATCTCCTCGTCGATCAGATGAATTTTTTCAGGAACGCCCTCAAACCTGATGTCATCAACGGACGTAATCTTACTCACCTCGGCGATAATGGCCTTGTCATGCGGAGCTACGACCTGCGCGCCGTCGTTCCAGTACACTTTGTAGCCGTTGTACTCCGGCGGGTTGTGCGAAGCCGTTACGACGATACCGCTTTGGCAGCCAAGCTGCCGAATAGCAAAGGAAAGTTCGGGCGTAGGGCGCAGGGCGCTGAACAGATACACTTTGATGCCGTTGGCCGAGAAAATATCGGCGACCAGGCGGGCAAACTCCGGACTCATCCGACGGCTGTCGTGGGCAATCGCAACGCTGATGTCCTCACCGGGGAAGGCGGCATTGATGTAATTGGACAGCCCCTGGGTCGCGGCCCCAACGGTATAGCGGTTCATGCGGTTGGAACCCACACCAACCACGCCCCGCAGACCACCTGTTCCGAATTCAAGATCGCGGTAAAACGAATCGGTCAATTCGGTGATGTTGCCGGAATCAATCAGGTGTTGAATTGCTTCTTTTGTGTCGGCGTCGTAGTTGCCGCCAAGCCACTGGTCAATACGCTGCTGTGTGGGGGAGTCGAGGGTGGTTGTCATGCAAAAGGCTATTTTACAATAGGAATTAATGATGCGTCAAAGTTACGATTCCGCGATTGCCAGCCAAATCCAAACAGGAGAATCATCAATAAGGCGGAAGAGCTTTCTAGATAGGATGGCTCCTCGCTGTTATTTTTCATAAAAAGCTTATTCTTATTTGGAAAAATTCTAAACAGTCATCACCTTTGCATTGTCAAGAATTATTCTAAATAAGATTTGCATGTTCTGTCTCTCTACACGGTACGCTATTATCGCTCTTTTCATAACTTTCGTTTCGCTTTTTAACTGTGTTCTGGCTGAAGATGGCGACGCGCCAACAGGTTCAGTCCGGGGACGGGTGAACACAAGCGATGGCAAGCCTGCTCCTTACGTTACTATCTCGCTGAAAGGCAGCAATAAAGGCACCCTTTCGACCGAAGATGGCAGCTATGTGCTGCGGCATCTACCCGAGGGGCAACACGTTATCGTCGCTACGTTCGTTGGATTGCAGCCCCAGGAACAAGTTGTAACAATAGTCGTTGGCCAGGCAATGCAGGTGAATTTTGAACTAACCGAAACGGCCCGCCAGCTGAACGAAGTACAGGTTCGGGGCGCCCGGAGCGATAATCAGAAGCCGGTCAGTCTGGGCAAAATAGCCATCCGACCGATGGATTTACCACAGGCTGTCGCCGTTGTAGAGCGCGAGGTGCTGGAGCGTCAGCAGACACTTCGGTTGAGCGATGTGCTGATGAATACGAATGGAGTTTACATCATGGGCACGTCAGGTGGTACACAGGAGGAAATTGCGGGGCGTGGGTTTGCTTTCAATAGCAGCAATACTTTTAAGAACGGCGCTCGTTTCAACAATGCCGCCATGCCTGAGATCAGCGCCCTCGAACGCGTTGAGGTCCTGAAAGGCAGCAGTGCCATTCTGTTCGGAAACGTGGCGGCTGGTGGCATCATTAACCTGGTTACCAAAAAACCGCAGTTTCAGTCGGGTGGCTCGGCGTCGCTGCGGCTGGGCAGTTTTGGCTTTGTTAAGCCGTCGGTCGACGTGTATGGCGGAATTGGCAAAGGAGAGCGCGTGGCTTACCGGCTCAACACCACTTACGAGCAGAGCAACAGCTTCCGCGATGAGGTGAAAAGCAAGCGGTTTTACGTCAACCCGTCGCTGCTGTTCAAACTGGGCAACAAAACAGACCTGCTCGTTGAGGGCGATTATCTGAATGACAACCGCACGGCCGATTTCGGTACGGGTGCCGTCAACTACGTAGTGGCCGACATCCCGCGCAGCCGGTTCCTAGGTGTATCCTGGGGCTACAACCGCATTGAACAACGCAGCCTGTCGGCTACGCTGACGCACCAGCTGAATCAGAACTGGCAGATCCGGGCGCTCGGCTCCGCGCAGAAGTTCGACAGTGACTTGTTTGCAACGCAGCGGCCAAATGGCGCCGGGCAGTTCATCAAAGCTGACGGTACCTGGATTCGGGGCCTGCAACGCACGCGGGTTGATGAGACGTACTGGATTGGGCAGGTAGATCTGACGGGTCAACTGACGACCGGTTCGATCAAGCATATGCTGCTGATTGGTGCCGATGCCGATCAATACCGTACCAACACCACAGCGTTCAACCCGCTGACGCCTTACGATACCATTAACATTTATAATCTGTCGAAGTATCGCCAGCGTACCGACATTCCGACGCTTTCGGCCCGCACTCTTACCCAGTCGCCCATCAACCGGGCGGGCGTGTATGCGCAGGATCTGATTTCGTTCTCGGAGAAGATTAAACTGCTGGCGGGTCTGCGCTGGAGCTATCAGCAAACGGGCAGTAACGTACTGACCTACGCCGATAAGAAAACCACCTCGGCCACCGCTTTCGACGACGCGGTAACACCCCGCCTGGGTCTGGTGTATCAGCCCGTACCAACCACTTCGCTGTTTGTGAGTTATGCGAATTCGTTTGCGCTCAATACGGGTGTTGACGTGTCTGGAAACGCCCTGCCGCCTTCGTTTATTAATCAGTATGAAGCCGGTATCAAGAACGATCTCTTCAACGGGTTCCTATCGGCCAACGTAACGGCCTACAAGATTGTGAACAGCAACCTGGCCCAGACGAGCCTGGCGAATGGAAACACAAACAGCAACATTAAGGAACTGGCGGGCGAGGTAACGAGCCGGGGTATTGAAGTGGATTTGAAAAGCAAGCAGGTGGGCGGCTTCTCGTTCATTGGCGGCTATAGCTACAACCAGACCAAATACACGAAGAGCAACACGTACGTTGTGGGTAGCCTGCTGCGCTATAACCCGAATCATACAGCTAACGCGAGCGTCTACTACGCCATTCAGCGGGAAGGCTGGGCAAAAGGCCTAAACCTTGGGCTGACGGCCTTCTATATGGGTGAGCGCGTTGCTGGCCGCTCAACGCGGGTTACGGTGAACAACGACACCTATCGCCTGATGCCGATCCCGGCCTTTACGCAACTCGATGCGTCGGTTGGCTACTCACTGCCCCGCATCTCGATTCGGGCGAAGGTTTCTAACCTGCTTAACGTACTGAGCTATCAGGTGCACGACGACAACAGCGTGAATCCCATTGCTCCCCGGATGTTTTCAACGACCATTTTCTATCGCTGGTAAACAGTCCGCTATCGCATCAGCAAAAAGCCCATCCGACTACAGGATGGGCTTTTTGCTATTTATGCGAATCACTTACGCTGCTTTATACGTAACGCTCGGTAATATGTCGGGCGCGTTCGGCGGTTTCAATCAGCAGCGGGTGGCGCGGCTGGCTAAGCGCCAGTTCCAGCTCATCAATCGTTTCTTTAAAAAGCAGATGAACCGGAATCTCGTGCGACTCCTGTTTGCTCTTGATATACATCAACGATGGCCGGACTGTGCCCGAAGCCGCCAGTTCGTTGTACTGCTGCTTGGCTGCCGCAAACTCTTCATCGCTCGATCCGAATGAAATAACCCGTTCCGGCAACGGATTGGCCTTTCGGTCGGCGAGCCGCGCGTCGAGGTCGGCGAGCAGACGCTTGAGGTGGAACGTGTCTTTACCCGTCCGAATCCGTTCGCGCAGCGACTGACGAATGAGGTACGTCAGCGAGTTCGCCAGGTTCAGGCCAATTTCGGCCATCTGTTTAAAGATCAATGACGAGGGCGACATGCCGGGTATGGTATTCGGATCGTGGAGCAGAACCCGCCCCGGTTCGCCGTCGCGGTCGGGCGTCAGAAAACCGTCAATGCGGGAATAAACGTTGATGCCCAATTTGGTGAACACTTCGGCAACCGCGAGCTGAATCTTCCGGTTGTTCTCCAGACTGGTCTCGACCGGAATCCGCTTTTTGGCTACATTCGTTTTGTACTTCGTCTGAAAATCGAACGACTCGGCATTATAGATTTCGGTGGGCGGCAGGGCTATCGCCATCTGATCGTCGTCCTGAATAACACCGCACGAAAACTCCTGTCCGCTGATGAATTCTTCAAACAGCACTTCATCTTCGGCATTGAGCGAAGCCAGCGTAATAGCCTGTCCTTGCAGCGCGTCCAGAGTCTGGACCAATTGAGCCGGATGCCGGATAATCTCACCCGTTTGCTGAATAACAACCGGAAAGCTGATACCCGAATCCAGACTAACCATTGTCTGCGCCAGTTCGCGTTTTTCATCCGTCGTCAGGTCGGCCCATTCGCTGAGTTTGCTCCAGCCGTCGGGTTGAACGCTCATCGTAAAAAAGCACTGCTCTACGGCGCGGCAAAACCTGGTCAGGTCGGCTTCGCGCACTATGGCTACACCAATGCTGGACCCCTGGTGCGGAGCTTTAACTACAATTGGCAGGCCCAGATGCTCGGTTAGTGATTGAAAGAACTGCGCTTTGTCGGCCCGTTCGTAAGCGTCCAGATTGATGGTGGCAGTTTTCTTCTGCTGGCCATTCGCCAGGGCAATCAGCTCGTTCTGCAGGATTTTATTGATACCAACCGCCGAACCAACCAGTCCCGGCCCGGTGTAGGGCATTTTATACCACTCCAGCAGGCCCTGAATAGCGCCGTCTTCGCAGTCGGGGCCGTGCATCGCCAGAAACGCCAGATCGAAATGCTCGCGGAAGTGTTCGGGGCGCAGTTCGGGCAGGATGGCGTCGAGCCGGTTGACGTCGAGCGATTCGTCATACACCGAAAACCCGGATTCGTCCTGAGGCAGGGCGTCGCGCAGGGAAGGAGCCAGTAAAAACTCGGGCTGAACGAGCCGAAACCGACCGCGTCCGTCAACAAATACCAGGACGGGCTCAAACAAGCCTTTGTCCAAATTAGCTAACGCCGTGCGGCCACCCGCAAACGACACCTCGCGCTCCCGCGCCGGACCCCCGAAAAAAATGCCTATTTTCACAGAAATGAGAGATATTGCGAATCGCAAAGAAACAAAAAAGCCGCCTGTTTTTAGACAAGCGGCTATTCTAAGGTTTTATTACAGATAGTTTCGGGGCACCGAAACAAATAACGGTCTGTTTTTGATAATCAGGGCGCGTTTCTAGCTAAAATGCGGGCGTAATATTAACGGCCTCTACTTTTTTGATTTCGGGTACGGCTCGTAAAATAGCCTCTTCAAGGCCGCCTTTAAATGTCATCGCCGACATGGGGCACGAACCGCACGAACCCATGAGTTCAAGCCGAACCGTTTTATCGTCGGTCACTTCCAGCACTTTCACGTTGCCGCCGTCAGCCGCCAGATACGGTCGCATGCTGTCGAGTGCCCGCTCAATTTGGGTAATCAATTGGTCGTTCTTTACTGCCGTTTCCATCAAATGCTCTGATTTACGGTAAATTTACAAGTTAACGGGGTTTTATGCAACTTCTACGCGCTTTGTCTGATCAACGGTTGCATTGCGAATTGCTACCTGCTGAGCCAGCGCTTCGGCCGTAGCCCGGAACGCTTCGCTGGCTACGGGTTCGCCAACGCTGATGGCCGGCCGCCCTTCGTCGCCCGCTTCCCGAATGCTCTGCACTAGCGGAATCTGGCCTAAGAGCGGTACGTCAAACTGATCTGCCAATAGCTTGCCACCACCTTTACCAAAAATAAAATACTGGTGGTCGGGGAGTTCAGCAGGCGTGAAGTACGACATATTTTCGATAACGCCCAGCACCGGCACATTAATCTGCGGCTGCCGGAACATTGCCAGACCCTTTGTTGCATCGGCCAGGGCAACCTTCTGGGGCGTTGTAACAATGATGGCACCCGTAACCGGTACGGTCTGTACCAGCGTCAGGTGAATGTCGCCCGTGCCTGGTGGCAGGTCTATGAGCAGGTAATCCAGTTCGCCCCAGTCAGCATCGGAAAAGAATTGCTGTAAGGCGCGCCCAGCCATCGTCCCTCGCCAGATGATAGCCTGGCCCGGGGCAACCAGCAGACCCATTGACAGAAACTTGATGCCATACTGCTGAACCGGCTCCATTTTGGTCTGGCCGTCAACCTGAAAAATGCGCGGCTGAATGTCTTCGGCACCGAACATGGTAGGCATAGACGGCCCGTAAATATCGGCGTCGATGATACCAACCTTAGCGCCTGATTTATGCAGCGCAATAGCCAGATTCGCCGTTACCGTCGATTTACCAACGCCACCTTTCCCCGACGAAACAGCAATGATATTTTTGACCCCCGGCAGCGTCGGCGCGTTCGACCGTGTAGACGTTACGTCCGAGGTCATATCAATCGTAACCTGGATGTCGGCGCCAATGTGCGTATGAATCGCGTCTTCACAGCGCTTCCGGATCACTTCTTTGAGCGGGCAGGCTGGTGTGGTCAGCACCACCGTAAACCGAACGGAGCTAATGCCCAGCGTAATATCTTTCACCATGTTCAGCGAAACAATATCACGCTTCAGATCCGGCTCCTCAACGGTGCTCAATGCCCGCAAAACGGTATCTTTATGTAAACGGTAATCAGACATACTCGAAGGAAGAAAATGGCAGCAGGAATTTATGCCAGTACTTTGGTTTTGGATTCATCCTGCTCCTGAAATTTCAAACGGTCACGAACCTCCGTCAGTTCCGCCGTTACGTCAACGCGTTTGGCTAACTGCTCTAACTGCGTAGCTAACCGGGTCAGAAACTGCCGATGGGCCGGACTGGTTTCGCCATAGAGGGGGCGGTGGGCCATTGATTTGCTTAGGGTTGCCCACTCTGTTACGAAGCCACGAAGTTCGGCATCAAACGCGCTATCCGCAAACTTTTCAAAAATATAGTCGTGCGCCTGCGCATTGGGATGAATCAGGTCGGCTTCATAGAAACGATAGTCGCGCAAATCGTCTATCATCAGTTCGTAAGCCGGGAAATACGATACCCAGTCGTTCCAGACGGTCAGCTCGTGGGCCAAAACCCGCAGCGTTGACTTGCTCACCGAGTTAAGCGGCAAGGTATCGCGCGTGTGCCGAACGGGGCTAACCGTCAGCAGAAGTTTCAGCTTCGGGTTTGCCTTGTGCAGCGTCTTGACCAGCCGCTTCAGATCGTCGAGCAGATACTCATATTGATATAAATATTTCTCAAACAGCGAGCCAGGCATCTTGTGGCAGTTGGCCACTACTTTGCCCGTTTCAATATGCCGGTACACCACGGCCGAACCGAGGGTCAGAAAAAGAAAGTCGGCCTTGCGGATAGCATCGGCGGTTTCTGCCAGCCGTTTCAGCAGCAAATCCCGCAGATCGTCGCGGCTGGGTGCCCAGAGCGACGAATGAAAGTCGTAATGAAACCAGATGCCATCGCGTTCAACGTAACGATTTTCGTCGGGGGCAGTCCCGTAAAGCGACATAGTCAGCAGCTTGGCAACAGACACCGGGTTAAAAATAGTCCCGAAAGGATTGTTCAGCACGTTCAGCTTATGGTCGGACAGCCGCTGGCCGATTACGTCAGCAAAGCAGGAACCAACCGTTACAATCCGGCTTTTTAAACTCAAGCGGTGGGGAAGGGACTCGGGCGATAATTCCGTATGAAATTGCATATTTTATTAACAGAAATAGAGTTGAATTAGGTCCTTCAAACTGCCTAAATCCGTGTCTTAATTTGCTCATTATTAATAAAGTATGCTGCTTGCAGAAAGAAGTTTTATACGCTGTTTCAGGAGTGTAATCTATATAATCTACTGGATTATCAGATGAAAATAATATTGACAAAAATTAATCTATCTTTAATATTATATCTCATTAGTTTATATTTTGGCCGATAAGTTAATAAAATCTAATCCTGTAAACTGACTACTACCAGTTATGTCTTTCACAAAACGTGTTAGAACGTTAAGTTTTGATTCACTATACCAATTGATTGATCAGGCCCACCACGAAATCAACCGTCGACAGCAATTCATTGAACACGTGCCGGCGCTTCGGCTGCGCGACCTGCCGTTATCCGTAAGGGCCCGCGACCTGCTATACCGCACGATTGCCGAGAAAAAGAAACTGGTGTACTGGCAGGACGCGGAAAAACTTAATCTAAGCGAAACCCTGAAGCTGCTGGTGGCCGAAGACTGGATGCAGATTCGCTACAAGAACGTAAAAGCCTACGACGAAATCCGGACGGCCTTCCATACCTACAAAGCACCACTCGAGCGCTATTATGGAAACATCGAGAGCAATGTAAGCGTATAAATGAAAACGGCCGGTTAGATTCATTCTAACCGGCCGTTTTCAGAATAGGAAGAGGCTTACTCAGCCGCCACTACCTCAAATTTCACCTTGTGCTTCACGTCCTTGTGCAGGTCGAGCGAAGCCTCGTAAGTACCAAGGGTTTTTACGTCGTCAACCGTAATTTTCTTCCGGTCGATGTCGAACCCTTTTTCGCGCAGCGCATCGGCTACCTGGGTGTTGGTAACGCGGCCAAAGATTTTGCCACTGTCGCCGGCTTTAGCCGGGATCGTCAGCGTCATATCGCCGATACCGTCGGCAATAGCCTGGGCGTCGTTTTTTATTTTTTCGGCTTTGTGAGCCGCCTGACGGATGTTCTCAGCAACGATCTTTTTGTTTGAATCGGTTGCCATCATCGCATACCCCTGGGGGATCAGGTAATTGCGGCCGTAACCTGGCTTCACCGTTACGGTGTCGTTCTTGTAGCCCAGGCCAGCTATATCGGTTTTTAAAATGATTTCCATGTGTAAGTCGGCAGTGGTAAGCACTTGTCGCCAGCAGTGGTATTAAACCCGATCTACCGGCAGCAAGCCGCTATTGACTAAATTTATTTCAGTGAGTCGCCTACGTAAGGGAGAATGGCCAGGTGACGAGCACGCTTAACGGCCTGCGCTACTTTGCGCTGATTCTTCAGGCTCGTGCCCGTCAGACGACGGGGCAGAATTTTGCCTTGTTCGTTCAGCAGTTTCAGCAGGAAGTTGCCGTCTTTGTAGTCAATATATTTGATACCAGCTTTCTTAAAGCGGTCGTATTTTTTGCGGTTCTCGGTTTTCGAGACAGATTCGTTTTGCAGACTCATGATTACTTGGCCTCCCCGGCGTTTTCGGTTTGTTTTTTCTTACCCACTAAGCCATTACGCTTCCGATCGTTGTACGCAACAGCGTGCTTATCGAGCGAAACCGTCAGGTGACGGATGACGCGCTCATCGCGGAGATACTCGGTGTTGAGTTTCTCGATGATCGTGCCGGGAGCCTTAAACTCGAAGAGTTGATAGTAACCCGTGTTCTTGTGCTGGATTGGATAGGCCAGTTTGCGCAGGCCCATGTTTTCTTCGTGAACGAGTTCCGCCCCGTTATCGGTCAGCACTTTGCGGAACTTGTCAACGGCGTCCTTCATCTGAATATCAGATAAAACGGGAGTTAAAATGAACACCGTTTCGTAGTTATTGGGAAACATTGTCTGTAATTTGTTTGAAATGAGGGCGCAAAGGTAAGAAAAAAAATGCACGGAGCAAAGAGTCAAGGAGGAAAATTCGCTTCCCCTGAACCCATTGCCCCGTGCATTTTTAGCGCGGTGTTTAACTTTATTTCACCGTAAACTCACCCTCACCAATCCGGAAGCCTTCGCAGTAAATTTCGATGGCGTAACGCCCCGGATTGAATCGCTGGGCGCCCCGTCCATAGATAAAGTCAATTTGTTGGCGGGTGTTGTCGAAGTTAAAACGTTGCATGGCCGTATAGATCATGCCCTGTCCATTATACGTGAACTCGCCCGAACCGGTGGCCATATCCGAAATAACGGCCCCGCTGGGGTCCAGAATCCGTAGGAATAATTCCTTTTCGTTTTGCTGAGCCAGTCCATTGGGGGCCAGTCGTACGGACACTTTAATCTTGTCAATTCGTTTTGATTTATAGCTACCGCCATCGCGTTCCTTGCCGCGTGCATTGAGCGCCGTGACGACAACGTTCTCGGCCCGCAGAGCAGCGGCAATACTTACCTTTTCGCTTAGCTCCTGATTTTTGGCGGCTACCGCTACCACCGAGTCGCTGAGGGATTGTCGCTCGGCTTTAAGACCCGTATTTTCCTGAATGAGCGCTTCGTTCTGCTCCGTCAGCACGCCGTTTTCTTCTTTCAGCCGCGCAATCTCCTGATCTTTCTGAGCGAGCAGGGCCTGGTAGTTCCGGATTTTCTGTTCGAACTTTCGGTTGTCGAACGAATTGACGTTACGCAGTTCCCGTTTGTCTTTCTCTAGTTGTTCCTTCGCTTTCAGCAGGGCATCCACGTTCCCGCCCAGTTGCTGAATCTCCGCAATCTTGGCATCCAACTGTGACGAAATTGAGTCAAGTTTGGTTTTGGTCGTAAGAACTTCTTCGGTTTTGGCGGCAATGGTGGCGTCTTTGGTTTTGTTGTCCTGCCGTTCCTGATACCAGAAATAAAGCAGGAGTACATTCAGGGCGGCCAGAACCAATAGCGCAGCCAGGAGGTAGCTACGACTATTGTTTCGGGTTTGAGGTCGGGGTTCCATTGGATTTGTCATTTGAACAAACGGGTTGATGGCTGAATCCTTAGCAAAACTAACCTGACCGAAGGTTTATTGCCTTCTTTGCGCAGTTTTGGCTTATTCCGGCCAAAAACTACGCGTTTCCGCTTAGTTCTCAAATCTATCTTTGCACAATATTCATAAACGGCCCGTATTGGGCTGCCAGTTACACGCCTATGATTGCCGAAGCTATACGTCAGATTGAAACGGAACTGCAGGGAAAAGCCAGGCTGGTGGCCGTCACGAAAACGAAGCCCGTTAACCTGCTTCGGGAGGCATACGACGCTGGATGCCGGCGTTTTGGAGAGAACAAAGTGCAGGAAATGGCCGACAAACAGCCGCAGCTTCCTGCTGATGTGGAGTGGCACCTGATTGGGCATCTGCAAACGAACAAGGTCAAATACATGGCGCCCTTCGTGGCTGTGATTCATTCGGTCGATAGCCTGAAATTATTGCAGGAGATCGATAAACAAGCCAGGAAGCATAATCGCGTGATTGACTGTTTGCTGCAGATTTACATCGCGGACGAAGAAACAAAGTTTGGCTTGCTGCCCGAAGAAGCGGAAACCCTGCTCAACGCGCCCGAACTGAACGATTTGATCCATATCCGGATTGTCGGATTAATGGGGTTAGCCACCAACACTGATGACCAGCAGCAGGTTCGGCAGGAGTTTCGTGGGTTGAAGCAACTGTACGACCGACTGTCGGCTGTCCAGCGGCCAAACGTTGCTTTTCGGGAGCTGTCGATGGGCATGAGTGGCGACTACCTGATTGCGGTTGAGGAAGGCAGTACGCTGGTACGGGTGGGGAGTGCTATTTTTGGCGCAAGAAACTAATCTGAAAGGAGGTTCCTGCGGATAACGGCGGACCTCGATAAACATCTATGAAATTTTTTATTCAATCCGGGGCCCTGCTGGGTCTGCTTGGGGTTGCCCTGGGTGCGTTTGGCGCTCATGCGCTGCGGGCTTCATTGACGGCCTCCGGTCGGCTCGATACGTTCGAAACGGCGGTTAAGTATCAGTTTTATCATGCGCTGGCTTTGGTGCTGGTGGGTGTATTAATGCAGCAGTTCGGCAGCAATCCGGCTATCATCAAATTACTGAACTGGTCGGGCTACGCGTTTCTGGGGGGAGTGCTTATCTTCTCCGGCTCTCTATACGTGCTGTGCCTGACGGGCGTTACGTGGTTAGGGGCCATTACGCCTATCGGAGGACTGGCCATGATTGCAGGCTGGGCTCTACTGTTCTGGGCGTTTTTGTAATCGCATAGAGGGATAGGGCAGAGGGCTAAGCGTTTATCGTTTTCTTCCCTGACTCAAACCTATGCCCTGTGCTCTGAACCCTGCGCTTTTTTTCTTACCTTTGTATTCTGATTCTGAGAATAATGCAAACCAATATACAGGCTGAAACCGCTCGTCGGCGGACGTTCGCCATCATTAGTCACCCTGACGCCGGAAAGACGACCCTGACCGAAAAATTGCTGCTTTTTGGCGGGGCCATTCAAACCGCCGGTGCTGTTAAGTCCAATAAAATTAAGAAGTCGGCTACGTCCGATTTCATGGAGATTGAAAAGCAGCGCGGTATCTCGGTCGCTACGTCGGTGATGACTTTCGAGTACGATAACCTCAAGATCAATATCCTCGATACACCTGGTCATAAAGACTTTGCGGAGGATACGTATCGGACGCTGACGGCGGTGGACAGTGTTATACTGGTTATTGATTGCGTCAAAGGCGTAGAGGAACAAACCGAGCGACTGATGGAGGTCTGCCGGATGCGCGATACGCCGGTGATTATCTTTATCAATAAACTCGACCGCGAAGGCCGCAACCCGTTCGATTTGCTCGATGAACTGGAGGAGAAGCTGAATATTCGCGTTCGCCCCATGACGTGGCCCGTCAATATGGGCTCCAATTTTAAGGGTGTTTACAGCCTGATCGAGAAAAAGTTATATTTCTTCAAAGTCAACAAAACGAAGGTTGAGGACGACGTCTTACCCATTGAACTGGCCGATAGTTTACTCGACCAGAAAGTTGGCGAACGCGATGCGGCTCAGCTACGCGAGGACGTCGAATTAATTGAAGGCGTGTATGACCCCTTCGAACGGCAGGCTTATCTGGATGGTAAGCTGGCGCCGGTATTCTTTGGCTCGGCGGTCAACAACTTTGGTGTAAAGGAACTGCTGGAAGGCTTCTGCGACATATCGCCGGAGCCTATTGCCCGGCCGACTGATAAGCGGGAGGTTTTGCCTGGTGAAAAGAATTTCAGCGGGTTCGTCTTTAAAATTCACGCGAACCTCGACCCGCGTCACCGCGACCGGATTGCGTTTCTACGTGTTTGTTCGGGCGTTTTCGAGCGCGGGAAATTCTATCATCATACTCGTCTGGACAAGAACGTGCGCTTTGCGTCGCCGTTCAGCTTTATGGCCGATAGCAAAAGCGTAGTGGAAGAAGGCTTTCCCGGCGACGTAGTGGGCCTGTATGATACTGGTACGTTCAAGATTGGCGATACGCTGACGGAAGGAGAGGAACTACAGTTTCAGGGCATTCCAAGTTTTTCGCCCGAGATTTTCAAGGAGCTTGTTAACCTCGATCCTATGAAGTCGAAACAGCTGGATAAGGGAATCCAGCAGTTGACCGATGAAGGTGTCGCGCAGTTATTTAATCTTGAGCTTGGCAATCGTAAGATTGTTGGCACTGTGGGCGAACTGCAGTTTGAGGTTATCCAGTACCGTCTGGAGAACGAATACGGCGCCAAATGCCGCTGGGTACCTTTGAATTACACCAAAGCCTGCTGGATAACCTCCGACAACCCCACTAAGCTGGCTGAGTTTATCCGGCTCAAAGGCAACCAGATTGCTTACGATAAGGACCAGAATCCGGTTTTTCTGGCTGAGTCGGACTGGATGCTCCGAATGAACCAGCAGAACAACCCCGATATTCAGTTCCACCTTACGTCGGAGTTTAAGGTAGCTGCTTAAGCAGTCCCGCTGACTTATTTTATTGGCTTTCTGTAAACTACTGCAGTTGAGTAGAGTTATGTGTTTGTAAATAGACACATAACCACTCAACGCATATGAAAACCATTCTTGCCACTTTTGCCATTGCCTGTCTGGCGGTTGGTTCGGCTGCGGCTCAGCAAAGCAACAACCTGGGCAGCCATGCAGCAAGCACAACGTCTACCGGCACCATCGGGAGCGGTACAAATCTGGAACAGAACAGTGCCGGTTCGGTAACGTCGGGTAATGCCAGCAGTTCAGAGAACACGGGTACGACCAATGCGGCCAGGCCAACACAAAAGACTAATCCGCGCAACGGTACCAAAGCATCGGCGGGCCTTAATAATACGCTGGAGCAGAATAGCGCCGGTACGGTTACGGCGGGGGCTGTTGAAAGTGGCACTCCAATGACAACCACTACCGACGCCCGCAGTAGCACGATGACCAGTGCTCCAAAGACCAAGGCGAGAACAAAGCGGAGTGAGCTGGTTAATCTGAAGCCCAACAAGCCCTGAACTCCTGACTAATCCTTCGCTGGTAAAGCTAATCTCATTATTTTGTTATGAAAACATTCCTGGTAATTACCCTGATGGCCTTCCTGCCAGCCATGGCGTTTGCCCAGCGCGAAAGTGTTAAGAGCAGCAACAAATACAATAGCGCGGCCCTGCGGGTCAGTGATAAGAAAAAGCAGGCGGCCACGTCTGAGAAATTCAATGGGCAGAAGCCAGACGCACCAGCGAAGTCCAGACCTAACAGCGATAAGACCAAACCACGTGTGCAGGGAGCCACTGAGTCCGGTAACCGGGTAAAGAATCCAAAAACGAACTCCGGAAATTTGTAAGATCCTGGAGTTGAAGCCATCAAAAGCCACCGAACGGTTCGGTGGCTTTTGATGGCTTCAACGTTTAGTGTTGACGAGGTGTCTGCTTATTAACAGTCATCTATTTCCCACGCTACAATCAGAAAATGGCTTACGTCGTAATCGCTACCACAGCAGTGAAGCCAACAAAGACAAGCGTGATAGAAGAGAGAAATTTTCAACGATCCGGCCAGCGGTAGCTAAACTCGTATTTCAACAAAAGAGCCAGGGGCAAGCTAGCTTTTGCTGGTATTGATGCTGGTTTCAGGATTGGTAATTTCTTCGGTAGTACGTCCTGCGGATATAAGTGAAGGCCTGTGCCGTTGGGTAGGCAGGGTAATTCGAAATGTAGTGCCTACACCTACTGCTGATTCGACCGCTATCTGCCCTTGATGCAGTTCAATAATACGGTGGGTCAGCGCCAGGCCAATCCCGTGGCCGTGAATGGTCATTGTATGTTGAGAACGATAGAAGGGGTCGAAAATATGTGACAGGTCATTGGCCGATATGCCATAACCCTGATCACTGATAGTCAGATGGATACGGCTGCGCTCAAACGCAATACGCACCGATACCCGTTCATCGGAAGAATACTTGCAGCCGTTTTCCATCAGGTTCTGCAAAGCAGTCTGCAGGAGCGATTCATCACCAACGATCACTAAATCTTCTTCCTGATTGGGTAGGTTGTCAAAATCAATATCAATATGGTACTCCGGCTTTTTAAGCAGGAGCTGATCATGCGCCTGCCAGAGTAGTTCATCAACCCGTACCGGTTGGTAATGCAGAGTCGTTGCATCGGAGTTGGCCCGGGCCAGATCGAGGAGCCCATTGACGAGCCGGATCATATTTTTAACTTCATCCAGGAGGCTTTCCAGCGTGGCTTCATACTCGTCTGGCGATCGGGCCTGGAGCAGGGTTACTTCAATCTGGCCCATCATCACCGTTAGGGGCGTCCGTAGCTCATGCGATGCATGGGACACAAAGCTTTTCTGGGCAACAAAAGCTTCTTCAAGTCGGCTGAGGAGGGCATTGAACGTTCGGGCCAGATCGGCAATTTCGTCGCGCTGACGCCCAACCCGCAGCCGTTCATGGATATTCGTAGCTGAGATCGCATTCGCCTGACCGATCAGTTCACTGACAGGACGTAACGCATCCGTTGCGAACAGGTATCCGGCGAGACCCACGATGACCAGGCACAGCAGCCAGCCAAAAAAGAGAATCTGACGTAGGTGGTTAAGCTTGGTAAAACCGTATTGATCATTGCCGGACGCAACAATAATCAATACTTCTTTTCGGGCGTTGAGATAGCGAACGACGGCAGCTTCCAGGTTATCGATCCGAACGTACTGCGGCTGGCCCTCCTTTACACTACGGAGCAGGCCGGGCGAAATAGGAAATCGTGTTCGTTGATTGCCCTGCGTATAGAGCACATTACCCTGCTCATTATAAACCGTCACCTGCTGGGCGGTGATCGCCGGTAAGTCGCCCTGTGGAAATTCGCCTACGTCTTCGCGAAGCCGGACGGTCGTTGTCGCCTTTTCACGAAGTCGTTTAAAGAATTCCTGTTCCCGAAACTGGTTGTAGAGATAATACACCGACACTGAAAATAGCAGCAGAATCGAGGCTACCAGTAGCACGAAAAGCAGCGTCAGGCGGGTGCGAATGTTCATAACGGAAAAGGGCTGAGCCAATAGAAAGGCCGAGAGGAGTCATCGCCGGATTCAAAATTTCCTGGTTTCTATTATTCATCTTTCAGCATATACCCCATTCCAATAACGGTGTGAATGAGTTTATGCGGGAAATCCTTATCAACTTTTTTACGGAGAAAGTTGACGTACACATCAATAACGTTGGTGCCTGTATCGAAGTGGATATCCCAGACTTTCTCGGCAATGTCAACCCGCGAGACGACGCGGCCCCGGTTGCGCATGAGATAATCAAGCAGACCAAATTCCTTGGCCGTAAGTTCAATCCGCTTATTACCCCGACGAGCTACTTTTTCATTCAGATCGAGTTCGAGGTCGGCTACCTTCAGAACGTTAGCCTGCATACCGGCTTCGCTGCTGCGCTTGGTCAGGGCCCGCAGCCGGGCCATCAGTTCCCGAAATTCAAATGGCTTAACCAGGTAATCGTCGGCACCCGATTCAAAGCCCGTTAGTTTATCATCGACCGATCCCATTGCTGTCAGCATCAGTACCGGCGTTCTGACGTTTTCGTCGCGTAGATACTGAACGACGTCAAATCCGTTCATTTTCGGCAGATTTACGTCCATGACAATAACGTCATAGGGATTGCTGAGCGCCATGTTACGCCCTACCTGCCCATCGTAGGCGACGTCTACCTCGCAGGATTGCTCCTCTAATCCTTTTTTGACGAACGACGCCAGTTTTGGCTCGTCCTCGACTACCAGAATCTTCATACCGGCAACATACGTAGCGATTAGCTGATTTAAAAATAGCAGGCAAATTTATTACTTAATAGTTACCAAAACGCCACTATTGGGAAATATAGCTAAGCTATTAATTTCCTGCGTATATATACTTAGCAGTGGGTTTTGGGCTAACTACCAGTTAATTAATAAATAGCTAAAATAGCCATTTGGCTAGTATGTTTACCATACCAAGGAAAGAATAGTCTAAAGTTTTTACCTGATCACAACCTGAGTTTTCCTGACTTGCTTCGGATCATCCAGCCAGAGTAATTATTCATTTCGCCTTGATGTGTTGGTACTGCACATCAATTGTTCACAAATTAATGATTGATTTTATTCCCTCGACGTTAGCTGCTGCTCGTTACCCCGCCAAAACCAGGTCAGTACCGATTGCGATCTACAGCATTGTGTTTGCCGCACTTTGCACCAGCTGGGGTATTCTCTGGGATATCATGTGGCATATCAGCATTGGGCGCGACGGTCTGTTTTCGGCACCCCATGTTTTAATGTATATAGGAGCGATCGTTACGGGCGTGGTGTCAGGCTATCAGATTCTATCAATTACGTTCAATAAACACCATCCGGCCAGGGCCGTTTCCATTCGGTTCTGGGGTGTTTTTTACGGGTCTCTCGGGGCTATGTTCTGCGTCTGGGGCGCGCTGGCTATGTTAACGTCAGCGCCCTTTGACGACTGGTGGCACAGTGCCTATGGTTTAGACGTGGAAATTATCTCTCCTCCACACGCCCTGCTGGCCGTCGGATTTCTGATGTTGCAGTTTGGTTGTGTGGTGAGTGTACTGGCGTTGCAAAACCGGGCGACCGATCTTGCTGACAAACGTCCGATGAGCGGATCAGCTTCCTTTCAGATTAAACAGCTGTTTATTCTGTCCGCCGGTATACTGCTGGTGCAGTATTACACGCTATTTTACGAGAAACTGATCGAGATAAACTCACACCGATCCCAGTATTATATTCTTTCGGGGCTATTGTTTCCGGGTTTTCTGATGGCGATAGGGCGGTCTGCGCGACTGAATTATGCCATGACTGCCACCACCATTGCCTATCTGCTGGTGATGCTGATTCCGAGCTGGATATTGCAGTATGTACCGGCAACGCCAAAATTAGGTCCTGTTTTAAATCCCATCACGCATTATCAGCCATTTCACTTTCCATTGCTGCTAATTGGGCCGGCTTATGTGCTCGACCGGTTGTTCCAGCGGTACGGCCAACGTTTCAGTGACTGGCAGCTGGCGGGAATCGCAGCGGTTATCTTCATGACCGTGTTTCTGCTGGTTCAATGGCCATTCGGGGCCTTTCTGCATGAGTCTCCTTTGGCTCGCAATCATTTTTTTATGTCGTATTCCTGGCGATATAGCCTGCCGCCAGACTGGCCATACCGGTATAAGTTTGACCCGGCGCATCAGGAGTCGGCGGGGCGGTTTGCACTGGGATTGGCTCTTGCGCTGCTGGGGGCTTTCGGCTCGGCCCGCGTCGGTCTCTGGATTGGGAACTGGATGAGGGAAATCAAGCGATGAGATACCAAAAGCCTACCGCAATTTGCCGCTATGCGGGCAGTATCCTTTTATTGCTGATAAGTATTCTGTCGGCTCAGGCGCACGTTGGGAGCCCCGGCGTGATTGTGCAGAAACAGGCGGGTAATTATCAGGTCCTTGTCAGCATTAATCCACCCGATGTGGTGCCGGGCACGGCCCGGGTTACGGTCTATGTTGAGCGGGGTCGGGTCGGAAATGTAGAGGCTCGGGCCGTTTATTTCAACGCCGGTGATGAGGCTTCTCCCTCGCCCGACAGGCTAATCGCTGCCGCCGGTCAGCCAAACAATTTGTCGGGGGATATCTGGTTGATGGACATTGGCTCGGCCAGTATCGAAATTTTTCTGAACGGACCTGATGGAAAAGCAAAGCTGATTGTGCCGGTAATGTCGGTAGCAACGGCTCAGCGTACGATGCCTGTCGGCACAGGGGCTCTGCTTGCGGGGCTGGGGGTACTGCTGGTGGTAATGCTGATTACAATTATTGGGGTTAGCGTAACGCAGGCAAAACTCAATCCGGGTCAGGCCATACCGGCTGCGTACCGGATTCGACAACGCCTGAGCATGGCTCTGACGGCTTTGGTGCTGCTGGGCATCCTAACGGCCGGCCGGTTCTGGTGGGAGAGCCGTGAAAAGCGGTATCAATCTATAAACCTGTATCGGCAACTGGACGTAAACTCAACCGTAAAAACGGTTGGGGTGAAGCCGCAATTACTTATTGAGGTAGATACCGCCAGCCTGGCCCGTAACAACCGACCGCTCAGCTTTATCGTGCCCGATCACGGCAAACTGATGCATACGTTTCTGGTTCGGTTTCCGCAGTTAGACGCGTTCGCGCATCTGCACCCGATTCGGCACGATACGCTACACTATCAGACGGCGCTGCCTCCTCTACCCCCCGGTCAGTACCGACTTTATACCGACGTAGTTTACCAGAACGGTTTTGCCGAAACGCTCACCGATACGGTAACTTTACGGGGCTCGGAACTCCAATCTTATATTGCCTCTGACCGTGACGACAGCTGGCTGGTTGACCCGAATACTACTAAGCAGCCCTTACGGCTCGATGGCAGTATGGCGTCGTGCGGTAAGCCCGGTGCCTATGTGCGCCTGAGCGATGGCTCAACCATGATCTGGACGGATAAACCCACTGATGTTCTGGAAACGGATCAGCTGTATCAGCTTCAGTTTGCCGTAGCGGACGCGGAAGGTCGCCCTGCTCCGCTGGAACCCTATCTGGGCATGAGCGGCCACGCGGCTCTAGTGCGTGAGGATGGGCAGGTTTACATGCATCTGCATCCGGTTGGCACGTATTCAATGGCTGCCGAAACTTCGCTGGTTCGTCGGATTGCGGATACCGCCCGGACCTATCAGTATCCGAATGCTCAGTTTTTTCGCGACAGCATTGACCGCGCTCTTAAGTCGCTCAACGATTTGACTGGTGACGAATACAATCAGCGGCTGGGCGCGACCATGCCCGGTATGGTCCATGAAAAAGATGGCAACCGTCACCTGAACATGGTGGCTTTTCCCTATCAATTTCCGAGTGCGGGCCGCTACCGGATCTGGGTTCAGGTCAAGCGAAACGGTCGGGTCCTGACGGGTGCTTTTGAGACGCAGGTTCGCGCGGCCTGGCAATAGCAGTAATGAGTTCGTAGTTGAATAACACCGGGCGGGTGGCTTCTGCATCCCGCCCCTTTCCGTAGCTTACTGTTTAACCTTTAAATAAATGTTCACCATGCGTTCACGCACAATGGGTATGGCGGTTACCCTATTGTCCGCCTGTATATTAGGAAGTTGTCGGCCAGGAGCTGAATCCGTCAATACGAAACCTGACGAGCGTCTTGTGCCGGGAGAATACATTGTCGTCTACAAAGCTGATCCGCTGGCGGGCGCTAAATTCATTAATACCTACGACGGTCGCACGCAGAGTGTTCGGCAGTACACGCGTAAACTGCTGACTACACTTAGCATTAAATCGGATCAGATTGATCAGGTGTATGGTACGGCAATCAAAGGGTTTTCGGCCCGGCTAACGAAGGCTGAAGCAGAGCAACTGCGCCAGAATCCGCAGATTGCTTATATTGAGCAGTCGCGTTATGTTAACCCAGACGAACCCCAACGCCTGGACGAGAGCAACGCTCGGGCCACGGCCGGCCAAGAAGTACCTTGGGGCATTAAATACGTAGGTGGGTTTGTTGATTATTCCGGTTCCAACGCTGCCTGGATTGTCGACACAGGAATTGACCTGGATCATAAAGACCTGAACGTTGACGTGAAACGGGGAAAGAACTTCGTTACGTCGGGCCAAGGTGCCAAAACGCTGGATGATCAGCACGGTCACGGCAGCCATATGGCGGGTATTATTGCCGCCCGCAATAACAGCATTGGTGTGGTTGGCGTAGCGGCTGGGGCACCGGTTGTTCCCGTGAAAGTGGGCTGGCGGTTTCAGGATATTACCACGGCTCTGGTGATTGCCGGTGTTGACTACGTAGCGGCCAATGCGAAATCAGGGGATGTGGTTAACCTCAGCGTTGGCGCTTACGTAACGGAATCTATGGATGCGGCTGTGTTGAGCATGGCCCGGCGGGGAGATCTTTTCGTAGCAATCTCCGCGGGCAACGCCTACAACGGCAATTATGATGCAAACAACATCTCGCCGGGCCGGATCAACGCTCCGAACGTATATACGCTATCAGCCTACGACGATAAAGGCATGTTTGCTAAAATATCCTGCGCGGGAAATCCACCAATTGATTTTTCAACACCGGGTGTCCGGATTAAATCAACGGTTAACAATGGGGGGTATGCCACCTTTACGGAAGGGACATCAATGGCAACGGCTCATATGGCGGGCATTCTGCTGGCAAACGGCGGGGTTGTATACGCCAAAGGCTACGTAAAGGCCGACCGTGATGGTGTGCCCGATGCCATTGCTTCACGAATTCCCTGACGATGAACTAACTATATGATCTGGCAACTGTCTAGTTAAATGGGACTAAAAACAAAAAAGCCGCTCCGAAAATCGGGGCGGCTTTCCGCTTCTATCCACACCATTTCAAGACCGACGACCGGGTGGCCGCCGAGTCTTGATGTTCAACCTTCCCTTTGTAAAAGGATTGTTATGCTAAACTAAGCAATATCTTTAACAGTACCATAACCGCACGGGGTTTGCTACTGTTTGCCACTATCGCAAAAGTGGCAATACTCATTGGAATAACGCAAATCTTCAGGTTAAAATTATCTAACGTCGTAAAATTTTCGGGAGAGCCCTCTATAGTTCGCTAAACTTATGCCGGTAAAAAGCATAGAAAATCAGCGGAAAAATAAACAACGTAAGCAGGGTCGCGGTAATGAGCCCCCCGATAACGACAATAGCTAAGGGTTTAGCTGTTTCGGAACCAATGCCGTGGGAAATCGCTGCCGGAATCAGGCCGATCCCGGCCATCATGGCCGTCATTACCACTGGCCTTATACGGGATATAACCCCTTCGCGGATAGATTCGTTCAGCGTCAGCTTGTTATGCAGGTTCTTTTTAAAGACCGAAATCAGAATCACCCCGTTCTGAATACAAATGCCAAAAAGAGCAATAAAGCCTATCCCGGCCGAAATGCTGAAGTTGACGTGCGCAATGAGCAAGGCTGCAATGCCCCCGATAATCGCAAACGGAACATTGAACAGGACCAGACCTGCGTCTTTTACGTTGCCGAACAGAATAAACAGGATAAAGAAAATGCCCAGCAGGCTGACCGGGACGACCTGCTCCAGCCGGAGGGTAGCCCGCTGCTGGTTTTCAAAATCCCCAGCCCACTTAAGGCTGTAGCCCGACGGTAAGTGCACGTGACCGGCTACTTTTTGCTGCGCTTCGGCAACGGCGCTGCCCATGTCGCGCCCACGAACCGAGAACTTCACGGCCCCGTAACGCTGGCCGGCTTCGCGAAAAATCAGAACCGGTCCCGTCTGGGTGTACACGCTGGCAATTTCTTTGATCGGAATCATCGAGCCGTTCTGAGTAGGCACCATCAACTGGCTAATCTGCTCTTCGTTGGAGCGGAAGGGTTGGTCATACCGAATACGCAGGTCGAATTTGCGCTCGCCTTCATAGATCTGTGTAGCCGCTTTGCCGCCGATGGCCATCTCAATTACGGCTTCGGCATCGGCCTTGTCCACACCATACAGGGCTAATTTGCGTTCGTCGAGTTCTACCCGCATTTCGGGCTGGCCGGTCGTGCGGATAACCCCCAGGTCTTCAATCCCCTGAACCGTAGCCAGCTGTTTCTGAATCTCGCCCGCCTTGCCTTCCAGGATGCTCTGGTCTGGCCCGTAAATCTTTACGGCAATAGATCCTTTGACGCCCGATACGGCCTCTTCAACGTTGTCCATGATGGGCTGCGAAAAGCCAAAATTAACCCCTGGAAAAACGCTTAGTTTCTGCTGCATCCGGTCAACCAGCTGCTCTTTGGTCAGGCCGCTTTTCCACTGATCCTGCGGATAGATGTCTACCAGGAACTCGATGTTGTAAAATCCCGTAGGATCGGTGCCGTCGTTCGGTCGGCCGGTCTGGGATATAACGCCCTTGACCTCGGGAAATTCATCGAAAATGTGGCGCATCTGTATCGTCTGCTTTACCGACTCGGGCAGCGAAATGCTCATTGGCATAGTGGCCCGGACGTAAATCGAGCCTTCATTCAATTCGGGCAGGAACTCCGTACCCAACAACTTAAAGCCCGACACGCCAATCACGACCAGGGCGGCCGTAACGAGCAAACTCATTTTCTTGTGCGCGAACGTATAGCCAAAGGCGCGCGTGGCCTGCTTCGTTACCAGGTTAACGAACGGATTATGCTTTTCGCGAACATTCTTCTTTAACAGAATGCTGGCCAGGACCGGCACCAGCGTCAATGTAAAGATGAGCGCGCCCAGCAGGGCAAACCCAAGGGTCCAGGCCAGCGGTGAAAACATTTTGCCTTCCACCTTCTGGAACGAAAAGATGGGGATCAGGCAGGTGATGATGATGAGTTTGGAGAAGAATATGGCCTTTCCCATTTCGGTGCCGGTCTTACGCAGAATTCCCAGCTTGGCCAGCTTATTAAACCGGCTCATGCCCTGCTCATGAGCCAGCTCATCGAGCGTCACGAAGATACCCTCCACCATCACTACGGCGCCATCAACGATGATTCCAAAATCGATTGCCCCCATGGACAGCAGATTGGCCGACATGCCTTTCAGGCGCAGACAGATAAAAGCAAACAGCAACGCCAGGGGAATAACAATAGATACCGTAACGGTAGTCCGCCAGTCGGCCATGAACAAAAAGACAATGACCGTCACGAACACAATGCCTTCGATCAGATTGTGCGTTACGGTATGCGTGGCGAAATGAATGAGGGTTTCGCGATTATAGAACGTATTGATCTGTACGTCGCTGGGCAGGATGCTTGTATTCAACTCATTGATCTTGTCTTTTACCCGCTCAATGACCTCGCTGGGGTTTTCGCCTTTCCGCATCACCACAATACACTCCACAACGTCGTCGCGTTTGTCGCGACCCGCCTGTCCAAGGCGGGGCAGAGCCGATTCAGAGACCTGCGCCACGTTGCGCACCATAATTGGCGTGCCGTTCACGTTTTTGATGATGATATTCTGAATGTCCTGCTGATTACGGAGCAGGCCGATACCGCGCACAACGTAAGCCTCCGAGTTTTTCTCGATTACATCGCCCCCTACGTTGACGTTCGCGTTAGCGACCGCCCGATACAATTGCAGGGGCGTGATAGAGTAGTCCATCAGTCGGCGCGGGTCAACTGATATTGCGTAGGTTTTCACCTCACCGCCAAAGCTAACCACGTCGGCTACGCCCGGCACACTTTTCAACTGGCGCTCGATGACCCAATCCTGCAGGGTTTTCAGTTCGCGGGCGTTGCGCGTCGGCGACTGGAGCGTATACCGAAAAATCTCGCCCGTTGGCCCGTAGGGCGGCTGCACATCCGGTTTTACGTTTTCGGGCAGGTCTACGTTCCCCAGCAGATTGTTGACCTGCTGGCGGGCGAAGGCATCGTCGACCCCGTCTTCAAACAGAACCTTTACGACCGACAGCCCGAAAAGTGAGGTTGAGCGGATATCAGTTCGCTTCTGAACCGAGTTCAGCCCAATTTCAATGGGAATCGTTACGAACTTTTCAATCTCTTCCGCCGACCGGCCGGGCCACTGCGTAATAAGCGTGATCTGAGTATTTGTAACATCCGGAAACGCTTCAATGGGTGTATTCTGGTAACTGATAATCCCGGCGACAACCGCCAGCGCAGTTAGAAAAAAGATAAAAAATGTATTCTTCAGCGAGAACGTAAGGATACCCTTAATAAACTTATTCATGAGCAAACGACAAGGCATGTGCTGTTGTCGGCTATAAAAGTGAGGGCGGAGGTTTAAATCAGGTTTAAAGCGCGGTTAAAAGAAAGTTAAATTGATTAGCCAGCTTTGAAATAAGCCCGTTTGCCGGGAGATTAGCTGACAAACAAAAGGGTTATAAATTGATTTTACAGTGTATGAAGCATATCAACGAGGTTATCAGCCGACCCAGCCAGATTACTCATTTGACCGGGGCCAGTAATTATACCTGGGTGCATTTCCGGGATGGAGCTACGGTGCTGCTGTCAAAACCGTTATCATACTTCGAAGAGTATCTGCCCGATTTCGTCCGGGTTCATAAAGTGGCTATGGTTAATCCGCACTATATCCAGCAGATACAGAGTCCACCCCGGGCCAAAACGCCGGGTTCGGTAACCCTGCAGAACGGCGTGGTGCTACCGGTAAGCCGCCGGCGGTGGCCCGACGTAACGGATGCTTTGGATCGGCTCACCCGGCTGGAAAATTCTGAATTTACGCAACTGGCGAATAATCAGCGGGGGGTAGGCGAATCCTTACGCGGCCGGGTCGAGCAGGAAACCGGCGTGCCGAGTCAGTTGATCACTCCACCCAGCCGCCAGGTCTATGCTGTAATCAAAGACGACGTAAAGAGCCTGTTGCTGCAGCAGATACTGCAAGAAAAATGGCCGCAATGCACCGTTCGCTTTTTCGCCAACGGGTCTTCCCTGATTGACCACATCGCCCTGCGTGAACCGCCCGCTCTGGTGCTGTTAGACATACGGACCGTGGGCTGGAATGGTCTGAATGCGCTGGAAGAGCTGAAGCGAGACAAGCGGCTGCGGGCGATCCCGACGGTAGTATTTATCAGCAATCAATCGGGCAACGACGTAGAGGTATGCTACGCAACGGGAGCCAACTCGGTTATTTCGCAGACGGGTAGCCACGAAGAGTTTAAGAACGCCGTTGAACGGATCTGCCAGTACTGGCTGAACTTTGCCGCTCTGCCCATCGCGCGTTCGCTGCGTGCCTGAAGGGTGCTGCACTGCACCGGCTTACATCATAAAACGGTCGCTGGGTAGCGTTACAGTTTCCCACCAGTAGGTGCGTAACATCTGAAAATACTCCTGCCAGCCCTGTATGTTAATAGGTTTAGTGACGTAGGAGGTGCTGCCGTAAAAATACGACTCAGTTATGTCCTCAAGGTCGTCTGAGTAGCTCAGGATAACGACCGGCACTTGTTTAAATGACGAATCTGGCTGTTTGATTTCCTGCAAGAGATGCCAGGCATCCTCCCGGTCTGGTATGTACAAATCCATCAGAATCAGCTTCGGAAGCTCGTTCCCGTCCAGCAGGCAGTTGTGCAGGTACGTCGAGGCTTCATCAGCCGTTGCGGCCCGAACTGTTTTCACCTCGGGTAAAGCCTGCATAAGCGCCATGCTTATCAAATGCCAGTGGTCGTCACTATCTTCAACGACCAGCAAACTGGCATGTTGAAAATTTTGCTTGCTGACGGAGCGGTTATGGCGATTATTCATGAGGAAGGTGTAAAGTATTGAATTACAAAGATAAGTTATTTACCACAGCTATTTGCCGAATAAACGAAGATTAACGTCCGGTACGAGTAAACGTTTATTAACAAAGTGATAATGCTAATGCGCTGATTATCAGGTTGACTTTATTCAATTTGATGGATGGTTTATTTGAGTTGTCTGCTTAAGCAGCGTTTAGCCCTGAGACTGTTTATCGGTATTGGCAATGTCGGCAATAGCCTGAATTTCCTGCAACAAAAAACCCGGATTAGTCCGGGTTTTTTGTTGTGACAGTTTATTTTTTTCGCCGGCTTTTTTTCATCTGCTTTACCTGCGCATGACCCGCCGGAAGGGGTGGACCTGACCGAAGCTCATTGCCGAAGAGCTGAACGGCTGCTTCCCTGAAGGCCGACAGTCCGTCAATAGAGGGGCCCTGTGTCTAGCGACGATGCTCGCCCACGGACTCCTCTTTATCTATGTTCGTGTTAATGAACGTGTAGCTAAACTCCTACGCTTCTTTATCCTGTGGGAAGCTATTCGGGATGAGATGCACTTTACGCATACCGCCGTGGCCCAGCTTTTCCAGGTTTGGTGACTGGCTGATGAACGTTCACCCTGCCCCGCTGCAGTATTCACGTTTGTAAGTGAGGGGATGTCTGTTTCCGATTCAGAAACTCTATGCGACTAATGCCATAGTGAGCCATTTTTCAACAGTTGAGTTCCGTTATATAAATCTTAGCTGTCAACTCATAACACTGAGTAAATTTTTGTAACTTTAACTATATAGTTAAAGTGTAGAGATCGATATAGTTACGGTTTATAGCTGATTCCAGAGCACAAACAGCTCCTAAAGGTTTAGTTAAGTATAATCCTCTTTGTTGCTGCGCTTCCTAAACGGTTTGAGCCACTCAGCCGGGCAGGCTGAGTCAGGCAACGTTAACATCATACGGAATATGGACGAACAACTGAAATTAATCCTCGCCCTGCTTGGCTTGCTGGTTGCATCCGGGCTTTTAACGTATTTCACGAAACCATCACCTTACATGCCGGTGGAGACAAAACGAAAACGCAAAAAGAAGATACGGCTGCGGGATGCTCAGCCGTATCTGACGGAAGATGGATTCGTGGCGTTGAACATTGACAGACCTTACGCGAAAGTCAAAACTCAGTCCAGCGAAGCAGGCGGTCATAATACGCTGGATTTCAATCGGCCGGAGCCTAACGCCGACGTGGCCTGAACAATTTTCCAGCAAGGTCTTTTTTGAGGTAATGAACATACGGGCGGGCTGACTTTACAGAATAAAGTCAGCCCGCCCCGTTATAGAGGTACGTGCTGCTGAATAAACTCCCGGCAGAACTGTTTGATCTGGTCACGAACCGCCCGGTAGGTATCCATCACTTCTTCGGCCGAACCCACAGCCCGCGAAGGGTCCGTAAAGTTTTGGTGAGTCACGTGGGCCTGACCAATCCAGACTGGACAGTGTTCACGCGCATTATCGCAGACGGTAATTACGTAATCAATGGGCAGATGGGCGTATTCGTCAACTAAGTTGGACGTATGATGGCTGATGTCGATTCCATCCTCAGCCATCACCTGAACGGCCTTCGGATTCAGACCATGGGTTTCTACGCCCGCACTCAGAATATGAGCACGATTGCCCGCGAAGTGGTGCAGATAACCGTGTGCCATCTGCGAACGGGTCGAGTTACCCGTGCAGAGTACTAAAATCTGTTTCATACTACCTTAAGAAGCTGTTTCATGACAACTGCCGAAGACGGGCACAGGCTGCTGAACTGTTGCGTTTGGGCAATTGGTTCGGGTACGTTGATTCGTTCAACGGGCGTAAAGCCTAGTCGTCCGAAATATGTATCGGCCGTGGTTGTGATTAGGTAGAGGGTCGAAAGGCCCGTCTGTTGTGCCTGCTGCCGAATCGCGTCGATTAGCCGCTGACCAATCTGACGGTTACGGTAGGCCGGGTCAACTGCTACCGAGCGGAGCAGCCCCGCATCGGCGTACGATTCGACACCCGCCGACCCAACGAGCCGATCTCCTGCAAAGACCAGTTGAAAACCCGATAGGTTATTGGGCAGATCCTCGGTTGGCAGACCGACTGCTTCCAGCAGGCTGATAAGGCTCAGGCGATCATGGGCGGTAGCGGTCCGGGTTTGAAGATTGGTTGATATAGTTGTCATGAGCGATGCATTAACAGCAGCCGCTGCCGGGTTGGCAGGCCTTATTAGCGTTACTGGTTAAATCCGATAGCTGAACACGCGTTTTGGGGCTGGAGGAAACGTCCGACCCCGGTTTTTCAGCGTAAACCGTAACGCTGACAATGCCGGTGCCCGATTGCCGGTAAGCCGCAATTTCATCAGGGGTAAGATATGCCCTGAGAATATCGTCTGGCAGAAAAACAGGCTTGTCTTTCTGGATAGTCAGGTTAGTAAAGCCCGTTTCCTGAATAAGCGCCAGATAATCTGCTTTCTGAATTGCTCCCGATACACAACCGGCGTATAACTCGGCGGCATCCCGCAGGTTGCCGGGCAACTGGCCCTGCAGAACTATATCGGATATGCTGAAATGTCCGCCCGGCTTTAGAACCCGAAAAATTTCCCTGAACATAGCCCGTTTGTTGGGCACCAGATTCAGAACGCAGTTAGACACGACAACGTTGGCGCTGGCGTCGGCCACAGGCATCTGCTCGATGTCGCCAAAGCGAAACTCAACGTTTTTGAAACCAAGCTGATCGGCATTCCGGCGCGCCCGGTCTATCATGGCGTCGGTAAAGTCAATGCCAATTACCTTACCGGCAGGGCCTGTCTCGTGACGGGCCACAAAACAATCATTCCCAGCTCCTGAACCGAGGTCAATTACCGTATCGCCCGGCTGAATACGGGCAAATTGGGTTGGCAACCCACAGCCTAAGCCTAAATCGGCTTCGGCCACGTAGCCGTCAATCTGACTGTAATCATCGGCCATAATAGCCGCATCATCTACGGGTGAACAGCACGAGGGGCCAGATCCACAGCAGGAACTGGCATTCTGTTGACGGGATTGGTTAGCAACGGCTGTATAGGTTTCCCTGACAACCGTTTTGAGCGTTTCAGATGCTTGCATATGTGTATAGGTTTATTGTAATATTACGATTGATAAAAAGAAAAAAAGAGATTCCTCTTACGAACAGCATTGTCCGGCGAAACCTGAGTCCAGTACCTGCCCGAATATCTGCCGGGCTTCTTCCCAGACGACCTCATTGATGCAGTAACAAACGCGGGGTGGATCAATGTCGCCTTTAATGATACCAATCCGTTTTAGTTCTTTCAGGTGCTGCGAAACGGTTGCCTGCGCTAATGGCAGCTCGTCAACCAGATCACCGCACACGCAGGCTTTTTTCTGCGCCAGCAACTGCAGAATAGCCACCCGCGCCGGATGCGCAAACGCTTTGGCCAGTTCGGCGATCCGGTTCTGACTAGCCGTAAATACTTCTGCTTTAGTGATTCCCATGCCGCAAAGGTATAGTAAAAAAATCAATCGCAATATTGCGATTGATTTTTTTTATCGCATTGGAATGTTAAGGCTGATTCAGCAAGGGTTGAGCGGTGCGTATAAGGTGTTCGTCGCTGACCGTTGCCTCACTTGTGAAAGCCGCTCCGAACTCCTCAGGAATTACTCAGTTCTCTGGCTACTACGTCTGGAAAACCGTTCGTCACAGGCGAGCCGGCTGGGTGACTAAGGGCCAACACCTGCTCGGATAAATCCCGGCCGTGAAATGACTTATGAACCTACTCAATTCAACCTACAGCGATTCATTCAGCCAATCCGAACCAACCCTCAGGGCTACCCCCCAAAAAAAGCAGGTTATTTCAGTGCCTGTCAATAAACCAGTAGAGCATCTGGTTTGCTTCTCGCATCTACGCTGGAATTTCGTTTATCAGCGTCCGCAACACCTGTTAAGCCGGGCTAGTCAGCACTGGCAGATCTGGTTTATTGAAGAACCCATCTATGGTAGTGAAACGCGAATGGATTGTTGCGCGGTTAACGATCGACTGACCGTAGTTGTACCGCATCTGCCCCATGGTACCCGCCCCGACGAGGCTATTTATCACCAGCGGACTATGGTTGATCAGTTTCTGGCTCAGCAGAATATTCATGAGTTTATCGCCTGGTATTATACGCCAATGGCTCTGGCCTTCAGCGAGCATCTGACCCCACGGCTGACGGTTTATGACTGCATGGATGAGTTGTCGGCATTTCAGGGTGCTCCACCCAGTTTGTTGAGACAGGAAGAGATCCTGCTCAAACGAGCGGATCTGGTATTTACGGGCGGATTCAGTTTATACGAAGCTAAGCAAAGCCGGCATGAGAGCGTATTTGCGTTTCCAAGCAGTATTGATCATAAGCATTTCTGTCAGGCTCGTCAGTCCATGGCTGAACCGGCCGATCTGAGTGGAATACCATCCCCCCGGATTGGTTTCAGCGGAGTGATTGACGAACGGCTGAACCTTACCCTGCTGAACGAACTGGCCGACCGCCGGCCAGACTGGCAGTTTGTGCTGTTGGGGCCCGTGGTCAAGATAGACCCGAATACACTGCCCCGGAAAGCGAATATCCATTACCTGGGGATGAAAGCCTACGATGATCTGCCTGGTTACTTCAGTCATTGGGATGTGGCAATGATGCCATTTGCCATCAATGAAGCCACCCGTTATATTAGTCCAACCAAAACACCCGAATATCTGGCAGCCGGACTACCGGTCGTTTCAACGCCAATCCGCGACGTGGTCCGGACGTATGGGGAATGGGCTCAGGTATTCATCACCGATTCCGCTTTTACGTTTGAACAGGCAATTGAAAAAGCGTTGCGGAGTCGTCGGCTGGATGCCTGGACAGCTGTGGATACTTACCTGCTCGGGAATACCTGGGATCACACCTGGTCGGCCATGCAGCGAATCATGCAGTCCCGGCTGGCGGTCGTTACCGACCAATAAAGGAAATTGATTTCTATGCCTACCGATTCATCGATACCGGTGTTGCCCGATCTGGCAGCTTACCTGTTTGCCCGTCGTGAAGCCATGATGAACACGTGGCGCCTGGCCTGTGATCAGGACCCTATGCTTAACACGGCTGCTGGGCTGTCGCGGGAGGAATTCAACGACAAAATGCCGACTATCCTGAACGTACTGGGGAATCGGTTGCGCAGGGAGCAGGTTGAAATGGATCCCGTGCAGCTCGCCAGTGAACACGGGCTGCACCGCTGGCATAAAGGGTATAAACTGCAGGAGTTGCTTCGGGAGGTTGGTCACCTGTTCCGCGGGCTGGCCTCCGAACTTCAGACGTATGCCGGAATATACCCTACTGTAGAGCCGGTAGTATTAACAAAGGCATATCAGGAAATATCCCGCCTGCATCAGGAAGTTATTGAGGGAAGCATAGTCAGCTACGATGAATTAGCCCGCATATCAGCTCGCGAACGGGTTGATACGCTCCAGACGGCTCTTGCCTCCATGAGCGAGTTGGCCCGGCAGCGAACCGATATGCTGCGGACTTCCAGTCATGACCTACGCAGCAGTTTCGGTATAGTTCAGGGGGCGGCCTTTATGCTTGACCTCGAGCAGCAGACCCCCGAGGAACGTAGTCGGTTGCTGGATATCCTGAACCGGAATCTGGGCAATCTTCAGGCAATGCTCGAAAAGCTGATGAATCTTGCCCGCCTTGACGCCGGGCAAGACCCGCCTGAAATTACTCGTTTTGACGCTTCCGAATTGCTGCGTGAACTGGCTCAGAGTATGCAGCCCCTGGCCGACGAGCAGGGGCTGAAACTGTTGATTGATGGACCGGAGCAACTTGTTGTCGAGAGCGATCCGGTCAAAATCCGTCGAATAGTTCAGAACCTGCTGGTTAATGCCCTCAATTATACCCAGGAGGGTATTGTGTCGATATCCTGGTCAACCGAAAATGATTATCGCTGGCAGGTAAGCGTTCAGGATTCCGGCCCCGGTTTGCCCCACCAGACGCTTCAGGTTTTATCTGAAACCCTCAAACCCACTCAGGAAGCGACATCTGTATTCGAAAGTCAGCAGTCTACAGGATCATTGACCAATACTGCTACCGACAACCCCAAAAACGCTGCCGGTAGTGGAAAGGGCGAAGGAATTGGTTTGCACATCGTAAAGCGGCTCTGCGAATTACTCGATGCGAATATCGATGTCGAAACCCGGACCGGCCAGGGAACCATGATCCGGGTTCGGTTCCTGATGAAGCCTGCGAAGGCAAACGGTGCTTAATTTCCCAGTGCGTTATAAATCAGCAACTGGTTATTCGTAACAACCCGGTCGCCGGCAGTCAGACCGTCCGACAGGTAAGTCTTCTGCCCAACTGTTTTATAAATATTCACTTCGCGCACGACGGGCTGCTTATTCTGGTTAATAGCCACCACAAAATTACGGTTCTTGTCAAAGACCACCGCCCGCGCCGGAATGGCTACCCGCTGGTCGTGGCCGGCATACGTAACGCTTACGTTGGCAAACATCTCGGGTTTGAGCCGATAATCTGCATTGTCGAGTGTTACGCGGACTTTCAGCGTTTTGCTGTCGGGGTCAAGGACATTAAAGATTTTGTCAATCCGCCCGTGAAAAATCGTATTGGGGTAGGAGAGAGTCGTAATATCCGCCGGATCACCCTCGTGAACATTAGCCAGATCAGATTCATAGACGTTTGCCAGCACCCACACCCGGGCAAGGTTAGAGATGGTAAACAGACTCTCTGGATCATCGGGCCGAAGTTCCATACCGGGCGAGGCCGTCTTCTCGACAATAAAACCGCTCATCGGTGCCTTTACGACATACGCTGATCCGCTGCCACCCAGAATCTGACGTCGTTCGTTCACGCGCCGGACCTCGCCCTGGGCTGCCTGCAACTGCTCTTTACTGGCCACCAGATCCCGCTGCGAATTCAATCCTGCGTTCGCCATGTCCTGAGTTACCTGCAGATTTTTCTGGGCAATCGACAGCTGGCCCCGGGCTGTAATGGACTGCTGTTCCAGATCGGCCAGATCGCCGGAACGAATAATAGCCAGCGTTTGCCCTTTCTTCACAAAGTCGCCCAGATCTGCTTTGATGGCGTCGATGTGGCCGCCCACCAACGGGAACACCTTTATGACCTGATCCTGGTTAAAAGTTATCTTACCCGTTAAATCCAGTTCATTCTGAGCGTTTTCGAGATGAGCCGTGTCCAGAGTAGCCGTAGCCAGCAGGTTGGTTTCCTGCCGGACAGTTGTAGTGCCTGCATTGGTGCTCTCCGATGAACTGCAGCTGGTCAGACCACCCAGAAACAGCAGTCCCGCAAGGGCAGCAATAGCCTGTCGCCGTTTTCTGGCAATGACACTTGCGTTGGAACGAATCAGAAAAGCAAAAGCCGATGCCGACCCAACAGACTTGTCGGTATTAACACCAAACTGGTCGCGGAGACGTAACGGGCGTGAACAGGGTGGAATAAACGAGTATTTTTTCATGGCTTAAATGCGAAACGGATTTGTGCCTACGGCAAAGACAATTTCTTCTAGGCTTTGCATGCGGTCGTTTTGTAACTGAGCGAACTGGATCTGGCTGTTTTTATACGAGTCGAAAAAGTCCAGAAATTCCACGACGTCAATATTTTGTTTTTTATAGTTCATTGTTACGCCCTGAATCAGCCGTCCGAAATCATTATTGAATCGCTGGTCGAAGGCCCGGTAAAGTTGTTCTGTCTGCTGAGCTTTGACGTATGCTCGCTGCACATCGCTATCCACCTGAAGGGTGTAGGCGCTTAGCGCCTGCTGGCTGCTTTGCGTACGAATGGTGGCAGCCTGAATGTTGCCCTGGTTTTTATTCAGTACGGGTAATGAAATCCCAATGCCAACACCAATGTAATTCGGGATGTACCCGGCATTTCGGTCGTATGTTCCCTGTACGGTCAAATCGGGTACCGCAAGGGCTTTTTGCAGCGTCACGTTCTGTTGCTCCTGCTTGACCACGTCGCGGTACGTTTTCAGGTCAAACCGGTGCTGTTCGGCCAATTGATATAGATTAGATAAAGCCAGGCTGCTCACTACAAACTGGTCAGGAGCCCCGGAAGGCAGCAATGGCTGAATGGTTACGGTGGGACTGGCGTTGAGCAGCACGGTCAAATCGCCCTGATCATCGGTGATTCGGTGGAGAATCTGCTGGCGCTCGGTCGTAAGGTTGAAGAGGTAGGCTTTCAGCCGACTCAGGTCCTTTAACGGAACATTACCTTTATCAAACTGTTGCTGATACAGGTTAACAGTCTGCTGAAGCGTAGTTATCTCCTCATTGTAAATCCCCAGCGACTGTCGGTCGTAAAACAGATTGTAAAAAGTAGTGTGGAGCTGATAGGTTAACGTACGGATCAGGTCATAAAAGCGATCGGTCGCCAGTTCCGTGCCTGTTCTGGCAATAGCTAACTGTTTATTACGCTTACCCGCCAGCCGGATCAGTTGCTGCACCTGAACGACTTGTTCGGAGTTGGTTTGCTTGAACGGCAGTGTTTCGTGCGTCTGGGCATTGTAAGGCATCGTCTCGATGTAGAGTGTCGGGTTAATACGTAACTGCGCCTGCAGTTCGTAGGCCTGATTCTCGCGGATACCAGACTGAGCCGCCAGCAATGTCAGGTTGCGATTTTTAAACAGTTCATCGGCCTGGGGTAACGTAATCCGCAGTGTATCGCTAACGGCCGAAATCGGCAAGGCCTGATTTGATACGGGCATCTGCGCCGAGGAGCTGGTAGCTGAAGCCGCGACTAGGCCAATGACAAAAAGCCAGCTTAGCAAGGTTGAGAAAAACGATGAGCGCAGTAGGTGATGCATACTACAGGTGGATATTCTGCCCGGTTCGGCTACAAAACTCTACCCCGTTGATTAAACCCCCCTTAAACGCGAATTAAAAGGCTGTTAAACTGCCTTAAATGCGCAAGCCCCACCGGGTTGCGGTGGGGCTTGCTTTCATATCCGTTGAGTAAATCAGGTACTTTTTGTCTTAGTTAACTTTGAACGAATCTTTCGAATTTTCAATGCCGCTTTCAGCATTGTTCGCCAGTTCGTCTACTTTATCATTATACTGCGACTTTGTGTTGTCTTTGTCTTTCTGCAGGGCTTCCTGTGCCTGTCCTTTATACTGATTGAACTGGTCTTTAGCTTTATCAGCGTATTCGTTCACCTGAGTTTTCGCCTGCTCGTAGCCGGTTTTAACCTGAGCTACCCCTTTTTCCCACTGATCTTTTAAATCGTCTGAACGCTTATTCGCTTCTTCAACGAGTTTATCACGTGTTTCTTTACCACTACGAGGAGCCGTCAGAATTCCGATAACAACCCCTGTAATAATACCCGTCAGAAAATCTCTTGTACTTCTCATTGTTTTGTTCGTTTTAGGTGATTGGTGATCAATTAATAGTTTGCTTTACGCTTTGCCTGATTCGCTGCATCCTGTGCTTTGCTGGCAGTCGTATCCACAAAATCATTGTATTGTGTCTTAATGCTTTCCAGACCAGCCTGTAATTGATCCTGCAGGTCTTTAAAGAACGAATCCGATTCAGAGGAAATCCGCTTGCGGGTTTTCTTTCCACTTTCAGGAGCAAGCAGAACGCCGATGACCGCGCCTACTGCCAAACCCACTAAAATTCCAGATAACGACTTCATGAGTTCTTGATTTAGTGCGTGATTGATTACGGCTTGCTTATAGAAAATACTGTACCAGAATGCTTAATTTTAGTTAACTTGTTATTTTCCAGTAAGTTAGCATTAGTGATAGATAATCTCATAAAAACCATTTATGAGGATTAATTTCCCCAACGCAGACCAACAATTCCTCAACTAACTATTTGGATACATGAAAACAACTGGCTTTTACAGTAGACTAACAGCAGTTTTTTGACTGTTTCAACTGCCAGATTAACGCTGTTAGGTTATACCATTGCACCACCAGGTTGTTTGCTGAACAAACGGCCTAAGAACCTAGAGCTATGATTCGGAATTAAAGGGGGATATAATGAAAAAATCCCTGCGCTCAACTTGGCGCAGGGATTCCGTACCCACCGTAACTTGTACTTAACCTAAAATGAAACCACCTAAACCTAAACGTACCACTTTGTTAGGAATGTCGTATATGTGGTGAGCCGGGTATCCGGAAAGCTCCGGGGTGTCGGCTGCGTTATTCGTAAATCTGGTCACCCGCCTACACCCCGCGTCCCTGAATCAGACGCAGAACAATCGCTATAATCGCAATTACCAGCAGCACGTGGATAAGGCTGCCCAGTCCAAAGCTGTTGAAGCCAAGGAAGCCTAAAAGCCAAATGATAATTAGGATCACAGCAATTGTATACAGCAGGTTTCCCATAACGTTTGTGAGTAAATCAGAATAACTTATCTCGCATCTGTCTTTCTAAGTAGAAAAAGTTGTGCCAAAGGTTGGTAACTCCTCTAAAAAGAACCTTTGTGGCCGGTATACGCTTGGAAATGAGGTTTAAATCAGTAACCTTGTTTTTAAGAACTAATAAAATCCACAGACTTTATAAATTATAAAGTGTAGAGTTTTTTCCACAGGTTGGTGAATAAACGTGGAAAAAAGACGCGTTCAAGCTACTGGCTCTCCTCAAACCGGAAAGGAAGTACAAAGAATGTATATACAGTTTAACGACTTAACTGATTCGTTGTTTGGCTTTTACTCTACAAAAAGGCTCATTTCAGCAGTTTACGTGCAGATTCGGCATTATATTTTATAGTAATACGCTATAAAGTTAAACAAGTAGAAATACTTCCGACCGTGGTAGGGACGATAACAGGCATTAACGCGGAGCAGCAATTCAGACCGGCCGTAATGAATACAGCACCAACTGTCAAGCGAGTATTAATTGTAGATGATGAAACAGATATTTGTCTGTTATTATCAGGATTGCTTCGGCGGTTAGGTTACCAGCCAACCTGCGCGCACTTTATTGAGGAAGGACGGCAATGTCTGAATACGCAGCATTTTGATGCTGTCTTTCTGGACCTGAATTTGCCCGATGGATTGGGCTTTGACCTTCTGCCTTACATCAAGCAGGACCAGGCTGAAGCTAAAGTTATTATGATCAGCGCATTTGATGGGCAGGCAGAACGGCGTCGGGCCACCGAACAGGGAGCAGACTTCTTTATAGGGAAACCATTTACCCGTCGTTCGGTGGAGCAGGCTTTGCAAACCATTTAGGTTTGAGTAACTTTGTTTACGCGGCCAGTTTGACCTTACTTCTTTAAACGTACGTCATTTGTCTGGCTTAGGTTACTCAAACCGGCTGCATCTGCTTCATGGAAAAGATTTTAATCGTTGACGATAATAATGACATTTGCCTGCTTCTTGAACGATTTCTCAGCAAGCAGGGGTATAAAACTGCGTCTGTACAACGGGGAGAAGATGGTCTTGCGCTGATTCGGAAAGAATCATTCGAATTGGTTATCTGCGATTTCAAACTGCCCGATATTGATGGACTGGAAATGCTGCGCCGGATTAAGGTACTTAACCCATCTACGGCTGTTATTATCATTACCGGTTATTCAGATGTTCGGGTGGCCGTGCAGACGGTTAAGCACGGTGCCTACGATTACGTAACCAAACCGCTTTACCCAGACGAGATTCTCTACACCATCAAGGGTGCCCTGGAGCGCCGGAGTCAGTCCCTGCACCAGGTGGTAGAATCCACGGGCGCGGCTGCTCCTGCCAAAACTACCGGAGCTAAATCGTCATCCAGTAAAACCATTCTGGCGCCCGATGGCAAACGGTTTATATTTGGTAAGAGCCGGGTAGCTGAACAACTCCAGAAACATATTGATCTGATAGCCCCAACGGATATGTCGGTCATTATTACCGGCGAAACCGGAACGGGTAAGGAGTTTGTGGCCAATGCTATCCACGTTAGAAGCAAGCGGGCCGATAAGCCGTTTGTCGCTATTGACTGTGGCGCCCTGAGTAAAGAACTGGCAGGCAGCGAACTGTTCGGTCACGTCAAAGGAGCTTTTACCGGCGCAATGGCTGATAAGGCCGGCAGCTTTGAGTTCGCTAACGGCGGCACTCTGTTTCTGGATGAGATTGGCAACCTGAGCTACGACAATCAGATTAAGCTGTTGCGGGTACTTCAGGAGCGTAAGATTCGCCGGATCGGTTCCAATCAGGATATTCCGGTTGATGTCCGCATTATTGTTGCTACAAATGAAGACCTGCGCGAATCGGTGCGCCAGGGCCGGTTCCGGGAAGACATTTACCACCGGATCGATGAGTTTGAGATTCATCTGTCGCCCCTGCGCGAGCGGAAAGCCGATATAATGATCTTTGCTGAACACTTCCTCGAACTGGCTAACCGGCAGTTAGAAAAAGATATCATTGGCTTTGAAGACGAAGCCAAAGAAAAACTAAAAGAGTATTTCTGGCACGGTAATCTGCGGGAACTGCAAAATGTGGTGAAACGGGCCGTGCTGCTTACTCAAGGCGAATACATTGAAGCCGACGTATTACCACACGAAATTATTTCGCCCCAGTACCTGAGTGCAGATGATGCTAGCGGCTCAGTTCAGGTAAGTTACGACCCGGCCCGACCCGGTATTCCCGTCCTTAGCCAGTCGGCAGCCAATCTGAAATCAGTGTCGGAGAATGCCGAACGGGCCGCCATCCTGAAGGTGCTCGAAAAGACCGGCTACAACAAAACGAAGGCGGCTGAAGTGCTTAATATTGACCGCAAGACGCTATACAACAAACTGAAAGCATACGACATTCATCTGTAAGCTGCAGTAATGCAACAAAATACGAATCGGGTGTACGGTATCCTCTGGATATATGTACACCCGATTTGCATTATCTCCGATTAATTGAAGCTGAAACCTACGGATACCAGTCCGGTACTGTTCTTGGCGTTTCCGAGTAACGTGCGGGCAGGACCACTGTCGGCAATACGTTGCAGCCCCTGCTCATAGCGTGCGCCGATAAAGGCCTTGCCAAAATAAATGTTCAGACCACCCGCCAGACCGTAGTCAACTTTGTTGAAGTTGTCACGATTGATTGCACTGGAACCGGTGCCAAAGTCGCCGTTTGAATTCACGTTTGAATTCAGCAAATAAGAGACGTAGGGACCGGCCTGTAATTCAACCGTTTCCCCTAATTTGAACGTCGCTAAAACAGGCAACTCTGCGTAATTAAGCTTGAATGTATTGCGGCCATTGATAAAGCCCAAAACGTTATAATCAGCAGCAGCCCCTTTGGTAATGTAAAGCAACTCCGGCTGAATGGCGAAAAATTCACCTAGTGGAGCCTGAGCAAATACACCAGCGTGGAAGCCGATTCGCTCGTTTTTATTGCTGGCGCCCTGTGTATCATAAAATAAGGAACTGGCACTCAAACCACCTTTCAGACCGGCCCGTACACGACCCTGCGCAAGAGTATCTGTAGAGGTTGCAACGAATGCACCAGCCGTTAACAGAGCTGCCGCAATTAAGGTTTTCATTGGTTGTTTCATAGCGTTGAATGTTGGATTAAACCCGGAAAATATCTCTGTTTGCTGGACTTACTGTAACAAATTCGTGCCAGAACACTGGCGATATAATAGAAACAGGCGCTGCCGACTGTGTACCAGCGTTTTTCGAGTAACTCAATTGATTTATTTACCCAGTCAATCATTATGTAAGTAGTCAAAAATTGCGGATTGATTTCCACATATTGAGGAATATCATTCAGGGTAATTTTAACTTTTCTTAGGTACTACCTTTCTGGCTAGTCGGAGCGTAGGTGATGCACTGAACAAAACAAAGTTTAGTTGTAACGGCTCGCTTTCAGACAATCAACGGGCATCAATACACATCTGTCATTGTTTTGTCAGACCGAATTTCTTTTCAGTTGATTTAATCCGGTATGAAGTTCTGCTTATACGAGAAGCATACCGCCAGTAAAAATGACCTATTTATTAGATAGATATACAACTTATCGGACTTTCAAGTATGCATTTAAACAACTTCTGTAATAAACCAACAATTGTTGTTGTAATGACCTTACAGGCAGTGTAGTTTCGGGCTTAATTGTTTAATTTTATCGTGACAATTGCTAAAAACAGCTCTGTAATTGAGTTTTGTGATTTGCAACTGGAGGCAAAGAATAACATACCATTTGGTAAGAATTGCCCAAAAATAACAACAGCCGTAACTTTTAAAGACCGTATGCACCGTAAGCTTACAGCCATGACTATTTTAATTGCCGACGACGACACGGATGATCGCATGTTTCTGGAACAGGCCATGCGACAGAATGGCTATACCCAGACAATCCGGTTTGTTGAAGACGGTGAAGAGTTAATGGAGTATCTGCGTCGCGAAGGACGTTATGCCGAAACGAGTGCACCCTGGCCAAACCTGCTGATCCTGGATTTGAACATGCCCCGTAAAAACGGCTTTCAGGCACTGGAAGAAATTAAGGACGACCCGAAGCTTCGCCGGCTGCCTGTTGTAGTTATGACAACTTCCTCCGCCGACGAAGATGTGATTAAAACCTATAACCTTGGGGTGAACTCGTTCGTAACGAAGCCTTTTAATTTCAATCGGCTGGTCGAAATGATTGGTGCTCTGAAAACCTATTGGATGGACACCGTAAAATTACCTTAAACCTGACTGAGGAATAGCCAGCCGACTGGCCGATCCGATGGCAAACGGCTGTTCAACAGTCCAGATGCCCCGCTAGTATTATCACAAACTACCTACTGTTATGATTCCCGCTACTGCGACACTCAACGTAACTGAAAAAAAGAATACGATTCGCGTCCTGCTGGTTGAAGATGACGAGGACGATTATATGCTGACCCGGGCATTGGTGTCGGCAAAGGAAAACGCCAATATTAAGCTCGACTGGGTAGATAGCTACGACCGCGCGCTGGAAGCCGTTCAACGTAACGAACACGACGTCTATCTGGTTGATTACCGGCTGGGTCACCATACCGGTATCAATCTGATTCAGGAAGCCTTTCAGATTGGTTGCCGGTCGCCGATGATTCTGCTAACGGGGCAGGATGACCTGACCGTGGACCAGTCGGCCCTTGAGCTGGGCGCGGCTGATTATCTGGTAAAAGGTCGTATTGATGCGCAGCTTCTTGGACGCAGTATCCGATATGCCCTTCGCCAGGCCAGCGTACTGGCTGAAGTTGCCGAAAAAGAGAACAAATACCGCTCTCTATTCGAGCGTTCAATCGACGCCATCTTTGTTGCGGATAACCAGCTTCGTTTTCAGGATGCCAATCCGTCGGTAGAACGGCTGTTGGGATACAGCCGAAATGAACTGCGTAAACTAAACCCGGCCCGGCTATTCAGCGATCTGAATTATTTGCGGGAACTGCGCTTCAATGTTCGTGAATACGGCCAGATCAAAGATTTCGAGACGACGCTCATCAGCCAGAGTGGCCGCAAACGAATTTGCCTGATTTCCGTTTGGGCCGTTGAAGATGGGGCGGGGCGCACAGAATGGTATCAGGGTATTATTCGGGATATTACGGATCAGAAGCGGGCGCAGCAGGATTTAATCCTGGCTGAAAAACTGACGATGACCGGTAAAATCGCCCGCAGTATTGCCCACGAAGTCCGCAATCCGCTCACGAATCTCAGTCTGGCACTGGAGCAGCTAAAAGATGAACTGGCGACGGACGACGAGTGCGTAACGATGTTTACGGACATCATCGGACGTAACGTCGATCGGATTGGTCAGCTGATTACGGAAATGCTTAATTCGTCGAAGCCCCGTGAGCTGGAACGCAGACGGCAGGATTTCAACGAAGTAGTGAAAGCAACCGTTCAACTGGTGAGTGATCGCATCAAGCTAAAGCGAATGCGGCTCATTACCAGTTATTCAACCAGCGACTGCCATGCGCTGCTCGACCGGGAACAGGTAAAAACAGCGCTGCTGAACATCCTGGTCAACGCCGTTGAAGCAATGGAAGAGGGGAAGGGCGTATTGATTGTCCGGACAATATGCACCGAAGACAGCCGGGTTTGCGTTGAAGTAACGGACAACGGCGGGGGGATCAGTGAAGCCGACCGGCAGCGGTTGTTTGATCCTTTCTTCACAGGTAAATCCGGCGGCATGGGGCTTGGCTTAACCGCCACTCAAAATATTATTAATAGCCATAAGGGCTCCATCGAAGTAGAAAGTCAGGTAAACCAGGGAACCACATTCCGGCTTTATTTCCCTAAATAATCAACTTTTTGGAGTATAATCTGTCTTTCAGATAGGTAAAATCCCAAAGCAGCTTCGATGAGGCTGCTTTTTGCATTGTAGTGGGTAAAAATATCTACAGTCGCCCGTCTGATTCCACAATTTATTAAGTAAGTCGACTTAGAACGGATGACCGTAAAGCAAATATGTGATTAGGTAAATTGTTGATAGGTAGGAGATTAAGTGCTGTCTGGATAATCCTCTATGGAACTGGCATAGTATCAGCATAACCTTGGGTATGATGACTGCAATGATGTGGACTACTACTCACTTTCCGGCGGCAATGCGGTCGCTCAACCCCAGTACGCGGGCTAAAGCGATTGAGATTGCTAATCATTTATTAGAACAGGGCCAGTTAGACAAACAACGTATAGTGGCAATCAGTGTTGATGAGGCCCGGCGATGGGCGCGTCAGATGCAGTCTGAATCCAGCATGGCTACCCGGCCTTATGCTTAATAATCTCCTAACCCTTACGCATTAATCGTTATGATCTGGAAGAAAAATATCTACGACTCTCTGACAGGCTGCGCGGCACTCTGCGATGAGTTTGCAACGGAGTGCTCCCGCTCGGAAGATATCGAATGCTGGTATCGCAGCATTTTTCTGAATCTGGATTGTGCCGATATGTGCCGTCAACTGGCCATGCTTTACGTTCGTGGTTCAGAAAACACGCGCCTGCTCGCCAAGGCTTGCATTGAAGTATGCGAGAAATGCGCCCAGGAGGTCAATCAATTTGATACCGAACGTTGCCAGCAGGTTTATGCTATGTGTCAGCAAACGATTGTTAGCTGCATCGGAATTCTAGATATGGCTCACCAGACTGAAGTTGGTAATAACAATCCAGTTACAACGCCAACTTCGCTGTTTTACGGCATTGACCTGCGCGAAACATTATATAATTAGCTTTAATTTGTTAAACAGTCGGTTGGCTGGGCAGGTTAAGAGTTAGTCGCTGAAGGCTAACCAACTGCCCAGCCAACCGACTGTTTTTAATTACACTACGTTATGGAAACAAAGCCCCAAAAAAACGCTCAGTTAGAAAAAATTCGTAAGCTAATAGGCGACATTCGGATCGCGATGATGACGACCGTTGATGAGGAAGGGCGTCTGATGAGCCGACCAATGGCCGCTTTGCAAATGGACGAAGATGGCACTATCTGGTTTTTTACAAATAAAACGGCCCCAAAAGTTGAGCAGATAGAGAATCACGAGCGGCAGGTAAATCTGTCGTTTGTAAACGTAAGCGATGCTGATTACGTGTCTATATCCGGTACTGCCGATGAGGTCCATGACCAGACTAAAATCGATGAACTCTGGAATCCGCAGGCGAAAGCATGGTTCCCGAAAGGTAAAGATGATCCGGAACTGACCCTTCTGAAAGTCCATACCCATATGGCCGAATACTGGAATGCCAGCGACAGCACTATGGTGCGTTTGTTCCAGCAGGCTACGGCCGCCATTACGGGAAACCCACCAAAAATGGGGGAAAACGAAAAAATTTATAATTAACATAAGGAATATTTTCCCTGAACGAGTGAACGGGTCTGGAAAGGCTTTTCACTCGTTTATTTTTTCAAAAAAATGATTGTAACCCAAACGGATACGGGCTGGCAGATTATTAATCAACAGGCTCATGGCCTGCTGGCCGTACAGGCGGCTATGCAGTGGCGTCAGGATAAGCGGCCTATACATTGGGTCGAAACGCTTATCGCGCTGACCGAACACGACGACGGGCAGGACCCCTGGACAGAACGTAATCATCTGACAAGTGCCGGCGCCCCCCTGCATTTTAAGATTCTGGACTATTCGGTCGAGCAGTGCAAGAACTTGATTCAGATTGGTTTGCAGAAAAGCCGCTGGAACGCCCTGATGATGTCTATGCATACGTCTTTTCTGTATGAACCAAAGCGCGGCAGCGATAAGGCGCTGGATGAATTTCTGGATCAGCAGGTTGACAACCAGAAGAAATGGCGTAAACAGTACGGGACCCGCAAAGCCGAAGCGCAGTATGCTTACGATTTTGTGCAGTGGTGCGATGCGCTGTCGCTGGTTCTGTGCCTGGGGCAGGTACCGCCCGAGGAAAGACGCTTGGAGGTAAGCGTTGGGCCGGATGGCATCTCGTATTTCATTCTTCAGCGAAAAGATCGTTCGCTGCTTATGGATCCATGGCCTTTCGAAGCTGACGGTTTTTCGGTTTACGTCGAAACGTTTCAGGTCAATCAGCTGATTTTCAAGGATGATAATGAACTTTACAACGCCATTCAGGATGCGCCGATCATCATCAGCGAATGGGTATTCAGGAAGTAAGCGGGTCTAGCCTCCTAATTTTCGGCATACTTCCAGCAGCGCGGTTTCGTCGCCAACATTGCCGGGAAAGACAACGTAAAGAATACCCGGAAATTTGCTGGCTGCGTCCATTTGCCAGACGGGTACACCCGGAATCACCGGACCAAGAACCATCGCTTTTTCGGTAGCAAGTCCCTTAGAAGCCAGATCACTGGACGTGATACCGCCTTTGGCTACAATAAATTTTGGCCGGACCGTAAGACCTTTCAGAATGCTGACCAGAAAATCAGACACTAGTGCGTTAATCATCAGGCTGCTTTTCGGGTCAGGACCCGCTTCCAGTCTGCGACTGGTATAAAGCACCACATCTTCTCCATTGGCCAGCCAGCCGTCGGTTTGTTTACCGATCAGTTCGGCCCGGTTCGCCAGTTCTTCGGAATGCAGGAGCTCACCGACGTTAACCTCAACAGTTCTGTAATGCCCATTTTCGAGAAGCCAGAAGAGCTGCCGGGTTGTTTTAGGCACGTGAGAGCCAACGATGACCAAAGCGCCCTGTGCCAAGCGTGTGTCTTCTTTTCGTGGCAAGAACATTCGGCTTGATTCCAGCCCGGCCCGTATGGGAACAAACGTAGCGGAACTGCGGTACAAAAACGTTTTTCCCTGTTTCTCGGCCAGCAGCAGGCCCATCACGACCACTTCCAGATCCCGGTAACTGGCGGCATTAACAACGCAGACGGTTCCGGCTGCACAGGTAGTAAGCTGCTCACTAACGGCCTGTGGCCCGCCAATCCGAATATCTTCAATCGAAATGGAGTTTACGTCTTCAGCGCGGATTCGGCCCGCTGTTTTTTCCTCAACCCATTGTTTCAGATTCGCCTGTTTATAGCCAAACACTACGTCGTGGGCAAAGGGGGTGTCTGAGACGGGCACCAGCGTTTCGTTCTCTACAATATAATGAACGTCATTAAGGGTGAACCGGCCTCCTTCAATAAACGCCGGGATGAAGACGATAACGGCCTCCTGCATGTTCATGGTCCTGGCAATGGCATCTACTTCGGCCGGGAAGTGTCCGCGTAAGGTGGAGTCACTGCGGCTGATAACCACAATCTGACGGCCGCTTTCCTGAGCTGCTTTGTTTACATTGCTACCGACCTCCAGCGTAAGATCAACCGCTTCCTGTTCCGGCAGGCTTCGCGAATTGGTGAGGATGTACAGAATAGACGGTTTTTTACGCAGCTCTTCCGCAATCAGCGCGACCCGCCACGACGTAAGCACGGTTACGTCATAACAGGTTTGGGTGCCGGTGGGGTCATCGTCGAGCACCACAATGGTTTTTTCACTCCGGATAAACTCTTCGCGAATAGCAGGAAGCAACTCTGTCTTATAATCGGGTGGGAGTTGTCTTAGTGTTTGGATAGCATTCTCGTGCATACTCGTCTAAACGATCTTTTGGTTGAGGATAAGTAAATAAACTCTTCTGAAAGCTATTGGATATGAAGCTGCGGCTGAAGGAGGTCATGGCTCAATGAAATCAAGAGAGAGATTAAATAGCTCTAACTACTTACGGCGGATTAGACTTCTATGCAAATAATCATTACGGGCGGAGCCGGATTCCTGGGTCAGCGGCTGGCCAAAGCGCTCCTGAACAGTTCGTTAGCGTTTGACGAGTTAGTATTAGTCGATGTTCTAATGCCCACCAGTCCGGGAGCTGATAGTCGGGTGCTTTGTCAGCAGAGCGATCTGTCGGCAGAAGGGGCCGCCCAAAACTTGGTTACGTCCCGGACCGGCCTTCTGTTTCATCTGGCTGCGGTGGTGAGCAGCCATGCCGAACACGATTTTGATCTGGGCTGGAACGTAAATCTGGATATAACCCGCCTGCTTCTGGAAGCCTGCCGCCATCAGCGTCCTGGTATCCGATTCGTGTTTGCGAGTTCGCTGGCTGTTTACGGCGGCAACCTGCCTGCCCTGGTTACGGACTCAACCGCCGTGACGCCCCGATCATCATACGGAACCCAGAAAGCCATGTGCGAACTGATGGTCAATGACTACAGCCGGAAAGGCTTTGTTGATGGGCGGGTGTTACGGTTACCTACCATCTGTGTTCGGCCCGGCCGGCCGAACCAGGCGGCCTCCTCGTTTGTGAGCAGCATTATCCGGGAGCCCATCAACGGCGAATTGGCAAGTTGTCCGGTACCGCCGGAACTCGCTTTATGGCTGTCGAGTCCGGCTGCCATCATTGAGAATATCATCAAAGGCGCAACGCTGTCGGGCGAGGACTTTGGCGGCTGGCGTACGGTAAACCTGCCGGGTATTGGCGTTACAGTGCAGCAGATGCTCGATTCGCTCGAACGGATTACGAGTCCGGAGACGCGCGCCCGGGTGCAGTTCCGGCCCGACCCGGCAATTGACGCGATTGTCAGCAGCTGGCCGGGTGCTATTGATAATACCCGCGCGCTGCAGCTTGGGTTCCGGGTAGATAGCCATTTCGATCAGTTTATTACTCAGTTCATCTCCAACAACCAGGCATAGGCCCAATGGCTCCTCTTTCTGTTCCCATCCTAGGGCTGGCTGTTGCCGTTTTTGTACTCATTTTCCTGGTATTACGAACCAGAGTACACCCGCTGATTGCCATGATCACGGCGGCCTGCATCGCCGGTTTAACCGGAGGTATGTCGGTCAATGAAACCCTCGATGCCATTACGAAGGGGTTTGGATCAACTCTGGGCACCATTGGTATTATCATCGGCCTGGGGGTAATGATGGGGCGTGTTCTGGAGGTTTCCGGGGCCGCTGAGCAAATTGCTTATTCGTTTATCCGGTGGCTGGGGGCTCGCAAAGAAGAATGGGCCCTTGCCCTGACGGGGTATTTTGTGAGCATCCCTATTTTCGCCGATTCGGCTTTTGTCATCCTGTTCCCAATTGCCAGAGCGCTGGCCCGGAAAGGTGGTCGTTCGTTGTTGACAATGGGCGTTGCCCTGGCGGGTGGCCTGGTCGTTACGCATACGATGGTTCCACCAACGCCCGGCCCATTGGGTGTAGCGGGCCTGTTTGGTGTCGAGATTGGCGCGATGTTGCTGTTAGGGATGCTGTTAGCTGTTCCCTGTACCATCGCCATTATTCTCTACGCGCAGTGGTTTGGCAGAAAGTATCCCTGCTTTTCTGATGCAATAAACCCTGGCGAAACTCCCAAAGAGGTGCACGATTCTGACGTTCGTGATAAAGTAGACCGGCCCATGCCGAGTTTAATTCGTTCTCTGCTGCCTATTGTTGTTCCAATCCTGCTCATTTTTAGTAAGGCGTTGATGACCGTGTTCCTTTCAACTGGAGAGAGCGAAGCATCGGTCTGGCAAGGGTTTGTGCAGGTTGTTCAGTTCACCGGAACGCCCATCATTGCCTTATGCATCAGTACTCTGCTCGCCGTGTATACCTTAGTGCCTTATCTTAACCGGCAACAGACGGCAGCGCGGCTGGAAGAAGGACTTCAGTCGGCGGGAATTATTCTGATGGTAACGGGCGCGGGCGGGGCATTGGGGTTTGTTGTCCGGGAAACGGGCACCGGTACGCAACTGGCGGCTCAGATTGCCAGACTGCCGTTTTCGCCCATCATGATTCCGTTTCTGGTCGCTACGCTGATTCGGCTTATTCAGGGTTCCGGTACGGTGGCAATGATTACAGCTGCGTCAATTACGGCTCCTATACTAACCCAGGTGCCCGGCCTAAATATGTTGTTTGCTGCCCAGGCCGCCGTCATTGGCGCTTTGTTTTTCAGCTACTTTAATGACAGCCTGTTCTGGGTTGTGAACCGGATGATGGGTATTGCTGAAGTGAACCAGCAGATCATGGCCTGGTCCGTACCGACCAGCATTGCCTGGGCGGTAGGTGGTGTGTTGATTGCCCTGATAAACCTTGCTTTTGGTTCCGGAGGGTCACTGCTTGATCCGCTTATCCCCCTAACGGGGCTTGGCATTATTAGTCTGATACTACGTAAAAACTAAACGCCTGCATCAGCAGGCGTTAGAAGGGGAGGAGCTACTGAAATCAGATGAATCAGGCAGCCAAACCGTAAAGCTGCCTGATTCATCTGCCGGTTCTGATTTACTTGATACGTAGTAAAACCGTCGAGCGGGCTGGAACTGTGAACTCGTGACCACCCGCAACGGGTTTCTGCTTTGGTTCAATCTCACCGCTTGCCGTATCAACCACGACTTCCCACAACGACTTTTTTCGGGCAATCTTGGGGAGCATGAACTGAATATCCTCCCAGTAAGAGTTCAGAATCCAGATCAATTGCTCGTCGCCAATATCCTGCCCGTCTTCCGTCTGCTCCGTTACGCGAACGCCGTCGATAAATAAAGCCAGACAGTGCGTATGCGGATTGTGTAGGTCATCGTTGGTCATTTCGCCCCCTTCGGCTTTCAGGTAAGCGATCTGTTCATTACCAAAAAACTTACGTCGGCTCAACAGGGGTATATCCCGGCGCAGAGCGGTCAATCGGCTTGTGAAGTCAAACAGGGCCTGCTGCTTCTCGTTCCAGTCCCAGTTCATCCAGCTGATTTCGCTATCCTGATTGTAGCCGTTGTTATTGCCATGCTGCGTGCGACCGCATTCGTCACCCATAACGATCATAGGTGTACCCTGGCTAAGCAGCAGGGTTGCCAGGAAATTACGTTTCTGCTTTTCGCGCAGTTCGTTAATGGCCGGGTCGTTGGTCGGGCCTTCGGCACCACAATTCCAGCTTAGGTTATCGTTGGAGCCGTCGCGGTTATCTTCACCATTCGCTTCGTTGTGCTTTTCGTTATAGCTCACCAGATCGTTGAGCGTAAAGCCATCGTGTGCCGTAATAAGGTTTACGCTGTTCGCTGGCGACCGACCGTCATTAGCGTACAGGTCCGGACTGCCCAGCAGCCGCAGGGCTGTTTCGGCAGCCTTGCCTTCGTCGCTTTTCCAGAAGGCCCGGAGGGTATCGCGGAATTTGCCGTTCCACTCGGACCAGCGTACCGGAAAGCCCCCAACGTTGTACGACCCAATATCCCAGGGCTCGGCAATGAGCTTTACCCGCGCCAGAATAGGGTCCTGCGCGATTGTATCCAGGAACGACGATACACGGCCAGCTTCTTCATCGGTACGAATCAGCGCCGAGGCCAGATCGAAGCGGAAGCCATCGACGTGCATTTCCGTTACCCAGTAACGCAGACTGTCCATAACCAGCTGGAGCACCCGCGGGTGGCTCAGGTTAAACGTATTACCCGTGCCGGTATAATCCATATAAAACTCGGGCGTATCGCCAACCTGGTGGTAATACGCCCGGTTATCGATTCCCTGAAACGAAAGGGTCGGCCCAAAATGGTTGCCCTCGGCGGTGTGGTTATACACCACGTCGAGAATAACCTCGAGCCCGGCCTTGTGCAGATCCTTGACCATCTGTTTGAACTCCGTTACCTGCTCACCCATCATACCTGACGATGAATAGGTGTTCTGGGGCGCAAAGAAGCCAATGGTATTGTAACCCCAGTAGCTTTCGTCCGTAAACTGATGAACCGGAAGAAGTTCGACCGCCGTAATACCCAATTTTTTTAAATACTCGATGCTTTCAGGAGAGCCCAGTCCTGCATAGGTGCCGCGTATGGCCGGGTCTATCGTTGGGTGCAGAAAGGTAAACCCTTTTACGTGCATCTCGTAGATTACTGAACGATGCAGAGGGATGTCGGGAGCCGTATCATCCTCCCAGTCGAATCTGCTGTCGTCCACCACAACCGATTTAGGCATGGTTGGACCGCTGTCGATTGAATTCATGACCATATAGCGGTCGTCAGATTCATCCTGCCAATCGTAACCCAGCCAGTCGTTGTTGTGCGTAACGGGGGCACTGATCGCTTTGGCGTAAGGGTCAAGCAGCAGTTTATAGGGATTGAAGAAATGCCCTTCTTTCGGGTCGTAGGGACCATCGACGCGGTAACCGTATAGTTGACCCGGCTGTAATCCATCCAGGTAAATATGCCAGACTAGTTCGGTGCGCTCGGTAATGGGAATCGCAACGGTCTCCTGACTGGGATCGGCCGCGTCATAGAGGCACAGGTAAACGGCCGTGGCATGCTCACTGAATAAGGCAAAATTAACGCCCTCGCCATCATACGTGGCACCGCGCGGATAAGGCTTGCCCGGTTTCGATTGGATAGAATCTGGGGAGGATACTGTGCTTATAGGTTTACTCATGGTCTTCCTGTAGGAAATTTTTTACGCTAAATGTGCGGCTGGTTACACAGAAAAGTAACCCTGGGTGAAATGAGATTGTTTTATGCAGTGAGGTAACGTGGTTCTTTGGTATGGCCAATAGAAAAAGTAGAGTAAAACAAAAAAGCCTGTCCCCAACGGAGACAGGCTTTCCGATCCCACCATTCACTACACTACCAAGGCCAGACGGGACATCGAAGCATGTGCCGATTCGATGCTTTGTTTCTGGCGCAGCAACAGTTCTCGTGTGCTGGCCATTAAGTCCGTTTCCTGCAGTACAGCATTGTAGTCGTTAAGGGCTTCCTGATCGCCCCGCTGACACTCCTGTACAGTTGCTTTATCGTCATTGCTGGAGAACGTTGATTTTACGTTGATCCAGGCTCGGTGCAAATCGGCAGCCAGGCTGGTCCCATTATCCGGATCTCCACCCAGTGTCCGCACTTCGCGGTCAATTTCCATTGCAAATTCGCTTCGCTGACGTGCCTGCGTCAGAAACAAGCTTTTCAGCTCGGTATCCTTAACATTTTCAGCAGCTTCCTGATATCCTTTTTCGGCATCGTGACTGCGCGTTAGCAAGCGGTTCAACTGATCGAGGATTTCGCCCCGTGTATCTTTAACATTCATAACGTTGTTCAGTTTGGTTGTGTGATGAATTTTAACGTTTCGTTGAGTAAATCAGAAAGTCACTTTTTGGTGGGGTCATGTCCCCAATTTTTCAAGGAATATTCCCAGTTGGAATCCTCCGGGTTGCGGGGTTCCTGAGCGCTGTGGCGTTTTATATAACTGATTACTTTCCGCATGTGGGCGTAGTCATCATCCGTTAAATCGCCGGTCTTTTTGCCCAGAATAGCAATGATCTTCTCGCCCGATTTGTGGCCGGTTGATTCATCTTCGCCGTCCTTCTTCTGGCCAACCGACCTAGATTCTTCTGTTTCAAGCCACTTTTCAATCTGTGAGGCCGACATGTTCACTAACTCGTCGAACTCTTTCTTCACATCCTTCTTCTCGTCTTGATCAAGCGCCGTGGTTGCCATGAGTGCGTTATTTTTTAGTGACCTCACTGGCCGACTTGACAATTTTTTTAGTGCCTTGTTTCAGCACGAGAGCTGGCTCTTCTTTTGAGCCTTTCCGCTTGGTAGTTGACCCCTGCGTTTTTCTGCTAATATCCTCTGTATGAACTTCGGCAACGGTGCCTTTGGCTTTCCCTTTCCCGTAGTTCCATTCAACCTCATCGCCTTTCTTCACCGTTGCCATAGTTCTATTGTTTTATCTGTTAACCTAGTTTACCTATAGATTGCTAATAAAGTTAGCAATCGGGCCAGCTAGTGCAAAATATGTTTAGTCATCCCCTAGTTTACCTTCTTTAGCGTCGCGTTGCATCTGCTTATTGGCAAATACGGCAATATCGACCCGGCGGTTCTGACGGCGGCCTGACTCCGAAGAATTATCAGCTACCGGCTGGGCTTCACCATATCCTTTTTCATCAATGCGTGACGTTTTTACGCCCTGTGCTTCCAGATAGCTGGCTACTGCATTAGCCCGTTCTCTCGACAGCTTCAGATTATGGTCATCCGAACCCGTCGCATCGGCATGACCTTCAATACGAATGTCGGTATCTTCGTACTTGTTCAGCGTTTGAGCAAACTCCGTCAGCTGACGTTTGGTCTCTGGTTTAAGCTGATAGGAATCGACATCGAACAGAATATCTGAGCCGAACGTAATTTTGATTCCTTCGCCAACCCGTTCAACGGTTGCATTTGGCATCTGCCGTTTCATTTCCTCAGCCTGCTTGTCCATGCGACGGCCAATGATAGCGCCAGCTGCACCACCCACGGTTGCGCCCAGAATAGCACCCAGGGCGGTATTTCCTTTTGCGTATTTTTTGCCGATGATACCCCCCACTACGGCTCCGCCACCGGCTCCAACGGCAGCGCCTTTCTGGGTTTTGTTCATACTCTGGCCTGATTTACAACCGGTCAGTACATTACCGGACAAGATGCCGGCCGTCAGCAAAACTGCCATTGACTTTGTACTCACTGATTTGAATGAATCGTTCATAGTGTTGTGAATAATTGGTACTGCTTATAGACAGCCAAACCTCGTACCAGTTTAATCAATAATTGTTTACTGACTGGATACTTTCAGGGTAAATTGTTAATATAGAGACGGTTATGGCCTTAAACGGCAGGTTATTGAGTTAATGTTTATTAAAAGGTAATCCATTAGTCGATCAGCTATAGCGGGAATAAGATACCAACTTTGTGGAGGGAGTTCTACAAAAATCACACTGAGTTGTTAGCTGAGGTATATACGTTTTCGAGCCTTCAAACCACTAATAAATTAGTGGACAGAAAATTTTTAGAATAGCTAGGCAAAGCCTTGATAAACAGTAGATAAAATTTATTGGGTGGGGATTATACGGCCCAGATGGCCAAACGAAAAATGGTTGATTTACGTTAGTTTTATAGCTGCCCAGGGGGCATTAGCCTATTCGTCTTTCTGCTACTTATGATTTTATTCAAATCTGTTTTTTCGCTGTTTTTGCTGGTTGGTATGTTATTGGTGGCTCCAACGGGTTGCCAGCAGGTTGCCAGTAGCGACCCAACTACGCCTGCACCCGCGCGGACGCTGGTTAACAGTTCGCTGATTGGGGAATATTCAACCGAGCAGTTGCGGGGGCGTTTCACCGGATCAAGTTCGTTGTTTCAATTCTTTATCCGTTATGGTGTTAAGGCGTATCGTCTGGAATACAATACAACTAACACCGACGGCAAAACTATTAAGGCGTCGGGTGCGCTGCTTGTTCCGAATGTGCCGACGGCCGCTCCTCTGCTTAGCATGCAGCACGGCACCATTGGCAGCGACAGTGAAGCCCCGTCTTATTTCAATTCGGGTAGTGAAGCCTATACCTTTGGGTCGGTGTTTGCGTCGCAGGGCTACATCATTGCTGCCCCGGATTACATTGGCTATGGAGCCTCGAAAGATCTTCCGCATACGTACGAGCAGCGTGAGGGGCTGGCGACAGCTTCGCTCGATATGCTGCGGGCTGCCCGTGAGTTCATGAGCGACAAGAATATCAACTGGGACAAGCGGCTGTTCATTGCGGGTTATTCGGAAGGTGGCTACGCGACGATGGCCCTTCAGAAGAAAATAGAGGAAGAAACCAGTAATGAATTTAATCTGGTGGCGTCGAGCTGCGGAGCCGGAGCGTACGACAAGCCGGCATTTATGCAGGAAGTGGTGAACGAAACCACCAGCGGAATCGCCAGCATAAACCGGCTTTATATCTGGGTGCTGCTGACCTATGACCGGATTTACGGTCTGAACCGCCCGATGACGTATTACTTTAAAGAGCCATATGCGTCGCAGGTAGCCGCCCAGGGGCGTAACGCGAGCATCGGCGTTAGCTTAAATACGGCCTTTACGGATACGTTTAAAAAGTCCGTTAATGAGGGTACGGATGCCGGATTTCTGAAGGCTGTTCAGGATAATGACATCCACGACTGGAAGCCGCGTACGCCGACCCGGCTGTACCACGGCGATGCCGACAACACGGTTTTTTATCTCAACTCACAGAATACTTACGATGCGATGCAGAAGCGCGGGGCCACCAACGTAAAACTATTCCGGCTAGCGGGTCGGACTCACGCTACCGGCATCCTGGATTTCATTACCGGCACGTACGACTTCTTCGGAACCGTTCAGTAGTATCAGTTGATTGTAACGATTGTATAAGCGGCCTGGTTGGGCTGCCGAACCCGCGACCCAACGCGGGTCCGCACGCGGTCGTCATCGTGAATCAGCAGAAGCCGGTTACGATCTAAAGGCGTCAGATCTTCGGCTTTATGATTCAGGTGTAGCGGTTGACCCTTTACGTCGCGGATAAGCTTAAACGGCTTGTTGGCATACAATTCGGCGGGAGTGGCTGTCCACAGATACGCGTCCAGTTTGCCTTCAACCTCCTGCGAGGTCAGCATCCAGAACCGTTTCCGATAGGGGTCGTACTCCAGACTCGACAACCCCAGGGGTTGTGGCAGGGCTGGCTCTGCCTTGGCGGGATTAAAATCTGCGATGAGTTTCCAGTCATCAGCTAATCGAATGCGTTCACCGTCAGGTTCGGACTCGATCCGGTAGGACACGCCAATGATTTTTGTGCGGTAGTCGAACTTGTCGAACGCCTTCCCTTCTTCCCGTATTCCAAACAATAGCTGACGATCTGTAGCGGCCAGACCTTCAATTTTAAAATAAGGCATGGCTCCCGGAAACTGAGCGTTAGCCAGTACTGTAGCAATCCGCTGGCGATAGCTGATCGACGTCCGGCTTGTGTCGGTAACGGCCAGAACGCGCGGATGCTGCTCGTCGCCTTTACGCCAGTACAGCACGGTATTGTACCCGTCCCAGTCGTGACTATTCGGCTTGATCCGGTCGAACGCGGTGGTCAGAAAAACGAACTTGCCATTAGGAGTTTGGGCAAAGTCCTCGTATTTCCGGGCAGCCGCGAACGTAGGCTGCATGAAATAGGTGGGTTTCTGGAGCGAATCGGTCAGTGCATCGATCGTATTTATAAACACCGGGCTCAGACTTGCCGGCATATCCTTGTCGTTGGCAACCAGAATGCGTTTCCCATCAAACAGCACCGCCGACGCTTCGCACCAGACCGGCTGGCCATTCAGCGACGTTTCGGGCGCGAAGCAGGTCAGCAAACCCTCTTTAGTAATGGTTGCCGTTGCAGGCGAACCAAAACGGTCAAATATGGGCTGGACAATTTTACAGGCGCCAACCAACAGCGCTAAAGCTAGTGTAATTGCGGATAGCCGAAGATTCATGCGAGAAACGTATTGGGGTGTGTGCCTGCAAGCTACACAAAAATGCTTCAGGCTTTGTCTATATCCGGATGAGATGGCAGACGAATGCGAAAGAGGGTTCCGCGGTTTGTCTGCGTTTCAATATCAATGGAAGCGTTCAGTAATTGACAAAGCGATTTAACGATGTAAAGACCAATACCCTCGCTGGCCGATGAGGCCCGCACGGCTCGGGGGGCAGCCGGCTGAAGAATTTTGTTCTCGTCCGGTGGTAGTTTGACAAAAACGCTGGGTGAATCAAGCGTAGGCTTGAGCGGCTTAGTCAATGATGTGGCAAAGTCATCCGGTAGCCCCGTTCCGGTGTCCTGAACACTGATAACCCAGCGATAATTGTCTTCGCTGGACCAGGATACAGAAATAAGTCCGGAATGCGTATGTTTCAGCGCGTTCATCAATAGATTCTGAACAATCCGCTGAATCATGATGGAGTCTGTTTCGACAATCAGTTCGCTGGGGCCATCGGCGCGCAGGGTTAGCCCGCGTTCGGCAGCCATGGGCTGTGTGCTTTCGACAATTGAACGGAGCAGCGCACTTACGTCAATAGTCTGAATCGAAACAGTTTCCTGACCGGCTTCCAGCCGTGCCAGACTAGTCAGTTCGCTCAGCATGGCCTCAACCGTCAACAGGTTTCGACGCAGCATCTGGAGTCGGCTGGTTTTCTCCTGATCGGTATTGCTGGGCTGGCTCAGCAGCGAAGCCGCCCCCTGTATGACGCCTAATCCGCTCCGCAGATCGTGGGAGGTCATCCGCAGAAACTCGCCCCGTTGTCGGGTCATTTCAGTAATATGATCTAATGTCTGCCGAAGTACCTCGGCCCGCTCGGCAGCCTGATTCCGCTGGAGTTCATCGTATTGAACGACGCTGCCGCTGGAAAGCTTGCTGCTGAATTTAACCACCAGTTCATACGCCTTGGTCATTACGGCATCGTCGGTCTCTGAATAAAGAGTTTTATATTCGGTGATCTCAGCGGCCAGGCACTGGTTAAAATGGCTCAGCTCAGCCAGCAGCTCCCGCAATGAATAGCCTTTGTGCCAACGGTGCAGTCCATGCTCGCTGGCCGTTAAGGCCAGGTCGAATTCCTGGTCTTCACCGCGCAGCTGCTGTTCAAACAAATTGAGGACAGTGGGTATCTGATCGTTGAACTCTTCGCGCGAAAGATTGACGCCAATGTGCAGGGATGTATCGAGTTTGCAGGCTGTCCGCCAGATGTGCAGAAGGGCATCCCGCCGGGCAAATAAATAATCGGGTAAGGCAAGAGAAGGGCGGGCTGGTAACGGGTTCTGCATGAGTAAAGAGTACGGCCTGGACAGGTATATCCGGCTCTGGTAATGGAAACAAGGCGAAAAATTAGTACTTTGTGAGCGTTTTTCCGACGATTTGTTTAATCCTTCGGTTGATCGCAGACGTCTGGACTTACTCCTGCCTGGAACAAACGGCTTTTCGACTTGTACGACTGCTAAGCTAATGAATTCTTCTAATCGCACAAATTCATCCCGGGGCCGCATGCTGGTCGTTGAAGACAACCCCGATCATTGGGAGTTGATTCAGGCCGCCAGTCGGGAAGCTATGCCTACCGTTGATGTGATCTGGGCCACAGATGCCAAGCAGGCGCTGGCGTATCTGCAGTCCTGTTTAGCTACTCAATTGCCAAAACTCATGTTGCTGGACCTATATCTGCCGGATGCAGAGCAGTCCTGGCAACTCCTCAAGACGCTTAAACAGCGCGAATCGGCTTACCAGCGGATGCCTGTGGTCGTGTTCAGCTATTCCGATCGGCGGGAAGATATCACCGATTTTTATTCATTTGGCGGGACATCTTATATTATCAAACCAACGAACTACGAGCAGTGGGTAACGTACCTACAAACCGTCTGGCTGTATTGGTGGGATACCGTTACGTTACCCACCACCCGCTAGTTCAGCTGACTATCAATATTTCATTTCGCCCCGGTCTTTTTCTACGGCCGTGCGGCCTTCTTTCATCCAGACTGGCATAGGCGCGTCTTTGAGGTAGTGGTCAAAGAACTGGTATAGCCGGATACTCAGGTCTTTCGCATTATGCCGCTGGGTCAGGTTGTGCCCCTCGCCATTATACACGAGCATCCAGACCGGCTTATTTAGTCGACGTAAGGCCGAGAACAACTCAATCCCCTGATACCAGGGAACCGCCCCATCGGCGTCGTTGTGAGTCATCATCAGGGGCGTCTGCACGCGGTTGGCGTAAAACAGGGGCGAGTTTTCGATATAGTTCATCGGCTTATCCCAGAGCGTACCGCCAATGCGGCTCTGCGTTTTCTCATACTGGAACGCCCGGCTCATCCCTGTTTCCCAGCGAATACCGCCATAGGCCGAGGTCATGTTGGCAACGGGAGCGCCCGCTTCTGCCGCCCGGAATAAATTGGTCCGGGTAATGATATAGGCCGTTTGGTAGCCGCCCCAGCTTTGTCCCTGAATTCCAATCCGGTCCCGGTCAACAAAACCTTTATCAACCAGGCTCAGAACGCCCGGCACCACGCAATCGTAGGCGTTCGGGCCCGGCTGCCCGGTTGTATAAACGATATCAGGTACGAAGACCAGATAGCCGTTCGAAACGCAGTAGGGAATGTTGATTGTCGAGCGGCTTGGAGCTGGAACCCGGTAGTCGTTGAGCGTTTCGGCGTTACGTTCATAGAAATACACCAGCATCGGGTATTTTTTGGCTGGATCAAACCCTTCCGGTTTAAAAAGAAGCCCTTCGAGTTTAGTGCCGTTGGTGCCCATCCAGTTTACCAATTCGACGCTGCCCCAGCGAATACTATCCTGCTGCAAGTTGGCGCGCGTCAACTGAACAGGTTTGGCCAGAGTCGTATCAGTCAGGAAGATATTGGTCGGTTCCTGGAAATTGCCCCGGTGAAACGTCATTGTCGGGGCGTTCCTGGCTTTGGTCAGACCAGCGTATCGGTGGGCGCTGTGACATAATAAGCTGGGTTCCGCTACCGACAGACCGTTTTTGTTTTTTAAAATGCCGGTCGTTTTATTGCTTTCCCAGATGCCCGTCATAAACAGTGCGTCCGCCGGATTGATCGCTTCCTGGTTGCGGCTGCGGGGTGAATCATCGGGCGTGATATCGGCCCGACGAAGCCGAACCTTATTTGTCCGACCCCAGCCAGCGGTCAGATTCAACGGCTTTTCCCGGCCGGTTGGGTCAATCTGCCAGATATCATAGCGGTCATAGATCCAGACGTAGCGGTCGCCAGTTGTCCAGCCAGCGGCTCCGTAGGCACCCGGCAGGTTAGGCGTATCGTGTTCTTCATCAAAGAATTTGCTCGGCAGGCCGCGCGTTAGATCAATGCGTTTGTTGTCGGCGATGGACCAGGCCCGCCAGAGCGAGTCCCGTTCGTCGAACCAATAAGCATATTTACCGCCCGGCGACAGGCCGGGGTCAGAAGCCATGACGTCATTCGCAATCCGTTTCTTCTCACCAGACTGGGCGTCGATCAGGTACAGGTCCGTATGGCCCGGGTCCCAGGAAGCCTGAACCTGATACGGGAGATCGCTCAGGCCAATCAGGTAGCGGGTGCTGACTTTGGGGTCAAAGTTAACCGTTGGAATTTCGCGATTCGCGAGGGGAACCACCCGGTCGGCCACAACGTCGTACACGGTCAGAAAGCCGCGCTCTTTTTCTTCCTTAAGCCGCCGTTGCTGCATAGGCTGCAGACGCGTATCGGTCCAGCTCCAGACGTCTATTTTTACTTTCTCGTCGTCGGGCGTTAGCGTATCTTTTGTCGGCTTGGGCGCAATAGGCGAGGTCGAAAAATACAGCCGCCTACCATCGTCGGCAAATTTGGGTTCGCGGTACTCATTCACCGACCAGCCTTTGGGCAGAGCGGTCGTCAACGTATCGGCAAGCACCCGGTAAGCCGCTGCGGGAGCGGTCGCTTTCCGCTTTCCTTTTGCGGGAGTTGCGGGTGCCAGGTTTTTGTAATACAATGAAAACACCCGAACGTCGGCGCCGGCGCTGTCGGCGGAGGCCATCCACGCCAGTTGCTGACCGGCTTTGTCGACGGCCAGACCTTTATAGATTTTTCGCCGGGAACTCGTATCAATCAACGTCGTCTGCCCGGTGGCCGTGTTGAGCACAAATACACCCGGCACGACAGGACTACCCGTCTTCAGCGAATCATTTGCCGATTCCTTGCTGTAGAAAATAGTCTGTCCGTTATCGGAGATAACGACATTCGAGACGTAACGTATGGTCCGGCGGGTGCCATCGGCCATGTTGAACAGCGTCAAGTCGTCGCCTTTTATTTTCTTCGTCGATTTTCTGGCTACGGTCGTTGTTGAGGATGGGGGAGTCGGATTCAGCGTATCGCCCCGGGGTGTCACTTTTGCTTCACTCAGCAGCTTTGGTGCATTGGCTTCCTGCGTCACGGCCAGCCATGAACCTGCTTCTTTTCCGAGTGTGTAGGCTTTTACGTTTGGTAGCTTTGTTACTGCGCCCGTTCCCAGGTTTAGCACGAGCAGGCTATCCTTAGGCATCTCGTCGGTCTTCTTCTTTTTCAATTTTGCCTTACGCGTGTCGGCAGCGGGGACTTTAAGCCTCATCACTAAAAACTTGCTGTCGGGCGTAAACTGCGCCATGTAGCCGCGCGGAAAGACGTAGCGTTTTGGGTTGCTGCCGGCAGCAACCGCTTCCAGCCGTCCGTCGCCGTCCTGAGGGTCGATCTGATAAGCTACCCAGCGGCCATCGTTTGAGATTTTCTCGTTTCTTACGCTTTGCCAGCGGTCATAATCGGCCGACGTAAGGGGGCGTTTGGTCGTCTGGGCCAGCAGCGGTGCTGAGACAATGAATAAAAAGAACAGATAAGAGAAGCGCATCATGCTAAAAATGGGTTAGCCAATGACGAAAATACTAAAAATTGGAGGCTCTTTGAGTTAACAACCCATTGTTTTGTAAAATCACAAAAAGGCTGCTAATTATTCTGATTTATGTGCCATTTTAGGCGGAAGCTAGGGCGAAGTCACTCCGAAACAGACCAAGACAATGGTCGCTGCCTGCTTAGTTACGCTGAAGTTCGGCAACGCCAACCCCGGAATCTGCTGCGCCATAATAAACCCATACCCGACCGTCGGGCCATTGCACCCAACCGTTAGTAAAAACCACGTTCGGAAAGAAGCCTTCGCGCTCCCAGGGAAGTTCGGGCACGAGCAGGGGGCGGGTAGAGCGGTCCAGAACCTTTGACGGATCCTCTTTATCCAGAAGCGCCAGGGCCAGGGCATAAGCATTGGTTGCATCGGCACCGTGGTAACAGATAAGCCAGCCCTCATCAGTCAGGATTGGCTCGGGGCCTCCGCCAATTTTGCCTCCTTCCCAGATGAAGGCCGGGTCATCGTGGCCCCGCCCTCCAAACAGAAACTTATGGTTTCCCCAGTGAACACCATCAATGGATTCGGCCAGCCAGATGGATGGTTTGCCAATTTCCGAAGCCATTGGCCGGTGTAGCAGCTTATACTTACCGTCGATCTTGGCCGGAAATAAAGCAACATCTTTGTTGGGGGGCGGCAGAATCAGTCCAATCCGGTCAACCGTCTTAAAATCGGTTGTGACAGCCATGCCAACAGCCGGACCCTGTTCAGACACGGCCGTGTAGGCAATCCAGTAGCGACCATCCAGATACGTAATGCGGGCATCTTCGATGCCATACGACTCATCCATCCGGGCGGGAAACAAAAACGGTTTTGTATCCACCACAAAGTGAATACCATCGATACTGCGGGCTAGCCGCAAATGGCTGAGCGAGGTCAGATACTGCCGGCCGCGGAGCGTCACAACGCGCGGGTCATAATCGCCATCCGGCTCATCGAACTGTTTGACGGTTAAGGTTGGAACCCCATCCCGGTTTTCAATTAAAGGGATCTGAATCTTACCCGGCTGGGGTTTAGGCGCTTCGGCCACGCGCAGCAATAAAATAATTTCGTCGCCAAACCGACAGGCCGCCGGGTTAAATGCGCCAAGGACCTCGAAGCCGTCGATGGATGGTTTCACATCCTGCGTGCTCAGAATGGGCTGATCCGACAGGCGCCGGAGCTGATAATTTTGCATTGAGTCGAAAAGTTGTAAGTTTAGGCTGGAGTTAGCTATTCGCAGGCCCATACCTGAATTGGCCCGATAACTCACAAACTTGTAGGAGGGTGACCCGGCTCAATTTCTTAACCTTAAACGCGCCCGGCTGTTAGTACCGTTTACTCAATTAGTCGAAAAACCTGACAACCTTCCACGATAGAGCCGGGTTATGAGGCTACAAAACCTAAAACATAACGTAGACTACTTACTACCATGATTACCCAGCCCCTGTTTGATCAAGATAACGATGTGCTGATGATGAATCCAGATCCGGAAACGGCCGCTCTTGACGATGACGACGATGATTTCGACGGCGGTGCCGATTTTGATGAGCTTGGTTCAGGAGCCACCAGCGGTTATGGCGAAGAGGACATCGACGATATCGACGCTGATGAGGCTGATTTTGATGACGACGATCTAAGCGAAGAGCTGGACGACGACATCAACGACGACCTTGATGACGACAGCATGGAATAAGTGAAGGTCACTGATGCGCCCGGCAGCTTTTGACTGCAACCGCCGGACGTAGCTATTTTTCACCCAGAGTAACCAGATAACCGATGACGCCATCAGAACCATTACAGGACTCAGAAGAAAACCGGGAGGCATCCAACGGCAACAACGGCCCCGACGGAACCGCTCCCGACAGCGAGACGCAATCGTCGGCTGCCAGTGAGGACGGTGGCCGCACGAGCGAAGACGGTTCGCGCGCGCCCAATGATCCGGCCGAGGGTGCTGATTTTTAATGTTCCGGCCATTTGCCTGTTCGCTAGGTAACGCTGAACAGGCAAACCCGCCAATTGCTTAAACTGCCAGACACCGTAACAGGGTCTGGCATTTCATTTCGGTTTCCTGCCATTCGTGCTCCGGGACCGAATCTTCCGTCAGGCCAGCACCGGCATAAAGGGTGGCCACCCGGCCTTCGAGTTTCATGCAGCGAATATGCACAAACAGATTGCTGGCCGCTCCCTCGTTATTGGTATTGATGTTGACGGGTCCCAGAAAGCCACTGTAAAATTCCCGATTATGCGACTCGTGGCTTCTAATGAAATCAAACGCCACATCGCGCGGGGTGCCGCATACGGCCGAGGTCGGGTGCAGTAAGCGGAGCATTACGGTGCCCAACTGCGGGTAATGCACAGCCTGCGTATCGACCGTAAAGCGCGTACCGAGGTGCATCAGATTCCCCGCCACGATGGTTTTCGGGCCTTCTTCCAGATACTCACGCAGCCGTATCTTCTTAAAGCACTCAATGATGTAGCGGCTGACCAGAGCCTGCTCTTCAATCTCTTTCTGCGACCACATCGCTTCGGCGGGACGTTTGAGGGTGCCGTCGGGTAAGTAAGCCGACTGCGTACCCGCCAGCGATGCGGTCTGGAATATGCCCTGCGGATCAACACTCACCAGACGTTCCGGCGTGGCGCTGATCCAGATCTGGCCTTTCTCGGGAACAGAAACCGCCGACACGAAGGCAGTTGGATAGGTCTCACAGAGTTTATCAAACAGCGCAACCGCGTTCGGCGCATCAGTAAACTGCACGCGCTTGATCCGGGAGAGTACTACTTTCCGAAACTCGCCCCGCTGCATGGCCTCAACCGCTTCCGCTACGTTCTGAACGTATTGGATTTCGGCATCAGGGTCCGGCAGCGATACCAGAACCGTTGGGGCCGATTCTGGACTAACCAATCGACCGGCTGCACTGGTCAGTGTTTCCTGAAACAGATCACTTGCCTGGCCGGCGGCATACGTAACCTCAGCGGGACCGTTCTGCGGAACCACCGCATGGACGTCGGCTCGCAGAAATAGCGTTCGGGGGGGCGTATCGGTGCCAAAATCCAGGTTGTCGAATGGACTAAGCGCAAAGCCGGCGGGAAGTTCTTCCAGATCAGCCGGCACGCGGGGCAGTACCTCGTCAAACGAGACAATCAGGTGTTTGTCGTGCTGATTAGGTAATCGCCAGAGCGCGGCCGGAAACCCTAAGGTTCGCGCTGTTTCCCACAAATCAACAGCTGTGGGTTGTTCGGTTATAACGTAGTTGATGACGTGATCAGATTGCATAGCCAATAGCCGACCATCTGCGGGGCGGCTATATTGGTAACAGTTTGGAAAAGAAATTTGTGCGATACCTGGCGTAAGTTCGGGTGTAAACTGAGTTTAAGTGGTTTTGAAGTGCATTCCCGAAGGCTCTAACCTGGCTTACTGATTGGTTATTACCGCAATCGTCAGCCGGCTTACGCAAACTGTGCGGCCCTGTTCGTCGGTGATGCGAATGTCCCAGACGTGGGTTGTCCGACCGACATGAATGGGTGTGCAGCGGCCATACACCCAGCCGTCGCGCACGGCGCGAATGTGGTTGGCGTTGATTTCAACCCCAACGGCCCGTTGTTTGGTGGGGTCATCGAGCATCATAAACGAAGCGACGCTGCCGAGCGATTCGGCCAGAACCACCGACGCTCCCCCGTGCAGAATGCCGAAAGGCTGGTGTGTGCGGCCATCAACCGGCATCCGGGCCGTCAGAAAGCCTTCGCCTGCCTCCGTAAATTCAATACCAAGGTGTTTGACGATGGAGTCAGCGTGCATGAACTGAAGGTTACTTAGGTCGAAGCCGCCTTTCATACTACCGTGATTTTTACGTATTTTTGCACCCGAATACAACGAAAGACAAAGCTACGGGCTTGCAGCAAAAAACCATATACTTAATCCGTCACGGCGAAACCGACTTTAATCGTCGGGGAGTCGTGCAGGGCAGTGGTGTTGACTCTGATCTGAACACCATGGGCCGGGCGCAGGCCATGGCGTTTTTTCAGGCGTATCAGCATGTTGGGTTCGACAAAATCTATATCTCGGGCCTGAAGCGCACCTTCCAGACAGTCGAGCCATTTATTGACCTTGGCATCCCGTTCGAGAAACTTACGGGACTGAATGAGATCAGCTGGGGCGTTATGGAAGGGAAGGTGCCCGGTAATATTGATAACGAATATTACCGCAACCTGATTGAGGCCTGGGCGTCGGGCAATACAGCCGTGCCGACCGATGGGGGCGAAAGTCCCGATCAGGTGGCAGCCCGCCAGAAAACGGCTATCGACGTAATCCTGTCCCATCCCGGCGAAACGACTGTGCTGGTTGCCATGCACGGGCGCGCTATGCGGATTCTGCTTTGCTGGCTAACGAAGCAGCCCCTCTCGGCGATGGATAATTTTGAGCACAGCAATCTCTGCCTGTACAAGCTCTGCTACGACTACGATTCGCAAACATTTACGATTGAACTGGCCAATGATACGGCTCATCTGCTAACCCTGGCGATGGCCTGATTACGGGCTGCGCATCCGGCATCCGCTGATCGCGTCATTCTGGCCTCGTAGCTTGCGAATCCATCCGTTCGTGTAGTTATCCCATCGATTTGCCCCAAAATCCCGTACATTCGTTTATTGCCCTGCAAAGGGTCGTTACTGGAATGGGTATTGAAAAACAGAAAATATACTGGTTTTGTCAGCTCTTTGGCTGGACGCTCCTCATTGCGGTGGAGTACATGGCTTATGTGCTGGAAGATGGATTTGTGGCCGACGCACTGTACCTGGCCATCGCCAATATCTTCCTGGGTATTACGCTGACGCACCTCTATCGCCTGATGATCCGGCGCTGGAACTGGGTTCGGCTGCCGTTTGTGCGGCTGGCTCCCCGGGTGCTGCTGTCCATCTTTGTGCTGGCCCTGATCATGACAATGGTCAACCTGCCTTTCGATCGGCTGATTGTGCCGCAGCACCTGATTGATGAGCCCTGGCCGGTTATCGGGTATCTGCTGAGTTGGGGGAAAACAATGCTGACGTGGGTACTGAGCTATACAGTTTACCATTATCTCGAACAGTCGCGGAACGCGGAGATTGAGAAAATTCTGCTCAAAACCAGCATCCGCGAAACCGAAGCCAAGGTGCTGCGGTCGCAGCTGAATCCTCATTTTGTGTTCAATGCGCTGAACAGCATTCGGGCGCTGGTGTACGAAAATCCTGAGAAGGCGCAGAAAGGCATCACGCAGCTCTCTAACCTGCTTCGTAACTCGCTGCTGGCCGACCGCCGTAAGACTGTTGAGCTACGTGAAGAAATCAAGACGGTCGAGGATTATCTGGCGCTCGAAAAAGTTCGCTATGAAGATCGGCTCAGCTGCAACTTCGAACTGGACGCCCGGACGCTGTTCTGGCAGGTGCCGCCCATGATGCTGCAAACGCTGGTCGAGAATGCCATCAAGCACGGCGTATCGAAGGCCGTTGGGGGCGGGTTTATTGAGGTGAAATCAACGATTGTCGCCGATAAGCTGCATATCATTATCCGAAATACGGGCGTACTGGGCGATAAAGAAGCATCGGGTGGCTTTGGCCTCGCCAACACGGCTCAACGGCTCGAACTGCTGTATGGGCCCGATGCTACGTTCCAGATTTTCCAGGAGGATGATAATATTGTCTGCGCGGATATCACTATTCCTGCTCAGTCGGAGGGTCTGTTCCGGCGGAGTGAAAAAGCAAAAACCAGTTGAGTGCGTGGCTACAGCTCTCCGCGCCGGTTCGCCTGCGTTCCGGACAGGTATCTCCATTCACTCGTAACCAAGTCCCATGAAAACCCTGATCATTGACGACGAACGCCTGGCCCGCAATGAACTGCGTCGGCTGCTCGACAACTTCCCGAAAATCCAGATTGTGGGCGAAGCCGCCAACGCCGACGAAGCTCTCCCGATGATTGATGAACTGGAACCAGACCTGTTGTTCCTGGATATTCAGATGCCGGGCAAAAACGGCTTTGAACTGCTGCAGTCCATCGAAGGCAAAACCCCGGAGGTTATCTTCACGACGGCTTACGACGAATACGCAATCAAAGCGTTTGAGTTCAACGCGCTCGATTACCTGCTCAAACCGGTTGAACTGGCCCGGCTGAGCGAAGCCATCCACCGCGTAGAAGAGGAACAGCATATTCCCGAGCCCGGCGCAACGCCAACCGGACCGGCTACGAAGATTCTGGGCGAAAACGATCAGGTATTCGTCAAGGACGGCGAAAAATGCTGGTTTGTGAAACTAGGGAAAGTCCGGCTGTTTGAGTCAATGGGCAATTACGTCCGGCTATACTTTGACGACCAGAAACCGCTAGTGCTCAAATCCCTGAATGCACTCGAGGACCGGCTGAATCCCGCTACGTTCTTCCGCGCCAATCGCAAGCATATTATTAATCTGCAGTGGATCGAAAAAATTGAGCCCTGGTTCAGCGGGGGCTTACTGGTTACGTTGCGGGGGGGCGATAAAATCGAAATAAGTCGTCGGCAGGCTATTCGGTTTAAAGATTTACTAAGTTTGTAGTATATAGGGAAAGTCGGTTTCTGGATAGAGTTGACAGAAGGTTTTGTCAACCAATATACGTGAATTGGCTCGTCCCTGAGAACTACCGGCAAGCGGTCCCTATAAGCCGCTTGCTTTCCTGCATGAAGTATTTTTTTGCGATCCTCTTTTTCGGTTCAACGTTCTTCTTTTCAGCCTGTAAGCACCGCCCGTCCGGGGCGCCTGCTTTAGACAGGCAACACTATGACTTTACCGGCGCGGGGCGATGCGACACGACCAGCAATAAAGGCGTGAACGTGTCGGTGTCGTCTTTTCTGTTGAAGGAAGATTCAGATGGCGCCCGCCTGATCAACGATAGTCTGCGTCGGCTCAGCGTGGGTAGCATTGTCGACTGGCTCGACAGTGCCACCGTAGCCAGCAACCCCGCGGCCCGCACAGACCTCAATAAAGCCGCTTCCCTTTTCGCGGCCGACTACGAAACCATGCTGAAAGACATGGGCGGGCTGGGCGGCTGCTGGGAACTTAAAACCCAGGCCGATACGGTCTATGCTGCGCCGAAAACGCTGACGGTTAGATTCGAGACGTATGCCTATACCGGTGGCGCACACCCCAACTCAAACATGGCTTATTATACCTTCGACCGCGAGACGGGTCGGGTGTTGACGCTGAACGAGCTGGTATCCGATACAACCGCCCTGCTTACAGTAGTCGAGAAGGCGTTTCGGCAAGAGCAGCAGCTGCTTCCTCAGTATAACCTTGAGGAGCGGGGCTACTTTCTCCGCGATGGGCGGTTCTTTCTGCCCGCTAACATTGGGTTGAGCCGGAAAGGGTTGATCTGTTATTACAATCCGTATGAAATTGCCGCCTATGCACTCGGCCCGATTGAGGTTACGGTTCCTTATGAGCAACTCAACGGCATTCTGCGCGAGGAATGGTTATAGAGAAGGGGGGAGAAGATAGCGTTCGAAAGACATAAGTTTTACGATAAACGCACTCTGTAATCCCTTACATTCGCTTATCGCTCTGTATCGCTTATGTTCTCCCGTTCTTCATTTTTGTTCGATCCGGCCAAAAGCGGCATCTTTTACTTTTTGCTGTTCAGCGCTCTGATTACGGTCGGCTTATCATTCTATGACAGCCTCAATGGGCATTACTCCATCATTGGCAGCGTCGCTTCGTTTCTGGCGTTTTTTGTCGCTTTTCAAAGCTGGAAAGCGGCCAGCGACGCATCGCGGAAGACCGACGAGGCAATCCTGCAGATTCAGGCCATTGCCGCTGAAACCCACCGGCTGGCTCAAACGAGCTACGAGATCGACCAACGTATTCAGATGGCCGTTACTACCATTTCGGATTCAACCCGCGAATTATATCGGGGCTACGGACCAATTCTGAATGAGATAAGCTGTTTTCTGGAGCAGTGCCCTCAAAGCGAATGCCTGTATATTATTTCAGATACGGCCGCGATCGGAAAGTTTCCCGCGCATTACGATCCTGCCCTGCATAGCTCGGCACCCCAGCTCGAAGCCCTCGCCGACCGGCTGCATGAGCTGCTGCTGGAGCGCGTTCGGGATTCGCGCGAATTTTACATCGCGACGCTCAGCGACGATGAGACCTCGACAAACGGCTCCCACACCAATAGTTTGTACCAACACTACCTCCTGCCAATCTGGCAAACACTACACAAGGAGTCATTATCGGAAGACTTCTGGCAGGAGCATCTGGCGCTGCATCAGGCTACAATTCGGCAGGTTCAGGATGCATTCGATTATTACGCTGGTCATCGTGAACAGCGGGAAGCCGGGGTGCCGCCCTGTCATGAATTAACCACCCTGCCGTTTCAGGCGTTTATTCGGGTGGACCTCGAACACCATGAGCCGTTCAAGGCGTTGATTATTTTTGTGGGACAATACAACATGAACCGCATTCAGGATGCCCGCGCTATGATGACGGCCGATCCGGAACTGGTTCGTACGTTTATCAGTATGTTCGAATCCCTAACGGGTCTCGATGTCAACCCAAACTATTTACGACTCCGCGAACAGCTACCGGTGTAAGACACAGTTTGTGAAGAAATCCGGCTGGCAGAAGACCAGTATTGAACGTATCTATTTCATTGTAAGTGAAGTGCCATGACCTTAGACCAATTTAACCAGTCGCTTACCCAGGCTCAGCCGCCAGCCGACGTGCATCCGGTGCTGCAGGCACTCTGGTACGATGCCAACGGCAACTGGGCGCACGCCCACGAAATCGCCCAAAGCCAGGAGGGCAACCAGCCTTATGATCATCTGCACGCTTATCTGCATCGCAAGGAAGGCGACCGCTTCAACGCCAATTACTGGTACCGGCGCGCTGGCGCCACATTTTTCAACGGATCGCTTGACGAAGAGTGGAAGCAACTGGTTCAGAACTACTGTCGGGGTTAAGTAATAGAAGCCGGTTTACCAACCTTTCGTTTCAGAGATCAGACAACAAAAAAAGGCCGCTCCCAGAAGAGAGCGACCTGCGTCTGTCGATGAATATATAATGAGTTAATTACTGCGTCAGTTCTTCTTCCCGCAGCACTTCGCTGACAGGCGTCAGTTCGAGCCCGAACGCATCGGCTACCCCTTTATAAACCACTTTACCGTCCACAACATTCAGGCCCAGTTGCAGGTCCTGGTTGTCGCGGCAGGCCTGCTGCCAGCCTTTGTTGGCCAGTTGCAGGGCGTAAGGTAACGTCGCGTTGGTCAGGGCCAACGTGCTGGTGTAGGGCACCGCACCGGGCATATTTGCTACGCAGTAGTGAACAATGCCATCAATAATGAACGTCGGATTTTCGTGGGTTGTGGGGCTACAAGTTTCAATGCAGCCACCCTGATCAACGGCTACGTCTACCAGAACCGTACCCGGCCGCATCAGCTTCAGCATTTCGCGGGTAATCAGGTGCGGAGCTTTTGCGCCCGGAATCAACACCGCGCCAATGATCAGGTCACAGACTTTAATCATCTCCCGGATGTTGTATTCATTGGACATCATCGTCTGCACGTTCGGAGGCATAATGTCCGACAGATAACGCAGCCGCGGCAGGCTTACGTCCATAATCGTCACGTGCGCGCCTAAGCCGGCCGCCATCTTGGCCGCCTGCGTACCAACAATGCCCCCCCCCAGAACAAGTACATTGGCCGGCTTTACACCCGGCACACCCCCGAGGAGAATCCCCCGGCCTTTCAGGGGTTTTTCGAGGTATTTAGCACCTTCCTGAATCGCCATCCGGCCGGCTACTTCCGACATCGGCACCAGCAGCGGCAGGCTGCGGTCAGGCCGCTCGACGGTTTCATAGGCCAGGCAAACCGCGCCTTTCGCCAGCATGGCCCGCGTCAGCTCTTCCGACGAGGCAAAGTGGAAATAGGTAAACAGCAGTTGATTTTCTTTGATGAGGTCATATTCGCTCGAAATGGGCTCCTTGACCTTCATAATCATTTCAGCAATGCCGTAAACTTCCTGGATAGTTGGAAGCATGATGGCACCGGCCGCAATGTATTCTTCGTCTTCGAAACCGCTGCCCTCGCCGGCGTTAACCTGCACGTAGACGGTATGACCATGCTTCCGTAGTTCGGTAACCCCGGCAGGCGTTAGCGCCACGCGGTTTTCGTTATTTTTTATCTCTTTCGGAACACCAATAACCATGACGTTTCGGGTTGATTAAGTTTGTTGACTTGTGCATACAAAAGTAGAAGGCCAGGACTTATTTTCTGACCGGTTCGCCTTAATCAGGAAATTAGGCGATAAAATGGCCTTTATGGAGGAAATAATCCGGATAATGCTGTATTTGCAGCCGGGACTGCCGTAAAAATTCCGTTATGGAAATTTTAGATAAAACCGATCGTAACCTTCTTGCTCTCCTGCAGGAGAACGCACGCCTGACAATTCAGGAAATCGGGCAGCGGATAAACCTGTCTAAAACACCCGTTCATGAACGCATCAAGCGGCTTGAACGGGAAGGGATTATTGACCGATACGTAACGATTCTGGACAAGAAAAAGTTAGGAAATCTCCTGATGGTGTATTGCCAGGTGACGTTGGACAAGCAGACCCGCGATACGTTCGCCGACTTCGACGCGGCCGTGCGCGAACTGCCCGAAGTGCTGGAGTGCAACCGCGTTTCGGGGACGTTCGATTACCTGCTCAAAATCGTCAGCCGCGATATGGAAACCTACAACCGCTTTTATCAGGAGCGTCTGTCATCGATTCCCGGAACATTGCACATCAGCAGTTTCTTCGTTATGGCCGAGGTCAAGAACTCGACGGTGGTGCCGGTGGACTAACGAGCCGGAACGGAAAAGAGCAATAGATCGGCAAAGCGGTTGTTAGCTGACCGGAATAACTTCCCCATGCGTCTGGCGCATGACCTCACGCAGCACGGGGGTAAAGTGTCCGAGCGTCCGCAGGGCCGCTTCGGTAAGCCAGGGGTGTCCGAATAGTCGCTGAACGCTTCGGCCTACCCATAGTCGCCGGGCAAATCGCTCCGACCAGTCGTGCTGATAGCAGTGTTCGAGCTGCGGGCGCGTCAGCTGGCCACGCAGAAACCTGTCCGACAGGCTACTGACCAGTTTCGCGCCGTGGATAGCCATAGCCATGCCGTTGCCGCAGAGGGGCGTAATGAGCCCCGCTGAGTCGCCCGCCATCAGTATATGATTTTCGACGGCCTGTTTGGGCGCAAACGATATTTCGTTAATAACCTCGGGTTTATCGTACAGAAAATCGGCCTGCTCAAAAACCTGCTTCAGATAAGGATTCTGGTGCAGAATGGCCCGTTCCATATCCGGAATGTTGCCGAATTTTCGCAGATTTTCGCGGGTTGTCAGGTAACAGACGCAATACCGGCCGTCTTCAATTGCCGACATGCCGCAGTAGCCGTCCTGAAAATTGTGCAGCGCAATTACGTCGTCGGGAAAATCCATCCGAACGTGGTATTTGACGCCGATATAGGGCGAAGGTTGGCGCATGAACGTCCGGTCAAGGGATTTATCGAGTTTCGACCGTTTGCCAAACGCGCCAATGACCAGGCGGCTCGTCAGGATCTGAGCGTCGGTCAGCGAAACGATAAACTGGTTACTGGCGAACGTAACGGCGTCAGCCTGCGTACCTAGCCTGAACGTAACGCCAGCCGCGACGGCGATCTGGTAGAGCGTATAATCCAGCGTGTACCGGCTGATGCCAAAGCCACCCAGGTCCAGCGCACTTTCGAGCAACCGACCTGACGGGGCCGAAACCTGAAACCGACGAATCGTAGCTGCCCCTAAACTCGCCAGATCAACGCCCAGCGATTCGACGTAAGGACGCACTTCGTTGGAAACATATTCGCCACAGACCCGGTGAAAGGGATACGATTTACGTTCAACGAGCGTAACGGCATGGCCCGCCCGCGCCATCTCAATCGCGCTGACCAGGCCCGCCAGTCCTCCACCAATGATAATAACGTCTGCTTGTCTGGTCATATCCGCGACGGGCTGAGTCCGTGGGTTCAGGACAGGGCGGTTTAAATTATTCGTCCGGTTAAATGACAAAAAAGCAGGCAGTTTGGTTTTAGGAAAACCCTTTTACATTTGCTCCATGCCTACCACCCTCACGGACCTGCAAGCCGACTGGCAGAAGAACTACCTGCTTTACACGGACGAATTTCAGTCGGGTCGCTCGTCGTTCATTCCCCGGCTGCTTCCGCAGACGGCCATTGGGTTTTCGGTGTATCAGACACTAGAAATGCTGTATAAACGTCTGAGTGGCAATACGCTACGGCGGGCACTCGACCCCGACGAAGTCATCGAGAGCCCGGTGAAGGCGCAGCCGAACGGCGACTGGCTGAAGCGCAGCAACATGGTCGGTATCAACGTTCGAACCATTGGTTCATTCTGGAAGGTAATCAATTATAATCTGACCCTGCCGGCCCTGCACGATAGTATCCATCTGTTGCCCATCTGGGAACCGGGCGTTGTCGGGAGCCTCTACGGTATGGTGAGCTGGCAGATTAACCCCGAGTTTTTTGACGTCGAACTGGCCCGTTACGTGCCCGCCCTCGATACGGTCGACAAACAGCTAAAGGTAGTTGTCAACCTATTGCACGCGCTTGGTCGCACCGTTGGTATGGACGTCATTCCGCATACCGACCGGTTTTCGGAAATGGTTATTGCCTGTCCGTCGCTGTTTGAGTGGGTGCATCGCGAAGGAGCGCAGATTAAAGACCATTCCAACCTGGTGTATAAATACGTTGAAGAAGCGGTATGGCAGTATCTGAAATATGCGGGGGCGGCCGATGGAACCCCGCTGACGTTCGCCAAGGAAGATTTTTTCTCGACGGACGTCGTGGTTCTGACCGACGACCAGCGGCTGCGGATTCTCTTTGGACAGGAGCATGACTATGGCAGTCGGCTCAGTCGGCGGCTGGCGCTGATTCGCCACCTCACACAACTGGGCTTCGAGACGCTGCCGATGACTATGGCTCCGCCTTACCGGGGAATCCACATTGATCCCGAAGATTTTGTGTACGATGATTCCGGCCAGATCTGGTATCAGTACGCGTTTGACCATCCACAGCCCATGTCGCGGGTGTTTGGTCCGCTGGCGCGGTATCGGTTCTATGAGTCAAAAGACAACAACCGGAATTGGGAACTCGACTTCGACCGGCCCAACTACCCGGCCTGGGCGTATGTCTGCCGGAAGGTTCACGATTGCCAGCGTACCTACAATTTCGACTTCATGCGGGGCGATATGGCCCATGTACAGATGCGGCCGCAGGGCGTTCCGAGTCAGCCCGATGATTTTTATGATCCGCTGCGGGCAATAAAAAAATACATACAGGCCAATGGAGCACCGTATTACGGATTCTTTGCCGAAACGTTTCTGGCCCCGCCTGATACGATGGGATATGGGAATGAACCTGACCACCTTGAAGCAATCGAAGCCGAATCGACCCTCGGCGACCTGCAGTCGATGGTAGTGGGCTCCGACGAATTTAACCGGCAGTTTGCGCTGTATTACAACTATCTGAAAACGCGCCGGTTCGCGCCGAACTTTACGGTGATGACGGCCGACAAAGATGATCCGCGTTTTGATACCTTTTATCAGTCGGGGAATCTGTTTCGCTATTTTACCGCCCTGTTCCTGACCGATATGCCCAGCTACGTGGGACTGGGGTTTGAAGTGCGGAATCTGCACGAGCAGCGCGGAGCCAATGAGGAATACTCAAAGTTATACGTCTTTCAGATTGGCGACGATAAGCAGCCTGACAAAGTGACCCACGAACCGTATCAATGGGGAGAGAACGGCGAACAGTTTGCGGTCATCGAACGCATGCGGTCAACTGCCGAGCGGCTCTGGCCAGCTATTGCCGGTCAGCCGACCCGCTGGCTGGTAGCGCCGAACGACCAGCGAACGCAGGCGGGGTATATTGCCTGGACACATGTTGAACCAACCAGCTACGTATTCGCGGCTGCCTGGTCGGGACCGCTTCCGGAATCCATACCTGGGGTGGAAACCGCAGAGCTGGTTAATGTGCTTTTTAAGGAAGCCGGCTGCTGCATCTGGCAGCTCAGTCAGTGAAGCTCCAGCATCTGCCGATCATCTGTTAATTCATTCACGCACAAAAATTAACCGTTCAATAATACAGTGCCTCCCTGCACTAAGTAGATAGTAATTATACGGTAGTTTTTGTTTAAGTTTGTTTCCGGCTTATAAATGGGGCCTACCGTTTCACACTCAACTTAATTGTAGAATGATCGCAAGATTTTCCATTCAAAAATTAAGTCGCACGGCTTTTGGTCTGTTCTGTATCGGGCTGACGGCCATTTTATTAGGGTATCAGACGGTACTGCTAAACGATACCACACCTTCTGTCACCGAAAAAATAATGACCTGGCTAACGAGCCGGGGCATCCTGATTATTGCCATTGGCCACGGCTATATGGTTGCGCTTCGCTACGATAAGCTTGTGGGCCGGCCGGGCTGGAGTGCTCTAGTGCAGATGGCCCTTCAATTATTGCTGCTCATAACAATCGGTTTAGGAATCTACCTGATTACGGGCGACAGTACGTTCTTTGGCCTGGCGCTCGCCGGACTGGTGCTGATCGGCGTGTGGCGGCTACGGGGGCGCTGGGTCGCGCTGGTCATTGTTGTCCTGCTACTGAACCTGCCCGTTCAGATTAGCCGCTGGTACCAGGCAAACCGGAATCTACCCCTGCCAACTTCTGAACAGGTAAACGATTACGAGCAAAAACAACGGCAGCTTCGCCAGCAGCGCGCTAACGAAACCAGATACTGGCTGGCACGGGATTATCCTAAACTAGCCGAATATCACGCGCAGGTTTGGCCACAGCGCCTGCTGAGCGACGTACAGACGGGGCGCTGGTCGTCGCTGGTTGGCATGGTGCTCCTGGGTATGATCCTTCGTCGCTGGCGGGGACTACTGGCCATTGTGCTGCGCCACTCGTTCATTTATATAGCCGGGGTTTGTGCTCTGACAACCCTGCTGGAACTTACCTCTGGCCGGACGTATGCAACGACGCTGCGGCTCTATTTTGATAGTTTACGTTATCCGGGATATTATGTATTCGATGTGCCGGATGCCCTGTATCTGACCGTTTCAGAAGCGGCCTGTCTCAGCACAGCCATGCTGTTTGGGATGGGTATCTGGCTGTTGTCGGGCTGGACTGTGCCCGAATGGATGCTGACCAAACGGCGGGCGTTTGTCAAACGGCTCTCTGTTCTGCGCCTGCGGTCGGCTGCCTGAACGGACACTTGGTCGGGGCATAATGGCTGCCTACCTTTGAGGTATGAATCGCAACCTGCAGGATGGTTTTAATTTCGCTTCCAAACTAACCCCCAGGCGCGTAGTCAATGCGCTGAAGGTAATCTCCAGTTACTACGCATCGAGACGGGTCGGTCGGCCCCTGCAGCGGGGACTACCCATGTCTGTTTCGTTTGAGCCAACCACGTCCTGCAATCTGCGCTGCCCCGAATGTCCCAGCGGTCTGCGGTCCTTTACCCGCCCCACCGGTATGCTGGGAGAAGATCTTTATAAGCGTACCATCGACGAACTCCACGAAACGTTGCTGTACCTGATTTTCTATTTTCAGGGGGAGCCTTACCTGCACCCGCAGTTTCTGGAACTGGTTCGTTACGCTACCGACCGGAATATTTATACGGCTACCAGTACCAACGCGCATTACCTTACCGACGCCAACGCCCGCAAAACTGTAGAATCGGGGCTGGACCGGCTGATTATTTCTATTGACGGCACCACGCAAGAAGTGTACCAGCAGTACCGGGTAGGAGGGAAGCTCGAAAAAGTGCTGGAAGGCACCCGCAATATCATCCGCTGGAAAAAAGAGCTGAAATCCCGGACACCTCATGTGGTGTTCCAGTTTCTGGTGGTTAAGCCGAATCAGCACCAGATAGCGGAGGTGCGTAAACTGGCCCGCGAACTAGGCGTTGACGAAGTCGGGCTGAAAACCGCCCAGATATACGAGTACGAGCACGGGTCCGACCTGATGCCGACCCTGGACCAGTATAGCCGATACGCCCCCCAGCCCGACGGTACATACCGGATCAAAAACGGCTTCGGCGATCACTGCTGGAAGATGTGGCATTCGTGCGTCATCACCTGGGATGGTCTGGTCGTGCCCTGCTGTTTCGACAAAGACGCGCATCACCGGCTGGGCGATCTTCAGCACCAGTCCTTCCGCGAACTCTGGCAGGGACCTCGCTACAATACCTTCCGCCAGACCCTGCTTCGGTCGCGCTCCGAAATAGAAATGTGCCGTAACTGCACCGAGGGCACTAAAGTGTGGGCTTAGGTAAAAAAATGAGGCTCTGGTGGGCTGGGCGCTAAGCCCTAATTTCGCTCATGCAGGCAATCCCTCATTTGTATTTTGTGAAACATTCCGTGAAACATGTCTTGGATTCGTGAAAACTATCCGGCATATTTGAAACTGCAACGCACAGACCCATGGGTAAAGTCATTGCTATCGCCAACCAAAAGGGGGGCGTCGGTAAAACTACGACAACGATAAATTTGGCCGCCAGTCTGGCCGCCCTCGAATTTCAAACGCTCATTGTTGACGCGGATCCGCAGGCGAACTCGACCTCCGGCCTTGGCTACAATCCTAAAGAAATCGAGAACAGCATTTATGAGTGCATGGTGGAGGGCGTTCGTCCGCACGATGCCATTATTCAGACGGATTTTCCGAACCTGAACCTACTGCCTTCGCATATCGATCTGGTTGGCGCCGAGATTGAGATGATTAACCTTCAGAATCGGGAGGATAAAATGAAGCATACGCTCGACAGCATCCGCGATGAGTATGACTTTATTATCATTGACTGTTCGCCTTCGCTGGGTTTGATTACGATCAATAGCCTGACGGCTGCCGACTCGGTCATTATTCCGGTGCAGTGCGAGTATTTCGCGCTCGAAGGGCTGGGTAAGCTGCTCAACACGATCAAGATTATTCAGTCGCGGCTCAATACCCGCTTGTCCATTGAAGGCATTCTGCTGACGATGTATGACCTGCGGGTTCGGCTGTCGAATCAGGTAGTCGGCGAAGTGACGAGCCATTTCCAGCAGATGGTGTTCAGCACCATCATCCCACGGAATATCCGGTTGAGCGAGTCGCCGAGTTTCGGCGTGCCGGCTCTGGCGCAGGATGCCGACAGCAAAGGCGCTGTCAGCTATCTGAACCTGGCCCGCGAGATTCTGGCTAAAAACGGAATGATGCCCCACGAAGTGTAATTTAGGTAAGCCTGATCAGGCTGTCGGAACGTAACCTGTTACGAGCTATCAGTACGGTTTCTGTCTGACAACGTGTATCATACATCATCCATACTTGCTCATGGACAACGCGAACACCAAAGCACCGAATAAGAAGATGATAGGATTGGGCCGTGGCTTAGGTGCCCTGCTGCACGACAGCGAAGCGGTTAACCGGCAGTCGAAGCCTTCGCCGTTTGAGTCCATCAGCACGATGACCGAGATCAGTTTGTCGCTGATCGAAACTAACCCGTTTCAGCCCCGGACACGCTTCGATGAAGAAGCGCTTCAGGAACTTGCTGAATCGATTCGGGTGCAGGGAATTATCCAGCCCATTACGGTCCGGCAGTTAGGCAAGGATCGCTATCAGCTGATTTCGGGCGAACGACGTCTTCAGGCTTCCAAGCTGATCGGGATGACCCATATCCCGGCCTACGTTCGCACAGCCAACGACCAGCAGATGCTGGAAATGGCGCTGATTGAGAACATCCAGCGCGAAAACCTTAATTCAATTGAAATTGCCCTCAGCTACCAGCGACTCATCACGGAGTGCAGTCTGAAGCAGGAGGAACTGGGTGAGCGCGTGGGTAAAAACCGCACGACCGTCAATAACTATATTCGCCTGCTAAAGCTGCCGCCCGTTATTCAGGCCGCTCTGCGCGATAATAAAATCTCGATGGGCCACGCCCGCGCCATCATCAACATCGACAATCCAGATTCGCAGATCCGGCTGTTTAACCGGGCTGTTGACGAGGAATGGTCGGTGCGGAAGGTCGAAGAAGCCGTGCGCAACCTGTCGGATAAAGACGATGACTCTGCCAGTACCCGTCGTGTAACGCTGCCCAAGCAGGAGATGCGGAGCCTTCAGTTCAAGCTATCGTCGTTGTTTGGTACAAAAGTTTCGATCAAAGCGGACGAGAAACACAAGGGCGAAATCAAAATTCCGTTTACCTCACAGGAAGAGTTAACCAAAATCCTGGAGGTCCTGAACTCGCAGGCGTAACGCATTGAAACGTACCGTTTTTTTCTTGTGGATGAGTGTGGGGTTGCTGGCTGGCTGTTTACCGGCTCTGGGTCAGAACCCTGCTCCGGCCATTGTTCCTGCACCAACCCCGGCCCCTGTCGACTCGACCAGGCAGGTACGTTCAGCCGCCGATACAATTCCGGCCTTCAACGGGCCAACTATCCGCATTGGTAATTCGGAACTGACCGCCGAAGGCGACTCACTGGTTCGGGCGGCCGATACTGTGCTGGTAACCCGGGGGCAACAGGACCGCATGCACAAAATCATACCCAAACAGGCTACCATTCGCTCCCTGATCCTGCCCGGTCTGGGGCAGGCCTATAACCGACAGTATTACAAAATACCGTTTATTTACGCCGGTTTTGGCGTGATGGGGTATTTGTTTGTCCGGTATAGGGGCCTGGCCAAACAGGCGGAGGATGGCTACCGGCTGTTGCTTTACGGCGATGAGAGCTCGGGAACGGCCCAGAAAGTGGAAGAGGTCGTGATTGGCACCCAGATTGTTCGCTCCTCGCAGACAGCCAAGGCATATTATGATCTCTTCCGCCGATACCGCGACCTCAATACGTTACTGTCGGTAGTGCTGTGGGGTGTTAATGCCGTTGAGGCCAACGTAGCCGCCCACCTGAAAACCTTTGATTTATCCGACGACATTTCCATGCGCCTTGAGCCGGCCGTAATTCCCATGCCGGGAACGGGGCTGGTGCCGGGCGTACGGGTGGCGTTAACTTTTAAATAACCGTTGGCGTTTGCTTCCGCAGATGAAGCGCAGCCGTCAACCTGCTATTACTATGAATATTCTTCTCCTTGGCTACGGTAAAATGGGTAAAACCATCGAGCAGACTGCGCTCGAACGCGGCCATCAGATTGCGGGCCGGATTGATGCCGATAACCACGCCGACTTAGACCATATTCCTCAGGAAAGCGTTGACGCCGTCATTGAGTTCAGCTCGCCCGAATCGGCCGTCGAGAACATTATGTATTGTCTCGAACGGGGCTGGCCGGTGGTCTGCGGAACAACGGGCTGGCTCAGCTATCGCCCCGAAATCGAAAAGATATGCCTGGAAAAGAAAGGCGCTTTTTTCTATGCATCCAACTATAGCATCGGCGTCAATCTGTTCTTTCGGCTCAACAAGACCCTGGCGCAGTTCATGCGGAATTATCCGTCGTACCGCGTCTCAATGACCGAAATTCACCATACGGAAAAAAAAGACGCGCCGAGTGGTACGGCCATTACGCTGGCGGAAGGAGTCATGGAACACTTGCCCAATAAACGTCGTTGGGTAAGTAAAGAATCAAACAGCGAAAGCGCCCGGATCGATTCGACGGATGCCGTTGAAATTGAGTCGTTGCGGGAGGGTGCCGTACCAGGAACGCATACCGTTCGGTATGACTCCGATGTTGACCGGATTGAAATCTCGCACGTAGCCTACAGTCGGCAGGGGTTTGCGCTTGGGGCTGTTGTGGCAGCAGAATGGATTGTCGGTCGCGAGGGTGTTTTTGGCATGGATGATCTGTTAGGAAGGGATGAGTAATGGACGATAGCTGATGAATGGTTGCGTTTAGGCCGTTCATCCTTCGTACCTTCGTAGTCTATTTCTATAGCCTGAGGCCATACATCGTTTTTCATTATATCGTAAGATACCGTGTCAGAAGTAAAAACCAGAGCCGAACGCGTACCGGCTAAACCCAGAAAATCACCCGTTCGCGAGTGGTTTGATTCCGTTCTGTTTGCCGTTGTGGCGGCTACGCTCATCCGTTGGCTCTTTATGGAAGCGTTCACGATTCCGACGCCTTCGATGGAGAACAGCCTGATGGTAGGCGACTTCCTGTTTGTCAGTAAGCTGCATTACGGTACCCGTACTCCACGGACGCCCCTGCAGGTGCCGCTGACGCACCAGAAAATCTGGGGAACTGACATTCCATCATACAGCACGGCTATTCAGTTGCCGTCTTACCGGCTGCCGGGCTTTACGCACGTTAAAAACGGAGATGTGGTGGTGTTCAACGTGCCGCCCAAGTACCTCAACGACAACATCGACTATCCGGTTGACCTGAAGACGAACTATATCAAGCGGTGTATAGGTATTCCGGGCGATGTGCTGGAAATCCGCCAGCGGGAAGTGTTTGTCAATGGCAAGCCGTTTTCAAAGCCACCCCGCTCGGAGCAGAAATATTTCATAAAAACGACGGAAGTGCTCGACGCTAACTTCTTCCGGAAGTATGAGATAGTTAACGACTATCGCGATCCGAGCCAGCCGACCGAAAACTGGAAGCCGCTGGAGCAGTATAACGACTCAACCAAAACTGCCTCGATGGTTGGTTACCAGGTCAACACGACCGAAGATGTAATTGCCAAGTTCAGAGAGTTTGACTGGGTGAAAGGCATTGAGCCGATGGTCGACAAGCCGGGCGAAATGTCGCCGGGTATCTACGGCACGCCGACCTTTAAGTGGAACCATGACAACTTTGGCCCCCTGACGGTGCCGAAGAAAGGAGCCACGATCCAGATTAACCCGCAGACGATCGCGCTCTACGGGCCGGTTATTGAACTGTATGAAGGCAATACAAACGTAGAGTTTACGTCCACGGCTATTAAAATTGGCGGACAGCCCATTACGTCATACACCTTCAAGCAGGATTATTACTTCATGATGGGTGATAACCGCGATAACTCGCTCGATTCGCGGTTCTGGGGGTTTGTGCCCGAAGACCACATTGTAGGTAAAGCGGTCTTTGTCTGGATGTCGCTCGACCCGAACCCGGCTAACATCTGGAATAAAATTCGCTGGAACCGCCTGTTCAGAACGATTGATTAACAAAGCGTAACGTAAAAGGCGCCGGGCCGTGAAAAGTAGCACTTCCCCGGCCAGGCGCCTTTTACTTATTACCAGTCAATCGGCTTCAGACCATGGCTTTCGAGGTACTCGTTGGCCTGGCTGAAATGCTTGTTGCCAAACCAGCCACCCCATTGCGCAGCCATTGGCGAAGGATGTTTGGATTTGAGTACCAGGTGCTTCCTGCTGTCAATGACGGCTCCCTTCTTCTGAGCGTAAGCGCCCCAGAGCATAAAGACAACGTTCTGTTTTTCGTCCGAAATCAGCTTGATAACCGCATCCGTAAAGGTTTCCCAGCCTTTGCCCTGATGCGACCCGGCCTGCCCCGCCCGCACCGTAAGGGTAGCGTTGAGCAGCATAACCCCCTGTTTGGCCCAGCGTTCCAGATTCCCCGATTTTGGGACCGGTTTGCCCAGATCATCCTGAATTTCCTTGAAAATATTGACCAGGGACGGCGGCTTGGTAACTCCATCGGCTACTGAGAAGGCGAGCCCGTTGGCCTGTCCTTCACCGTGGTAAGGGTCCTGCCCCAGAATAACCACCCGGGCTTCTTCAAAGCTGCATTGATTGAAAGCGTTAAAAATGAGTTTTCCGGGCGGGTAGACCCGTTGGGTGCTGTACTCCTGGCGAAGAAATTCGGCGAGTTGCCGGAAATAAGGCTTGTCAAATTCGGACTGTAACCGGCTCTGCCAGGATTCGGCGATAGAAACTTTCATATGGGGAACTGATACGGGTCGATGGGCATTATAGCCTACAAATACCGAAAACCACCTCCGAAAAATATTTTTTGAAGGTGGGTCTTGCGTAACAAAACTAATCAACCTAATTTTCGTTGTAAGGTTGCCAAACGACACTAAATTTATGGTTTCGTCAGTTACAGAGGGCGTAAAAGTTAGCGTGAAGACCGAATACCAGTCGGACTACTCCAGTCCGCTGCAGGCGCATTACGTCTTCACCTACCGGATCACAATTGAAAATGCCAGCGACTACACGATTCAGTTGCTTCGGCGGCATTGGCTGATCTTCGACTCCAACGGAACTGTTCGGGAGGTCGAAGGTGAAGGCGTAGTCGGTCTTCAGCCCGTGCTGGAGCCGGGCGAAGTGCACGAATACGTGTCGGGCTGCAACCTCCGATCCAGCATGGGTAAGATGGTGGGCACCTACCTGGTTGAGCGCATCATTGATGGAAAAACGGTTCGCGTCAGCATTCCGGAATTTACCATGGTGGTGCCGTACCGGCTAAACTGATTCGCTGGACAAACGGAGCAGACTGCTAATTTTGCGAAGAACCGCCAAGCTTCAGCGGCTACTTTACAACGCCTTATACATTGATTCTCGCTTACCTTCGTTACCTGAGTCGCGCCCGCGACGAACACTCGCTGCATTCGCCTTTCCTGTTTTCGCTGTACACAACCAGTATCCGCCCCGATAATCGGCGCGAACCGGCCTTTACGTCCTTTCGGGCGTTGCGTAACGAACTATGTCGTAGCCGCGAGACGATCGCGATCACGGATTTCGGCGCAGGCTCAAAAGTAAACGGGGCAAGACAACGGACGATCGGCGACATTGCCTGCCATTCGCAGAAGCCAGCGCGTTTCGGGCGATTGCTGTTCCGGCTTATCCGACACGCAAAAGCGAACGTAATTGTTGATCTGGGTACATCTTTGGGCCTGACTACGGCTTATCTGGCCGAAGCTGCCCGGCCGCAGCATGGGCAGGTGCTTACGTTTGAAGGCTGCCCGCAGACGGCCGCCGTTGCCCGCCAGAATTTCGACCGGCTGGGGACGCCAAACGTCGAGATTGTTGTCGGTAATCTGGACGAAACGCTGGCTTCCCGCGTGGCAAGGCTTAAACCAATAGATTTCGTTTTTTTCGACGCCAATCACCGCTACGAACCTACCGTTCGGTATTTCGAGATCTGTCTGTCGAACAGTCATAACGATACCCTATTTGTCTTCGATGATATCCACTGGTCCGATGAGATGGAGCAGGCGTGGGCCTACATCAAACGGCATCCGGCCGTCAGCGTAACGGTAGATTTGTTCTGGGTGGGGCTGGTGTTTACCCGCAAGGAGCAGCCGAAGCAGGATTTTGTGCTGCGGTTCTAAAGAAAATACCGGCGATTTCGTTACCTTTCTGCAAGCTCCTCATTAACGATTGGCTTCATGAATGTCTTGACTTATACCCGGTTAGGGCTAAGCATGGGCGTGTTGGCCCTGTTGCTGAATCTGCTCGCCTGCCAGAAAGCGCCTACAGAGCCGGTAGACCCAACCGGATTAGCCTCCTTTGATCTGATTCAGCAGAAAATCCTGACGCCTACCTGCGCAACATCGGGTTGTCATGCGTCTGAACAAGACCCGGCTTTCCTACAACATGGGTTAGTACTTGCCGAGGGCGTAGCCTATCAGAATCTAGTGGGCGTTGACTCGAAAAACAGCGCAGCTAAAGCCGATGGGCTCAAACGGGTTAAGGCATTTGCATCCCTGGAGAGCCTGCTGTATCACAAGCTGAGCGTGTACGCCAGTCATCATAGCGGCAAACAATACGGTAATACCATGCCATTGGGCGGAACGCCCTTGTCGGATGGGAAGATCGAGTTTGTGCGTCGGTGGATCGACGCCGGGGCCCCCAAAACCGGCAGTGTAGCCGATGCGAAGCTGCTGGACGATGAAACCGTGACGATTGCTCCGTTTGAACCGCTGCCCGTACCGGCAGCCGGAGCAGGTGTGCAGATGAGCATTGCCCCGTTTGATATTCAGCCGAATTTCGAACGCGAACTGTTCGTACGTAAAATGGTCGGGAATACGCAGGATATTTACGTGAATCGGTACGAGATCAAGATGCGTAGCGGCAGCCATCACTTTGTGGCCTACGACTTCCGCAACCGGAACGTACTGCCTAACCTCAATGACGTCCGCGATCTGCGCAATACCGATAATTCGCTCAATCTGGCAACGGCTCTCAGCATGTCGAACCATGTGTATCTGGCGGGTTCGCAGGCTCAGTATATGGATTACACCTTTCCCGAAGGAGCGGCCCTGCTCTTACCCGCCGGTTCGTCGCTGGATCTAAATTCGCATTACGTCAACAAAACCACTACGGTGATGAAGGGCGAGGCTCTGATTAACCTGTACACGGTCGATAAATCCAAGGTGCAGCGAATCATTCAGACGCTGGATTTGGGCAATACCAATCTGAACATACCGCCTAACGGCCGCGTGACGCTGACCAAGTCGTTTACGTTCAGCAAACCACGCCAGATTCTGACGCTGACGTCGCACATGCATAAACTGGGCGAAAAGTTTGTCATCAAAATTAACGGCGGCTCCCGCAACGGCGAAATTGTTTATACCTCCACCGACTGGGAACATCCCGATATCGTTACATTCAAAACACCGATTACGCTCCAGAAAGGAGAGGGGCTGACCTCGGAGATTACGTATAACAACACGACCAATAAAACCGTCAACTTTGGCCTGACGAGCGAGGACGAGATGGGAATCATTTTCGGTTATTACTACGAAGAGTAAACCGTTCTTACTTTAACGAACGGGTGGCGCTTGCTCCGCTAGATACGTTCAGGCTGGGGGTGGTAGTGATGGTTTCCAGCCTAGTCTTCTCTAATTCAATGCTGCCGACTTTTAGCTTAGTTAATTCAGGCAGAACCAGCCCGGCAATGATGAAAAGAAGCGACGCGAAAGTTATGAGGCCATAAAACCCTTCGGTTAAGAGTCGTTCGGGCTTCTGATCTGCATTTTCAATCCAGGCTCGTTCAATGCGAACGTTTTCTCCCATTAATTGCTCCCATCGGGCAATCAACGAATCCGGATGATTGAAAGACAAACGCGCAAAACGGGTTAGCTTGACATCCCCCGCCGAATCCAGTTTCAGCAGTGGTTGAATTCGGCTGGGCTGAATATAGCATGCGACATTGGGCTGGGTTATTGCTCTGACAAAGCTCGTTTCCCGGAAAAAGAAAACGATTTGGGTCGCTATAAGAATAAAAGCGGCCATCATCACAACCAACGTACCTTTCAGACCTCGGGTGCTGATCTCCCGAACAGGCGATGTTTGTTTTCGGTACTGATTCAACTGATTAACGGCTTGCCTAGCTTCAAACCCATTGTGAGCATATTTCGATTCTGTGATTTTCTTAAAATGAACTAGAGCCTTATCAATATATCTCTGGGACTCCTGCGCAAATTGGTAACGTTGCACCAGATTGCCTTTCTTCTCACGGGCCTGTATTTGTTTTATCTGACAATAGCCGTTAAGGTATCTGACGGTATGGCTTTCGGTCGGCGTAATTTTTCGGGAGTAATTTCCGTAGGTTTCAGCTCTTAAAGCTTTATCCAAAAACTCGACGGCTGCCCTATATCGACCTTCGGCTTCAACAGCGTCCTCATTTTCATGCGCTTTGTCGCCCAGCCGGGCGTAGAGTCTTCCCGACAAGATGAGCGCGTCGAGGTGGGTTTCGTCGGTTATGCGCCGAATAAATGCGAGGTGCTCCTCGGCCGGGTTGAACTGGTCGAGTTCAATGAGCATTTCGGCCATGCTAGCCCGGGTATTCAGGTCATTCGGATCCAGTCGGCGCGCCTGTTCAAAAGCTATCAGTGCATCATTCCATTTTTTTAATTTCTGGTACACAATCCCAAGGCCCGTGCGGCCCTCAACCAGATCGGGGTTTAGCTGGATGGCTTTCTGAAAGGATAGTTTGGCTTCCTCCAGACGTGACAAAAAACTCTGAAACTCGCCTTGGTATCGGTAATCGCCGTCGTTCCAGCTCGAACGGGGTTTTTTGGCGAGGAGTTCGATGCCTTGCTGAGCGTAATTGCCCAGCTTACTTTCCTCGTTCATTGTATCGCCATTCGCCGACGTATTATATTCGATCTGTTTCTGATACAACTGGCAAAGAAGCAGGATGAAAAGTGCGCTGCTTGGGTTTCGGGACAGGGATTCGGTCAGATGAGTTTCGGCAGCGCCGAAATCATAGTCTACTGAAAACAAAATACTCCCCAGATACGCTCTGAAATCATTGGGAACATAATTATTCGTTATCATGGCTGGCAGGTTAAAGCTGATTCTGGTAGTTCATCTTAGCCTCGTTCCATTCGGCTCGGGCGAGCGCATAACGGCCTTTCTTCTCGAGCACGTGCGCCAGATTGTGCCGGGCGTAGGCATGCTGCGGGTCTTTTTCGAGCGCTGCTCGGTAAAGTCTCATCGCTTCGTCCAACTCTTTAAAATCTAGGTAGATATTGCCCGTCAGATAGTCAATTTCAGCGGTGCGGAGTTTTTTACCTGATTCATCTTCTCCCACACCGGCGTACCGGGCGTACGCTTTCTGGCTAACTGCCAGTGCATCTTCTTTTTTACGCAGGGCAGAATAGCACAGTATTAAGCTTTCAATGACGAAGTATTCGTCCGGCTTTAGTCGAAAAGCGGTGTGGAAGTTTGACTCGGCCAGATCGAACAGGCGCTCATCTATATACGTATAGCCGAGGTAATAATGGGCAAGGTATTGATACTCAGATTCAATCCGGGCCGCTTCGGTAAACCTACTTCTGGCTTCAGCATAGTGGAACAGGTAATAATGACATAATCCTAGGTTTATGAGCACGTCCGCGTCCATAAAAGGCTGCGGCATAGCCCAGCTATAAGCGGTGTAAGCCCGCTGTGCTTTGTCCCATTGGCCTAGATTGTAAAACTCATCGGCTATTGATCGGGCATTGTCTGAACCAGGGGTAAGCTGGAGTGTTTCCTGCCAGTGCGTCCATACTTCCTCTAAATCGGTATCCTGCCGTAAAATTGAATTTCCAATTTCATAGTGAAGCCTTCCCAGCGTTTGGTTAACCGCCTTGATTGGGTCTGTCTGGCCAGTCTGAATAGCGTTTAAGGAATCGCTATCGGAGTGAGGGACTTGTGGTTTATCACGCAATTCATCGACTTGTTGTCGGGCAACGTCGATGGCCTGTCGGTAAAGTTGCCGGGCCTGTTTTTCTTGTTTCCTGTGCAGATAGGTATCGGCCTGCGCTTTGATGACAAAGGCATCCGTCGGATCGAGCAATTGGGCTCGTTTGTAGGCTTCTTCGGCCTGTTCGTACCGGGCAAGCTGAAACGCCATATCGCCGATCATCTTTTCTCTTTTGAAAGGAGCAATCAGATTGGGCTGCGCAACCAGAAAATCGATTACGTCCTGATGGGAGCGTAACGTATCTCCACCAATCCAGTACAAAACCCGTTCGGCCAAATCGGGCGATGGTGACTTTGTTAGGCTCAGCTTGTATTTCTCCAGTGATTCTTCCGGCCTTTTCAGACGATGCAGTACGTACCCCCAATCTGCGTAACTTTCGGCATGATGGGGATTGAGTTGGGTTGCTTTACTAAGTAATTGTTCTGCTAGATTAGGTTTATCATTTATCAGCTTACTTGCCTGATTATACAGATGCTGGGCAATGTCAAGGACCTTGAAGGTATTCAAACCCGGATTCTTACTAAGATAGGTTTCTATAACTCCAAGAGCTTCATCTGGCTTCTCACTGGCTATAAATTCATCGAACTTTTTCAGTTCGAGCACGACCGGTAACGTGTCGGCCTGCTGAATATAGACCTGCGCTTCGTTTTCCTTGTCGAGCTGAATCAGGCAACCTGCTATGGATAGTAATACTAGAGCATCGTTAGGGAAAGTTTTGTCTGTTTCTTCAAAGACCTGCAGTGCCTTTTCATAGTCTCCCTCTTGAAAATAAGTATTACCCTTGCCAAGCCAAGCATCCCGATTTAATGGCTCCTGCCCAATAATAGTATCAAACTCGACCCGGGCTTCTGCGTATCTCTTAGATTCATAAAGCTGATTAGCTTTGGTAAGCAAATCTTTAGCAGTAGACATAAATGTATGGTTAAAGAAAGGTAAGGGGCAAAATGGTAGGCCTGTAAAAAATGTCTCGTATAACTAAATTAAATAAGTTTACCTATAAGTATTCATGCAGATTCATCCTTTGAGTTAACGGTTATATCAAAGCCTAAATACAAGTACTCCAAAACAAAAAACCACCCGACGGGTGGTTTTTTATTATATAAACGAGTTTATGATCAGCGATTATTGACTATGAACATACTCGTTGATTGAAGTTTACCGTGCAATTTCGATATTCACCCGGCGGCCTTTGATGGTGTTGCCTTCCATGGCGTCAACAACCCGGTTAGCAACGTCCTTCGGAACGTCCACGTAGGTGAACTTGTCGAAAATGTCGATGCTGCCGATGCTATTGCCCGGAATGTTGGCTTCGCCTGCAATTGCGCCGACGATGTCGCCCGGCCGAACGTAATCCTTACGTCCGATGGTCACCATCAGGCGGGTCATGTTGGCTTCGCGTTCGCGTGGAGCCCGCTGTTCGTCACGATCAGCATACGGCTTCCGGTCGCCATCACGGCCAGCACCCCGGCGATCCTCAAACCGGCCTCCGCGGTCATCGCGGCTACCGAAAGACGGCCGCTCGTTGCGGTCGTTGAACCGGGGGCGGTCGCCGAAACGGCTGCCACCCCGATCGTCACGGTCGCCAAAGCGCGAACCACCCCGGCGATCCTCAAACCGACCTCCACGCTCGCTGCGGTCGCCAAATCGGTCGTTACCCCGGCGATCATCGCGCCGACGGTCGTCTTCCAGACCCAGGTTCTGATCGGCAAATTCGTTTTTCTCCAGACCCATGCTGCGCTTCACCAGTGCGGCTACTACCTGCTCGGTCGAAAAGCCGGTATGATGAAGCTGTGTCAGCAGGTCTTCATATAAGTTCAGGTCTTTGCTTTCCTGAATGGTCTGCTGCAACTGCTCGATAAAGCGAGCCTTGCGGACACCAACGATATCTTCGAAAGACGGAATTACGCCTTTTTCAACCTTTACTTTGGTGTAGGACTGAATTTCGCGGAACCGGTATTTCTCATCGCGGCCAACCATCGAGAACGCCCGGCCCGATTTGCCGGCCCGGCCCGTCCGGCCAATGCGGTGTACGTAATATTCTTCGTCGAGTGGGATATCGAAGTTGATAACCGCATCGACATCGTCCACGTCAATACCGCGGGCGGCTACGTCGGTTGCTACCAGAATGCTGGTCGTACCCGAGCGAAACTTGCTCATCACGTTATTCCGCTGTGCCTGCCGCAGGTCGCCGTGCAGACCCTCAGCCTGATAACCCCGAATCTGCAGGTCTTCGACGATCTCGTCAACCTTACGTTTCGTATTACAGAATACCAGCAGCAGTTTCAGGTCGTACATGTCGATCAGGCGGCACATTACCTCGACTTTCGCCTTGGGTTTTACCTCAAAATAGACCTGCTCGATGTTGGTGTTGGTCAGCTCTTTCTTAACCACCTTCACCAGGACGGGATCTTTCTGGAACTTCTGGGTGATCTGCATGATCGGCTTCGACATCGTCGCCGAGAACAGGATCGTCTGCCGCTCTTCGGGCATTTCCGCCAGAATGCTTTCGATGTCTTCACGGAAGCCCATATCGAGCATTTCGTCGGCTTCGTCAAGAATCATCATCTTCACGTTGTCGAGCTTCAGCGTATTACGCTCCATATGGTCCATGACGCGACCGGGCGTACCGATAACGATATGGACACCGTTGCGCAGCGACCGGATCTGGCGCTCAATCGAGTCACCGCCGTAGATGGCTTCTACCCGAACACCCCGCTTATATTTCGACAGCTTCTTAATCTCTTCCGCTACCTGCAGGGCCAGCTCCCGCGTGGGGCAAAGAATCAGCGTCTGCACCGAGCGATCCTGCACATCCACCAATTCGAGCGCCGGAATACCAAAGGCAGCCGTTTTACCCGTTCCTGTCTGGGCCTGACCGATAACATCACGACCGGCCAGAATTGGCGGAATCGCTTCGGCCTGAATCGGCGACGGGCTAATGAAGCCCATGTCGGTTACGGCCTGCAGCAGTTCGTCCGAAATATCCAGACTGGAGAACAGAATCTGATTGGGATCGGTCTTGGGCTGATCAGGCGTGGTTTCCTGCGGAGCAGAAGCTGCGGGAGCGTCGTCAACCGTAATGACTTCGTCAACGGCCTGCGCTACTTCGGTATTGGCGACGGGGGCTTCGGTGTCGATTGTGTCCACGGTCGAAACTTCCGTAGCTGCGTTTTCCATCGTCAGAACGTCGTCCTGACCATCGGTTTTAGTTTTTTTCGTTTTCATTAACTTGGAAAATATATGGATTAACCCTCCAAGCGAAGACGAGTGTGTGCCGGTGAACGGCGCGATACTGCGAGAATTGCCCAACAAACGATTGCCCAACGACCCAACAAGGACCACCAACCGATCCAACGACCCGGACCACCCTACAGGGAGACAACGAAGATTGACGACTAGCCCACGCGCAAGTGCTCCACCCGGGAGCGTCCACACAGAAAACCCATCCTGTACATCCGTACCTTGGCTCTGTCAGACCTAACTCAGCGTGTAAAAAGGAGAAAAACAGAGACGCGACGGATGTCGCTTGTAAAATCTGGTGCAAAACTAAGAATAATAGTTTTAAAAAGCAAGCAGAACCTAATTTTAATTGTATTTATTTGGGAAGAGACCTTTAGCCAGTTTTAGTACCGTCGGCACTGACCGAGACCGATGGCCCAATGAGCCGCGAGAGGAGTTAGCAGTCCAATAGCTGTTTTGAACGCATACGTTTTTCTCAAGAGCAGCCAGACTGAACGGGAGGCACTTTCGGGCTGATGGTCAATTTGTGAGCCTATCCTGGCTAAGTATTGTAAAATTGAACATTCCGCTTAAAAAATATACTTATTCTATTTGTGCTTGGTGATTACTTTGACTGCTGAATTGAGTATTCTGTTTATCTTGATTCCCCTGGAACATGCGCTTTACCTGATACAGGGTAGTCGTTACAGCCGGCAACTTGCTGAAGAAGCTGGGAGCGCGTAATCAGCTTACCACATGGAATACTTATGCCAAAGCTCGGCTGATGATGGGCTTACTGTACGAAAAAATGGTTGCTGCAAAAGCAGCGGGCACTATCTGGATTTGACTAGAGCCGATACTAACCGCCACGCGCCGGATTCACTTCACTCTTACTTTAGCGTCCGCGGTTCTCCTGGGAACGTAACTATGTAAGAATTGCACGGCTTCGAAATACCAGCTCATCCTGGAAGACACCATCAGCCATATGTTGCTGAATATAATGTTCCCCTCAGCATTGCCTTACTCAATTTCGCTGCATACCCTAAATCCGCTAGTCAATGATAAAATACTTCCAGTCCCGGTACTGTATCCGTATTCCGTTAAAGAGCACCAATACGCTGATGTATAACTCGCTTAGCGGTGCTTTTGCCATCCTGGACAAGCAGGATATGGCCCTGTTTGAGACCATCGAAGAAGGAAGGTATCTGGATGCTACCGACCAAGAGGTAAAGCAGATGGAACTAGGAGGGTTTATCCGGCGGGAACAGGTTGACGAGTTAACCCATCTTGAGCAACAGTACAAAGCGCATCGGTTCGATCCCAACACGATGATCCTGACTATCGCGCCCACCCTTGCCTGTAATTTTGGCTGCGATTACTGCTTTCAGGGAATTGACAAAGCCAAAGATACGATGAGTAGGGAGGTTCAGGATGCCATTGTAGCCCTTGTTGAACGGGCGGCCCCGAATATCAGGCATCTACACGTAGCCTGGTATGGGGGCGAACCACTCGTTCGGCTTAAAATCATTGAGGCACTGTCAGATCGCTTCATCGAACTCTGTGCGCAGCGAGGGATTAAGTACGATGCCATGATCGTTACGAATGGTTATCAGCTCACCCGCGACGTTGCCTTATCGCTGCATACCCGTCGGGTTGGTGGAGTACAGATAACGCTTGACGGCCCGGCCGAACACCATGATGTACGACGGGTCCTGTTATCAGGAAAAGGAACCTACCGGGCAATTATTGACAATGTGAAGACCTGGATTGACGAAGTGCCCCTTTCGGTGAGTGTACGGGTCAACATCGACGAACGCAACCGCAACGACATCCATAAATTGATTGACGACATGGAGCAGGACGGGCTGGCCGGAAAGAAAAACCTGAAAATGTATTTCGCCCCGGTTGAGGCCATTACGACGGGTTGCCATAGCATTGCCGATGTAACCATGGGGAAACTGCGGTATGGGCAGTTGGAAACCGAACTTTATCAACATGGGTATGAGGTCGGCCTGACAGCGCTACCCTATCCGCCCCGCTTTCGGGGTATCTGCTCCGCAGTAAGACCCAAAGGACTGGTGATTACCCCAAACGGCGATCTGCACAAATGCTGGGATACGGTGTCGTTCCCCAAACAAAAAGTAGGGACTATTTTCGACGTAGAGGCTCTAAATGAAGACGAACGAGTACTGGAGTGGCTCAGATGGACTCCCTTTACCAACCAAACCTGCCGGAACTGTAAGATTCTTCCGAATTGCACCGGCTCATGTGCGTATAAATTCATCCATCATACTGACACGCGGGGAGAAGCCGCCGTTTTGCCCTGTCCAAGCTGGAAATATAACATCAAGGAACGGCTCGTACACCGGGCTGAAAAAATGGGCTTCATAACGGCCGAAGATTATGACCCGGCCGATATACAGACTGACCCCAACGAACTGTGTACAACAGTTCTGGACGCGGGCGGCAACGACCTGCCCAGTGCTATGAAAGCCCTGTATCAACCGGCCTGATTACGTGCTTCGATTGCTAATTCACCTCCTAAAACCAAGCATGAACAGGTATGAAATATCTTGTCCTTCCTACGATAGCCGGATCGGTCAACGCACCAGGCCTGAATCCCAACAAACAGTACGTAATCGCTTCTGCCGACAGCACGAAAGTATTGACCGCAACAGTAGGTGGTATTAAGAATAAAGTAATTCAGCAGGAATGGAATGAATCCAGCCTTCAGCTTTGGAAATTCAAGGCGGGTGCGGACGGTTATCTGGAAATCGTTAACGTAGAGACCAATAACCCGATGTCAATTGACTTTGGTTCGACAGCTGAAAATTCGCTGGTGATTTTTTGGCCTGACCATTCCGGACTCGACCAGAATTTTAAGGTGCAGTTGTTGAAAAATGACCGGTACCGGCTATTGAATCAAAATTCAAATAAGGTAGTGAGCGTAAAAGCAGGTAGTGATGACATTGTCCAGCAGACATCGACCGGCGCGAGTACACAGCAATGGAGCATTATGACCGCTTCAGACTATAAAAAAGATAAAGGCTTCTCATCGTATGCAACCCTATATGAGGATATTAATTACGGCAGTAATGAACAAAAAGTAGGAATTGGCTCTTACGATACGGCCACATTGATTTTCGGGCATGATAAAATTAGTTCGGTACGGGTGCCGGAAGACCTGCGGGTAACGTTATTTAAAGACGCCAACTTTCGCGGAGATAAGCAAGTGCTTACACAGGATACGCCGGATCTTGTTCAGTTGAATTTTAATGACGTAGCGTCAAGCATTCTCATAGAACCCGTAGCAACGGTCTATCGGGATCCAAACTATACGGGAATTTCTCAGAAAATCGGCGTTGGCCGGTACAACATCCCTGATCTTGTGGTTGGCAATGACCATATCAGTTCGATCAAGGTGCCGCAGGGGCTGATCGTTACCCTATACAAGGATGCCCATTATAAGGGTGAGTTTAAGGTATTTACGGAGGATCATCCCGATTTAAGGGTTATATTAAATGATATGGCCTCCAGTATTGTGGTTAAGGCGATTGGCGTTTTCATGCCGCCGGAGGCCATTAAATTCGGGGAGAAAGTAATCCTTACGAACTCATTCAGGAACAAGTGCCTGTTAGATACGGCGGGTGGCGGGCTGGCAATCAGTGGTACTATTAGCGATGGCATTATCGAGTCAGAACAGTTTACGCTCGTCCGGTCGGGGAGTACCAAAAACAAAGACTATGTCAGTTTCGGCGATGTTGTCAGTTTAACCGATAAGAATGGGCACTACGTTGAAGTTTCTGCCAACAACTCCTTTAAGGCGGACAATAGTCAGTTAACGGAAGCTGCAAAATTTGTGCTGATCAAGAGTGGCGATTGCATGCACAATAATTTTGTTTCGCCCGGTGACACTATTTCACTTAAAACGTACAACGATGGGTATCTGGCAGGCGACCCCAAAACAGACAATGTCGTTCTGCTCAATAATGGGGCCATTGGCGCAACCGCCAAATTCGCGATCCGAACAAAAGAATTTGACCGTTCTACTTCGCCCAAAACCCAGCACCATGTTCCTAATTCTGTTGAGTCTGGTATCTGTGGGGCGGAGGCTTGCGGAGCTGATGCCTGCGGTGCTGATGCCTGTGGTGCCGACGCCTGTGGCGCGGCTGCCTGTGGTGCGGCTGCCGGCGGTCTTGCCACGTGTGGGGTAGCTGCGTCTGGGCTAGCCATCTGCGGGGCTGATTTTGCGGCCATAGCGGTGTGTGGGGCAGCGGCATCGGCGATTGGGGCCTGCGGTGCCGATGCCGCTGCAATGACCATTAGTGGCGTGGCGGCTGGGGGAGTGGGGGTGTGCGGAGCCGACGCCTGTGGGGCAGCCGCTTGCGGAGCGGCTGCCTGCGGAGCGGCTGCCTGTGGCGCGGCTGCCTGTGGTGCAGATGCCTGTGGAGCCGCAGCCGCTATAGTGGGTGCCGAATTAGCGAACGCCTGTAGTGTGGATGTGGCCGTTGCGGAGGCAAACGTAGTGGATGTGTGTGCGTCAGAAGCTAGTATAATTGATGTAGGGTTGGTTGATGTCTGCCTGGCAAACGCCTGTGCTATCAACCTCTGTGCTATTGATGCCTGTGTGGCCGACGCCTGTGCCATTGATATCATACCTATTATTCCCTTCTTTTAGATCAGGCTTTGTGAAAAGCGGAGCCAAAATGCACACCAGCATGGGGCCTTCTCCACGTGCCACAACCATACGCTTGCGCTGCCATGGAAATGGCAGCGCAAGCGTATTTTTACCGGGTTTTATTTTATCTGAAATGCGGAACGGTCTATTTGTCATCCAGGCCACTTCCGTAGTGGCGAATAGTAGAATGGGATTGGACTAACAGATTATGAACCCGACGATTGGCAAATACATCATCCTGATTGGAGCGGCCCTGCTGCTGATTGGTGGAATTATCTTTTTTTTCGGTGATAGACTCGGCTGGCTGGGCCGGTTACCGGGCGATATTCGTATAGAAGGCAAAAATGGGGGCGGCTTCTATTTCCCCATTGTGACCTGCATTGTCATCAGCCTTGTGCTGAATTTGCTTATCGTTCTGATCCGGCGCTTTTTCGGGTCGTAGCACTGGCGGGCGTAGCCGTTTTCGCGTCCTCGTTGTAGGTCAGCTTATTCAGATAGAAGACTTCGCGCTGGTTGGCGTAGTTTTTGGAAGGGGCTATCTTCTGAAAGCCGCAGGCCAGAAAATGCCGGTCATACCAGGCCATCAGGTTGTCCTGCGCTGAAAACGTCACTTTTTCGTTTTCAGCATTGGTTTGGAGCTTAAACTTTTCGGTTTCTTTCAGCACCTTACTGCCCTGAATGACCTCCGTTGTTATTTCTCCATCGTTGGGGTAGGCGAGAACCATCCGATTTCCCTGCTGCGACACCTGAACCATCTCGGTCAGATCTGGGCTAAGCAGCTCTTTAATGGGCAGGCAGTTATCCCACAGCAGCTGCCCCTGCCGGTCAAACCCGCAGATAAAGGCATGAGTATAGCGGAAGCCTTCGTACCGGTCGGCCCCGCGCAGGTAGCCGCCATAGGCTAAGGCAGCGCCCCGATATTGTGGGTAATACACTTCGGCGACCAGCGTCAGACCGTCGGGGGTTGGCTGAAGGTCATGAACCAGCAGCCGGTACCGGAACTTATAATCTTTGCCCTCTTCTTTCTTTTTCATAGCCCGCGCCAGGAGTTTTTGCTGGCGATGCGGCTTGAGGTAGTTAAAGAAGTTCTGCAGCTGCGAGAATTCAATGTACTGAATCCCGTTTACCGCAGCTTCGTCGGCCACATCAGCTGGTTCGTTGTGGCGGATGCGGGTTACGTAAATGCCCTGTGAATAAGGCGTACAATCGGTGGAGTAATTGCCAACCAGGAGCGATTCCTGCTCATTGACTGGCAGCAATTTACCCGAAATCAGACTGTTTTCAGCACCGTCGAAATTAATAGTGCGCAGGAGTTTGCTGTCGTAGTTATACGTGCGGATAGAGAACGTACAACGCCGTCGGGACGAATGAACCAGCACGTTAACTTCCTGTCGGGCCTCATCAATTTCCAGACTGCTCAGCTCCATCCGGTTGACATACATGCCCGGCAGCACTTTAACCGACTGATCAAAGAACGAGAACGCCAGAACAACGGGGCGGCTGTGGTGATAGCCGCCAATGTATGCCTGACTACCCATAATTTTGAAGTGCTGCACGTCGAATTGCTCAATCAATGATCCTTCGAACGTTTCGATATGGCCGTCTTCGAGGTGCAGGCGCAGAAACTGAAACCGGTTGGTGTCGTACGCCCGAAACAGATGATAAGCGTATTGATCCGTGTCGTAGGACAGCACGGGCCGGAACTTAATATCCTGCCTGAACTCTGTTCGCCAGAGTGGCTTCAGGTTGGTATTGAATTTCTGGAACTGATACCGGATAGGTGTATTATCGTATACGCTGCCCGTTCGGATCGTCATCAGAACGCCCCGATCGCCAAGGGGGGTTACGTCGAACGATTCAGCTTCGTTAGGGTCAGACGGAATCTCGATGCGCATGGACTGAGCCAGCTGCGCCCGGGCCGGGCGGGCCAGAAGGCTCAGCGTGAGCAGACCGACGATGAACAGAAAACGAAGCATACCTTATCAAATATACGGCCTTTTAGCCAATCCAGAAAGCGAAATGTACGGGGCCTGATAACTCCTTATTTCAGAAGAACTTTATACCTGCCAGCGTTTTTTCAGATAATCTTTCATAAATACGTTTACGTCCCACTGGCTAACGACGGGCTGCTGGGTGTAGGGCAACGTTGGCAGATAGCCCGGTGCGGGGCCAAACTCGCAGGTAATGGTCATCGCAAAGGCATTGGCGCGCTGGAGTCGGGTGCGGATAGCATCCCACCATCTGGCGTGCGTTTCGAGGGCCTCTTTCCACTCCGGGGCGCGGGGGTCCGATACCTGCGGAGCTTCGGGTTGACCAACCCGGCAGTGAACGTGGTCGCTGATGGCAATAGCCCGGCTAACATTCTCCGCCTGATCGTCAAGATAAGATTCCGCTACGTTAACCCAGTGCGAGTAATCGGCCGTCAGGCGCAGTTCGGGCAGTCTGAGCAGGTAATTTTGGATAGCCGGGGCGCTGTAGGAAAAGCGTCCCCGGTGCGTTTCGTGCAGAATACGAACGCCCGTCTGCTTCTGCACATCCAGCGCCGTCTGAATCAGCTCGGCATTCTGTTCAAACGTGAAAAAGTCCTTACCCGTATGCGCATTGATAAACAGGGGTTTATGGGCGGCAATGTCCAGCAGGTCGTCGCGGAAACGCTTTTTATGGTCCGCAAAGTCGCTGCCCCCGCTAAACGCCATCAGAACAAGATCAAGGCCATTATCGCGGGTTACCTGAACGGCTTCCTTGCGTTTGTCGGGGCCGGCGGCAATTTCCATCCCGTCGTAGCCTGCCGATTTAACGCGTCTGGCAGCTTCGGCATACGACAGATTTTCCATGCCCCAGAGCGGGCAGAAAAAGAGGGTTTTCACGGGCAGAAAAGGCTTAGGTTATTCGTCCAAAGTTTGCAGAAAAAACCATACCGCGAAACCTCAGCCGCTTTTTCTTAGGCTATCCACAGCATAACCATATTGACAACCCGCCACCCCGTTGGATACCGCTTCAACAGAAACAGATCACCCGTGCCGCACAGACCACCACACACCCGCGATCGATAACAGACAGCCTTGGTCTGATCGGCCGAGTAAACAACCGAGGAGAAATACAGGACCGCGTCGAAGTTGGGGAAATCATTCTTGATGTCCTGCAGGCTCCGGGTTGACCGGGGACCAAAATAATACTCCGACTGTTCCTGCGTCAGCATACGTAATTGATGACAGTCTGTCGGAATGGGTTCCGATAATGGATGAACCGTGAACTGGGTAGAGTCGATCTTACCGACAAACTGCTGCCAGGCCGGATCAGTCGTGACACTATCCGACTTGCCGCGCCGAAGGATGACCGCCCAGTCGTCAACCAGTGGCTTTGTTGTGTGATAATCAACCAGCAGCAGGTTGTTTTGTCGGGCCGGTGGGTTTATGCAATCCATATCAACAATCGCTTTATAGATTTGGTAATCCATTTCGTTCGACTGAGGAGTTGGGTTATTCGAGTCCCGGCAGTCCCACAATCCCGCCGAGATCATCAGACAAATGAGTACTAATTTTGCTGTTTTCATAACGAGAATGTTTTCTATATGAAACTGCATTGTTGCTCAAAGCGTTGGGCGGAATTAGTATTTTTTTTACAATATGCTCAACTTTGCTCCTGAATGACAGATAGTCCTGCCAGTCTCTATTTAGGCAAACTATTTCTTCAACCAATCCAAAAAATAGCCCAATCATGAGCGAAGTAGCCACCCGTTTTGCGCCTGGTGTTGTGACCGGCGAAGGTGTCAGCGAAATTTTTCGCCACGCCAACGAAAATGATTATGCCCTTCCTGCCGTCAATGTTGTCGGTACGGACTCTGTTAATGCTGTACTCGAAACGGCTAAAACAGTAAACTCGCCGGTTATCATCCAGTTCTCGAACGGGGGCGGCATTTTCTACGCTGGCAAAAGTCTCTCCAACGATAAGCAGCAGGCGGCCATTGCCGGGTCTATTTCGGGCGCGCTGCACGTTCATCACGTAGCCGGACTGTATGGCGTACCCGTGATTCTGCATACCGACCACTGCGCCAAGAAGCTTCTGCCGTGGATCGATGGTCTGCTTGATGCGGGCGAGAAGCATTTCGACCAGACGGGCAAACCCCTGTTTTCGTCGCACATGCTCGATCTGTCGGAAGAGCCGCTGGAAGAAAACATTGAAATCTGCGCGAAGTATTTCGAACGGATGGCCAAAATTGGCATGACGCTCGAAATCGAACTGGGCGTAACGGGCGGTGAAGAAGACGGCGTTGACAACTCCGACGTAGACGACAGCAAACTCTACACCCAGCCTTCGGAAGTGGCTTACGCCTACGAAGAGCTGAGCAAAATCTCGCCAAACTTTACCATTGCGGCAGCCTTCGGTAACGTACACGGCGTTTATAAGCCGGGCAACGTAAAGCTGTCGCCGATTATCCTGAACAACTCCCAGGAGTATATTCAGGAGAAGTTCGGTACGGGCCCATTGCCGGTAAACTTCGTCTTCCACGGCGGGTCGGGTTCGAGCCGCGAGGAAATCCGCGAAGCTATCCGCTATGGCGCCGTGAAAATGAACCTCGACACGGATATGCAGTGGGCTATGTGGGAAGGCATTCTGAACTACTACAAGTCGAAAGAAGCGTATCTGCAATCGCAGCTCGGCAACCCCGAAGGGCCGGATTCGCCGAACAAGAAATACTACGATCCACGCGTGTGGCTGCGTAAAGGCGAAGAAAGCATGGTGCAGCGCCTGAAAATTGCGTTCGAAGATCTGAACTGCATCAACCGCCTGGCGTAACGAGCGTAGGCCGATGGCGAATCTGAAGTGCCGGGTTTTCTAGCCCGGCACTTTTTTTATGAGTTTTTAACAGGGCTCCGAACCAACGCTACCCGACTTCCATGCATCTTGCCTACGGTAAAGCCGATTGGTAGCAACTGAAACGAGCCCCTGTTTTCGTTAGTTTGTTAGATTCAAACAATGAAGCCAACCCACTAATTGATGAAGCCTTTTCTGCTGGTTCTTTTCACGCTTCTATACATAGCTGCCCACGCGCAAACCGGAACGACCGGCCTGCGCGGACTGGTCAGAACGGCACAGGGCGACGCGCTGCCCTATGCGGCCGTCGTGGTTAAAGGGCCCGCTCCGGCTACCCGAACCACCGGCACGATCACCAATGCCGAAGGACGTTACGAAATCGGGCTGCAACCGGGACGTTACGAAATCGTGTTTCAGTTTCTGGGGTTTCAGTCGGTGCAGAAGCAGGTCGAGATAAGCAGCGGTTACGTAACCCTCGACGTAACGATGCAGGAGCAGGCGTATCGACTGGCCGAGGTACAAACCAAAGCGGGCAACGAAGACCCGGCTTACACCATCATGCGCCGGGCTATTGCCAAGAGCCGGTTTCACCAGTTGCAGGTGCAGCGGTTCAGGGCGCGGGTCTATACCAAATCGTCGTTTACGGTGCTCGATCTGCCGAATCTGGCCGAGATGGCGTTTCGCAAACAGCTGAAAGAAGCCGAACGGGATTTCAATTTTAAGGTGGGCGTGCCGGTGCTGAACGAAACGGTGGCCGAAGTAACCTTCAGCCAGCCCAATACGTACCGCCAGCGGATTATTGCCAACCGTAATTCGCAGGGTGATTTTCTAAGTCCGAACCAGTTTTATAACGCCAGCTTCTACAACCCGACCATTGCGGGGGCTGTGTCGCCCCTGTCGCCGAAGGCGTTTGCTTACTATAAATTCGAGTACAAAGGCACCTACCGCGAACCCGGCCCGGATGGCAAAAGCGTGGAGGTCAGTAAGATTCAGGTGATTCCGCGGCAGTACGGCGAGGGCGTATTCCGGGGGACGATTTTCATCATTGAAAACACCTGGGCCATTCACAGTCTGCAACTGGAAACGGTCAATAACATCGGCGTGTCCTTTACTGTCCGGCACGTATGCAGCCCGATTCAGGGCGTCTGGATGCCGACCAATCAGCGCTACAATGGCAGCGGCTCGTACCTGGGCGTGAAGGCAACCGGGCAGTATGTACGCAGTTTGACCTTCAGCGAGTTTGTGGTGAACCCGGCGTTTGTGGAAGACATTGAAGTTGCCGATGAGAAGAAAGGTCCACCCGCGCAGACGCTATCCAAAAGCGACATCAAAGGGCAAGAACTCGATGAACTGGTGAAAAAACAGAAAGAGTTCTCGACCAAAAATCTGCGTCAGCTCGTCAGGGAATACGAAAAGCAGGAGAAACAGGCGCGCAAGAACCGCAAGGAAGACGTAACGGTCATGCGCGACGATTCGCTGGTGGTTGACTCCCTGGCGCGTCGGCGTTCGAACGTCTTCTGGGATTCGCTGCGGTCGGTGCCGCTCACGACTGCCGAGGTGAAAAGCTACCGCAAGGCCGACAGTCTGGGCCTGATCCGCGAGATTAAAGCGCCCAACGACACGACCCGACGCGATAGTACACAACGCAAAAAATCACCGAACAAGTTTTCGCCGGGGCAACTGCTGAGCGGCTATACGTGGCGGCTGAACAAACATAGCTCCTTGATCTACACCAGTCCGATCTCGCGGGTTGAGTACAATACCGTTGAAGGCTATACGGCCGAGGGGGCGCTGAACCTGCGCTATCGGCCGCGAGTAGACTCGATCAGTCGGTACCGGCAGATTACGCTCAGCGAGTGGAACTTCGGCGGTACGGGGCGATATCAGTTTGGCCGGAAACAACTGGTTGGTTACGGTCTGGCCAGCTACCAGCACAAACAAACCCGGCTGGCGCTGTCGGGCGGACGGTATCTGTACCAGTTCAACCCCGACAACCCCATCAGCCCGTTCCTGAATTCGCTGACGACGCTGTTGTTCGAGCAGAATTTTGCCAGGCTCTACCAGAAAGATTTTATGAATCTGACGGTCAGCGCATCCCCCTTCCGGGAGCGGCTGACGCTGACGGGTGGGCTGGAAGTAGCGCAGCGGAACGAGTTGAGTAACTACAGAGAAGACATCCGGCCATGGATAGACTGGCGTAACCGCGCTTATCTACCCAACCGCCTGGAAAACGCCGAAATCGCCAGCACCGGCTTTCCAACGCATCAGGCCATTACGCTGAACCTGACGGCTGCGGCTAAAATAGGCGCAACCCAGTACGTTATCCGCAACGGTCGGCGCATTGCCCGGCGCGACAACGACGCTCCGCTGCTGACGCTCAACTACCGGAAAGGCATGGGCGATGTCGATTATGATTTTGCCCAGGCAACGCTCAGTCACTCGTTCGAAACGGGCATCCGCAGCCGATTGAACTACCAGCTTAGCGCCGGGGCGTTTCTGAACGACCGAAAACTGTATTTCCCCGACTTCAGGCACTTTGCGGGCAATCAGTTTTTCTTCCAGCAGGGCGACGTCGTGTCGAGCTTCCGCCTGCTGCCGTATTATCAGTACAGTACCGGCAAGCGGTTTGCTGAAGGGCATGTCCTGGCCGAATTCCGGAAGTTTGTGATCACCCAGTTTACGCTCGTCCGGCTGATCGGGCTGAAAGAGAATCTGTTTGTGCATTACCTCGCCACGCCGACTTCCCGAAACTATACCGAGCTGGGGTATGGTCTGGACGGCCTGATTCCGCAGGTGCTACCGTTCTTCCGGGTCGAGGTGATTTCGCAGTGGCAGGATGCGCAGTATAAAGGGCTGGGTTTCCGGATTGGAACAACGCTCAGGTTTGGGCGATAAGTCGTTCAGACAAAACGACCTGGCTCAGAAATAAAACTTTGGGGACGTAACGGCGTTTTGAACAAAAGCCTCGGAGAGTTGGCCTGATGGTTCCCTGTTCAATTAACTGCTTCTGAAGTAAGCCCCCGTTGCCCCATGCGCCGTCGTCTGTTCCTGCAAACCTCGCTTACGGCCGCTGCCGGGCTAAGCCAACTCACACCGGCCATCGCCGGGAACGTAAAGCCGCTGCCTGATCCAAAGCCGGGGAAGCTGCCACGCTGGCGGGGATTCAACCTGCTCGAAAAATTTGTGGCGGGCAAAACCGGCCCCGAACCGGCGGGACCGTATCAGGAGCGCGATTTCGAATGGATTGCTAACTGGGGATTCAATTTTGTGCGTCTGCCGATGTCGTACCACTGCTGGGCCACGCCCGATCCGGCGCACTGGACCGAACTCGACGAGCGGGTGTTGAAAGAAGTTGACCAGGCCGTTGACTTTGGCAAACAGCACAAAATCCACGTTAACCTGAATCTGCACCGGATTCCGGGCTACTGCGTAAACCCGCCCGCCGAGCCGCTGAATCTGTGGACGGATGAGCGGGCGCTGGAAGCCGCCGTTTTTCACTGGAAGCACCTGGCCGAACGGTATAAAGGCCGCCCTAACCGCGAGGTGTCGTTTGACCTGATTAATGAGCCAAACACCGACGAAGCCAGTTACGTCCGGGTCGTTACGGCTCTGGTCGAAGGGATTCGCTCAGTTGACCCTGACCGGCTTATCATTGCCGATGGGCTGCAATATGGTAACCATCCGGTTCCTAATCTGGCCGATCTGAAACTGGGCCAGAGTACGCGGGGTTACCTGCCGATGAACGTCAGCCACTACGGCGCGTCGTGGGTGCCGGCGCTCAAGGACGCGCCACCGCCAACCTGGCCTGCCAACTGGATGAACACTACGTGGGACGCCGATACCCTGCGCCGGGTAGAGATTGAGCCCTGGCAGAAGCTGCAAAAGCAGGGCGTGGGCGTACACGTTGGGGAGTGGGGCTGCTTTAACAAAACACCCCACGACGTTGCTCTTCGGTGGATGGAGGACCAGCTCAAACTTTGGAAGAGTGCGGGCTGGGGCTGGGCGCTCTGGAATTTCAGGGGCTCGTTTGGCATCCTCAACAGCGACCGGGCTGACGTAACGTATGAAGACTATAACGGCATGAAGCTGGACGCGAAGATGCTGGCCCTGCTGCGCAACTATTAGCGTCAACTTCTATAGCAGGCCGTAAGACACTGAGCGTATGCAGAATATAAAAGACCTGTTTGAGGTATTTCCCCGGCCGGGACGGATCGAGTGGATCGGCATACGTCCCGAACGGCGGGGCCCGGTCGAGGTGGTTCAATCCGTCGAGGTTTCCGAAAAGAAAGGTCTGCTGGGCGATCATTATAGCGGGCAGAGCGGCAATCGGCACGTTACGCTCATGCAGGCCGAGCATCTGCCCGTGGTAGCGGCTCTGACGAACCGCGATACGCTGGACCCGGCCCTGCTCCGACGTAATCTGGTTATATCCGGACTGAATCTGCTGGCCCTGAAAGATCACCACGTTCAGATTGGCGAGGTGGTTTTACAGATTACAGGGCAGTGCCATCCGTGCTCGAAGATGGAAACCGCGCTGGGGCCGGGCGGCTATAATGCCATGCGCGGACACGGAGGACTAACGGCAAAGGTAGTTCGGGGCGGAACGGTGCGGGTGGGCGACAGCGTAACGGTTATTAGCGCTGCTTCGGCTGTTCCGGATCGGCCGAAAGCCGACTTGGCCGGTTGAATCCGTACCGATAGCGGTTCCGTAGCTGCTGGATGGTGTTGATGAGGTCATAATCCGATGCGCGAAGCAGAAACTCATCGTCCAGGTCGCAGAAGTCAAAAAACCGGTCAATATCGTCGCCTTTGAGGTCGGTGGCCTGATCGACCAGCAGCCGGAAGCGTTCGAGCGCCAGCGCGTGCCGCCGATCCTGCTGCATGATGTAATACGCCTTCCGGTCCGACTTAGGCCGTTTTCCAAACATCTCGTACAGCAGCGTTACGCCCGCGCCATCGGCCAGCCGGTCGAACGCCTGTTCCCCGCTTACCTTTTTGGAGGCCGTCGGCTCGTCGAGAACCTGCTGAATCTCGCGCTTGACCTCTTCGTAGCGTTTCGCCGTAACGGTCACCTCGGCGAGGTCAACGACGCGGTAGGGCATGGGCGGCAAGGCGCGGGCCGTAATAGTTGGGTTCTCGGAGCCGTCGTAGCGGATGCCGGTGCGGCTGAAGAGCTGGCTGGTCAGAATGAGCGAGTCGCCGGGCTGTACCGTCATAAAGAAACGCCCGGCGGTGTTGGTGCGGGCGCGCTGGCGGGTACGCTGGTTAATGACCGTAGCGCGGTCAACGCCCTGCTTCGTCGTCTGGTCCACTACGGTCCCGACCACGTACTTCCCCTGCGCCCGGGCCTGACCCGACCAGCCAAAGACGATGAAGAGGAACAGCAGATAGACGAAAACAGCGCGCATGGAGGGAACGACCTGTGCCACACCGCTTCGATATGGCACAGCTAACTGCCAGTAAAATTACGGGATTCGGGCCAGTAACGCGTGAAACAGGCGTTAAAAAACGTTAAGTCAGCCCCTGAGTCATCACCCGCGAAACCACTCTGAACAGGCGGACTCACGCAGTTAATCGTAATAACAAATAGTTTGAGCAGGTAATTGTTTACGTGGGCATCATGCGTATACCTGATTCGTTGAGTAAGCTAAAAAAAGAATGTTCGTCGTTTCGTGGGACGTTGAATTGCAATATATATTCCAACTAGGTATTATTGTGCTTAGAGCGGTTACTTAAGGAGATCTTCCCAAAAAGGCTCGTAGAACTGGTATGCTTAGCTATGAAGTCTTAGCTATCTATGCTTCGGTGTTAAGCGTTCATGCGTAAAATACTCTGTTGGAAGTCGATAAAATGCGGAACTATAATCCGCTGATAGCCAATCGGTCATAAGCGAATAGTTCCGCGAAATCGCGTACAATACTATGTTGTACGGAGATGCTCCCTACCTCCCCTTGCTTTTGTCCTATTTTTGGGCTAGCTTGTCGGCGCGGGGAAGCTCGCTTACAAAGCTCCCGACAAGCTAGCCCAAAAATGCACGGCCAACCGCTTCAGCCCATCCCCCGGACTGGATGGGTGTAAACGGACAGTCAAGCTGTCGGTCGAGCCGGTCGACGCTCGTACAACATCGTGAGGGTGTAAGCCGCTGTCGCTACGCTCCCCGGCTTCACCCTCACGGTCGTTGTACGGAGATGCTCCCTACCTCCCCTTGCTTTTGTCCTATTTTTGGGCTAGCTTGTCGGCGCGGGGAAGCTCGCTTACAAAGCTCCCGACAAGCTAGCCCAAAAATGCACGGCCAACCGCTTCAGCCCATCCCCCGGACTGGATGGGTGTAAACGGACAGTCAAGCTGTCGGTCGAGCCGGTCGACGCTCGTACAACATCGTGAGGGTGTAAGCCGCTGTCGCTACGCTCCCCGGCTTCACCCTCACGGTCGTTGGGTGGCAGGAATAAGATGGGCGTCAAAGGCGGGTTATCGGCGACAGCGGAGCCGCCCCGACAGGCAGGCTGTTGGCTCGTTGGGCAGCTTCGGTTGACAGCGTGAACGCCCCGGCAGGCACGCTTTTATGATTCTATTTTCAGCTTTCGAGCGACAGAGAAATATGAATGGAGAGAAACTTTATAACCTGATCGACAAACAAGTCGAAAAGTCAGTCTTCCTATTTGCGGCTGATGAAGGGGTCTATGGCTTGTGGGAATTTGTACAAGAAGTAAACTTCGAGTTCTTGACCATTGCCGAAAAATATGCCATTGCCTACGATTTACTGAAGGAATTACTCTTGGATGAGTTATTAATTCTTGAAGAGTTCACAAGTACGGATTTAACTCAAAAAGTTAAGAACATTGAAGTAACGGAACTTGAATCCATATTGAGCCGCCCATTTTCTTGGTACCCAAGCGGAACACCAACCTATTCAGTCTCTATTACTCAAAGAGGCATCGATTATCTGGAAAAACTGAGTGAACTGGAAAGGCAAAACTTAAGCAACGGCTTTTTAGAAGTGCTTAATAGGGGTAGTTTTCCGTCGACAGGATGCACGTCCCGAAAGCGGGTTTGCAGCCCAACCTCCGCTGACTGCGCCTACGCAGACACGCACAAGAACGCATGAGACCAGCAAACGACCCCTTAGCCCTATCTTTGCAAAGCTATCAGTAGCCCCTTTGTGGGAAGATCGTCCCCTTTTCTGGTGCTAAACAACCCGGCCAACCTCCCGATCCGGCTATCGGCCATCGGCCTTTCTTCAGAAGGCCATGCCCTGAACACGCCACTGGTGGAACGGCCGCGCCGTTACCCCGTACATCCTACTTATTGTTTTTAGATGATAGCCCACTGGTAGCTTTTTTGTAAACCTGCTAACCCGTTTCGACCATGAACCAGCAGACACAAGACTATCGCAAAATGCCCATCGTTCACCAGCAGGTAGCGGGCGTGGACATCGGCTCTCAGTTTCATGTCGTGGCTATCGGCGACGACCCCAAGCAACACGTCCAGCAATTCGGCGTGTCCACCAAAGAACTGTTTCGGTTGGCCCAATGGCTGACTGACAACCAAGTGAAGCACGTAGCTATGGAAGCCACTGGCGGTTATGAACGACCCCTGGTCAACGTCTTACAGGAAGCCGATTTCGAGGTATTGGTCACTGCCGGGGCTAACACGAAAAACTATCGGCGGTTCAAATCCGATACGTCGGATGCGATTCACATTCGTACTCTGCATAGTCTGGGCTTATTACCCCCCATCTTTCTGCCCGACGAGTTCTCGACGCTCATCCGGCCCTTAGTTCGCTTGCGCCGGAGTCTGGTCGAGGATGCTGCCGACTACATTCGCCGTATCCAGAAGGCCCTGCGGGCGGGTAATGTGCGGCTGGATGCGGTGCTGACCGATACGAATTCGGTGTCGGGTTTGCGGATCATTGCCGCCATCTGTCAGGGCCAGGAAGACCCCCTTAAACTGGCCGAACTGGTTGATAGCCATTGTAAAAAGAAACCTGCCGAAATCATCGAATTGCTTGGGGGCAACTGGAACGGGGCTATGCGTTTTGAAGTGCGGAGCAATTACCGGCTCTACCTGAATCTACAAGCTGAAATTGCTGAGTTAGACAAGGAACTTGACCAGCACTTCACGGACCATACAAAGGGACTAAAACAGCCTACCGCCGTAACCGACCCGACGGTAGGTCGTCAGAAGTTGCGCCAATCCCGCAACACCCCCCGGTTGCCCATTGAGCAGTATGCTCATAAACTGTTGGGCGTTGACCTAAGCAATATACCGGGCTTTGGGCGGGATGCCTTACTGACGTTCATAGCCGAAGTCGGTGAGTCGATTAGCAAGTTTCACTCGGCCAAAGCCTTTGCCAAGTGGTTGGGTTTCACTCCGAACAACAAAGCATCAGGCGGTAAAGTGTTGTCGAAGAAGACCTTGAAGAACAAATCAACGTTGCCTAACACGTTTCGGATGGTGGCCAACTCGCTGGGCAACATGAAAAAGCCTAATCCGATGACAGCGTTTTTTCAGCGGATCGCTTACCGGGCGGGTCGGATCAAGGCCATCACCGCTACGGCGCGGAAGCTGGCGGTGGTCGTTTACAAAATGCTCACGACGGGGGAGGCTTATGAGCCAGCAAAATTAGTGCGGGACATCGCCCAGGTAAAGCAGCAACAAATTCGACAAATCAGGAAAAAGCTGGCCAAATTCGAGATTACAGGGCAGGATTTGGGTCTTTTTGCTACCTTAGGGGCAGCTTGAAAATGAGGGAGTTAGAAGGCATTCGTACATCAAACAGAGGGTGTAAAGGTGAAAACCGTTCGGGTTCAGGGTAGTTTTACCCTCATCCATCAGCCCTCTGGGGCGTTGGGTGGAGAAAATAGCCAGTAACGTAGCGGTGGGCTTGTGTGCGACAGGCAGCACGTCCCGACACAAGGCGGTTTTGGCGCGTTGTTCGGCTTCGGTCGACACGAGAATCGCCCCAATTGAACGAGTTTAGGCTTTCATTTCCGGGTTGCGGCTGACAGGGTGAACGCCTTAGTCAGGTATCTTAAGCAAGACAACATCTGACAAATTTAATTCCATCAAACGGGTCGAAATACTTAAAGAAAATGCAAACAGTTACAGAGATTTTGATTGATTTTTCCACGAGCATGAAAGAGAAGTTAGCTTTAACTAAGCAAGCTCTATTAAATGATATTATTCCTAACCTTGATTACTCTGCAAGAATAGGAATCAAAACTTTTTCAGCAGCTAATGATAAAAACCCTATTATAAAAACAATTTTACCGCTTTCTGTTACTAACAAAGAGCAGTTAACTCAGGCTGTTAATAAATTGGATAACCCAGATGGTAATACGCCTATTGCAGCAGCAATAAAGAGTGCAGTGGACAGCTTAAAAGAGTTTATGACCTATGACAAAAAAATAATTTTGGTCACCGACGGTGAGGAAAATTGTGGAGGTGATTATACAGTAGAGGTTAACAAAGCAAAAACAGAGGGTGTAAATTGCCAAATTCATATTATTGGAATTGGTCTTAGCCCTCAAGCTATACAACAGGCACAAAGTATTTCAAAAACTTCAAATGGCACATTTAGCCATATTCAATATGCAAAAGATACCGTTTACAGCCAAAGTACTATTAAGCAGAATTTAACTACTTTTTATGCATCTGTAAGGCCGCCAGTGCCACAGCCTGTTAATTTACCTAATGTACCGCAGCAAATCACAGTTCAACAGAATAACACGAATCCAGTAAAGGTAGCTGAACCTAAGCCGAAAGCAGAACCAATCCCACATCCAGTAAATGATAATACAGGCCCAAAAGATGATGAGCACGCCTTGAAAGATGAAGCTATAAAAACCTTGATTGATGACGTTCGAGAGATTAAAAATCAGCTACAAGAAATAAAAAGGAAAAGCGAAGCGGTTCCCGATGTCGTTGAAGATGCTGAATTGAACGAACGTATTCGTCAATTAAGTGAAGAGTTTATCTTTGAAATACTGAAGCGGAAATATGCTGATAGAGTTAAATGGCTAAACCAAAACGGCGAAGCTTATGAGGACCATGACTTTGAAATTATTGATATTGACGGTTCAATAGAGTATTATATTGAATGCAAAGGAGCAGCGAAAAACAACTCGACGTTTTACTTAACAAAAAATGAATGGCGGCTTTTTCTAAATCACACAAAAAATTATCAAATCTATTTTGTAAAAAGCACACTTAGTACCCCATCTCACATATTCATTGACAATCTAATGGATTGGTTATCAAAAGGTAAAGTTGTCCCTTATTTGAAGGAGCGGCAGGTAGTTAAATAAGAACGCGTTTTTTTAACCTTTGTTGAGTAATTCGCTTAGCGAAGGGTAGCTTTTCGGTGACAGGATGCACGCCCCGAGGGACGCTTTGCAGCCCAATCAAACGAGGGTGTAAAGGTTCAAGTACGATTGTTCAGTAACGTAGTGTCATCACCATCAGCCCTCGCGGTAGTTGGGTGGAGCAGCCAAGTAAGTGGCGTGGGCGGGTTCCGTGCGACAATGTAAACGCCCCGCGTGGGCAAGTTTTTGGCTTCCATTTTCGGGTCTCGTGTGACACAGTGAAGGCCCCGAAAGTCGGTGTTTGAATTTTTTTGGACAGGTTCCTTGCGACAGGGCGCACGTCTCGACAGTTAGAGTTTAACAAGACTTGATACAAAGGCTTGAGCGTGCGTTTTAATAAATCACCCAAAATTTTGACAGTAGATAATACAACTGTAGAAACTTAGATTATGGCAAGAAAGTGTTATATATCCTTCAAGACTGAGGATATTGCTTAGAGCGTGTTTTGGAATTGAGAAAGGCTGAGCGTCAGGGCATCTTTGTGTCGACCAAGACATGAAGTAATGACCAAACAGTGGACTCCACTGACTGACGCTCAGTGGACAGCAATTTCGCCTTTTTTGCCTATTCAGCGCAAACGCCAGCATGATCTTAGACGCATTGTCAATGCCATCTTGTGGCCGCTACGCACCGGATGCCAATGGCGTAATATGCCTTTTGAGGGCCTGCCCTGGCAAAGCGTTTGTTATTATTTCCATCGCTGGAAACAGGATGGAACCATTGAGCGATTGAATGCCGCACTCAACGAGTTGGATCGGCTCCGTAACGGACGGGCAGCCCTGCCCTCAGTGCTATGTATTGACACACAGTCCATTAAGTTAGCTCCCATGAGTGGTGAGTATCGTGGTCTGGATGCTCACAAACGCGTGAACGGTCGTAAACGCACGTTTGTGGTCGACACCCAGGGTCGCTTATGGGTGGCTGACGTAGGGGCTGCTAATGAAGCAGACGGGGCATTGGGGGTTGGCCTAATCGCTGATGTGGTATGGCGGGTGGGTGAACACTTGGAGAAGGTGTATGGCGATCAAGCTTACAACGGCGTGTTCGCCCATACACTGGCTGAGTGGAGTATTGAGTTTGAGAAGGCTTCCCGACCTGAATCGGCTCGAGGCTTCGTACCCGTAGCTAAACGATGGGTCGTGGAGCGAACAATTGCGTGGACCAATTTCTTCCGGCGTGTGGTCAAGGATTACGAGTACACCACATCTTCTTCGGTGAGTTGGCTATATTTAGCTAATATTCAACTTATGCTACAACGTATCTAGCCTCCAAGCCAAACATAATTCCAAAACACGTTCTTACAAAAATTACATACAAACGTACCTTAACATTGAGATGATTGATAAGTCATTAAATGAACCAGTAAATTCACTTGATGAAGACTATATAATGCGAGTTATAAGACAAAATTATTTATCTGACTCAACTGTAACAATTCATTTAATAGGTCTATATGGTGCAGAAAATAGAAGACAGTATGAACAAAGATTTATCAAAAGAGAGCTACAGGCTTCTTTGTATCATGGTTTAGGCAATACCCAAAATGGCGTTTTAGGAATAGTATTGCCTGATTTATATAATGCGGTTTATTGTGGTTCAGGAATTTGTCCTAAATGTGGAAACTCGCACAATTACGTTTACATAAACGATTCAACAACTATAAAAGAATTTAGTTACAACTACTATATTCCTAAGCTTAATAAATGCTCATGGGGTGAAGAAGATAGATTTTGCGTACTTGTAAAGTGGGAAGACTTTGTAAAAAATCCTGAGTTTTATATTGAACAGGCATTTCAGAAGCGAAACGCTGATATCTCTAATTACACACGGTTAAGACCTTAAATAATTAATATGACTGTGAATAGTCTACCAAAAATAGCAGAAAAAGACTTTACGAGTTTTTACGTAGCCTCTGATTCGGCTTCAAAAAAAGCGCAATCTGATTACGTATCCATAATAGCTGTAGATTTAATTTCAATGTTAATAGCTTCTGCGATTGCAACGTATAATTATCAATCCGAACAATCAAAGAAAATTTTGTATATTATTTCAGGCACTTTACTTCTATTAAGTTTAGTATTAACAGTTGTCTTGTTGTCTAAAAAATTTGAGGATATATGGTATCAAGGTAGAGCTTTAGCGGAATCTTGTAAAACACTTACATGGAGATTTATGATGCGCTCTGAACTATTTGAGGATACTGTTCCTTTGAACCAAGCAAAGCAAAAATTTATTGATCGAGTACAAGAATTAAGTAAAGAGTTTTTAGAATTAAATAAGATTTTGGATACAGAATTATTAAACAAGCCTGTAATTACACAAAGTATGATTAACGTAAGAAGTCTTTCACTTGAGAATAGAAAAGAATACTATATACAAAACAGAATTGAAGATCAAAAAAATTGGTATGCAACAAAAGCACAATTCAATAAAAATAGATATAATTCATGGTTCACTGTTATTATTATTGCTCAGTCAGTGTCATTAATTAGTATTGTTTATTTGATTAATAGCCCAAATTCTAACTGGAACTTTGTTGGGTTTTTCACTACTATTTCAGCTTCGGCAATTAGTTGGTTACAGTTAAAAAGACACCAAGAATTGAAACAGGCTTATACAACAGCTTCGCAAGAACTAAACTTAATAGTATCTTTAGCTGACGAGATTACAGGTGAAAACGAATTTTCCAAATTCGTTTTGGATTCGGAGAATGCAGTGTCTCGGGAACATACATTGTGGCTTGCTCAAAGGAGAAGATAGAAGGGGGCTTATTTTTCTTGTATTCTGAATAGGAAAGTCACCGGTGGCAGGCTTGTAAAAGCTTCTACGTTGCTATTAACCCCCTGCGGTCATTGGTAATCCGAAGTAGTATAAAGTGTGCACTTCTTATTTTGATAGAAAAGCTTACGAACTGACAAACCAGAATTAACTATAAAGGAAATGGCGAAAGCAACAGCAAAAGTAGTGGAAGAACAATCTAAGATAAACTCTGAGATAGTTAAGCCAAAGTGCTTTGTAATAATGCCATTTGGAGGTTGGTTTGACAAATACTATTTAGAAATTTATATTCCAGCTATCGAAGCTGCTGGCTTTGATGCCAAAAGAGCAGACGATTTATACAGACCAGGTAATATAGTGAACGACATTTGGGCTTATACAAAAGAAGCAACAGTATTACTTGCGGATTTGACTAACAAGAATCCAAATGTTTTCTATGAACTGGGGCTTGCTCATGCTATTACTAAACCTGCAATTCTGATAACGGCTTCTATGGAAGACGTCCCATTTGATTTGAGGAGTCTAAGAGTTATAGAGTACGATAAAAACAGCCCTAAGTGGGGCGAAGTATTACAGGGAAGAATAACTAAATCATTAACAGAGACTTTAAAAAATCCTAAAGACGCTATACCACCTACCTTTTTTGAAGTTGATAATACCGAAAAAATTAAAATTACCCCTGAAAACAAAGAATTATTAGAGATAAGAAATGAACTTGATTTACTCAAACGTGAAGTTAGGTCAAGTGATTTAAGGCGAAGAAGGAAAATTGGAGAAGAAATTCATCCAGATGAAGCAGAACTACTCATTAGGAGTTATCTTAAAAAAGGCCTCGATGAAGCAGTAATAGCAGAAAAACTTGAGCCGCTGGGTCCACCGAGAGAATGGGTGTATCGGCAAATTGAAAAAATAATAAAAGAAACGCCGAAAGATGGAGAATAAATTTCTGAATTTCCTATTATGAATAGTTGATATGAAAAACTTTGACAGATTGCCTCCGACACGATACACGTCAGAATTTGACAGGTTTTACGATGGTTACGTGTGACATCGAGCAACCAAGCGTTTGGTCAACCAAAAGCAGGGTAAGTTTCGGATGACATTCGGCACTCTGGAGTTAACGAGGTTTAGCAGTTTTGACCGTATGTTTTTGATTCACTCCGCGTGGGCAAGGTCACCGCTGACAGGATGCTCGCCGGATGCGCAACGTTGGCAGCCCAACCGGCAAAGGGTGAAAAGGCGCAGCCTGGTAGCTCAACCATAATTGCTTATTCACCATCAGCCCTTTGGGTCGTTGGGCGATCAGTCCATGAAGTGTATTCGGCGGCTTTTGTTGATAAGTCGCAATTGACTGACAGTAAAGCTATTAACTCTCAACACAGGCGTCGATCGATAGGTCAAATGCCCTAGTGAAATAACTTGACAAGGGGCAGGTTACGGGTAGCAGAAGATGACCGCTTGGTCACAATGATAAGGTAAAATGTGCTAGCTTTTCCCACTTTTGTATAAGTTGAGATCAGCGCTCTTGGGTCAACTTTGTCTCATAATTTTTAGCAGAAAAAATAATGAGCAAAACTATTTTAATTACCGGAGCATCGCGAGGATTTGGCCAATTGTGGACTAAGGCCTTTCTACAACAGGGCTATAGCGTAGCCGCCACCGCCCGAAACCTAACTAGCTTAGATGAGCTGAAGGCTCAGTTTGGTGACCAACTGCTGCCCATTCAATTGGATGTGACCGACCGTGGGGCGGCTATTCAGGCAGTGCAACAAGCCTACAATGAGTTTGGGCGCATTGACGTGCTGATTAACAACGCGGGTTATGGCTTGTTTGGCTGCGTAGAAGAAACCTCAGAACAACAGGCCCGCGACTTGATGGAAACCAATTTCTTTGGTCTGCTTTGGCTTACCCAGGCTGTCTTGCCGATTATGCGCAAGCAAAGCAGTGGCCACATCATTCAGGTATCGAGTGTGCTGGGCCTGATCACCTGGCCAAATGTAGGTCTGTACAATGCCTCCAAATTTGCCGTTGAAGGCTTGAGCGAAACGTTGGCCTCGGAAGTAAAAGGGTTTGGTATCAACGTCAGCCTAGTAGAACCCGCCCCGTATGCCACTGACTACGCCGGTTCCTCGGCTGTAATTACTCAACCACTATCCGCTTACGCTCCCTTAAAGGCGAGTCTGCAGGCCAACTATGCCACCCTCTATATGGGCCAGCCCGAAGCCACCACCGCAGCGATGCTCCAATTAATCGAAAGTGAACAGCCTCCACTACGGCTCCTGCTAGGCAAACTAGCTTACCCCCTGGTTAAACAGGCATACAACAGCCGGTTTGCTGAGTGGGACGCTTGGGCCGAGGTCACTATGGCCGCCCATGAGGGTTAATCAACTAACCGTGACGGGATAAATCTATACCGTTTTTGGCTGTAGATTTATCCCATTATTACTGCCGTATGCTTCATTTCAGTACCCTTAGCGCCATGCGCCGTGACCTGGGCTTACGCCCACCCGAGCACCCTCAACTAGCCATAGAGAGGGGTCTGCAAAGCTGCCCCCTGGATGGGCAAGCCTTCACTACCGATTGCTATGGAATAATGTTCAAAAAGGTCAAGGCTGGCGTTATGCTGTACGGTCGTACCGCTTACGACCATACCAACGGCTCGTTGTCCTTTGTTAAACCCCGGCAACGAATCGAGTTCAGGAATCTGGAAGTGGAAGAGGACAGTTTTTTGTTATTCATGCATGAAGATTATCTGAATGGTCATCCTCTCCACAAGCAGATTCAGCACTACACTTATTTTGATTACGAAGTGACCGAAGCGCTGCATCTCTCCCCGCGGGAAGAACAGGTCATATGGGATCTGTACTCCAAGATTGAAGCTGAGTATTACAGTAATCCAGACGAGTACACTCGCCTGATTATACTGACCCATATTGATTCTCTGCTGACGTATTGCCAGCGCTTTTACAAACGTCAGTTCATCAACCGCGCCGAGCTGTCAGGCAAAACGGTGTCTAAGTTTCGGGAAGCACTAGCAGCCTGTTTAAGGGATGAATCAGAGCAAACTAACGGATTACCTTCGGTTCACCAATTAGCCAACCAACTCCACTTATCCCCGCGCTACCTGAGTGATCTGCTCAAGCAGGAGACTGGCAAAACGGCTATCGAGCTGATTCATATTTTTCTCATCAACGAAGCCAAAAACCGGTTAAAGCAAAACGAACTGAGTATTTCTGAAATCGCTTATAGGCTTGGGTTTGAGAACCCTTCTTATTTTTCACGGCTATTTAAGAAAGAAGTTGGTCTCAGCCCGAACCTCTTCAAGAAGCAGTTGTCTACTTAGCTGTATGCATTAGTGGTTTTGACAACCATACTTCGGCTAGATGCGTGGCTATACAGCTTAAAAGTGTGTTCGGCGGCACCAGTCGACACGCCATACTGTATCGACAAGTAGTCTTTATATAGTTGTCGGCTCCGGTTGACAGGATGCAGGCCACTGGAAATAAGTTGAGCAGCCCAACAGGCAGGGGATGTAAAGGTGCAAGCATCTCGTATTCGGCCAAGTAAATTGGTAACCATCAACCCCTTGAGCCATTGGGTGATATGGCTATTATGTGTGGCGTGGGCGGGTTCCGGGTGACAGGATGCAGGCCGCAGAGGTCAGGTTTTTTGTCCGTTTAGCGGGATTTGGGCCGATAAGCCAACCGCTCCGACAGTCCGAGTTTGGGTTTGCAGTGTGATGTCTTGGTGATAGGGTAAACGCCCCCTGAGTCAGGCTTTGGTTGATTAGGTGGGTTTCGTCCGACAGGGCAAAACGCCCCGGTTAGGAAACTTGAGAAAGCCTACGAAAAAACAAACTCGTAAACCAATGAAAGAATACAAAGTTGAAGCCCTGATTTATTACTCGAAATTAACGCTTGATTCAGAACACATCGTTAAGAAGTCCAAAGAAGAAATTCAGACAAAGTTGGATGAATACGCTTCACAAGGTTACAGATTAACTTCTACGTCGTCCACTAATTTTGGATCTGCCGTATATATTTATCTGTATTTTGAGAAGGATATTTAACGGTTTTTCGCTCTGCGTGGTAGGCTTTCTGGCGACAGGCTGCACTTGTGTAGGCTACGTACCTCAGCCCAACCGCCACCGAGTTCGCGGGCGAACAAACTCAGAAGAACTGTTAAATTATCCTTTGGATAACGCTTGATTATCAGCGAACTGCAGTTTAGCGGTACATCCAAATGGGTAAGTGTAGAGACACGTTTGTTCCCTCTTGTGCGCCTTCCATCAACACTTTAGCGTTGAGTGAGCTAACCACACATACTATTTACGCAGCTGCGTTTTAACGAACAATGCCCCTGCTTATAAGCAGAGGCATTGTTCGTTAAACAACGTTAACCAGCCGCTGGAGCCGGTCGAGGCTCATTTCGGTAAAATCCCGGATGGCGTCGTCCACAAAGGGAGCCAGTTCGTCGGGCGTTTGGGTTGTCGCTACGCCGATGACGTGCGCACCCGACGCCCTGGCGGCCCGGATGCCGGTCATGGAATCTTCAAAAATCACGCTGTCGGCGGGGTCAATGCCTAGTGCCGCCATTGCTTTCTGGTAGATTTCCGGATCGGGTTTGGGGCGGCTGACCATGCTTTCATTCAGCAACGCGTCGAAATAGGGACGTAATTCCAGCGCATCGACGACAAAATCCAGGTTTTCGACGGGCGCGGAAGTCGCTACGGCCGTGCGGATGCCAGCGGCTTTCAGGGCCTTCAGGAACGTAACTAGTCCCGGAACGGGCGTAATGTTGGGGCGGTAGAGTTCGCGGAACAGAGCTTCTTTCTCATTGCCCAGCCGCAGCACTTCGTCGGTCGTCAGGGTCTGGTTGGCGAATAGATGCGCGACGATATCGGTATTGTGTTTGCCTGAAACGTGCTGCACAAAATCATCATCGCTCAGGGTCTTTCCATACCGCTGGTAGTACTGCCGCCAGGCGGTGCGGTGATGCGGGTTCGTGTCGACGATCACCCCATCCATATCAAAAATTACTGCTTTCATAAAAATAGATTACACACTGGCGGGGTAGATAAAAGCATTTACCCGGCCCGTGTGTGGTTAGAATAAGTTGACAAGTCGGGCCAAGCCAGCCGAAATGAGCAGGATAACGGCGACAAAGCCTAAGCCAAAGTACAGGCCAAAGGCTTCGGCGACGAAGCCAATGACGGGCGGACCCGCCAGAAACCCGATAAAGCTGAACGAAGCAAAGGTTGCCAGACCCGCCACGGGCGGAATGCCCGGCACCCGTAACGCGGCACTATACAGAATAGGCGCACCCAGCGAACAGCCCGCGCCCAGCAGGGCAAACCCAACCAGCGCAACGGCGGGGTAGGGAAAAGCGATAGCAATTATCAGACCCAGCGTACCCAGCACGGCACCAATCTGAAGCCAGCGTTTAGAGCCGATTTTCGGAATGATGGCATCGCCCAGAAAACGGAAGCTCGTCATGGTCAGCGAGAAGCTGGCAAAGCCCAGGGCGGCAATCTGGCTGCTGGCCCCGAGGGTTTCGCGCAGGTAAACAGCGCTCCAGTCGAAAGCGACCCCTTCGCCCATAGCCACGGCCAGACCAATCAGAATCATCAGCAACAGGTCCCGATTCGGGCGTACGAACGATGATCCGGCTTTCTCGCCCGATTCAGTGCGGCTGCTGGAAGGAATCTGCGCCAGCATGGGTTGTAAAAGGACCGTCAGTAACAGAATCAGCGCGGCCATGCCCATGATGTGGACCGACGGCGATACGTGCAGCGCAATGACGGCTCCGGCAATGCCCGATCCGAGCAGTCCGCCCAGACTCCACATGCCGTGGCAGGAAGACATGATCACGATGCCCCGCTCTCGCTCCAGATTGGTGGCGCTGGTGTTCATGGCGACGTTGATCAGGGCCGCGTTCAGGCCCATCAGGAATAAGCCAAAGACCAGCACCGCCGGGTTGGGCGCATTGAGCGGGATGCAGACGGCCAGCGACAGACCCACCGCCGACCAGAAACAGGCCCGCGCTTCGCCAAGCCGGGAAATGATCCAGCCCGTCAGCGGGTTCATGAGCAGCAGTCCGGCAGGCATCGCAAATAGCGTTAAGCCCAGTTCCGCGTCGGAGAGGGCCAGCTTTTGTTTTACGTAGGGAATATGCGCTACCCAACTGCCGAACAGGATACTGTCTGACGCGAAGACCAGGCCAACCGCCAGGGCTTGCCGGTTCAGGAAAAACGTCATCAGGTTCCTGACAAACAGCGTACGATAGGAGTTGCCTAACGAAATTGAAGATTGTTGTCCGGTTGTATTCATAAAGCAAAAATAGCCGGTTCGAACCGGCTATTTTGTCAATATATTATCCGCTACCAATGCTGTATTGATTAATTTTTGGCAACGGCTATTCATTCATTGTTAACGAGGTACTATTTTTAAGGTGGCCCGCCATCGCTTTACGTAGCTTCTCGACCTTAGGCAGCGATACACGCTGGATATAGGGCTGGTCGGGGTGCAGCGCGAAGTAATTCTGGTGGTAATTCTCGGCGGGGTAGAAGGCCGTAATAGGCGTTACCTCCGTGACAACCGGGTTGGCGTAATGTTTCGACTCGTTGGTGCGTTTGATGGCGGCCAGAATTTCGGCTTTCTCGGCAGGCGTGCGATAAAAAGCTACCGAGCGATAATCGCGGCCAACGTCGGGCCCCTGCCGGTTGAGAGTCGTGGGGTCGTGACCGGCGAAGAACGCGTCGAGCAACTGGGCGTAACTGATTACTTTCGGATCGTAATACACCTGAACGGATTCGGCATGGCCGGTTTTATCGGTGCCCACCTGCTCGTAAGTCGGGTTTTTAACGTCGCCACCCGCGTAACCGGAAATGACTTCGCGTACGCCTTTCAACTGGTTCATGCCTTCTTCCAGGGCCCAGAAGCACCCGCCCGCAAAGGTGGCTACGGCCTCGCCGGGTTTGGGCGTGGGTAGTTTGGCGAATGCATACTCGTTCGACTGGCCCTGTGCACATCCGGCCAGCAGGAGCAAACTAAAGACGTATAAATGAAGTCGTTTCATGCTGATTGTCATTAAAAAAGCGCTTACTATACTAACGTTTAAAAGACATTCCCGGTTTCTTTGTCGGTAAGTTATGCCCCGTGTTAGATGAAACTCCAGTTTGAGAAAATAGAACCCGAAGCAGGCAGTTCGTTTCGGGTCATGCACCATACCGAAGCCGAAACGTGCCGGGTGTACTGGCATTATCATCCGGAATACGAAATTGTCTTTATTCCCTCGGGCGATGGGCAACGGCGGGTTGGCACGAACGTATCGCGCTACGAAGCGGGCGAGCTGATCTTTATCGGGCCGAATCTGCCGCACCTGAATTTCAGCTATGGCAAAGAAGGACAGTATGAGGAGATTGTCGTGCAGATGCGCGCGGATTTTCTGGGCGATACGTTCCTGCAAAAACCTGAGTTATCGCTCGTTCGTCGGTTGTTTGAGCGGGCGCACCGGGGCCTGGCGTTTGGCGCCGGCACCAAGCAGCGCGTTGGGCCGTGGCTGGCTCAACTGCCCGCTCAGCCGCCCTTCGAGCGGATGCTGATGCTGCTGCGGGTGTTGCAGCAACTGGCCGATGCGCCGGACGCCGAACCGCTCCATGCCGATGGTATTCAGTTTGATTTGAACCCGAAAGAGCAGGAGCGCATCAGCCGAGTGTGTCGGTACGTGGAGCAGCATTACGCCCAGGCGATTGACGTGCGGGCCGTCGCCGATTTATCCAGCCTGACCGTTCCGGCGTTTTGCCGTTATTTCAAGCGCATGACCAACCTGACGTTCACCGATTTTGTAAATGAATACCGCGTCAATCAGGCTCGTCGGCTGCTACAGTCGTCCCGAACCGTTGCGGATGTTGGCTTTGCCGTCGGGTTCAACAACCTGTCGCACTTTAACAAGACGTTTCGGGTCGTAACGGGCCAGACCCCCAGCGCCTACCGCAAAGCACTAGTCGGGTGAGAGCTAGCGAATACTGGCCTGAATGGCGATATTTGAAAAAATCTGACGACAATGAGTTTGCAAATTATTCATGACGGCAACGGGCAACCAGCAGGCGTTTTTATTCCGATGCAGGATTGGAATGAACTTAAAAAACAGTACGCTGACCTGGAGCAATATGAGTATGAAGAGCCTTCCAAAGAGCAACTCATTGCCGAATTAAAAGAAGCCGTTCAGGAACTCAAGGCGATCGAGCAGGGTGAAAAAAAGCCAGGATCGCTAACCGACTTGCTGAATGAGTTATGAATAATTAGTATCGTTTCTCATCTTTTGCATCACTCAGATTCAGCAGATAATCGCCCAGAACACGTAAGGGGTCAGTTGGTTCAGGTGTCCAGCGAACCACGAAGTAATACCCATCGGGCCGGTGTGTCTCCAGAATCCATTCGGAACCATCCGTACCAAACGAATTCCGAAAGCCTAAGGGAGAAATGGCCAAAGCATTTTGCTCCTGCAGTAGTTGGCGAAACCGGTTGAACGTATTTAATGAAACTGGACGGCGACTATCAATCCGAAAAGGTATCGTAACCGATGTGTCGGTTATATGCAGGTTACCCGCCTGATCCATGTAACGATGGCCTGGAAGTTCTGGAATGCGGCTCAGTACCTTAGTAATCAACTGCACTTTATTACCTTCTTTTTCCAGCCTCACAACAACCGGCGGATGAAACGACCGAATCCAGGTAAGTCGATACACTTCTTTTGGCAACGGATAGTTAGACAAGACGGGCTCGCCAAGGCGAAACAAATAATATGAGAACCACTTTAGCCTGAATGTATCAACGCGCGTTTGGATACGCCGTTCAAGAATTAATGTGTCAAACATTACCGTATACTTAGGGTCAGTGCGCATGGATGGTGTAATGCGCTCCTTCGGTACGCGTTCCATCTGATACGTGCTGTCAATAAACCGTTCGGCGGGAAAGTACCAGGTAGCTGCGTTAACAGGCTTGCCTGCTTCGCTCGAAATAAGCGGTGAGCGTTTATAGGGAATACGGAAATCGGGTTGCCCATTACTAAAATGAGGCCATAGAAGCAGGATTGTCAAGGCAATACGCAGAACCGGCAGACGTAAAAGGCTTGTAAATACCATATTACCTGGTTTGATTAGACCACTGTTTCGTCAGTATACTTTCGGCCATTCGCCCCTGCGGGCTATACTGATCGCGTTCGCGGTGGCGTAGATCGTTGTCTATGAACCACTTCCAGATAAAGCCACCCGCGAACCAGGGCTTCGGCCAGACGGCCTGGGTAAGGGCTGCGTACGCGTTGGCTTGAGCAGTCGGATTCGGCGTACAGTCTGTTTCGGATTCCCAGGGACGACGCGCGGCATGGTCGCAGGCCCGGTAACCGAACTCGGTGAACAGAATAGGTTTCTGAAGCTGGCTGCTGAAGGCTTCCAGCGCGCTCAGGTGCGGTTCCCAGCCTTTGGTTAAGTCCTCAACGGAGGGTTCGCGGGCCTCCGAGAGCGGAAAGTAAGCATCGACGCCAACGTAATCGAGCTGGCTCCAGAACGGAATCCGCTCGTATCGGTCCCAGTTGGCTGCGTAGGTCAGCTTGCCCTTATACACCTGCTTCACCTGCTCAATCAACTGACGCCAGAACGCGGGCCGGGCAATGGCAAAGCGGTCGAGTTCAGTCGTAATGCAATACAGATCGACGTCCAGCGAATCGGCTATCCGGGCGAAATGCAGGACATATTGCGCGTAGTCGTGCTCGAAGGTTTGCCAGTCGGCTTCGCGGGTAAACTCCAGGTCGAGGTGCGAGCCGCCCTGCATCCAGACGTGGGGCTTGAGCATCGTTTTCAGGCCCTGCCTGCGCGCCATCCGGATGGTGCCGGCAACGCCCTCGGTGGTTTCGCCCCACCATTGCCAGTCGCGTTTTTCTTTCCGGTTTTCGCTGAAAAAGAAGTGCGGATCGCCTTTTCGGCAGAAGCCATACGGAACAATGGCGACCCACTCGCCACCCACCGACCGCACCGGGGCCAACGCCGACGAATCGGGCTGGCGCGGAGGAGCCACCAGGTTGACGCCTTTCAGCCGCGAGCCAGTATAGTGAAAGGGCAGAGACGTCTGGCAGCCCGAAACCACCAGTAAAAACAGGACGATACGGCTAATCATTTGCTCTTTTCTACAGTGCCGGTAAGGTACGGGAAAAACACATTCGCTATACCCGCAAGCCGGGGCGCAGTCCGTTTGTCGGCGCTCAGGGTACACTAAACCCGACTGGCAATGGATAGGCAGACAGTATGTTAACGCAGCCGGTGACTTTTTGCAGGGAAGTAACACCTAATGCGTCGCTGAGATTCTGACCCCGTCTGAATCGATACGCCGTTCCGTTGCCTGCTGATCTGTATGAAGTACTCTATTCTCTGCCTGGTATTTGCCTTACTCAGCAATGGTTCGGATGAAAAAGCCGAGCCTGCGTTTCGTAAGTATTTCGTTGCCGCCGAAAGTTATGAATCAGTCGCCGTGTTCGATGTTGACAATAACGATACCCTCGACATCGTATCGGGCGATTTCTGGTACGAAGGCCCGCACTTCCGGCGTCGGCACCTGATTGGTAACCAGGCGCGTCAGGATCAGTATTACGATGATTTTTCGACTATCCCGCTCGACGTAAACGCCGATGGCCGGATGGACTTTGTGACGGGCGGCTGGTTCAACGGCACGCTGCGCTGGCTGGAAAACCCCGGCAAGACATCGGGCAGTAACAGCCGCTGGCCCAGCCACGACATTGCCGGCGTCGGCAATGTTGAAACGACCCGCTCCTGGGACATAGACGGCGACGGTCCGCCCGAAATCGTACCCAACAACCCCAATAAGCCGCTGAAGTATTTCAAACTCACCAGCCCCGGTACGTTTAAGCAGATCAACGTAGCGCCGACGCAGGGCCACGGCCTTGGCTTTGGCGATATCAACGGCGATGGACGTGGGGATTTTATCGTGAGTGACGGCTGGCTCGAAGCGCCCGCCGACCGGACGAACGGCTCCTGGAAGCTGCACAAAGAGTTTGCACTCGGTACGGCCAGTGTGCCCATCATCGTAACCGACGTAAACGGCGACCGACTGAATGACCTGATTGTTGGGCAGGGGCACGGCTACGGGCTGCACTGGTATCAGCAGAATCGAACGGCTGGCGGGCAGCGTTCCTGGACGAAGCACCTGATCGACGATAAGAACTCGCAGTATCACTGCCTGGAATGGCTCGATATCACCGGCGATGGCCGCCCCGAACTTATCACGGGCAAGCGATTCCGGGCGCACAACGATGGCGACCCCGGCGCTTATGACCCCGTTGGGCTATACTACTTTACGTGGGACACGGCGGCAAAACGGTTCGTCAAACACGATATCGCTTACGGCCCGGCAGGCGTTGGTAAAGGAACGGGTATTTATTTCGCCGTGGCTGATTTGCACAAAACCGGCCGAAAAGACATCGTAGTCGCCGGTAAAGATGGCCTTTTTGTCTTTTTCAATCAGGGAACGCTTAAAAAATAATTAGCCTTACTCCATCTGCGAAGCAGTTTAAAGCGTATTTTTATTGTTCATCTATTCCTCTTTACGTAACTACTTGATTTATGCAGCGTGCTCAATTAAAGGAGTTTTACGGCTATGGCCTCATTCTGGTTGTCCTGATTGCCGTACAGGTTTATTCGATCTACGTCGCCACCACCACCGATTTAACGCTTACGTGGCAGCATTATCTGGGTTTTGGAGCCACCTTGCTGGCGGGCATTCTGTGGGCGTTCCGCAAGCCGCAATACCTGTTTTATGCCCTCGGCCTGACGTTGATACTGGGTTATGAAAATCTGGTGGGGTTTACCCCAACCCTGGACTTCACCTCGACCCGGTACTATCTTAACAACATCGCCCTGCCGGTTTCCTACCAGGATTTTTCGATGTATATGCTGCTCATCTGGGCTTACGTTGCCCATGAGCGTTTGCGAATGATAGCACGGTCGCTGTTCATGCGGAGAGCATCGTAACGGATCTTTTACTTCTGCCTTGCTGTTTTTGCGGACGCTTGCCTGTGTCTGGTCCGGGAAGTCATCCAGAAGCTGAAAGACTCCTTATGCGGGCTGTGTATCCCTATGCAGAAGGCCCGTTAGAGCTTGTTATCGCGATCTTGAGGTAAAATGCAAAAACCGCCTTAGGGGCGGTTTTTGCATTTTGAGAATATCAGAGACTAGGCCGTCAGTGACCAGCCCTCGCGGTATTGACGCTTAACAAACTGGTTCGCTTGGTCGAAGTTGGTGATCTTCATGTTCTTGCCATCCCACGCCAGCTTTTTACGACCTGGATAGGTAAATCCTTTGCCGTCGGCCTTGGGTGAGCGGAGCGTGTAGCTGCGAATCGCCAGGTTACCCATCAGCACCGATTCAGTCAGCGGACCGGCAAAGTCGAACGACGAGGTCAGGGCTTTGTGCTCTTTGCTGTTGAAACCGGCTTTACAGGCTTCAGTCCACAGCACCTGGTGACCATTCTCCGGAATGCCTCTCCCGTTTTCGCCCTTGGGTTTCGGAGCCGCTTCCATTTTCTGGCCGCTCTTGGTATAGAGCTTCGGATCGTCGCCATACATACCGCAGGCAATCAGACCTTTGTCGCCAATCAGGAATACGCCGTTTTCACCGTTTTCGGGGAAGGGTTCGCCTTCCGGCAGCATCTCCGGCCGGAACGGACGCAGACCGCCATCGAGCCAGACCATCTTGACATCCGATTTGTTCTTGGACGAGGCCGGGAACGACAACTCGACGTGCGACGACGGCGGGCAGCCTTCGGGAATGTACTCGGGCGTCCAGTCTTTCAGGAATACCTGACCGATGCTGGTTTCCACTTCCGTCGGGTAGCCCAGTCCCAGCACCCGGAACGGAACGTCCATGATGTGGCAGCCGATGTCGCCCAGAGCGCCCGCGCCGAAGTTCCACCAGCCGCGCCACTTGAAGGGGTGGTAGGCAGGCGTATAGCCGACTTTCTGCGCTGGTCCGAGCCACAGATCCCAGTCCAGATCGACGGGTGTATTTTCGGCTGGCTGCGGCACCGGAATACCCTGCGGCCAAACGGGACGGTTCGTCCAGAGGTAAACCGTGTGGACGTTGCCAATAAGCCCTTTGTCGAACCAGTCGACCATCTGCTTCTGCTGCGGGTTGGACGACCCCTGGTTGCCCATCTGGGTTACCACCTTATGCTTCCGGGCGGCTTCGGTGAGCATCCGCGCTTCGTAGATGTTGTGCGTCAGGGGCTTTTGCACGTAAACGTGTTTGCCGCGCTGCATGGCGGCCATGGCGACTACCGCGTGAGTATGGTCGGCCGTCGATACCGTAACGGCATCAATCGTTTTGCCTTCCTTATCGAGCATTTCGCGGAAATCCTTGTAGCGTTTTGCGTTCGGGTGTTTCGTGAAGTTCTCTTTCACGCGGGGAAGCCCCCAGTCTACATCACACAGTGCCACCATGTTGTTGGCGCCGTTGTTGTAGGAGTTGTTGGTATCGCTAAAGCCTTTACCCCCAAAGCCGACGCCAGCGATGTTGAGTTTGTCGCTTGGGGCAATGAAGCCTTTACCGCCCAGCACGTGTCGGGGGACGATCAAGAAACCCGCCGTAGCTAAGGCCCCGGCCTGGATGAAACCGCGACGGGTCGTGGTCGGGTTCACCGGATCGGGAGTCGGCGTTGAGTTGTCTGACTGGTTCATGATAAAATGTAAAATGGGGTTTTTATAGATAAAGGCAGGTCGGTAAAAATTTACCCAAAAGGTAGTGTGATTTTTACGTTCGTCAGCTTTCTAACTTTACTACCTTTATGCGTTTAAGAAACAGACGCTTTGTCTGTATATAACGAACCCACTCTATATGACTATGTACCAGTCAGAAAAAATGACCCGCCAGCAGTTTCTCAAACTCGGCGCGTTGGCAGCCTCGGCTGCTCTGCTGCCAAACCTCGACGCGTTTGCGCAGTCGTCGAAGAAGGTTGGCCTGCAATTGTACACCCTGCGCGATCTGATGGCCAAAGACCCGGAAGGAACGCTCAAAAAAGTGGCCGACATTGGCTACAAGGAGATGGAGCTGTTCGGTTATGCCGACGGTAAATTCTTCGGCAAGACACCCGCCGAATTTGCCGCTCTGCTGAAAAATCTGGGACTGACGGCTCCCAGCGGACACTACACGACGGGCAAAACGATGCCTACTGTTAAAGGAACGCTTACCAATGACTGGAAACGAGCCGTTGACGATGCCGCTGCTATCGGGCAGAAATACATGGTTTGCGCTTATCTGTTTCCGAACGAACGGACTAAGCTGGACGACTACAAACAGTTTGCCGACCTTTTCAACAAATCGGCTGAGGTGGTCAAGGCTGCCGGTATGCAGTTCTGCTACCATAACCACGACTTTGAATTCCAGTCGCTGGACGGGCAGATGCCGTATGATGTGCTGCTGAAAGGCACCGACCCGAACCTGGTGAAGCTCGAACTGGATCTGTACTGGGCAACCTTTGCCAAGCAGGACCCCGTAGCGCTGTTTAAGAAACACCCCGGCCGGTTCCCGCTCTGGCACGTAAAAGACATGGAAAAGACAGCCGAACGCGCCTTCGCGCCGGTCGGAACCGGCTCGATTGATTTCCAGCGCATCTTCGACGCCAAAAAGATTGCGGGCATGACCCATTACTTCGTCGAGCAGGACGTCTGCAAGCTGCCGCCCCTGGAGTCCATTGCCATCAGCTACAAGAACGTTCAGAAACTGAGAGTATAAAGATGAGCCCTACAAACGCCCGGCGGGAAGATTATCCCGCCGGGCGTTTGTATTAGTTGTAAATACGGTTTATAGCTACGTATATGAACAGAAAGGTTTTCGTCATCAGATACTCCGGAGGAGAAGTAGCATTATACGTAAAACCTAACTGGTACGGCTATGTATATTGACTGTGATCTTTGTGTTATCCGTTCCTGGCAACGGGACGATGAACAGACTCTGCCTAAACACGCCAACAACAGAGAGGTCTGGCTAAACCTGCGCGATCGCTTTCCCCACCCCTATACGCAAGCCGATGCTCAACAATGGATTGAGTCTGTAGTGGGGGCTTATCCAGAAACGGGCTTTGCTATCACGGTTGAGGGGGAGGCCGTAGGAGCCATAGGCTTAGTGCTCCATGACGACATTGAGCGTTGCTCCGCCGAAGTGGGTTACTGGTTAGGGCAAACCTATTGGGGCAGGGGCATAATCACGGCCGCGTTAAAAGCCTTTACCCGCTACGTCTTCAGTGAGTTTGAGTTAACCCGCCTTTACGCCGTTCCCTTTCTGCGCAATCCGGCTTCGATTAAAGTGCTCGAAAAAGCAGGCTACCAATGTGAAGGAATCATGCGACGCAGTGCGATCAAAGACGGTCAAATAATAGACCAGGCTTTGTATGCCTGTATCGCAGGCGTTTAACGGTTTCCCTATATCTGCCCAAACCGTTCGAAGGCCTGCCGCTCCAGTTCGTCGCGGTGGTCGGGATGCGCAATGTTGATGAGCGCACGGGCACGCTGACGAAGGTTTTGGCCGTAGAGGTCGGCGATGCCATATTCCGTAACGATGTAATGCACGTGGGCGCGGGTGGTCGTTACGCCAGCGCCTTCTTTCAGAAAAGAAACAATCTTGCTCAGCCCTTTGCCCGTTACGGACGGCAGCGCAATGATAGGCTTGCCCCCTTCCGACAGCGACGCGCCCCGCACGAAATCCATCTGGCCGCCCACGCCGGAATATTGATACGTGCCGATGGTGTCGGCGCAGACCTGCCCGGTCAGGTCAATCTCAATGGCGGAGTTGATGGCCGTTACTTTCGGATTACGTCGGATGATGGACGTATCGTTGGTGTAGCTGGCCTGCTTCATGGCTACGCCGGGATTGTCGTCGATGAAATCATAGACCCGCTGACTGCCCATGACAAAGGCCGACACGATCCGGTAGGGTAAGACGGTTTTGTGTTCGCCGGTGATAACGCCCCGCTCCACGAGGTCGATGACGCCATCGGAAAACATCTCGGTATGAATGCCCAGTCCTTTGTGATGAATCAGCTCGGCCAGCGTAGCGTTCGGAATGCCGCCGATACCCAATTGCAGCGTAGCGCCGTCCTCAACCAGACTCGCTACGTACTGTCCGATTTTGCGGTCTTCTGCGCTGATTTCACCCGGAAGCACCTCGTAGATCGGCTCATCGACTTCCACGGCCGCGTGGAGCATACTGGCCGGAATCAGCCCGTCGCCGTGCGTACGGGGCACGCGCGGATTGATCTGGGCGATAACGTATTTGGCCGACCGGATGGCCGCCAGCGATACGTCAACCGAGGGGCCGAGGGAGCAGTAGCCATGCGCATCGGGTGGCGACACCTGAATAAGCGCTACGTCGACCGGCAGCACATTCCGCTGGAACAGCAGAGGCACTTCGCTCAGAAAGACAGGCACGTAATCGCCAATGCCCTGATTCAACTGCTTGCGCATGTTGGCCCCAATAAAAAATGAGTTTGGCCGGAACGAGTCGCGGTATTGCTCCTCCAGATAGGGCAGGGGCCCCTCGGTATGAATATGGCAGACTTCGACGTCTTTCAGTTCGGAAGCTCGCGCTACCATGGCCCGAATCAGAACATGGGGCGTCTGAGCAACGCTATGAATGAATACGCGGTTGCCCGACTGGATGGCGGAAACGGCTTGTTCGGGTGTGGTAAGCGGTAGTATGGCTGGCATAGGATATAAAAAGCGAGATTCTGCTGTTTCGCTAACCTGTACGGATTAATGAAACAGCAGAACCTGGTTACTGTATCGGATATATAGGTACTTTTGCTAGACAACCGAATGAGTACGGATGAGGTTTGAAAAAGAACCATTCTAGATGGGGTTGTGTAACTTGCTTTGATGGGCTAGTTGCCCGGCCAGCATCTGCTGGAACCAGCGCCCCGACGCTTTGATGATCCGCTGCTGCGTTCGGAAATCAACATAAACCAGCCCGAAACGCGGCCGGTAGCCTTCGGCCCATTCGAAGTTATCCAGAAAAGTCCAGACAAAATATCCGTCCACGGGCAGTCCTTCCTGTTTAGCCCGCAAGATGTTCTGCAGGTAGCTCCGGTGGTAGTCAATCCGCGCCAGGTCGTTGACGGCCCCGTTTTCGACCTGATCGTAAAAAGCAGCTCCGCTTTCGGTGATAAGAATTTTCCGGACGCCTTCATACTGGCTGAACTGCCGGATGATACGGTACATACTTTCCGGGTAAACTTCCCAACCCATTTCGGTGATGGTCTGCACACCCCGGCGCAGGGGCGATACATCTCTGGCCCACAAATACGGCATGAAATAGGAATGCTCAACTACCGCCCGGAAGTAGTGTTGCAGCCCAATAAAGTCGAAGTCAAATGCCAGCCGTTCGCTGTCGCCGGGTTTAGCCACCCGTTTCATAATACCTTCCAGAAAGGGCAATTCCTGAGTAGGGTAACCCAGGCCGAGGGCGGGTTCGATAAAGAGCCGGTTCATGAGTGCGTCCACGCGCCGGGCAGCCGCCTGGTCCCGGGCCGACTCCGTAAATGAATCGATGGGCGAGCACGAAAAGGTCGTTCCGACTACCGCATTGGGTACGTTCCGGCGAACCACTCGTCCGCCCTCGGCCTGCGCCAGTGCCGTATGGTGAATAACGGGCAGCAGATTTCGGAAGCTGCGTCGGCCGGGTGCATGCTGACCCGTAAAATAGCCCAGGACGGAAAACGCCAGGGGTTCATTGAGGATTATCCAATGCCTGACTTTATGGCCAAACGCCTTTGTGCAGACGTCCACGAAGCCCGCAAACCAGTCTACAATCTGGCGGTTGGGCCAGCCACCCCGGTTTTCGAGCGCCTGTGGTAAGTCCCAGTGATACAACGTAATCCAGGGCGTAAGGCCGAGCGAAAGGCAATGATCAATGAGTCGGTCGTAAAAGGCGAGTCCGGCTTCGTTGATGCGCCCGCCCTGATCGGGACCAGTGCCGTCCGGCAGAACGCGCGACCATGAGATAGAGAACCGGAAATGATCGAGCCCCATAGCCTTGTGCAGCCGGAGGTCCGACTCGTATCGGTCGTAGAACTCGCAGGCAATGTCGGCATGTTCGCCGGTTTTTATCCGGCCTTTCTGGTGGCAGAACGTATCCCAGACCGACGGACTGCGCCCGTCGCGGTCAACGGCACCCTCGATCTGATAAGCGGCCGTGGCGGTTCCCCAGATAAAGTCCGGGCCGAAGTCATAGCGATGTATATCCGGAAGGCCGGACAATTGCGTGGATAAGCTGGCAGACAAGATACTTGACAGATGTAACGTCAAACGCCGACGTTCGGCAGCAAAACAAATTCCCCAATCCGGGAGAATAACTCACCGGATTGGGGAATGTTGCCTGAACGCTGAATAAACTAGCCCCGGCGACCGTAGGGCGTGTGGCGATTACGCTGGTTGTATTGCTGCTGGGCGAACAGACGCTCGCGCTGTTTTCGGGTCAGGACCGACAGCATGGCCTGCTGTTTCTGCTGCTGCAGCTGGCGGTAACCGGCGGGCGTCGTACGCGTTCTGGCCATCTGCTGGTCATACTGGTCTTCGATGCGGTGTAGTTCGCGCTCCTGGCGGTTCGACAACCCAACAATTGCGTCGAGCCGCTCGATTTTCAGTTCATCCTGGAACTGATCATTATCGTAGCGGGAGCCGTACTGCGGTGGGCGATTATCATAAGGAGCCGAATAAACGCGTTGAGCCATGGCTCCTCCGGCGGTCAGGGTCAATAAAGCAAAGGCGGCAATGAGTGACTTGTTCATGATCAGTTCGTTTTTATTACGTTTAACTGACCGTTAGAAGCTTTTGGGGAGGCTGCGTTTAACCGGCCTGTAGGACCTTCTGGCGGAATGCCGGATTCCGCTTTCCGAACGGGCTAGACACGCTGTTGAACCGTCTCTGACGCTTTCCGTTGCCGATGCGCCATCGCCTGCGCCAGGATGCTGGCGACTATGAGCTGAAGGGCATGGTACATCATGATTGGGAGTAAGGCCACGCCAGCAAGGCTGCCAGGAAACAGAACGTTCGCCATAACGCTGCCCTGCACCAGCGATTTCTTGGAGCCGCAGAACAGCGCCGTGATACGGTCTTCGCGGTTGAACGTCAGCAGGCGGCTCACCAGCGTAACGAAGCCAAAAATCAGAAAGAACAGCCCCAGCATCAGGCCTGCCAGCGCCAGCAGATCGCCGACGGAATAATCCCGGAACAGGTTCAGCGTAAACGACTCGCAGAAGGCCGTGTAGACAATGAGCAGAATGACAACCTGGTCGAAATAGCGCAGGGCGGTCCGGTTTTTTTCGGCGAACCAGCCCAGTCGCCGGTTGAGCAGAAGCCCCAGCACGACCGGAGCGATAACCTGTAGCGTCAGCTTGCCGATCACGCTGCTGAGGTCGTACTCTCCGCCACGACTGGCCAGAAGAAAACTCATCCACAGGGGCGTAATGAATACGCCAATCAGGCTGGAAATGCTGGCGTTGAAGATAGCCGCCGGAATGTTGCCTTCGGCAATAGACACCATCACGACTGAGGAAGAAACCGTTGAGGGCAGGGCAGCTACGTAATAAATTCCCAGCCAGAGCAGGGTGGTATCCGGCGTCATCAGGAACGAGCGGGCCGTCAGCACTACGGCCGGGAAAACGATGAAGGTTGTCAGGTGAATAACCAGGTGCAGCCGGTAATTACGCAGGCCGGCCCGTAGCTGGCTGAAATTCAGCCGCAGCCCATAAAAGAAAAAGATCAGGGAAACGCCGTAGTTGGCCAGCGCGGACAAAGACAGCGGCCCTTCCTGAACACCCGGCTCCGGCCAGATACGGGCTAAACCGATCATGGCGAGTAACGCCAGAATAAACCAGTCGAGCCCAACCCGGGCCAGTAGCGAACGTAACGACGTTTTTGCCATATGGACAGTTAACCCGGCAAGGCATCTTTTCGTTTGAACCGATCAGGCAGACAGTACCCTGGTGCGTCCGATTCCACAGAAAGGTTCGGAAACAGGAGTGAGGCTGCTCAGCACGATCGTGCTGAAATGGCCTTTGGAGAGACTGGCCGTAAAACAAAAAATACGCAAAAGGACTGATCGAGAAATTTAATCGTAATGTAACGCAAGCATTAATAGAATCCCCTGAATTATCGACTTGACCGGTTGTTCATTTGTTTTTACCGGTTAATCAAAAGTAACTATCTCCAAACGGTAACTCGTATACCTTTAAAGCGAAGTTAGCTATGGGCTAATTTCTGATTAAAGTTAGTTTCTGCCTGGCTAAATCAGGGCGTCGCTACTTCTTGAAGTGGCAATCTGATGCTGCCTGAAGGTAATAAATTTAACGAAGTTCACCCGGCTAAGGGTACTGTCGTTGCTGTTCACACCAGAGCTGTTTTAACGTAACTATTCCTGCTCGATTAAATGTATTGACCGCAGATGAAAATGGTGGTGCTATCAAAGTATGTTATTTTGTTAGATCGATAAAGTCTGATGTTATTATCGAAACGCTTAACCAACACGATTATGGTGGAAAGCTTGGTTTTAATCGAAGGGAAGAACGTAAAGGAGGAGAGCCTCTGGATTTCGTTGGGCAACGCTAAGCAGCTGATTGTGGGGAGCCAGCTTGGTTTTGGGGTGGTTCTGCATATTGCCGCTACCACACCCGACGACCTTAGAAACGCGTTAATTGACTTTGCAAAAGTTAAAAACGTTAGTGGTGTTGTGACTCTGATGATGCGTTCACAACGTTAAGTACCGGATAAAAATAGTAAGAAATAAACAGGTTGCCGACAGGCAGAAAAATTACACGTATCTGCTTTTAATAATCTACAGTTTAGGTGAAAATTGTGACATGATTGTTCTGCTTTTTGCCTATAGCTTTTTTTGAAAAGTTAGGAAAGTCTTATTCGCTTTCTAGGATTTTTTAATAACCAGCGTTGAATTAGTTGGACAGGATTCGTTCTGGAATTTAACGTAAATAATCAGTACGGTATTGCTTCTGAAAACGCCTGCTGGCTGCAGGCGAGAAGCTTGCTTTTTGCTTATTTATTTGTGTAGGGCAATGGCGGTTATTTCAGCATAGCTATGAAAATTGTTGGCTTTTCGTTAGAGCAGGGCAATAAGTATTTTGGGAGGATAGATGGTGCCCGCTTCTTTATTGGCAGCCGCGTTCCGTTTGAAGGCGGCAAAGGGCTGATGAATATTGTTGGCACCGCCGTTCAGAAATATAACCGGGCCGACTTCAGATCGACGTATGGTTTCTGGGCCGATTTCATTCATCCGACGGCTATGGCTGAGGGGGCACTCTATCACACCTTAAATACGTATGACCGGGCTCGCTTTACGTTTTCGTTCCTCCAATACGCTGCCCATGTTCCGAATGGCGATTTTGTTACGTATGTAAAGGCGCTGCTCCAACTCCCTATGGCGTCTGAATACTTTCCGGACTTACGGATCGAAGATGGCCGAATCGTTCGGATAGCTAACGAAGGCATTATTATCCTTGAATCGGACACGTCGACCGAGAGGTTGCTGGACTACTTTAATCCGAGTTTGCGGGAGATAGAGGACACCGAAGTGATTCAGGCGGCCAAGCTGGTGCACTGGGCTCAGAATGACCCGGCTAACCGACTGGCGCAGGTAGACATCGGTATCCGGCACTTCCAGACGAAGATGGTGGAATACGCGGCCCGTTACGCTCTGGATGGCCAACCCGACACCGTATGCCTGGTCATTGCCGATATCCGGCACCAGGGCCGCGCGACCAGTGCCACTATTCTGGCGGCCCTGCAAAGCGCAAACCCGTTGAAAGCGCTGCTCGATATCGGCGAACCCCGCTTTCACCAACGGCTCCTGGTTCTGCGACGGGAGATCAACCGGTTGATTGAAGAAGGCATACTGGGTACGAAAAAATACAGTACAGCCAAAAAGGATTTTGTGAATCTGTAAGTCGGGGGCTGTCCAATGCTCCCGAAGTTCATTAACCAAACCGAACTATGTTAAGACCGGCGCTTGAAGGAATCCGTACCGAACTGAATGCGTTCCTGGAAACCAAGATCGCTAACGGGAATAACGGGCCAATTGTCCGGCTGATGAATATTGCCGGGATTGACCAGAACGGTGGAACGGCGCCAACCGATGCGGTGATCATGTCTCTGGTGAATGTGGAGGAAGAAACCACGCTGAAAAATGGCTCCATCTATAAACAGCCCACCATTTCGACGGTAGTCCGGGTAAATCCGCCCCTGTTTCTGAATTTCTATGTGCTGTTTGCGGTCAACTCAACCACTGAGGTTACCTATCTGAACGCCCTGCTGCTGGTCTCAAACATCATTGCCTTTTTTCAGCGCAAAGCCGTGTTTACCCACGACAATACGCCGACGCTTGACCCCGGTATTGAAAAGCTCGTCGCGGAGCTGTACTCGGCCAACTTCGAGCAGTTGAATCACCTCTGGGCCATGCTGGGGGGCAAGTATATGCCCTCGGTTCTGTATCGGATTCGCATGCTGATGATTGAGGATACGGAGTCGGAACCAGGCTCACTAGTTACCAGCATCGAACTGAGCAGCCATTTGTTATGATCCAGGCAATCTACGATATCCTGTTTTCGATCCGTTGCCAGCACGACTATTTCGGTGGCTCCTGTCCGGATATGGCCCTGCTGCCGACTGCCGACTGCCAGAGCGCCTTACGCAACAATGGTCTCCGGTTCAAAGCCACGGAGGAGGGGGGCGTCGTCCTGTTTTCGTCGAACGAACAGGGGCAGGTGCTTCGGAAAATCAATTCGCTTACCTCGTTTACATTCCTGCTTCAGCTTCAAAATCCGGTATTTGACAATTACACCCGATTGACGTACCCGGCCGGTAAGCTCGGTAAGCCGTTCTACTATTTCGCCAACCTGACCGGCGCGGGTGCCATCGATCCATCAAATGCCGTTATCAAAACGAGCGGGGGCAAGGTAGGGGAGAAGGATTTCGGCTGGCTGGTTAACCGGGTGCTGACCATTCCCCTGAGCGCCGATTTCAATCAGGTAGAGATTAGCCGGATTGAGCCCGGCACCGGTAAAAAAGTCATTAAGACCTTTGTTACAGGGCCTGCCGGCACGCTAACGATCAACCTGTTACAGATCGAAGACGCGCCGGGGCATTTCGTCTCGCTGAGGCCCGGCCGCTATTTCCTCCAGTTTTCGGGAGCGGCTCCCACGCGAACCGAAGCGATTTATTTTGACGAGCGACTCCGCGAGCCGAATGGCTGGGGCCTGCTGGAAATCTTCGCCGACAAGACATTTGATTACGCTGCCAAACCAACTTATACGCTCAGCTTCCGGTCGGAGCTGTGGAAATACTTTCTGATTGATTCCGCCGACAAGGTAACCGTTAACAACAACGCTTTAACCAACCTGACTACCAGCACCACCGGCCTGTCGGGGCTGTCCCTGACCTGGGTTCCGGAGCCTGACCTGGAGCCGGACTCCTACGAACGGCGTCAGTATGTCCTGCTGAAACAAAAGGCAGCCGGGAAACCTGTTTTTCTGCTCCGCTCCAACCGGAGTATGACCAAAGAAGCCGAAGCGGCCGTACAGGTCAAACTGACGGTTGCCGGTGCCGAACGTAACCTGCCGACGCCTAAAGCAAACCAGTCAAAATTAGAAGTGGTCCAAACTCTTTAACGCAGATGGAAGATTTCAAAACCCCCGGTGTGTACGTGAGGGAAGTGCCTAAATTCCCTCCGTCGGTTGCTCAGGTTGAAACGGCCATACCGGCTTTTGTCGGTTATACCGGGACGATAACGTATGAAGGTGAGACGCTGCAGAACAAGCCGGTTCGCATAACGTCGCTGTCGGAATTTCAGCTGATTTTCGGCGACGCGTATTCCGTGCCGGTCGGTGGGCTGACGCTCGACAGTCAGGGGAAAATAACCGCAGGACTAAACGATCTGAACGCCCTCCTGCGGTTCCGGATGTTTCAGAGCCTGCAGCTGTATTTTGCCAATGGCGGAGGAGCCTGTTATATCGTAGCGGTGAACAATTACTTCTCGGCCCCGAATACGCCCCGGACGGTAAGCTCTGCCGAACTGATTGCGGGGGTTAACGCACTCAGTCAGGAAGATGAACCCACGCTGCTGGTCATTCCCGATGCCGTCGGCGTAGCGGATTCGGCCCAGTACCATGCGGTCCTGAATGCGGCCCTGCAGCAGTGCGCTACGCTGAAAGACCGCTTCCTGATTGCCGATATTCAGACGGCTGGACAGGCTAATCTGGCCGCTGCCGTGGGTAATTTCCGGGATAACATCGGCACGAACAATCTGACCTATGGCGCGGTGTATCATCCTTACCTGCGAACGATTCTCACCTTCGATTATGACGAAGCGGCTATTACCATTACCCAAACGGGCTCTGACTTCAATGGCTTTACGCTGACTGAGTTAAAGACGGGCAAGACGGTAGGCGGCAAAGTCCAGACGAACACGACGCTCTACGAAGCAATCCGGAAAGAAATCGGTAAACAAACCGTCATTCTGCCACCCAGCAGCGCCATAGCGGGCGTGTACGCCAGCGTCGACCGGACGCGCGGAGTCTGGAAAGCCCCCGCCAATGTCAGCCTGAATTTTGTGAAGGAACTGACGGTCAAAATCGACGATCAGACGCAGCAGGACCTGAACGTGCACCCGACGGGCAAATCGGTGAATGCCCTGCGGTTCTTCGAAGGAAAAGGGAATCTGGTGTGGGGTGCGCGGACGCTGGCCGGCAATGACAACGAGTGGCGCTACGTCTCGGTCCGGCGGTTTTTTATCATGGTCGAAGAGTCGGTTAAGAAAGCGACGGAGCCGTTTGTTTTCGAGCCCAACGATGCCAACACCTGGGTGAAGGTAAAAGGGCTGATTGAAAACTTCCTGTTTCTGCAGTGGCGGGCCGGTGCGCTGGCCGGTATGAAACCCGAACACGCGTTTTTCGTACACGTCGGCCTGGGCGAAACCATGACGGCGCTGGACGTGCTGGAAGGCCGGATGATCGTCGAGATTGGCATGGCCGTCGTCAGACCCGCCGAGTTCATCATCCTCCGATTCTCCCACAAAATGCAGGAATCCTAACGCGCGCTACGCACTAACCTTTTCCTCTTATGGCTACGACGTATAGTACCCCCGGTGTATTTGTCGAGGAGCGAACTTTGTTTCCACCTTCAGTGGCTGCGGTCGCTACGGCGGTTCCGGCGTTTATCGGCTACACGGCCAGGGCGCAGGACGATTCCGACAACAAGCCACTCGGGTTTGTGCCGGCGCGGATTTCGTCGCTGCTCGAATATGAACTTTATTTCGGGGGCGATTTTCAGCCATCCTCCTATGAGGTGACCGTAACCAATACAACAATCGCGGCCATTAACGCCAAGACGGGTCCCGATAACCGGCGCTATCATCTGTATAAGGCCGTCCGGCATTTTTTCGACAACGGGGGCGGTCCCTGTTACATCGTGTCGACGGGCCTTTTTCCGGCGCCGGTTAAACTGGGCAATCTCACCAACGATCGGCAACTGCTGGCGGGCTTGGATAGTATCAGAGCCGTTGACGAACCAACAATCCTGCTGTTTCCGGATGCCGTGGAGCTGACCGAGGCCGAACTGGGGAGCATCCAGGTAGAAGCCCTGCGTCAGTGCGAAACCCTGAATGACCGCTTCGTGCTGATGGACATCCGCGAGGGGTTCCGGAAAGCCGCCGTTGGCAATGACCCGATTGCCAAATTCCGGGATAACGTTGGCACCGAAAACCTCAAATACGGAGCGGCCTATTATCCCTGGCTGTACACGACCTACGCCCCCGATCTGTCGTTTGATCTGCTGACGTTGAAGAAACCGGACCCCGGCAATGCGAATAACCTCATCAATCTGACACAGGGCGATCTGGATGCGCTCAGCAGCAACCCTACCGAAGCCGCTCTGGTACAGCGCGTAACACAAACGGGTGCTGATACTAAGGCGTTTGTAGACGCTCTGGCTGCCGCCACCTCACCGGCCCTGACCCGGGCGACCATCAGTCCGCTGAAGACGCATTTTGACCGGCTGACGGCTACGTTTCTTAATGCGACCCCTAACAGCACCCGCGAGCAGTTTACCGCCATTATCACCTTTGTGCGGACGCTTGCTCTGTCCCTGCAGACGCTGGATGCGGCTACGCTCGACGCTACGTTACAGGCTTCGCTCGATGCACTGAAAGCTGACGCTACGTTTATCGGTAGCCTCACCAACCTGATAAAAATCGAAAAGAATGCCGCGCTGCTGACCGATCTGATGCCAGCCGGCCGGAATGCCGCGGCCGTCGATACCGACTATGCCAGTCTGAACAATACCGTCTGGGTAGGGAACGTAGCGGTGAGTACGCTGACGGCTGATGCGAGCATAAACATAGGGGCCAACGGCGCGACCTCCATCAAGGCCAAAGGAGCGAATGTGTTGTCGGCGGAGCTGTTTGCCAATGCGGCACAGCGGCTCATCAATACCGTCGATAACCTATTCAAGTCGTCGCTATTGAGCAAGACCTCGGCCGAGCAGCAGTTGTTTGCGCAGCATCCGTGGTTCAAGGGATTGGCGACCCGATTCAAACGGGATATGGCGCTGGTGCCGCCCTCGGGGGCCGTCGCGGGCGTATATGCCAGCGTTGACCGGACGCGCGGGGTCTGGAAAGCCCCCGCCAACGTCAGTCTGAACGCCGTTATTGGTCCGGCGGTTCGGCTGGAAGACAAAGAGCAGGCCGATCTGAACGTCCACGGCACGGGCAAATCGGTGAATGTCATCCGGGCCTTTACGGGCAAAGGGATTCTGATCTGGGGGGCGCGGACGCTGGCCGGTAACGATAACGAGTGGCGCTACGTACCGGTGCGCCGGTTCTTTACGTTCGCCGAAGAATCCATCAAGAAAGCGACGGAGCCGTTTGTCTTTGAGCCCAACGATGCCAACACCTGGGTTCGGGTGAAGGCTATGGTCGAGAATTTTCTGACGCTGCAGTGGCGGGCCGGTGCGCTGGCCGGTGCCCGACCCGAACAAGCCTTTTACGTAAAGGTGGGCCTGAACGAAACGATGACGGCGCTGGATGTGCTGGAAGGCCGCATGATCGTCGAGATTGGCATGGCCGCCGTCAGACCCGCCGAATTCATTATCCTTCGATTCTCCCACAAAATGCAGGAATCCTAAAATCAGGTATCTTCTAAATTTTTTTCCCTATGGCAGATTATCCACTACCCAAGTTCCATTTTCGCGTGGACTGGGACGGCATCGCAAACGCCGGTTTTACGGAGGTGACGGGCCTTGAAGTAACCACCGAGAAGATCGAGTACCGCGACGGGGTCAGCCCCGAATACTCCAAGATCAAAATGCCGGGTATGCAGACCTTCGGCGACATTACGCTCAAGCGGGGGGTGTTTAAAGGTAATAATGAATTCTACGACTGGTGGAACTCGGTTGCCCTGAATACGATCACGCGCCGGAACGTAACGATCAGCCTGCTCAACGAAGCCCACGAGCCGATGGTGGTCTGGAAGGTCAAGAACGCCTGGGCCTTGAAAGTAACTTCGTCGGACCTGAACGCCGGCAGCAACGAAGTAGCCGTTGAAACGCTGGTTCTGGCGCACGAAGGAGTAACGATGGAACATACCTGATCACTGAGCTATGGATTTGAGCTATCCGCATGTCGGGTTTCATTTCTCAGTCGTCTTTGAGCTGTTCCCTCAGTTTCCCAACGACATCCGGTTTCAGGAAGTGTCGGGACTGTCGGCGGAGGTTGAGATGGAAACCTTCAACGAAGGGGGCGAAAACCGGCTGGTGCATCAACTGCCCGTTCGTACCAAGTACGGCGACCTGACGCTGAAGCGGGGTAAATTTCTCGGCTCGGGTATCCTGCACTGGTGCCGAAAGGCGATTGAGAAGCAGGAATACTCCCCGTCGAACCTGATGATCTCGCTTTTAGACGAAAACCATCTGCCGGTCTATAACTGGTACGTGGTGCACGCGCTGCCCAAACGGCTCGACATCGGCGCGTTCAACGCCGAGCGGAACGAGATCGTGGTCGAAACGATGGTGCTGCAATACCATTACTTCAAATACTACGATCCGGCCAGCGTAGCGATGGACCTGGCGGGCAGCCTGACGGCGTCAATCAATGTGAACATCGGCTTCTGAACTCCTGCCGCTATGCCGATTGAAATACGTGAACTGGTTATCCGGGCCCGGGTCGATGAAACCGAAACGGCCAGTCAGACGGATTCAGGAAACCGTCGGGGCGGTACGCTGACCAGGGCTGACCGCGAAGCCATTATTGCGGCCTGCGTGGAGCAGGTGATGCAGATGCTGGAAGACAAACAGGAACGATAACAACCCAACGACTCCGCCATGATTCTGGATACGTTACTGGCCAAAGGAAGCCTGACCAAGATGACCATTACGGCCCTGGAAGCCGACCCGGCTCCTGATAGTCCGCCGGTTCGGTCGTCCAATCCGGATGATACCCTGACGGTGCTGGTCAACCCCAATACGTACCGGATTAACTACGCCCTGAATTACAATCGCCAGCCGCCCCAGGGGGCCAGCAGCACCTCGGCGCAGTACGTCAGTTCCGAGCCGATCAGTATTGATTTTGAACTGCTGTTCGACGGGACCGGCGTCATTCCGAAAATGCCGTCGAATAATCCGCTGGAAGGGGTGCCGGTGGCGGGCGCTATTGCCGGAGCTATTGCGAGCCTGACGGGTGGTGATGAAGAGGAATACGACGTAGCGAAGCAGATTCTGAAGCTGAATAACATCGTCTACACTTACGAGGGTGAGCAGCATCAGCCCCGGAAGGTGCAGATCTGCTGGGGCAAGCTCGTCTTTTTCGGGGCGCTGAAAAGCCTGAGCTATCAGTTTAAACTTTTTAAGTCAGATGGTACCCCGCTCCGGGCAACGGCCAATGTCAGCTTTGAGAATCACCGCAATGACTTTCTGCGCGAAGCGGTGCAGCAAACGGCATCGCCGGACCTCACTCACCGACGGACCGTGCAGGAGGGCGATACGCTGCCGCTGATGTGCTACCGCATCTACGGCGATTCGTCGCTATACCTGCAGGTTGCCGAGGCCAACAAGCTGCTCAACTTCCGGGCGCTGACCGTTGGACAGGAGCTGTTCTTTCCACCCGTTGATAACTTCAAAAAATGACTGCATCGCGACTGCTGCCCATCGACCGGAATACCGACCTAGTTACGTTCACCATCCGGGTAAACGGCGAAGCTCTCTCGCGCACAGTCGGGGTGCTGTCAATTGTGGTCAGTAAGGAAGTCAACCGCATTCCAACTGCCCGGCTGACCTTGGCGGATGGCGATCCGGCCCGGAGCGAGTTCAGCCTCAGCAACCAGGATACGTTCGTGCCGGGTAACGAGATCGAGATTACGGCGGGCTATCATTCGCAGGAAGCGCTGATTTTTAAGGGAATCATCATTCGGCATGGTATAAAGATCCGGAATAATTATTCGCAGCTGCTGGTCGAGTGCAGGGATGTAGCGGTCAAAATGACGGTTGGCGAAAAAAGCCGGCTGTTTGCTGACAGCAAAGACAGCGCGGCTCTGGAAACCATCCTGGCGGATTACCCCGACCTGACGGCCACCATCGACGATACCACCGTTGAACACAAAGAACTGGTGCAGTACCAATGCTCCGACTGGGATTTTATGGTGAGCCGGGCCGATGTCAATGGCCTGGTTTGTCTGGTCAGCGACGGTACGCTAACGGTGACCAAACCGTCGGTCAGTGGCGAGGCCCTGGCGACTACGCTCTTCGGGGCGACCATTCTTGAGTTTGATGCCGAGATTGACGCCCGAATACAGGACAGGCAGGTAAAAGCCCTGGCCTGGGATGTCGCCAGTCAGGACCTGGCCGAAGCGACTGCCGCCGAACCCGACTGGACCGAAAATGGGGATCTCAGCAGCAGCCAACTGGCCGACGTAATCGGTCTGGAATCGCATGACTTCTTTCATACGGGTCAGCTGCCGCCCAATGAACTGCAAAGCTGGGCCGACGCCCAACTGCTGCGCAACCGCATGGCGAAAACGCGGGGGCGGGTCCGGTTTCAGGGCATGGCAACCGTCTTGCCGGGCACGGTGCTGGAACTGGCGGGCGTAGGTAACCGGCTGAACGGCAAGGTTTACGTATCGGGTGTTCGGCATGAACTGTCGGGCGGCAACTGGGTCTGTGATGCGCAGTTCGGTATGAATCCCGACTGGCACACCAAACAGTTCAACACGTCCATGCCTCCGGCCGCGGGCTTACTGCCCGCCATCCGTGGCCTGCACATTGGCGTGGTGTCGCACCTGCAAAATGACCCGGCGGGCGAAAACCGGATTCAGGTCAAAATTCCGACCATCAGCACCACCGATGAAGGCATCTGGGCGCGGGTGGCTACGCTGGATGCGGGCAACGAACGGGGTACGTTTTTTCTGCCCGAGGTAGGCGACGAAGTCGTGGTGGGTTTTCTGAACGACGACCCCCGTTTCCCGGTCGTGCTGGGCATGATGAACAGCAGCAGTAAGCCGGCCCCCATAACGGCCGCCGACAAAAACCCCGAAAAGGCGTATGTGTCGCGCGAGAAGCTGGCCCTGCGGTTCAACGACGACAAAAAGAAGATTACGCTCGAAACACCCGGCGGCCGTACCGTTACGCTGGACGACGACAAAAAGAAGATCAGCCTGACCGACAAATCGGGTAACAGCATCTCCTTATCAGGGAGCGGTATTGTCATTGAAAGTGCGGGCGAATTGACCTTTAAGGCCAAAAAAGCAATCAAGGTAGAGGGAACGATGGACGTAACGCTGAAGGCTGGCCTAAACTTCAAAGTCGAAGGAACCGCCGGTGTCGAGGTATCGACCAGCGCGATTGCCGTACTGAAAGGGTCTCTGGTGCAGATAAACTAACGACAACGAATATGGGCATGGCGGCACGAATTGGCGATATGCATGTGTGTCCGATGGTAACCGGGGTTGTGCCGCATGTGGGTGGCCCCGTATTGCCGCCGGGAACAGTAACCGTGTTGATTGGCGGTATGCCGGCAGCCTGTCTGGGTGATTTGTGTACCTGCGTCGGTCCGCCCGATACCATCCTAATGGGTTCGGCGACGGTGCTGATTGGCGGTAAACCCGCGGCCCGCATGGGTGATCCTACCGCGCATGGAGGCACCATCATCGTCGGTTGTCCGACCGTACTGATCGGCGGTTAACGCATTAACGCTATGGCAGAGCTATTCTTAGGCAAAGGCTGGAGCTTCCCGCCGACGTTCGATAACCGCACGAAAGAAGTCGTGATGACCGAAGGTGAAGACGACATTCGGGGCAGTCTGGAAATCCTGCTGGGTACCCGGATTGGCGAACGGATCATGCGTCCCGGCTACGGCATGAGCCTCGACCGGCTGATGTTTGAAGGTATCGACACGTCACTGGTCGCTACGCTCGAAAAAGACCTGGAGTTCGCAATTGCGCTTTACGAGCCCAGAATCAAACTCACCGAACTGGCGGTCATGCAGGATCGGCAGGAGGCAGGACGGCTGCTCATTCTGGTCGAATACGTAGTTCGCAGCACCAACACTCGTAACAACTTAGTCTATCCGTTCTACATAAACGAAGGGACAGAGAAATAGAGCCACCCGATATGTCGCAGGATTTCAGACCCAACGAGCTTCTATGGAACGATGGCATCAACCAACTGCAACGGATGCTGCCCTCGCTGGACCCGGCTTTTGCCAAGGTCGATGAACGCACGTTGGCCGATTTTCTGAAATACGCGTATCAACTGGCTAAAGAAATCCGGTACTATAACCCGCAGAACCAGCCGGAAGGGGACTGGACGCCTTTTTTTGATCAGTTTCTGCTCGATGCGGCTACGGGACAGATGGCGAGTACGGCGCAGATACACCAGCAACTGGCTGGCCGGACGAACCTGCCCCCGCATTTGGTGCTGTTTCTGGCGTTCCTGAAACTATATGAACACGCCCAGCAGGACCTGAACGGTCTGACCCAAAAGCATCTTGACTACTACTACCGCGATATTCTGGGGATTAAGGCCAAACCTGCCGTACCCGACAAAGCCCATGTTGTCTTTGAACTGGCCCGCAACCTGACCGGGTTTCGGCTGCCTGAAAAGACGCTGCTGGATGCAGGCAAAGACAAGGACGGCAAACCGATCCGGTTCAGCACCAGCCGCGAAATCATTATAAATCAGGCCAAGGTAGCCGGGCTCAAAAGCCTGTTTATTGAAGAAACCAGCACGCAGGGTACGCTTTTTCAGGCTGCTTCGGTGGCGAACTCGGCCGATGGACGGGGGAAACCGTTCGAGGGGCCGGCTTCCTGGCGACCGTTTGGGGCGGCTCAACTGAAAAGGGCAGGCAGCGAGCAGACCATGACCCCGGCCGACATCGGGTTCGCCCTTTCGACACCCATGCTGCTGCTGAACGAAGGCACGCGCAGCCTGACACTGACCCTGTCGCTGAACAACCCGGGCCTGGCGGCTGCTGCGCTGCCCAACGCCTTTCGGCTGTACCTGTCGGGAGCGAAAGGCTGGATAGAACCCGACGCGGTTTCCGATATAAGCCTGCAACTAATCAAAAATCGGCCGACGCTCTTCATCAGTGTTACGTTATCGGCTGCTCAACCCGCTGTTGTTGCCTACGACGACAGTGTGCTTGGCGCGGGCTTTGTTACATCGTATCCCGTTCTGAAAGTGGCCCTCAACCAGTCGTTTAGTCAGTATGAGACTCTTAAGTTGCTCAGGGTTAGAGATGTTACGGTTCGGACATCGGTGCAGGGCGTAAAGAGTCTGATCGTGCAGAACGACGAGTCGGTGGTTGATCCGGCCCGACCATTCGCGCCGTTTGGGGCGCAGCCCGGAATTGGTGCCAACTGCTATATCGGGTCGGAAGAGGTATTCACTAAGCGGCTCACCTCGCTGCAGCTGCATATCGACTGGCATAAGTTACCGCCCGACCTGAGCCAGTATTACGAAGGTTATTTCCCACCCTTCAGCAATCAGGTTACGGTGAGCAGTTTTGAAGGCGTACTATATTTTCTGTCGGAGGGACAATGGCAGTTTCTGGCGAAGAACCGCCTGTTCACCGGCCCAGACAATCAGGAGGGCACCTTTGTTGCCAACAGCGACCCGTTCCGGAACTTCGGTCAGCATCGCACCACTCTCGACGAGCCGCTGAGCCGCTTCGATACGCGCGTGCGCAACGGCTTTATCCGGCTCGAGCTAACGGCCCCCCGTTACGATGAATACGGCTTCGAGGCATTCGGGCACACGATTTTCCCGATTGTTTATGCGCAGAAAGCCGTAGCCATGAGCCGGGCTCTGCCGACCGATCCGCCCGTCGTACTGCCGAATCCGCCCTATACGCCCCAGATTAAGTCGCTGACGCTCGACTACGATGCCGGAGAAACGTTTGTTCCGAGGGTTGATGATCCGGCTAATCTATTCTGGTTTCTTGAACCGTTTGGCCATCGCCAGTTACTGCCTTCCGAATCGGTAGCGGTCTTACCACCCGTTTCCGGCGCGGCATTCAGCTTTATTGGCCTGTCCGACTTTACGCCACCGGGCAACATCAGCCTGCTGCTGCAGACTGAAGACGGCACCGCCATTGCACTTACGTCCGACGACCTGCTCAGTAGCCGTGACCTGACCTGGGGATATCTGGCCGGCGACCGATGGATCGACCTCGATCAGTCGGCGGTGCTGGCCGAAAGTACCGAGGGCTTCCAGAAAGCCGGGATAGTGATGCTGGCCATCGGGCGCGATGCGACGCAGCAACATACCCTCATGCCCGCCGGGCTGCACTGGATACGGGCCAGCGTACCCTCAGCCCGTAAGGCCAACGGAGCCAGTAACCTTCAGTCGGTGCAGACGCAGGCCGTTGAAGCCGTATTTATTCCTGCCGACGATAAGCAGGTAGTAACAAGCGTAGCGGCAGGGACGATCAAAAAGCTGGTTACGCCCCTGACGGCCATTCGCAGGGTTGATCAGCCGTTTGCGTCCTTTGGCGGGCAGGCGACAGAAGACAATACCGCTTATTACACCCGCGTCGCCGAACGGCTCCGGCATAAAAACCGACTGTCGGGTTCGTGGGACTATGAGCATCGGGTGCTGCAGGCGTTTCCGGAGCTGTTTAAAGTGCGCTGCATGCCTCATCGTCAGCCGGGACAGGTGCAGTTGATCGTCGTGCCGAATCTGCGGAACAAAAACGTTGGGAATCCGCTCGAACCCCGGAGCAGTACGGTGCTGCTCCGAAGCATTGAAGACTATATCCGTCAGTACGTCTCCGCTTTCGCGACCGTAACGGTCCGTAATCCGGATTACGAGCAGATTCTGCTGGATTTCAAAGTGGCGTTCCGGGCCGGTAAAGACGCCGGGTACTATGCCGGGGTGCTGAACGAGGAGATCAAACGGTTTCTGTCGCCCTGGGCGTATGAAGAGGGGCGCGACATTCCGTTTGGCGGTAAGGTCTATAAATCGGACCTGCTGGCTTTCGTTGAAAACCGCGACTACGTGGATTTCGTCACCGACTTCAACCTGTATCACCTGTATCCGGGGCCGCCCAGGGGGGGCGTCGGTGCCATGATGATCGGTAAAGATTTTTTGATCAAGCAGGCGGTTCCGGCAACCATCAGCGGGCATTCGGGCGGCACCATCGGCCTTGATTTCGTGATTGGCGAGCCCGTGGACAGCACCAGCCTCTCGCCCGATGGGGCGGCTATTCTGGTATCGGCCGGGCAGCACCGCATTACGCCCCTGATGCCGGGCGAACGAACGAGCGACGGGATTGACCTGCTGAGCGGCATTGGGTACATGGTCATTGGCCTGGACTTCGACGTAACAGTATAACTGATTCACTTACAAAATCTAACGAGTTATGGAACAGACACGTGCCGATCTGAAAATTAAATTCGACAACGGCAAACGACCTTCGGGCCCCGATTTTGCGGATCTGCTGGACTCATTCGTCAATCCGAAAGACGACAACTTTCGCAAAGACGGCAGCGGCAATTTTGTGGTTACGCTGGGGAATGCGCCCGATGTACCCGCGCCAGCCGCCGGTACGTTACGGTTCACCGCCGGCAAAGTGCAGTTCTCAACCGGAGCCGCCTGGCAGGACGTAGGGGCAGGGTCGGGGGGCGGCTTTCAGTCGGTGGGTGGCTCGGCCAACATTGCCTATAGCAACGGAAATGTGGGCATCGGTACCGCAGCCGCCCAGCCTACCGCCAAGCTGGAAGTGGCGCTGGCCATTGGCGAGCAGGCCAAAATTGGGAATGTATCCGTCGGCAACAGCGCGGCCCCGCTGAACGGCTTTATCCAGATGAGCCACGTCAACCGGGCCAACGCCACCGATTTTGCCCTGCGGCAGGGACCAAACGGCAACGTCAACGTCAACGCACCTGCCAACCAGAAGCTGATTCTGTCGAAAGGGGGTAACCAGTCGCGGCTAAGCGTGATTGAAAACGGATCGGTCATTGTTGGGGGCGAAACCGACATCAGCGGCACCGGAGCCGCCCTCCAGGTAAACGGGGATCTGTTCATCAACGCAAATGCCATCAAGCCGGGCGGTGGGCCGTGGCAGGCTCCATCGGATGCCCGACTCAAAAAAGACATCCGCCCCTTTACGGATGGCCTGGCTAAGGTACTTCAGATCAACCCCGTCAACTTCCGCTATAACGGTCTGGCGCAGACCCCTGACAATAGTGAACAGGTAGGGATTCTGGGGCAGGAAATGGCCAGTATACTGCCCTATACGGTCTCGACGGCCAGGGCGCAGCTAAAACCCGAGGAGACGCCGACGGACATTCTGATTTTCGACCCCAATGCCCTCGTCTATGTGCTGATCAACGCGGTCAAGGAACTGGCGGGTAAAGTACAGTCGCTGGAGCAGCAACTGGCTGGTCAGTAGCCCGTTGCGGACTACCCGACTACGTACACCACCAACGGCTTTTGATCAACTGTCTCAGTAACCCCTTACCATGCGCGACCCGGTCACTATATCGAAAGCGAAGCCCGCTGCCAAAAGTCAGGATTATGCCGGGCTGGTTGAAGAGGGCATAACCTGCATTCAGCAGTGGGCCAGCGATACCTGGACCGACCACAACGTCCATGACCCTGGCATTACGTTGCTGGAAACCCTGAGCTACGCGATTACGGATCTGGGGTTTCGGGGACAGCTCCCCATTAGCCAACTGCTGGGTAAACAGCTGCCTCCCGAAAAAATGTCCCTGTTTGCGCCCGACCGGGCTCTGAGCGGCAATGCTATTACGGCCGAAGATTTTCAGAAACTGCTCATTTCGCTGCCAACGGTGAAATATGCCCGGCTGAAACCCGCCGAAAACCGGGTGAAGGGCCTGTATAACGTTCTGGTGGAGTGGGAGGACGGTACGCTCAACGACAGTCTGGTGCTGGAAACCATAACCGCCAACGGCAAAGCCTTTGCTGTGGAGTTCGCTTTTCCCTATTGGGACGAAGCGGTTGTATCGGTCTGGGGCGCGCCCGCTACGCTCAATCAGGTAACGGGTGCTGGAGGAGCCCCGCTCCAATTGATTCCGTTCACGGAAGACGAACTGAACGATTATTTTACCATCGTCGAGGTTCGCTACAACACCAGCCAGACGCTGCAACTGACCCTAGTGATCCGGCTGGGTTCCCAGCCCAGTCCCACCGACCGCCCGGCGCTGGAACAGGCCATTGTGAACCGGCTTACGCAGACGGGGCCCGGTTCGGCCATTGAAACGTTTCGGGCGCAGGTAGCGATGGTCTTTCAGCAGATGAACGACGTTCGGAACCTCTTACGTCAGAACCGGAATCTGGCCGAAGACTTCCTGCAGTTTCAGTCAGTGCGTATCCAGGAAATAGCGCTGCGGGCCACGGTCGAGCTGGCGGCTGATGCCGACGCCCGGCTGACGCTGACCAATATGCTCTCGGCCATCGACCTGTTTATCGACCCGGTCGTTCGGTTTTCGTCGTTGGCTGCCTTACAGATGCAGGGTATGCCCATCGAGCAAATTTACGAGGGACCAATGCTATCCGCGGGCTTTCTGCCGAAGATAGACGAGCCTCAGCAGCATCAGCTTTATGCCTCGGATATTCTCCAGCAGATGCTGCAAACGCCCGAAGGTACGCGGAACAACGCCGTCATTGCGGTCGAGAATTTTTCCATGAGCAGTTACGTCCGCAACCGGCTGACGACCGTGAACGCGCAAAACAGCCTGACGCTGCTGGCCGACGAGCAGTATCAGCCCCGACTCAGCGTAACCAAAACCGACATTACGTTTTTCCGGAATGGCGTGGAGGTCAAATACGATAAACAGCAGGTAATGCAGGGCGTACTGGCGAAGCGGCAACAGGCGTTTGCGGCTTCTGTCGTACCGGCATCGCTGCCTGCACCCGCCCAAACAGTTGATACGCTCACCCAAGCCGACATTGCTCAGTATCAGTCGATTCAGTACGATCTGCCGCTGGTCTATGGCCTGAAAGCGGGTACGCCCGACAGTGCATCACCGCTCCGTAAAGCGCAGGAAAAGCAGCTAAGGGGCTATCTGCTGTTTTTTGAACAGATTCTGGCGAATCACCTGAGCCAGTTGGCCAATACGGCTACGTTTTTCAGCATCGACGCCGATAACCCGAATACCTACTTCTATCAGCCGCTCTATAATACCCCTCAGATTGACCAGTTGCTGCGGGCGTTTAATCCGGTAACGACCGACCCGCTGGCTGAGTGGGCGGCTTTTGTGCAGGACCCTACAAATGCCTATAGGCAGCGGCTGCAGGCTGGAGCCGAAACCGCAACTGACCGACTGCTCCGTAAAAACAAGGTGCTGGAACACCTGCTGGGGCGGTTTGGCGAGGAACTGTCGGAGCTGAGCCGGATTGAATACACGCTGAGTTTGCAGGAGGCTCAGTCGCTGGAAGCTATGGAGCGAATGCGGCTCAATACGGCCCGGCGACTGCTCCGCTATAAGGTGGCGTTCCTGAACGATGTAAACGCATCGGCAGCCGGGCGGGCGCTCGGTACGTCGGGCAGTGCCCTAACCGGACTGTCGGGGCTGGAACGACGCATTTTCCGCAAAACCGGCCTGATGCAGCAGCAACGCCGGAAAATTACCACGCCCCTGACCGATTTCTTCGAGGTGCAGAACGCGGGCGCAGGACTCCAAACGTTCCGGCTCAAAGATGCTGCCAGTACTGTGCTGCTCGTCAGTGCAGAGACCTTTGCGACGGCTCCCGAACGGACAGTGTTCGACGGCATCCGGACAGTCATTCGCTTCGGCAGCGAGCCCGGTTATTATGTAATCGAGCAAACAGGAGCCGCCCAATGGCGGGTCGCTCTGACCAACGGCAACGGGGATGCCATCGCCCGCCGATCAACGCCGTTTGCCAGTCCGGCCGAGGCTAACGCCTTCATCAATTCAACCGCTACGTTCCTGTACGACACCTACAGCACCGAAGGCTGCTACCTGATTGAGCACGTGCTGCTGCGCCCAACCCGCCCCGGCGACAACACGCTGAAAGGCCCCGACCCGTATTCGCACCAGTTAACCCTGGTGTTTCCGTCGGGTTTTGAGCGCGATTTTGCTAACCCGGCCGATTCGCCCAAGCCAAGTCTGCCTTACCGATACCAGGCCAAAGATTTTCGGAACTATGTCGAAGCGGTTATCGAGCAGGAATGCCCCGCGCACCTGATTCCAACGGTTTTCTGGCTGGACCTGAACACCAATTCCGCGGCTGCCAACGCTGTGTCGTTCCAGGCCATTGAAGCGCAGTACCTGTCCTGGCTGGGCCATTTTACCGGCGGAACACTGGCTACTCAGCCCGGACGAAACGCCCGCGCCGGACTGATCGATCTGCTGAACACGCTACGCCAAACCCTCGCCTAAGCCATGACTGCCCTGAACCGACATATTATTCAGCGCCAAACCGTCTGGCTCGACACCCCTGGTCTGGAGCCTCCGTTCGCGTTGCAGGAGCGCGTTTCGGCCTATTGCCGACACCAGCTACCGGCCGTGCTGGAAACCCTGTTCGACCAACTGGCCGATGCCGACACGACTATCCGGCTGGACCAGCTGATCATTGATGCCGGACGATTGTCGGCCCAAAATCTGGAGGAAGAACTAACCCAACAGGTAATTCGGCAAATCGAAACGGCGTTTGGGCAGAATAGTGACTCGATGAATGGCTCGGCGGCAGGATTCTATCGCCTAAACCGGAACGAACAGATGGCGCAGCAGCTTCGGTATTTTCTGCAAAAAGGTCTTTTGTCGGCCTGGATGGATACCCGCGATTTTGCGCAGGTGGACGCATGGCTTAGAACACCCGCAGCCGTTCCGTTCAGAAGCGAACTAAGAAGCATGCTGTCTACAAATCCAGATCAGCTTCGGCGGTTCATGGGGCACAGCAGTAATGAAACCCTGGTGATGCTGGCGTTTTCGGAGGAAGAGAACGTATCCGACGAGACCATCCGGCAGTTACTGACAAGTACTCATTCGCTAACCCAACAACCCGTAACGGTCCTGCACGAACGCTACTGGGGCGCGGTTCTGACCGTAGCAGTAAGAAAGGGCACAATGACTTTTGCCGACAGTCTGCGAACGTTACAGCAGATAGCGGCACCCGCTGAATCAGCAAGAGCGTTCTTTGGTCAAATGCTGTCACTGTTGCCGCAACAACACATTTCACCTGGTTCGACAGTGAAGAATCAACTGGTGCAGACGCTGACGCAACTGCTTGCTGGTACGCCGTCGGCTGGTCGCTCCAGCATCGATCAACAAGGTCCCATAGACATACCCAGCCCGGTAGCTCCGAGTGATGGCGAGGATCAGACGCAGACTTATCCTTATTCCGAAGAAGCGGAAGATCGCTTAGAGACCAGGCCAGCGCAGCCGGACCGCGAACCCACTACGTTCCTAACCGACGAATACGATACGGAGCAGGATGTCCTGCTAAGTCAACCGGCCTATCCTTCACCTGAGCAGCCACGGCCGGTGAAAAAAGCTAGCAGAGAGGTCGATGCTGAAGAAGGGTTATTCGTGCCGATGGCGGGCGTGGTTCTGCTGCACCCGTTTCTGGTTACGCTGTTTTCGGAGATGAGCCTGCTGACGACTAACCGGCAATGGGCCGACGAAGCCGCAGCCGCAAGAGCCGTGCAGAGGCTGGCCTTTCTGGCTACTGGTCAGGAATACTGCCCCGAATATGAAATGCCGCTGCTCAAGTTTCTCTGTGGGATACCGGTCGAAACGGTGGTTTCGCCCCAGCTATCGCTGACCGACACCGACCGGCAGCTAACCACCGAACTGCTCGAAGCCGTCATAAAGCATTGGAACGCCCTGGGTAACGTATCGCCCGATGGACTGCGTGAAGCCTTTCTGCAACGCGAGGGCAAGCTCGTTCAAACCGAAACCGGCTGGCGGCTAACCGTTGAACGGAAGACGCTCGATATCCTGCTGGGGCGGCTGCCGTGGGGGTTTTCGATGATAAAACTACCGTATATGCCCGACCTGCTCGTTGTTGACTGGAACTAATCACTAACACTAAAATCGCCTAATTCCATGACCCCGCATTTGCTTCAACGTATCCGTTTAGCCTGTCTGGCCCTGCTGTTCGCCACTATTGTCCGGGCGGCCGATCAGGACATCGATTTCAATCAGGATCTGCCAACGTTCAACATCACGCTGATTGTGGGTGCCCCCCAGGTGATCAACATTGGAGTGCTGGGGGCGCCGGGTAACGTTACCTGGGATTACTTTCTGGCGCCAACGCCTATTGGTGTGCCGGGGTGTGCATCTTCACCGACCAATCCGTATATCTGTCAGGGCCTTACCATTACCCTGCCTACCGGCTCCGTGTCGAGCGCAGCAACCGCTACGGTTAACTGGAATGGGTCGGCACCGCCATCCGGGGCTCTTGATTTCAGCCTGATCGTTGATGGGCATGCTCGTGGGTATCATATCGACTTCCGGCGACCGCTGGATATCACCTTTGTGCTCGATAAGTCGGGCAGCATGGGGCTGGCCTCCTCCGGGGGCGGTGGCGTCACCCGCTGGGATGCCCTGAAAACAGCGGTCAATAACTTTATGCTGAAACTCTCAAACCCGGCCTTTGCCCAGGCCGGCGACCGCGTTGGATTGACCTTTTTCGACAATGGCATTACGCCTTCTACCTTCGGTAACAGCCTGGTTCCGCTCGACCCCGGATCGGCTACGCTCGTGCAGACTGCCTTAAATGCGCTTGCGCCGGGCGGGGGTACGGCTATGGGTGCCGGTCTTAACGATGGCAAAGCCAAACTTGCCGACGCGGCCCGATCGAGGGATGTGCTGCTGTTTACGGATGGCGAGCAAAACGTAGCGCCCCTGGTGAACACCAATGGCTGCGACATCGGTGGTACGGCCATCAACGCCAACTGCCCGATTTTACCTGGCTCGTCGGGCAACCTCAAGATGTTTACCATCGGCATCGGCAATCCCAGCCCTACCTATCTGTCGACGCTTCAGAACCTGGCCACTAAAAACGGCGGCAACTGCCTCTTAACCTCAAACGGCAGCGCCTTTACCAACACCACCAGCATGGTTATTGGTGATATCAACGCGGTTTTCACCCAGGCGTTCATTGATTTGCTGCGAAACAACAGCCCACAGCTGATCAGTACCCGCGTAGGCACTATTGGTAATGACGTTCAGAAACTTGTTGACTTTCCGCTCAATAAAAACGTCGATAAACTGCTCATCGAAGTTTCTCTGGGCAAGGGATTCGAGATTCCCCAGCTTGCCCGGGTGCTGAATGACATACGCGTGAGCCGAAACGGACAAACCGTGACCTCGGTAGCTGTGCCCCGCTGGGTAGGCAACGCACCGGATACTTATATACTGGTGTTTTCGTTCAATACGGCCCGGGCCATCACGGCCAAACTGCGCTCAGAAGGCCAGTGGGACGTAACCGCTCAGCCCAATCCTCTGACGAACGGCCTGAACTACCGCATTACGGTTATTGCCGATGACCATTTGCTGGACTATAGCTGCAGGCAGCAGGTTGCCCAGCCCAGCGCGGGTAGCACCCAGCGGTTTGTGGTTGAGCTCAACGACCGAGGTAAACCCATTACGAATGCGACCGTTACGGCTACTGTTTATCAGCCCGGCGACGATGTGGGCGACCGATTGGCGCGTAATCCGCTGAAAGTGAGAGCCGATGCCCGCCAGCAGGACCGGACGGCCGTTGGAATTTTAAAATACAATACCCTGCTCGCGCGCGACCCCGACTTCGTGCGGGCGCTCCTGCCTAAAGAACAGGTCATTACGTTGACGTCCATGGGGAATGGCCGTTACGAAGGAAGCTATCCGGTTCCGAATATAGCCGGGATATACCAGATGGTGTATCGGCTGCAGGGCAACGACAGTCTGCATGGAGCCTACAGTCGCATCGAGATGCAGAGTATGTATGTTCAACCGGGGCAAATTGATCCCGGCAAATCGCTGATCGATAAGGCCGTTGTCAATGGGCGATTGGTGGTAACCATGCGGCCGGTCACCACCTATGATCGGTTCCTGGGTCCGGCCGCAGCCGACGCCTTCGACGTGAACGCAGCGTCGGCTAAGCTCAACAACGTAGTCGATAACCAGGATGGGAGTTACACGCTCACGTTTGCGGGCAATGCGAAGTCGAATGCTACGATTTCAATTCTGCAAAAACCCGTGTTTGCGGGGCGGCTGGACAGACTACAGGTGAGCGAAAGGATTCCGGATGTAGCCAGGCCGTTCCGACCGAACGCAACCAATGTCCTGATTCAAAATCCCAACCTCAACCGGATTAACCGCGTCAACCGTATACCGAGGTAAGGTTTGGGAGAAGCAAAAGAGCAAATGGCCCGGCGAGTGAAGTTATATCGCAAAGAATCGCCTACCCTTTCGGCACAGGAGGGGCCAGCCTTTGTTGCGCCCCTGCTGAATCAGCCCGCTGAGTCATTCTTTGGCCCACTGGCTTCATCGCCATCACTGGAAATCAGCCAGCCCGGCGACGCTCACGAACGCGAAGCCGACGCCGTGGCTGAGCAGGTAAACGCATCGGGATATCAGTTACGGTCGGGCTTTGGGAGTAACCTGTCCGGCGTTCGGTTGCATACCGACCAGCGAGCCGCCGAACTGAGCCAGGCGCTCAATGCCGATGCGTTTACGCTGGGTCGCGACATCTATTTTGCCGAGGGTAAATACGCTCCCCAGTCATCTGAAGGGCAGAAACTGCTGGCTCACGAGCTTACCCACGTAGCGCAGCAGCAACGTGGTTCGGCCCGGCTTGACCGGAAAGTTAGTGACGCCGACGTAGAGGCAGACTTTCAGGCGTGGGCGACGAAGGCGACCCGGAAGGTTAATAAAGGCGACCCGCAGGATCTCTGGGATTTTGTGTACAGTCTGATCTTCGATCCCACTACGTATCTGCCCCTTGCCAAACCAGCTAAAGCGGCCGCGGTGCCCGAGTGGCAGAAGAAGTTTGAGAAAGCGGAGGTCGTAGCGCGGTGGCTTTTTCAGATTAAAAGTACCAGCAAGTCAACCGATGTGCAGGGGCAGGCCGACAGCCGCGGATTTGGCGTTCTCGACGCGCTGGTTCAGGCCGGATTCGTGGGGCAGGCCATGGCGCAGTCGAGCGGGCTGAGCGATGAGAAAAAGAAGCTGCTCTTCGAAACGGTGCTGAAAACGCCATCGGCCGCGTCGGCCACCGACCTCGAAACCATCGTAACGGCCCAATGTACGGGCGTAGCCGACCCTGCCAGCGTCCCGATTGTGCAGACTCTGACCGACGGTAACAAAAGCCCGCTCAAAAGCCTCGACGCTGCGCGTACGAAAGCCATCCTGAACGTATTGATTAAGCAGTACGGGTCTAAAGATAGTATCATCAAGGCGATTGCGCAGGTGCTGATGTTCAACCCGGCCATTCGGGTTGCAATCTCCGATGCCCTGATGGCGAGTCAGATCGGCTCGCCGGATCTGCTGTTCAAGGTACTGAAACAGCCTTATTTCGTTGAGCCGGGCTACGAAGGGGCGGAACTGCTCCAGGCACTGCTCCCGAGTGGTAAATCAACTACTGATTACGATACCGAACGGATGAAGAACGACATGCCGTGGGTCTATACCTATAAGCAGAAGTACTACGTCCAGTTCCTGATCGATCTGGCTAAAGGACAGAAGATTACAATTGCGCCCCCGGCCAAGTTTGACGCGCCCACCCTACGAAGCTGGCTGGAATCCAATAACGCAAACATTGCCGCAGCCGCGCAGGGAGCCTACGCCAGTAAGCCAGCGGATATGTTTGAGCTGTACCGGAACATATCCGATATTTTCTTCTACCACATCCCCCACGACCGCAATGTAGACCCCGACCTGGAAGGTAAAATCAGCCATCTGGTGCCGGGAGAGCCATCGAAGCAGCGACTCGAAGCCGACTGCGACGTATTCGCGACCTACGCCATGCGGTTGTTTACCAGTACGGGCTTTGAGCCAGTCGGCTACCTGGCCATTGTGCCCACCGGAGCCGACAAAGCGCGGGCGGCCCACGTGGCAGGCCTTGTTCGCAAAAGCAATCAATACTATATCATCAACAACAAGAACATCCTGAATCCGGGCCTGGCCGACACCAAGCCTAACGATAAGAAAGCCGACGCCATCAAAAAGCTGTATAGTATGGCCCTCGCCGATGCCTATGCGTCGCCTTACCCGACCAGCGTGGAAGTTTTCTACGAAGACGCCGGGGCAAAGGGCCAGATGTCGCCCGATTTCAAAAAGCAGGACCGTAAGCTCTTGCGAACGGATATACCGTAATCATTATCATTCATGAACCGGGTTAAACAACGTCATTCGGGCAGAAAGCCCGCGCCGGTACGTCCCAGCTCGACTCCGTTTGTTGCCCCGAGTCGGCAGACGGAATCGGCCGTGGTGGAGCCGTCGTTTGTGTCGCCCGTTGTTCAACCTAAATTCAGCATTAGCCAGCCCGGTGATGCGCTTGAACTGGAAGCCGACACTACCGCCGATCGGGTTATGCGCATGACCAGCCCTTCGACGGGTGCCACTCCGCCCGATGATCCCACCGATACGCCGATTCTGCCGAAGAGACATGATAACGTAACGGTTATGCCCAAGTGCGCAGCCTGCGAGGAGGACGAAAAAGAAAAGCCGGATGTGCAGGCTAAAGAACAGTCCGGCGGTCTGGCTGACTTTTTTTCGATCATGCGGCAGCCGCTTGAGGAAGAAGACGAACGGCCCAACCTTATTCAGGCCAAGCCAATGGCCGGGGTTACCCACCTGATGCTCAAATGCAGCCACTGCGAGGAAGAAGAGCGTCAGCAGCAGGGCGTACACCGTAAACCCAACAGCGATGGCCCGGCAGCGGGCTTTCGGCTGGATAGTTACCTCCAGAACAGCCGTTCGGGCGGGGAGCCGATGGACAGAACGACCCAGTCGTTTATGGAGTCCCGGTTCGGGGCCGACCTGTCTGGCGTTCGGATTCATAGCGGTTCGCAGGCGGGTCAGGCGTCCGAAGCGATCCGGGCACGAGCCTTCACGCACGGGCAGTCGATTCACTTCAACCGGGGCGAATACCAGCCCCAGACTGATAGTGGCCGGTGGCTGCTGGCCCATGAGTTGACCCATACGCTTCAGCAGGGTAGTAGCTCCGTTCGGCCCATTATGCGAAAGGCCAAACCCGACGAACCGGCCTTTTACGTGGATATAATGGGTGGTAAAGAGGCTTATGCCGTAGCCAAAACCGCTAATCTGGACAGCTGGTATGAGGGCTATAAATTCTTTAACCTCTTTCTGGAAGAAGAAATTTATCCCGGCTCTCACCCGAATGCCTACGCCACCCGGGTCTATGAACTTCAGGAAAAATTACACCTGTATTACGGCGAAAAATTCCCCAAGGAAAACATCACGGGGATGCTTGAGCCGAGCTTTCTGACCAGCCCCACACTGAATGCCTTATTGGGCGTGGCGGCTAATTACGTCAAGCAGAACGGCGACGCGAAGGCCACAGAAGCGGGCTTTAACGTCGACATGCTGAAGCGGATAAATCGGCTCAACACCTCCTTCGATCCGAAAGCCCCTCCACTGGAATCACGGCTGCTTCAGGGAGTGCCGCAACTGAACATGGTCAACAGCAGCCCCAATTTCACGATTGGCAAAGGCGACCGGGGCTTTTATGTTTCCTTGATTCAGTCGGCATTGCTGCAGCTAAACTATTCGTTAGGTAAAGATTATGTGCTGGCGAAAGGCCAAACCGAAAAGACCGTAACGGGTATTTTCGGTGACGATACGCGCAAGGCCGTCGAGCAGTTTCAGATTGACTCCGGCATGGAGGGAAAAGATGTCGACGGCGTGGTTGGCCAGATTACCCTTCGCCTGCTCGACCGAAGACTCGAAAAGCGCGTCAGGACAAATCTCTCCTACGACCTGGCGAACGTTATTGGCGTTATGGTGCCCGTAACCGAGGCCGATATTCCAACGGATGCCTCGAAAGCCGAAGAAATCAAGCGGTCTATGCTGATTCGGTCCATCATGACGGCTATGCCGTTATCCCAGAAAGAGGCTGAGAACCTGCTTGCCAGTGGCTGGAAGTGGCAGAACTACCGCGACGTAAACCGGAATGACGTGGCGAAGGGCTATATCGTCAACGCCATCACCAAGGAGGACTATGAAAAGATTATGGGCAAACCCAAAGGAAGTACCGGCGGGATTACGGCCCAGCAGTTATCCGAGCAGATCGTCGATCAGGCCCTTGAGCTGCAAACGACAACCGATCTGTACCAGCTTAACAAAGAAGTGAAAGCCCTTCAGGATGAGCGCGATTCTGTTCAGAGCATCATTAGTATGCACGAAAAGTATGTTCCGCAAAGTCTGTACGATCAACTCCATAGCCTGAACAGGAGACTAACGGCCAAAATCGAGGCCCGCGACCGCGAACTCAAGCGACTGGGCTATAAGAGCATGGACGAGTACACGGCCAGGAACGAGCAGTTTGTCAAGACGTTCCTGCAGTATGCCGCCATGATTGCCTTTCAGATGCTGTCCAGAAACGAAGCCAAGGCCAGCGTCGAGTATCAGCACTATGAGAACCCGGATGAGATCAAAGCCCTGAAAGATACGATCACCCAGCTAAATACGTATTACGCCAACAGCGAGACGTATCTGATGCAGGGCGTTAGTTACGAGGAAACTAACGGGGCGGATACCAACAAATACAAAACCCGCAGTGATTACGTCCTGGCCAATGAATACTGCGACGATATGGGCTGCAACGGGGCCGCCTATGAGGCTATTCTCAAGTCGCGCTGGGAGGCCAACGTTAAGGAGAAATCAACGAAAAACCAGTATTACGCCAAACTATTCGACGAAGAAGCTACGGCCTTCAAATACCTGAAAGAAAACAGCGAACGCTTCCCGATTCTGGGTAATCCCAAATTCAATGTCCGGGATAAGGGTCCGGCTTACGTTAAAAAACCAGATACCTCCCTGCGCGACGATATAAAGGAAATCATCGGTACCCGCACCTCCGGCGACGGTATCATGCAGAACATCGCCAACACCCGCGAACGTATTCGGGGCGATGTGGAATTACTCTGGGAAATGCCGCCCGTTATTGCGCAGGCCAAGGCCGAACTGGGTATTATCGACGGAACGGTGCTGGACAACATCATCACCGACGCCTATAAAGCGCATCAGGACAAAGGGTTCTGGAGTACCGTTTTCAAGGCGGCACTGGGTATCGGGCTGGGGCTGCTCGCTCTGGTATCGGGTCCGATCGGCTGGATAGCGCTCGGCGCCAGCATTGCCTATGGGGCTTACGATGCTTACCAGACCTACCAGGATATTAAGATGAAGCGCGAAGCTTCCGAGACGGCTGTCGACGAGGAAGCCATGGCACTCATGCACGAGAAACCGTCGTATTTCTGGTTTGTGGTCAGCCTGGTCGGGGTAGGACTGGATGCGCTGCAGGCTGTTAAAGTGATGAAAGCAATTGGTCAGGGCATTGAACTGGCTGAAACCGCTCAGAAAGGCATCCGGGCCGAAATTGCCGCCAGCGAACTTGAAAAATCGGCGTTGAAGGAAGGCAGCAAGGAAGCGGTGGCTATCAGCCGACGCATCGAGCGGCTGAACAAGGCGCTGACCGAAATTGACTGGGTGCAGTACACCAAACACGGGGAGATTCTGAAATTCCTGAAAGACAGCCCATTTGCCATGCGCTTTATGGCCGACGCCCTCAAAGAGTCTGGTCTGGCAAAAGCCTTTACGAAGCTGACAAAACTCGGTTTGTCGGAAGACCTGATGAAAACGGTGGTGGGGATGTATGCCGGCGTGGGAAAGAAAGCCGTGGGTGAGTTTCCGGAAGTGATGCGGTTAATTGAAAGCGGCAAACTGGCCGGCAATTCGACCTTAGTAAAAACCCTGCTGACGGATCTGAAAGCGCAGCGGGCCCTGCTCGACAGCGGTGATCCGGCCAAAATTGCCAGCCTCTTTGCCGAATGGGAAGGCAAATCAGGCAGCAAAGCGCTGAGTTTCGCCGAGCATCTGGCCCAGCAGGGCATGAATACGACCTTCCGGAAAGGGATTGTTCTGACGGAACGCTACGGTCCCGAGTTTGCCGAAATGAGTAATCTGCTGAAGAATAAACTCATTCTGCGCGAAATAGAGCCCTCACTCGTCGGAGCGCTGAATGCCAAACGCCTGCCGCCAGCGGTGCAGCGGTCGCTGGAAGTTACCCTGCAGCGCGATGTGCTGGGGCTGACCAACGACCTGGGTATTGCGCAGGAGCGCATGATGAAGCAGCTTTCGGCACTGGGCGAAACCCTGCAGTTCCAGAGCGAGTACCTGGCGGTAACGTCCTTGCTGCAGAATTCCCGCTCCCGTAAGGTTCTCTGGGAAGCCGCCGTGAACCTGCCCGGCCGGGCCGATTACCTCAAAATCATGGATGAGGTGGCGAAGGCCAATCCGGATAAGATGGGCAAGATCATGGACGATCTGATCCGGATTGGCCCCCTGACCGACAAAGCCACGCTGGAACGGCTGGTAGCAGATGACGTCCTGCGGAAAACCCTTGCCGACAATCCGCTGGCGGTGCTGGCCCTGAAAAAATGCGCATCGCCCTGCTTTCCGCCGGCTCTCACCCCCGACCAGATTCCCCGATTGACGAAAGTGATGTCGGGCAAAACCGGTGATGAAATTACCAAAATCAATAACCTGATCTACCAGAGCCGGGCGACAAAAGATACGCTCGAAGTGGCCATTAGAAATCTGGAAACTAACTTCGATGAGGCTATTAAAGCGGTAAAAAGCATTGATGTCGCCTTTCCGAAGGGCCTGAACGTAACCGAGAACATGCGCACAATGGCCAATGTGCTCGTGTCGATGGGACTGCCGCCGGATCAGGTTAGCAACATCATTAAGAACGTAGTCAGGCATGGCGGCACCAGCAGTTCGCGGGTCGAAAATCTGCTCGACAGCATGAGCCGGATACTGAAGCTGAAAAACCTGAACGTTGTGCTGGGCGGACTGGAAAGCAGCGATAAGAGCCTGTTTAAAACCGCCGAGTTTCTGGTCGATGAGATCGTATCGCACACCAACCCGTCGGACCTCGATAAAGTACAGGGTATCCTTAAGTATCCGGGACTGCTTAAAACCGACTCACTGCTGTCAAACTTCACTCTGGCGGAGCTGCGTGACCTCCGGACGGCCCTCAGCAACCAGACCGAGTTTGTCAATAATCTCTATTACGTAACCCAGAAAGTCAGCGGGACCAAGACCGAGTGGATTAGTGTGATCAAGCAGGCGGGCACGGGCGGCAAGACCGATATTGAGCGGATGATTGCGGTTCTGGAGAGCCAGACGGGGAAACTGACCTACCAGCAGGCTATTGATACGATTGCAAAGTCAAAAGCGTTTGCGGGAGAGGTGGCGAAGGCTATGGACGACCCGGTACATGGCTACCAGAGTTTAGCCAAACTCATCTGGGAAGTGCCCGACGATGTGGCGAAAAATTTAAAGGCTGGCGACGCCATCAGCGTACCGCAGAAGTTTATTGATTCGGGCAGTGCCGCCTATACGCAGGTAATCAAGACGCATGGCGTTGACCTGGCTAATAAAATGCTGAGCGGGAACACCGTCGACTATTCCCGCTGGAAAGTGGTGAAAAGCATTATTGAAAAGTCGAACATCGACAATTCGATCAAGAACGGCATCATCGGAGATTTGTGGGAAATCGTGCATGGGCAGGCTTACCGGAAGATGGACTTCGATTTTGTCCTGACGGACGTAAAACTAACCGATGGCACCGAGCACATTTTTGCCGATATCGTGGCCGTGAAAGGCAATCAGGTCTATATAGTCGAGTTGAAGTCTATGGGGGCTACATTGAGTACTGGGCAGGCCAAAATCTATCCCCTGCTCAGGAGTGATAAGATCAAGACGCTCAAGTTCTCAACCAACCCGAAGCTGGATGCCATTTTTGCCGCCAATCTGGACAAAGTATCGTTCAACATGATTGAAGAAGCCGTTGTCGCGCCATAGTATTTAACGACCCGTAACCTATGTCCTGGAAATTTGGCGGTATTTACCTGAAGCACGATTTCGGCTGTGATCCCGTGCTGGCCCTGAACCGGCTGGATATCAATAAACGGTTCACGTATGAACGGGTGCGGTTTTCGGATACTGTAGCGCATTTCTTTGAGCCGACGGCCATTGGTATTATCGGAGACGTAACGCTTGTTCATAATCGGCCGCTGGCTTATGACCATAGCTATAACGCCGATACCTATACCAATGCCGACCACCGTCTGCTGGTGCTGAGCCGGGAGATTGAGTGCGTGGTTTTTTATTTGGATGGCAGCACCGACAGCTACGGTCTGGCTCACTTTCGCGACGGTCGGCGGGTGGGCCATTTCAGTCAGCTAGGGGGGGAGGTCGTGGTGCAGGAAGGGGATTTTGATCGGAAAGATAGTACCGCTGAAGCCGCGATGTTTGACCGGCTCGAACAGTTTACGGGAATATCATTTAATCAATTAATGCTGGACGAGAAGCCGATTATGTATGTGTTCACCGAAACGGGTTTTTGATCGCCATGAAAAGCATGCTATCCAGAAAATTGGAGCCGGAACGACGTAAAGCCAGTGGTTCTTTCATTAGTTCGGGGCTGACTATCAGCCAGCCGGGCGATGCGGCCGAACGCGAAGCCTATGCGGTAGCCGAGCAAGTGGTAGGGAGTGGGCGGACCACTACGTTGCCAAACAGCGGAACGTTTGTGTCGTCCGCTGTTCAGCGGAAATGCGCCGAATGCGAACGGGAAGAAAAAGAGCAGAGTGTACACCGTAAAGAAACCACAACGGCTGCACCTGTAACGGGTTCGTTTGCCCTGAAAAGTCAGCTGGAAGCCGCGCGGGGTCAGGGGTCGGCGTTACCGGATCAGACCCGCCACCAGATGGAGAGCGCGTTCGGGGCTGACTTTGGTGGAGTGCGCCTGCATACCGACAGTCAGGCCGTGATGCTGAGCCGTCAGCTCAACGCCCATGCCTTTACGTATGGCCAGGATATCTTCTTCAACAGCGGCAAATACGACAGCCGATCGACCGACGGGCAGAAACTGCTGGCTCACGAACTAACCCACGTGGTGCAGCAGAGCGGTTCAGTACAGCGTCAGATTCAGCGGCAGACCCAGGTTAAGGTTACGGTAGATAACGTGCCGGGCGCGTGTTCGCTCGACCAGCACCACAAGATTGAGCCCGCCGTCCGGCAGGCGACTACCTGGCTGCAGGGCACATTGCGCCGTCTGGATAATTTTATCAGCACGCCCGCCCGGGAACCCGGTGTTCAGGCTGCACTGGAGCGGCATTTTCACTCGTCAACGCCCGAAACCGCCGGACGGGTGCGCCGGATACTCAACCGGATTAACAGCGAAATCCTTACGCGTCCCGACCTGCAGGTTGAGTGCCATACGGCGACCGATACTAGTTGTAGTTCGGCCGGTGCCTACGTAACGGGCAATCTCCTTGCTTTTTGCCCTAATTATTTTGAGGGGTCGGCGGGGTGGCAGGCTTCTACGCTGATTCATGAAATGGCCCATACACTCACCGGCGTTACCGATATAACCGACCGGGCGTACCGGAACGATCGGTACTACGCTCAGGAATCACCCATCGAAGCACTGACTAATGCCGCTGCCTACGAATATTTTTGTGTAGAGATCGGGTCCGGAACGGTGCAGGCAAGCATGGCCCCGCGCGATGAACTTAACGACTGCTCAGACCGGCAGGCAATACCGGCCCGGCGTTCCATCGCAATGTTTGAACGCTGGAACCGGAACGCACAGGTGCTGACCGATGATCAGCGGCCTGGTATGCTGTCGCAGTGGCAGGATTTACAGACGCGGCATCTGGGCGGTACAACCGCGGCCCATATCCGGCGCGCCAAGGCAGCCTACGACCGCATTTACAACCGAATGAAATCGGCGCTGACGTTTGAGTGCGAGCGGCATTGTGACGAAAACGTATCGGGCTACTATCGGTATTTCCTGTTCATTACCAGCGACACCCTGCACCTTTGTCCTCTTCTGTTCTCGTTGAACGAAGACGACCGGACGCTGGAAATGTATAAACTGGTTCTGATCCGCTACGGCGATGTTTCAGAAGCCGTTGCCGCCGAACTGGCCAGTATGGCCCACTCACTTACGAACCGATTCTGGGCCGTACCGGCATCACTGACGGGTTTTGATTAACGTACTCTCTCATGTCAACCTACCGACATCCAGCCTCGTCAGTTCCGGTTCTGCAGGCCGGTCTGGACTACCTCGAAGCCTACGTTCGCGAACGGCTCGATGTGCATTTCGGCCGCAAGCCGGCGTTTCAGATTCCGCCGTCGCCCGCCTTCGAAGTCACTTCGGCGCTGTCATCGTTTGTCATCAGCAATAATCTGTCGGCGGAGGAGTTTGTGGTGCTGATGCTGGCGTTGGTACCCCACCTCAGTCCGGCCCTGCTTACCAACTGCGTTAGTTCATATTTGCCGCAGGGGGGCGATTTTGTGGAGCTTGGGGGCGTAAAAGGAATCAATCATCGGGGAATTCTGCCCACTGGCGAAACCGCGCTGTTCGTGCTGGCGGGCGACAATCTGCACCAGCGGGTGGAGCTACAGAAACTGTTCAGCCGAACCCATCTCTTCGCGAAAAACCGGGTTCTGGCGCTCGAATCCCTTAAACCCGGCGAACCGCCCCTGAGCGGCCGACTGCTGATCGACGCCGAGTTTCTGTCGCATGTGCTGTATCAGACCAGCTACATCGAAACGTTCAGCGCCGAGTTCCCGGCCGAACTGCTGACGACCAGCCTGGAATGGGATGACCTGGTCCTGAGCCCGGCCACCATGCGTCAGATTCGCGAACTCGAAACCTGGATCAGCTACAACGACGTCTTGCTGTATGAATGGGGCATGCAGCGGCAGCTTAAACCGGGTTACAGGGCCTTATTTCATGGCCCCCCCGGCACCGGCAAAACCCTGACGGCGAGCCTGCTGGGGAAGTTCGCCAACCGGCCCGTGTTTCGGGTCGATCTATCGGCCATCGTGTCCAAATACATCGGTGAGACAGAAAAGAACCTGGCCGGACTGTTCGACAAAGCCCAGAATAAAAACTGGATTCTGTTCTTCGACGAAGCCGATGCGGTGTTCAGCAAACGGACCAACGTAAAGGACGCCCACGACAAATACGCCAATCAGGAAGCTTCCTATCTGCTGCAACGGGTGGAAGCTTACGCGGGCATCGTGATTCTGGCCTCGAATTTTAAACAGAATATTGATGAAGCGTTTCTGCGTCGGTTTCAGTCGGTGATTTATTTCCCCATGCCGGCGGTTCAGGAGCGGCTGCAACTCTGGCAGAAAGCCTTTCCGAAGCAGGTCGAGCTGGACGAGGCCATTCAACTGGTGAAAATAGCCGAAAAATACGACCTCACGGGTTCCAGCATCATCAACATAGTGCACTACTGCTGCCTTCAGACGCTGGCTTTGAACACCCGTACTATTACCCTGAACAACCTGCTCACGGCGATTGAGCGGGAATACGTAAAAGAAGGACGCATGTTATAGTCAGTCTGGTGCAATTAGCCCGTTTTGACGGACGGCTGCGGCAGGCGAGTCAATCTCGCTAATTGGTTGCCGTTTGCTAAACGGAATCCAATTGCAGTGGAGGGAAGCCATACATTCGGGTAAGCTAACCTCCGCGCTATATGACTCCCGTTGATCTGGTCAAATACGTAAAAACCAACGAGGCCCGTATCTACGGCTTCGACGAAACGACTCGTGCCCGCAAAACCCGCGCGGTCAATCGGGTGCTGATGGGTACCTATCTCAAGATTACGTTCGAGGAGGGTGACTATTACTTTGCCATCACGGCTGGTCCTGATGGATGGATCCGAAAAAGCGACACTACCGACCAGATGGGGCTGAAAGTATTCTATCTGGACGTAGGGCAGGGGGACGGGTCGCTGCTGGAGGTCGGGCCGTTTCGGATTCTGATTGATGGGGGACCGGGCGCGAACATGAAGAATTACCTGACGCACTGGCAGTACACCTACCTGCTGCGCGTCAACCAGAAAGTCCATATTGACGCGATCTATATCAGTCACTTCGATTCAGATCATTACTCGGGTCTGATTGACGTGCTGGAGAACGTAAACTTCACCTTTGGCACGGTGTATCATAACGGCATCGGCAAATTTGTGGGGAAAGACCGGCCCGATAAATACAACACGACCCTGGGCGAAACGCGCAAGGAAGGCGGCAAAGAGTTTCTGAAAACCTGCTTTAATACGCTCGACGACATGCTGGCCCTGCAGGAAGAAGGCTTTCTGCAGGACGAGTTTACGCGGTTCGTATTTGCCCTCAAAAATGCGCGTAGCCAGCAGCGGCTACAGGCCGTCAAGCGCTTACGTCGAGGAGATATCATCCCCGATACGGTGGTGGATGGCAAGCCGTTCCAGATACAGGTGCTGGGCCCCGTCTGCACCGACCTCGACGATTTTCCGTACTTCAAAGACGAATCGCATACGGTCAATGGCCACAGTCTGGTGCTCAAAATCACCTTCGGGACATGCACCTTTCTGTTTGGTGGTGACCTGAACACGGATTCCGAGGACTATCTGCTCGATACATATAAGGACCAGCCTGGTATTCTAGAGGTCGACGTTGCTAAAAGTTGCCACCACGGCGCTTCCGAGTTTACGGTTCCCTTCATGGCCGCCGTGAACCCCTACGCAACGGTAATTTCATCGGGCGACAATGAAACGTATTCGCACCCCCGGGCCGACGCCATCGGCTGCGCCGGACGATACAGCAAAGGCGAACGTCCGCTGGTGTTTTCGACGGAACTGGCCCGTTCGGTTTCCAAAGAGAAGATCATTTTTGGGATGATCAATCTGCGCTGCAATGGCGAATCCATCTATATGGCCCAGATGAAAGAAGCAAACACGCCCAGCGATATCTGGGATTCGTATTTAGTGAAGTAATCAGGTAATTGCCTCCAGCAGAGCCCATCCATCAGAGCCAACCATCGATTTAAACCGTCAGTCTGTCGGTATTTCTAAGCTAATAGTCGAGCCTATTTGTACTTTCTGCTGAAAAGATATTGCTTTGACGAATGGCGAATACCGTCAGGTGGAGGAGTATCTCAGTAAAAAAGTCTGACTAAGTGCTTAAGAGATTATTAGGTGGTTACGAATAAAAAGCCTAAGGGTTAGTCGGTTCTGATGGTATAATGAAACATTTCAATGCAGTTCAGTTGACCGTCGCCCTGGGCGCGGTTTCGTTGCTGGCGTTCATGGGGGCCGACCCCGTCCAGCAAATTCGGTTACAGCAGCATTTCGCGGCCGATACCCTTCCCCGGCTTACTCTGCCTGAGGGCGCCAATCCCGATGACCCGGATTGGAAAGATATTGATCTGGAGCCGAAAGCGCCCGTGCAGCCGTTAACGCCCGCCGAAGAAGCCAAACGGTTTCTGCTGCCACCCGGCTACAAAATTGAGCCCATTCTGACCGAGCCGGCTATTGAGCAGCCCGCAGCCATCTCGTTCGATGCCAACGGACGGATGTACGTGCTGGAACTTCGTACCTATATGCTCAACGCCGACTCGAAAGATGAGTTGAATCCAACGAGCCGGATTTCGCGCTGGGAGGATAAAAACAACGATGGCGTCTACGAAACCGGCACTACGTTTGTCGACAACCTGGTCTTCCCGCGGTTTGTGCTGCCCTACGGAAAAGACTGTATTCTGACCATGGAGTCAGATGCCGACAATGTCTATAAATACACCGATACCAACGGCGACGGTAAGGCCGACAAGAAAGAGTTTTTTACCAACAAGTATGGCCGGTCGGGTAACGTAGAACACCAGCAGGCGTTCATGTACTGGGGCATGGATAACTGGCTCTACAGCACTGTCAATGCGTTCCGGATTCGGGAAACGCCCAACGGAATCATCCGCGAAAAAACTGGCTTCAACCGGGCGCAGTGGGGCGTTACGCACGACGACGACGGTAAACTATGGTTCCAGGGCGGAGCCAGTGGCCTGCCATCTTACTTCCAGTTCCCGATTCACTACGGCAATTTCGAAGTGCCGAACGAGTTTGCGCAGGGCTTCGACGTGCCGTGGGGCGCTCCGGTGAAACTTGCGGATATGCAGGGCGGCATGGACGAAGTTCGCCAGCCCGATGGCTCGCTGAAACGGGTGACGGGTGCGGCCGGGAATGACGTCTATCGTGGTGATCGGCTGCCCGCCGACCTGAAAGGCCAGTATTTTTACGGTGAACCCGTAGCCCGGATTGTCCGCCAGATCAATCCCGTCGTTACGGATGGACTCACGACGCTGCACAACGTCTATCAGGACAAGCAGGCCGAGTTTCTGCGCTCGACCGATCCGCTGTTCCGCCCCGTCGATATGACAACGGCCCCGGATGGTACGATGTATATCACGGATATGTACCACGGAATCATTCAGGAAGGACAGTGGACGCAGAAAGGAACATATCTGCGGACCAAAATCGAGCAGTATCAGTTGGACAAAGTCGTGGGACTAGGCCGAATCTGGCGGATTACCTACGAGGGGAAGGAGCGTAACAAAACGCGGCCGACTATGTACAGCGATAAAACGGCCGCTCTGGTTAAACACCTCGAACACCCCAATGGCTGGTGGCGCGATGCGGCTCAGCAGGTGATGGTGCAGCGTAAAGACCTGTCAGTAGTGCCGCAGCTAACCGCCCTGGCGCTCACCAGTCAAAACCTGCCTGCCCGGATGCACGCCTTATGGACACTCGAAGGACTGGGCGCGTTAAAAGTGGATGTTGTTCAGAAACTGCTGAAAGACGCTAACCCGCGCCTGCGTATACAGGCGCTCCGGGCGGGCGAAACGCTGTATAAAGCCGGCGACAAAACGCTGGAGGCTGATTATAACCGGGCCTTCGCTGATTCAGATACCGATGTACAGATTCAGGCCATGCTGTCGGCTAAGGTGCTGAAGCTGCCCGACATGGAAACGGGGATCAAAACCGCGATGGCCAGCAATAAGGCTGCGGGTGTCAAACTGGTGGGTGAACAGATTCTCACCCCGCCCAAGTCGCGGAACATGGGGCCTTTTGGCGCCCCCGAACTGGCGGCCAGTCAAAAAGCAATGGTAGAGCGTGGCACGTTGATTTATAACGAGCTGTGTTCGCAATGCCACGGCAACAATGGTATGGGTACCCCCGCCGGCGATGGTCGGCTGCTGGCTCCGGCGCTGGCAGGTTCGCAGCACATACAGGCGCATCCGGAGTATGCCATCCGCGTAGTGCTGCACGGGCTGGAAGGTGCCATTGAGGGCAAGACCTACGCGGGTGGCCTGATGGCCAGTATGAAAGAACAGTCAGACGAGTGGGTGGCCGACGTGCTTTCGTACATTCGGAACGGGTTGTCGAACGATGCATCGCTGGTTTCTCCGCAACAGGTCGCCAAAGTTCGTCAGAAAACGGCAGCCCAGAAGGGACCATATCAGTACACCCAACTGGCGAAGCTGACCCCGTTTGAGGTGCAGCCGCAAACCCTGAAAGTGACCGCCAGCCACACGAATTCAACCCGGATCGGGGGCAATGCGTCGCCCGCGAGCGCCTTTACGTACGAAGGCTGGTCGACGGGCGGCCGTCAGGAAAAGGGCATGTGGTACCAGATCGAATTTCCGCAGGAAGTGAACGTGGCCGAACTGCATTTTACGGCTCCGCAGTCGATCAAGCCCGGCTGGCGACGTGATCCTAACAAGCCAAACGTACCCCCGCCCTTTATTCAGGCTTATCCGCGAGCCTACACTATCGAGGTGTCGCCGGACGGCCAGCACTGGCAGGCGGTCATGGCCGACGTAAAAGGCGTAGAGGGCGACAATATCGTCTCGATTAATGCGCCAAAATCCCGGTTTATGAAGATACGGCTCAACGAAAGCCTGGCCAGCGATGGCGAAGCCATTCCGTGGTCCATGCGGCAGTTGAAAGTTTTTGCACAGAATTAACCGGGCCCGTAGCTACACGGGTTACAGCCTAAACCCTAACAACTAAAACTATGAAAGAACAACAGACCCGTCGTCAGTTTCTGGGCGCATCAACTGCTCTGGCCGCCAGTGCCGTTATCGGCACCAACAAACTGTTTGGCGCTCCCGCCATTATCCGGAACCTGAACAAGCCTAACTCCATGTTCAATGGTGTCCAGATCGGAGTCATTACGTATTCGTTCCGGGATATGCCCGACCAAAGCGCCGAGGCTACTTTACAGTACGTACTGGACAGCGGCATCAGCGCCATTGAGTTGATGGGCGGTCCCGCCGAGTCGTTTGCGGGTGCGCCAAAGAGCACGGTCGACATGCGGTCGGTGTTTCCGTTGATGCGAAAGCGACGCGAGAATCAGGCGCTGACCGAAGACGAACAGAAAACCCTGGCCGAAGCCGAAGCGCAGATGAAAGCATATCGGGCGGAAGTGTCCAGGTGGCGGCTTTCGGCGCCTATGGCCAAGTTTGAACAGGTTCGGAAAATGTACAACCAGGCGGGCGTTTCGATCTATGGATTCAAGCCCGATGCGTTTGGGATGCAAAGCACCGACGCGGATATTGACTACGGCATGCGGGCTGCCAAAGCCCTGGGCGCGAACCAGGTAACGCTTGAGCACCCGGCTAACGATGCGCATACGCTGAAATTGGGGCAAATGGCCCAGAAACACGGCCTGCGCGTGGGCTATCACGGCCATGAGCAGCAAACGCCCACCTTTTGGGATACGGCGCTCGCGCAGTCGCCGGGTAACGCGATGAACTTTGACTTAGGCCACTACATAGCCGCCGGTCAGCCCGATCCGCTGGGATTAATCCGGCAGAAGCACAATCGCATTGCCAGCATGCACATCAAAGACCGCCAGAACCCGGCGCACGGCAAGGGCAATCTGCCGTGGGGGCAGGGCGATACGCCCCTAACCGAGGTCTTGAACCTGATGCGTGAGCAGAAATACACCTTCCCGGCTACGGTCGAACTGGAATACCAGGTACCCGCCGGCTCCAGCTCCGTTGCCGAAGTGAAGAAGTGCCTGGAAATATGCCGGAAGGTGCTGACGTAGATTATCCTAGTTTGATAGTCAGATTATAAAACCCGGATTCTCAACCCATCGTTTTGAGCTGAGAATCCGGGTTTTGCTGTATTCGTTATTCTTAAGTTGGACAGTCGGTCAGACTAAATTCCGTTTTTGCAACTGGTTGTTAATGAAGGGCAGAATGGGCAAACAGCAGTTAATTGGTGAGCGCTGGATGGCCTTAGTGCGATCTGCAGGCCATGCAGCTTATCTATAGTTCCTGATTAATCTATTAGGTTCGCTGAGTATATTCACATACGCTAATCTGCGGGCATATGAAAGAATGGTTTACGCTGGATAGGTATGATGTTTTCGTCATGGTAGTGAGCTACCCAGCGGTATTTCTAGCTAATTATCTGATTCTTGAATCGTCTTATTTTAGGGATATAACGGTGTTTGTACCAGTTACGCTAGGGTCCACGGTGCTGTATGTCCTCTTTGCCTGGGGCGACGATGCCTGGATGAAATACATGCGTTACCGGTACAGGGAACACAATCAGCTCATCCAGCGGCTTGTTTACTGCCTGGTCGCTTATGTGGCCCTGATGGTTGTGCTGGTGTGTTCTATTTTCTGGCTATACGATCTGCTTCGCATACCTGGCTATCAGTTCGACGCGGATAAGTTTCGTCTGGTATTGTTCATTGGTTTCATCTGTAATATCGTATCGGTCGGGATTTCGGAAGCCATTTATTCGTATCGTAAGTGGCAGGAGAGCGTAGCGCGGGAGTATGAGCTGAAGCAGTTGCACATGCAGCAGCAACTAGACGTCCTGAAGCAGCAGGTAAACCCGCACTTTCTTTTTAATAGTCTCAACTCGCTTATCTCACTCATTGGCGAGAATCCGCAACAGGCTGAGGTCTATGCTGAAGAACTGAGTTCGGTGTACCGGTATGTGCTGCGTGCCAATGAGCAGAACCTGACGGACCTCGACACGGAGCTGGATTTTATCCGTTCGTATTATCACCTGCTCAAAACCCGACATGGGAACGGTCTGGATCTGGTGGTATCCGTCGAGGAGCGATTTGGCCGTTACCAACTGCCGCCCCTGACCTTACAGCTACTGGTCGAGAACGCCGTTAAACACAATATTGTCTTACCCGATCAACCACTCCGGATTAAGATCGGGACCGACGGTCAGGCTCATCTGTCGGTGTGCAATTCGTTGCAGAAGAAGTCGGTTCGGGTTTTAAGCAACGGAGTAGGACTAACAAACATCATGGCCAAGTACCAGATGCTGGGCTACCCGGTTCCGACCATCCGGGAAGCGGATGGCCAGTTTGTGGTGACGTTACCACTGATTGCCGGCACAAAATAACGCGCGTACAAACCGAACACTTCCCTAAGCCGCTTCACAGGCGGCTTTTTCCGTTTCAACCGGTCAATCATTGAGCAGGAGCGGGCGGTCGGCCAATTTTGAGCCGTAAACAACACAAACGCGACGACGTACCGTCCTCTTCTAAACCAATGAAAAAGTTATGGTTCTGCATTCCCGTGCTCGCGCTGCTCTTTGTAGCGGCCTTCAGCGTAAGCTGTAAAAAAGATCCGGATATCGTGCCGGGTGGCCACATGGCTCCGGAAGCGGTAGGCAAATGGATGTATGGCTCCTTCTCAATGGCCGACTTCTGGTCGTATGACGGCGCGTACCAGGGAAAACCATTCGAGCTGGCCGTCGTTTTCGATTTCAAAGCCAATGGAACCTACGAGAAGTATTTTGTGGCTTCCACCCGCGACTACGCGAACTGCCGGACCGAAGCCTTTACGTATGAAAAAGGCCGGGTGGATTTCAACGAAGCCGACGGGTCGTTCACGACTACGCCCACCGAGGGTACCTACCGGGGCTTTTACTCATGCTTTCCGCGGAAAAACATCGACCGGAAAATGAACCGATCGGAGCTCACTGCGCAGACGTATTACTACGAGGTCAACCGGGGAAGCAATGGACAACCCAACCTGGTTGTGCGGTTTGAGAAAAGCGGTACCAATGTCAGCACCTTCCTGCCGACGTCCTGGTAAGTGCAGGTCTAACCTGCACCTTCAGCTTATTGAGAGGCCGCTTTGATAGCTCTGTCCGGCCGTATGTCTAGACGTCTGTTTCACTATGTGCCGATAGACTCCCAAATGGTCGGCCGACTATTCGGAAATCTATCGGCGTACTGATCATTGCCTGGCAAGCAAGCTTTTTTGCTCGGCTGGCCGGGTCAGCAGCACAACACGTTCGGTTTGCCGCGGCATAATCTGAAATTCCTGCCGGTGCTGAAGGGACGACGTACTAAGCTCAACGGTATAAGTCCCGTATGGAAGTGCTGACACGTCGAACCGACCCGCGAACTCGGGTCCTGATGCATACTCGTCGTACACCGCCTTTTGCTCTTCATTTATAAGCCGAATCCGTACGGTTCTGGACGACCGGTTTTCAATGCGGATGTTGATGACTGACTTTTTCTGAGCCGGAAAGACAAACGCCTGAAAGTCGATGGGAAATTCAGCGAGGTAATCCCGACCGATGAAGGTCTGGGCAGACAGCGATGGCGAAGCCAGGCTGATACTGGCGAACAGCAAGCAGCCGATGAAGCCGCGCGGCTTTGGGAAGGCGTAAGTTGCATGCATGGTGTGGAAGGGTTTTTAGTTAACGCAGCAAACGTATCCCGTGAGCAAACGAACTAAAGCTCCTGAGGATGAATATGTTTACGTTGCGCCTGAATAGTCGGTGTTTCGAGCCGTTAAGCAAACAGCAGTAATGAATAACATGTCTGAATACTGCTTTGCAACAGATGGTATGGCTATTTCAGTAGGTTCGTTATATTTGAATGAAAATAACGCCTGCTCTGGCCGAGCTGTTCTTTATGGTGCAGGCTCGCATCGTCTAATCAAGCTATAATGAACCGACCCGTCGTATTTCTTTTGGGCCTGCTACTGATGGTGAGTAAAGTCTACGCTCAGACACTGACCGTTTCTGGCGAAGTAACCAAACCGCTCACGCTACAGGCTGCTGAGCTGAAAGCCATGCCGCATACGGACGTAACCAGCCCGGACCGTGATGGCAAGGAGCACCGTTACTCGGGAGTTCCGGTGATTGAGTTGCTGAAGCAGGCGGGCATCAGTACGGGCAGCGAACTGCGGGGTAAACACCTGACCAAATATGCCGTGGTTAAAGCCGCCGATGGTTATGAAGTGGTGTTTGCGCTGCCGGAACTTGATCCGGCGTTTGCCACCCGAACTATTCTTCTGGCCGACAGCGTTGATGGGACTGCCTTACCGGCGGGCACGGGGCCGTATCGGGTTATCGTGCCCGGCGAGAAAAAGCCCACCCGCTGGGTTCGGGTAGTGAAAGCTATTGAGGTGCGAATCGCTGAATAAGCCCTGCCTGAGGTTCTGTCCACTCTGAATTACCATGACCAAAACGATTCTTTTTTTTCTTTTACTCTGGACAAGCAGCTTACAGGCGCAGTCGCTTCGGGTAGCCGTGGCGGCCAATGCCCAATTTGTCATGGAATCGCTGAAGGCGGCTTTCCAGAAACAGACGGGCATCAGAATCGAGTCCATTGTCAGCTCCTCCGGTAAACTCACGACGCAGATTCAGCAGGGGGCGCCCTACGACGTGTTTTTATCGGCGGATATGGATTATCCCCGTACGCTGCACCAGCAAAACCTGACCACAACCGCTCCGGTTATCTATGCCTATGGTTCGCTGGTGCTCTGGACGCTGGGCAACCTGCCGCTTTCGGCGGATTTGAGCGTTCTGCAAAACCCAGCCGTTCGGCATATCGCCATTGCCAATCCTGCCACCGCTCCCTATGGCGAAGCCGCCGTTTCGCTGCTGAAATACCGGAAACTGCTGGACCCGGTAAAACCCCGGCTGGTTTACGGTGAAAGCATTTCTCAGGTGAACCGGTACGTGCTGTCGGGTGCCGCCGAGGTCGGGATTACGGCCAAATCGGTCGTGCAGGACCCCAGCCTGAAAGGGCGCGGCCACTGGATTGACCTGCCACTACCGGGGTACACGCCCATTGCCCAGGGCGTCGTTGTGTTGAAACGAACGAACCAGGCCAAAGCCGCCGGACAGTTCATGCAGTTTTTGCGGAGTCCGGCCGCCCGGCGTATTTTGCAGCAATATGGGTATCGTGCACCCACCTCTTAATCGTCTATTCTGAGTTATGCCCATCGACTGGGAACCCATCTGGCTCACTCTGCAACTGGCCAGCGTCACAACCGTATTACTGCTCCTTATTGGCATACCACTGGCCAGCTGGCTGGCGCTCAGTCGATTTCGGCTCAAGCCTATCGTCGAAGCGCTGGTTAGTCTGCCGCTGGTGCTGCCGCCTTCGGTCGTGGGGTTTTACCTGCTGCTGGCCTTCAGCCCAACCAGTCGGTTAGGGGCGTGGCTGCTGCAAACCTTTGATCTGCAGCTCGTCTTTTCATTCGAAGGACTGGTCGTGGCGTCGCTGCTGTATAGCCTGCCGTTTATGGTGCATCCCATTCAGGCGGGGCTGGAAAATCTGCCCGTGTCCTGGCGGGAAGCCGCCTATACGCTGGGGCAATCGCCCGTCCGGACGCTCTGGCGGGTGCTGCTGCCCAACTGCAAACCGGCCCTGCTGACGGGGATCGTGTTATCGTTTGCGCACACCATCGGTGAGTTCGGGCTGGTTTTGATGATCGGTGGTAACCTGCCGGGGCAAACGCGGGTCGCTTCGATTGCCATTTACGACGAAGTTGAGCTGCTGCATTTTGACACGGCCCATGCCTATGCCGCCCTGCTGCTGGCTCTGTCGTTCGTTATTCTACTGCTCGTCTATAGCATCAACAAACGCGTTACGGTATGATTTCGGCCGATCTGACCCTTGCCCGCCTGTTTGCCGAAGGGGCCGGAACGCTGCACGTGCAGATAACACTGGCGACAGGAAGCCTGACGGCCCTGGTCGGTGCGTCGGGTTCGGGCAAGACGACGCTGCTGCGGCTGCTGGCCGGGCTGGAAACACCCAGCCGGGGCCGGATTACGGTAGACGACGTCGTATGGCTGGATACAGGTCAGGGCATTAACCAGCGCCCCCAGCAGCGTTCGGTGGGGTATATCTTTCAGGATGCGGCTCTGTTTCCCAACCTGACCGTTTGGGAGAATATCCTGTTTGTTACCCCAAAAGGGCAGCAGGCTCTGGCCAGCGAACTCATTGAAGCTACCGGTCTGGGGCCGTTCATGCACCAGAAACCGGTGCTGCTTTCGGGGGGGCAGCAGCAGCGGGTAGCTCTGGCCCGTGCGCTGGTTCGTCGGCCCCGGCTCCTGCTCCTGGATGAACCTTTTGCCGCTCTGGACGACGAAGCCGCCCGACAGTTGCGGCAGGTGCTGCTGGAACTGCACCGCGCCTGGGGAACGACGACGGTTCTGGTCAGCCACCACGAAGCCGAAGTGCAGGCGCTGGCCGACCGGGTTGTCCGGCTCCGGCAGGGGCAAATTCAATCCGACCAGACCCCGGTACGTAAGGCCGGGCAAGACCGGCAGAACGAACGGATCAACCGGGTCTGGTTCGACGAAGCCGATCAGCAGTGGGTGCTGGAAACAGATACCCTGCAACTACGCTCGGCTGATTCTAAGTGGGGCCAGTTACAGGTGGGAACGCGTTTTCAACTGGGGTGGGACAAATAGACCTGTCCGCATTCGGGTGTATATTCGTTACCGGGTCAGAACTAACCTTCCGTTAACGCGTTTAAACTATACCCAGACTCATGTGGGCGTTCCTGCTACTTATGCTGACATCCCGACTCAGTGCTGAGCACAGCCATATTCCGCCCGAACTTGCCGAGTTCAGAACTAACAAAGTAATACCGGCGGTAATTGAAAAAAACGTTCTGACCGCCCTGGCGTTCTATCCGCAGTTAAAGAACACGACCATTCGGTTTGTCTTCAAACGTAAAATAAAGTCATCGGTCATGCAGGCTCAGCCGGTATTTCGGTCACTCGTGGGCCGTCGCCAAAGCCGGGCCTACCGGATCAATATCAGTGCGTTGTTCAAACTGACCCATTCGGCGGTACCTATCCATCAGCTTCCCGACGAGATCATGATCGGCTGGATTGGGCATGAACTGGGGCATATTATGGACTATGAGCAGAAAAGCAGTTTCGGCATGATTGGTTTTGGCGTTTCCTACGTGTTTTCGCCGGAGTACGTAAAAAAAGCCGAGCGGATTGCCGATCAGTATGCGGTTGATCACGGCCTTGGCAACTACATCGTCGCCACAAAACGATTCATTCTGGATCATGCCGAACTGCCGCAGGCCTATAAAGACAAAATCGCCCGGCTGTACGTATCGCCGGACGAGATTGTTGAGCAGGTGAAAAAGCTGGAAGAAGAAAAGCTGGCCCAGCAGAAAGCGGCCCTATGACAGGCTTTTGACGTACTGTTCAAATTCGAGGAAATCGTCTTCCTTCATCACCCGCGGAATCTTGGTCTGGCCGCCCAGCTTTTTATACTCCTCGCTCCAGCGATAAAAGCGTTCAACCGGAATAACCTCGGCCTCCACCCCTTTCAAAGATTTGCTCCGGGCTACTTTATAATTCTTGTTGGTTTCGCACAGTTCACTATCCAGCGAAGCGGCAAACGGCTGACCATCTACCTGTTTATCGGCACCGATCATCCATTTATTGATGTACTCGCCGTCTTTACGAATGGCCGAAACGACAAACTCCTGAATCTCAATATCGAACTGTTTCTGCATTTTCTGCATGGCCTGATTCATCTGATAGACAGACAACTGTTCGCCAACTACGTTCAGGAAATGCTTGGTCCGGCCGGTGATTTTTATCTCGGAGCGCTGCTTATCGGTAAGCATGACCGTATCGCCGATCATATACCGCCAGGTGCCCGAAACGGTCGAAATCAGGAGCACGTAATCTTGGTTTTCTTCGGCTTCTTCCAGCGTAAGAACTTTAGCGTCCTGTTTAACCCGGCCGTCTTCATCCATGTTCTCGTCGGTGAAGGGGACAAACTCGAAGAAGATTCCATTATCCAGAATCAGCGCCATCGACGACGTATCGGGCCGTTTCTGCGTGGCCAGATAGCCCTCTGAAGTCAGGTAGGTGTCGATATAGGTTAAGGGTCTGGCGAGAAGCTTTTCAAAGCTTTTCCGGTAAGGTTCGAAGGCCACTCCGCCCGTGGTATATACCTGTAGGTTTGGCCAGATGTCGTGGATGGTATTGAGCTTGTTGTGGGCAATGACTTCCTTGAGCATCATCTCGATCCACGACGGAATCCCGCTTAGGCTGCCAATGTCCCAACTGGGTGCTTCTTCGGCAATCCGGCGCACCTTTTCGTCCCAGTCTTTGATAGCAGCAATCTCAACTCCCGGCTTGTAAAAGCTTCGGAACCAGGTGGGCAGATTGGCCGCGCTGATGCCGCTGATCTCGCCTTCCTCATGGTCGTCTTTCTGAATGAGGCTGACGCTGCTTCCGAGCATCAGGATCTGCTTTTCGAAGAAATCGGCGGGCAGATCGAAGTTTTTCAGGCTCGCCACCTGCTGCAAACCCGATTTGCGGATGGCGTCCAGCATATCGTCCGTGACGGGAATCGATTTGCTGTTACTGGTAGTGCCGCTGCTCAGAGCAAAATACTGCTGGCCGCCCGGCCACGTAACGTTCTGGTGACCTTCCAGCAGGTAATGCCACCAGTCGTTGTAGAGTTTATCGTAGTCATGGACCGGAACTACCTGCTGGAACGCCTTGACCGGATCGGCGCTGGCCAGGATTTCACTAAAGTTGTGTTTTTTGCCAAAAGCCGTCAGCTTTGCTTTCGTCAGTAGATTCTGTAATACTTCGCGCTGGGCCTGAGCCGGGTCCGGGTCCGACGTAATGAAGCCATAAACATCAATTGCCTTTCGAATTAACTCACCAATAACGGCCATAAACAATCTGAATCGGATGGTATATCTCTCCGACTAACCAGAATCCATGGGCTTTGTTCTTTTTTCGGAAAGGCCTGTGAGGCTACTATTTTTTGCTTTCTTCTACTTTCTGTTCGGTAGGGATGGTGGCCACTTCGCGCTCGCGTTCAGTTTGTTCGACATACACGGCATAATCCGCCGGTTCAATCTTTACCCCGAAATGGTTGGCGTAGGCCAGCGTAAACTCAGCTCCGAAATACAGGATGGCAGCCGTATAGTACACCCAGGTCAGAATGACGATCAGCGAACCGGCCGCGCCATAGGTCGAGCTTGTACTGGTGGTCTCAATGTACAGTCCAATCAGGTAGCGCCCCAGCATGAAGAGCAGGGCCGTAAAGAAAGCGCCCCAGCGAACATCCTTCCAGGCAATCTTGGCATCAGGCAACACCTTGAAGATGACACCAAAGAGCACCGTAACGACCAGTGTACTGATGGCAAAGTTTAACCCGCTAACCAACACAACGCCTATCTGGGGCAGGAAACGCGTCAGTACGTCGCTCAGGGCAAGAATCAAGCCGTTAATTAACAGCGAAACCAGGAGCAGAAACCCTAAGCTGACAACCAGCGAAGAGGATAGCAGCCGATCTTTGATGATTTTGAGCCAGCCCCGCTTGGGTTTGGCTTTGACGCGCCAGATTAAGTTAACGGAGTCCTGAATCTCCACGAAAATGCTGGTCGCACCGAGCAACAGGGTAAGAATACTAATGATTAAGGCCGTGTTGGTTTCGTTCGACAGCTTCACGTTCTTGATCATGTCCTGAAGCTGTTTGGCCGCTTCATTGCCGATCAGACCATTGATCTGGCCAAAAACCTGGCCCTGAATAGCTTCCTCGCCCAGAAAGATGCTCAGCAGCGACATGACCAGCACTAACAGCGGAGCCAGCGAAAACACAGTATAATAGGCCAGGGCCGCGCTTAATTTCAGGCAGCGATCGTCCAGAAACCCATTGAAGGCATCCCGGATTACAATCCAGCTATTGCTAAAGAAAGTCTTGACGTTTTTAGCATCCATAAACGATGAGTTATTTGCAGGACAAGGGCAATGTCTTATCCGCGACGTAACGGTGTCGCCGTACAGGACTAACCAGAATCCGGGGCAGTTGTTACCATTTGAAGGGGCAATGGCCCCGGTGGAACGTCCCTGCCCAGACAGTAAACGGCAATGCCGCTCATCTTTCCCTAGGAAGAGCCTGCGAAAGGAGCACTCGGAAAGCCTAGCCGAAGTCAACAAAAGATCCTGGTCGGGGTAAGTCGACCGGATAAATCAACAGCTGGCTATGGATTTTATGGCTAACCGTCAATCGGTATTTAACAAAACAGAAATTAGCAAGAAATGAAGTGTCTCAGTGCCCCGTGTTTCCTGATTTGCCTGCTCATTACGCTTACGGGTACTGCCAGTTACGCCCAGAAGAAAACCGCCAAAAAGTCGGCCAGCGTAACGTCGCTGGTTAGCGACCGCCAGTTCTGGCTGGCCGAAATGGACCGGATGGTTCGGCCGGTGGTGTACAGCCTGGCACAGGACAGCCTCCGGATCATGATGCCAAAGGTAGTTGCCAAACGGGCCGACAACCCGGAACAACGGATTCAGGTGCAGTACCTCGAAGTGCTGGGTCGGGTGCTCAGCGGGATTGCGCCCTGGCTGCAGGGCGAAGGCGGCTCCCCGCAGGAAGTGGCTCTACGGAACCAGTACCGGCAGTGGGTCTTGAAAGGACTATCTCATGCACTCGATTCAACGGCGAAGGATTATATGCGCTTTGATCTGGGGGGACAGCAACTGGTGGATGCGTCGTTTCTGGCGTATGCGTTTGTACGGGCGCCCTGGCTCTGGGAACACCTGGACAAAACCGATCAGGTCAAAATGGTCAATGCCCTGAAAGCGACCCGCCGGTACAAGCCGGTATTTTCCAACTGGCTGCTGTTTTCGGCCATGACCGAAGCCTTCTTCTGCAAGTACGGCTACGAATGGGACCCCATGCGGGTCGATTACGCGCTTCAGCAACTGGAGCAGTGGTACGTAGGCGACGGCATGTACACCGATGGCGTTCATTATGCCTTTGACTACTATAACAGTTACGTAATCCATCCGTATCTGGCTACCATTGTTGAGGTCATCGGCCAGAAAACGACTGCCTATACCGGCATGATTGCCAAGATCAGGAAGCGTAACGAACGGTATGCCGTTATTCAGGAGCGGCTGATCAATGCCGACGGGTCGTTCCCGCCAACGGGGCGGTCGCTGATCTATCGGGGGGCGGCCTTCCACCATCTGGCCGATATGGCCTGGCGGAAAGCCCTGCCGAATGAACTGAAACCGGCTCAGGTGCGCGGTGCCCTGACGGCGGTCATTAAGAAAACCCTGGAAAGTCCTTCCACGTATCAGAACGGCTGGCTGACTATTGGCCTTTACGGCGCGCAGCCGGATATTGCGGATGTTTATAACAATCAGGGGAGTATGTACCTTGCGTCGACTATCTTCCTACCGCTCGGCTTACCCGAATCGGATCCGTTCTGGGCCGATGCGCCGGTCAAATGGAGCGCCCTGCGGGTCTGGAGTGGCGAAGATTTCCCGCACGACCACAGTGTTGACCTGCGCTAACCAAACAAGTTGATGGTACGTTTATTTTTTTTGGGGCTGCTGTTCCTTAGTCTGCGAACGGCGGCTCAGATTCCGGCCGCGCCGACGGCCCTCCGCACCGATTTGCTGCTCCATACCGACCGGGTGTGGAGCAATGGTTTTTTAACGAACCTGACCCTCGAAGCCGCCGACTCGACCCACTTTCCGGGGCAGTTGGCCCTGATCCGCAGTGCCCGGCCGTCCTTCAGCTGGGTACTGCCCGATGCCGGTATGTTTGGTCGGCAAACGGCCTACCGTATCCTGCTGTCCTCGTCCCTGAAAAACAGTCGGGCCATGGTGGGCGATGTGTGGGATTCGGACCGGGTGACGAGCGGGCAGAGCGTAGGGGTACTACTGCCTGCCGATCGCCAGCTGGATACGAACCGGATTTACTACTGGACAGTAAGCGTCTGGAACGCGCAGAACGTCCAAAGCCTGTTTGCGCACCCTAAAGCCTTCCGTACCGCTCCGGCGCTGTCGACATACGAAACGTCGTATTACCCGCTGGTCAAGACCGAAGATCAGCCCCGTTCGCAGAAGCTACTGGGGAGTCGGAGAACGTTGTATGATTTTGGCAAAGACACGTTCGGGCAGGTATTCCTGACGGTTACGGCCACCGCCGAGCAGGACACGCTGGTGCTGCACGTAGGGGAGGCCCTCACGCCCAACGGGCACATAGACACCAAACCGGCGGGGACGATTCGCTATCGCCGGATTTCGCTGCCGCTGCAAAAAGGCCAGCACCGCTACGCCCTGCAGTTCAAACCCGACAAACGCAACACGGGTCCCAAAGCCATCCGAATGCCCGATTACATTGGCGAGGTGCTGCCGCTCCGTTACGTCGAAGTCGAGCCGTCGGCCGGCAGCGCGCGGGTTGAACAGATTGTCCGCCATACGGTCACTTATCCCTTTGACGAAACCGCAACGATTTTTACCAGTTCCGATACGACGCTGAACCAGATCTGGGACCTGTGCAAGCACACCATCAAAGCCACTACGTTCAGCGGGTATTACGTGGATGGTGACCGCGAGCGGATTCCCTACGAAGGCGACGCTCTTCTGAATCAGCTCTCGCATTACGCCACCGATGCCGAATTCAACATGGTCAAGCGGTCGCTGAATTACCTGATTTTTCACGCAACCTGGCCGACCGAATGGTCGCTGCAAAACGTCTTGATTGCCTGGTATGACTTCCTGTATTCGGGCGATTCGCGCCTGGTCGAAGCCTTGTACCCGGAACTGAAAGCCAAGCTGCTCCTGCCGCTCGCCCGACCGGATGGCCTGATCAGTACGCGCACCGGATTACAGACCCCGGCTTTTACCAAATCGATTCATTACGATACGTTCGATGGCCGCCCCATTATTCAGGACATCGTCGACTGGCCGCAGCAGGGCGTTTTAGGACTGGGCAAGAAAGAAGTGGGCGAAACCGACGGGTTTGTCTTTCAGGACTATAACGCGGTCGTGAACGCCATGCATTATCAGGGGCTGGTGTTCATGGCCCAACTGGCAACCCGTTTAGGGAAACCAGAAGATGCCCTGTTTTATAAAAATCAGGCCAGTCGGGTTAGAGCCGCGTATCAGGCTACGTTCCTGGATGCCAGAACCGGCCTGGTTCACGACGGCGAAAAGACGGAGCATTCGTCCCTGCACGCCAACATGATGGCCCTGGCCTTCGGATTGGTTCCGGAGAAAAACCAAGCGGCCGTGCTGGCGCATATCCGGTCGCGAGGCATGGCGTGCAGCGTGTACGGGTCGCAGTTTCTGCTGGATGCCCTGTATAACGCCCACGAAAGCGCTTATGCTCTGGCGCTGATGACCTCCACCGAAGAGCGAAGCTGGTATAACATGATCCGCACGGGCTCGACCATGACGACCGAAGCCTGGGACACGCGCTATAAACCCAATCAGGACTGGAATCACGCCTGGGGATCGGCTCCGGCCAACATCATCGTGCGGAAACTGATGGGTATTGAGCCCCTGTCGCCCGCTTTCGAAACTGTACAGATCAAACCCCAACCCGATACGCTGCGACAGGCGTCGCTGCAACTGGCAACGCTGCGCGGTCCGATCAACGTTGCCTTTACCAACACGCCGGAACACTTCCAGTTACGTACCACGCTGCCCGGCAATACGCAGGCGGTGGTGTATCTGCCCCGTAGAAAGGCCAAAAGCCAGGTCCGGCAAAACGGTGTTGTCGTCAAAGCTGTTCCGGCGGGCAACTTCTGGAAGATCGACAACGTAAGCGCGGGCACCTACGAGTGGGACGTCAATTAATCCGTTACCAAGAATCGACCCGTCCTGTTGGCGGGTCGTCTGAACCAAAAAGCTATGCAAGCCGAACCGAACACACGCACAACCGACCAGACCGACAGCCATTTGTCGTTTGAGAGCCGCTACGCCAGCTCGCCCAATGAAGTCAAAGGCATGACCACCGACCAGCTTCGGCAGAATTTTCTAATTGAGAAGCTATTCGTGCCCGACCAGTTTAGCTGGACGCTCACTTTCTTCGATCGCTACCTGACGGGGGGCGTCATGCCCGTATCCGGCCCGTTGGCGCTCGAAGCGCCCGAGCAGCTCAAGGCCACTTACTTTCTGGAACGCCGGGAGCTGGGCATGATCAATGTGGGTGGAGCAGGCCGGGTAGTGGCGGACGGCGTCACCTACGATCTGGACTATAAAGAAGCGCTCTATATCGGGCAGGGGACGCAGAACGTGCAGTTCATGTCGCTCGATGCCAATACACCGGCCAAGTTTTACCTCAACTCAACCCCCGCGCATACGAACTATCCAACCCGGAAAGTGTCGCGGGCCGAGGCCAACAAGCTGGAGATGGGCAGTCCGGAAACGGCCAACAACCGCACCATTAACCAGATGCTGATCAACAAAGTCCTGCCTACCTGCCAGTTACAGATGGGCATGACCGAACTGAAAACCGGGAGTGTCTGGAACACGATGCCCGCCCACACCCACGACAGGCGCATGGAAGTTTACTTCTATTTTGAGGTGCCTGAGGGGCAGGCCGTCTGTCATTTCATGGGGCAGCCGCAGGAAACCCGCCACATCTGGATGCAGAACGAGCAGGCCGTGATCTCGCCCAACTGGTCGATTCATGCCGGAGCCGGTACGTCGAATTACACCTTCATCTGGGGTATGGCTGGCGAAAACCTCGATTACGGCGACATGGATTTCTGCGCTATCTCGGATCTGAAGTAAGGCGCGGGTCTCGATTATATTGCCTGGGAGGCTCATTCCATCCGGGCAATAAGTTCTTTTTCAATAGCAATCAAGCATGGATTTAGTCTTAAATACATTCTCCCTGGCGGGCAAGGTCGCCCTGGTAACCGGCTGCAAACGCGGCATTGGTAAAGCCATGGCCGAAGCCTTAGCCGAAGCAGGGGCCGACATTATCGGCGTATCGGCCAATCTCGAGCGCGAAGGCAGCGACGTCGCCAGGGCCATTGAGGCCCGGGGACGTCAGTTCGTCGCCTACCAAGCCGATTTTGGCAAACGGGACGCACTCTATGCGTTCATCGAACAGGTGAAGCAGGCGCACCCGGTCATCGACATTCTGGTAAACAATGCCGGTACGATCCTGCGCAAACCAGCCGCCGAACACCCGGACGAATACTGGGATGAGGTGATTGCCATCAACCAGACGGCCCAGTTTGTGCTGACGCGTGAGATTGGCCGGGACATGGTCGCGCGGGGGAGCGGCAAGGTAATCTTTACGGCCTCGCTGCTGACATTTCAGGGCGGTATCAACGTGCCGGGTTATGCGGCCAGCAAAGGAGCCATTGGAAGCCTGGTCAAAGCCTTCGCCAATGAGTGGGCCGGGCAGGGGGTGAACGTAAACGCCATAGCTCCCGGCTATATCGCTACCGACAATACCGAAGCCCTGCGGGCCGACCCCGCCCGCAGTCAGGCCATCCTGAGCCGGATTCCCGCCAACCGCTGGGGTGAGTCGGACGATTTCAAAGGCCCCGCCGTTTTCCTGGCTTCCGACGCGGCTAAATACGTCCACGGCACGATCCTGACCGTTGACGGCGGCTGGATGGGCCGTTGATGGAGTAGCTGATAAAGAGACAGCCCGTTTTTGGCCTGCATAACGTGTTTGCAGGCCAAAAAAACGGGCTGTTTTCTATTCCGTTGTTACATATTCCGCCGGTACTGTCCGCCTACGGCGTAGAGCGCGTTCGACAACTGGCCCAGCGAGCATACTTTGGCGGCTTCCATGAGACTCTCAAACAGGTTGCCGTTAGCGAGTGCCGTAGCCTGTAAGTCTTTTAGGGCAAGCTCGGCTGCCTCGGTATGCCGTTCCTGAAACGCGCGGCAACTTTCCACCTGGTAGCGTTTTTCTTCGTCCGTCGAGCGGATCACCTCGCCCGGAACGGTGGTCGGTGAGCCATTTGGGTCGAGGAACGTATTGACGCCAACAATGGGCAACTGCCCGTTATGCTTCAGCGTCTCGTAGTACATCGACTCTTCCTGAATCTTGCTGCGCTGGTACATCCGCTCCATGGCACCCAGCACTCCTCCGCGCTCATTGATCGCCAGAAATTCCTGATACACCGCTTCTTCGACCAGATCGGTCAGCTCTTCGACGACGAACGACCCTTGCAGCGGGTTTTCATTTTTTGTCAGGCCAAACTCGCGGTTAATAATCAGCTGAATCGCCATGGCCCGGCGGACCGATTCTTCGGTTGGGGTCGTAATGGCTTCGTCATAGGCGTTGGTATGCAACGAGTTCGTGTTGTCGTAAATCGCCAGCAGGGCCTGCAAAGTAGTGCGGATGTCGTTGAAGGCGATCTCCTGCGCATGCAGGCTCCGTCCCGAGGTCTGAATGTGGTACTTGAGCTTCTGCGACCGGTCGTTGGCCCTGTATTTATGCTTCATCGCCTTCGCCCAGATTCGGCGCGCGACCCGGCCCAGCACCGTGTATTCGGGGTCCATGCCGTTCGAGAAAAAGAACGACAGGTTGGGTGCAAAATCGTCTACGTTCATGCCCCGGCTGAGGTAGTATTCCACGAACGTAAACCCATTGGAGAGCGTAAAGGCCAGCTGCGAAATGGGGTTGGCCCCCGCTTCGGCGATGTGATAGCCCGAAATGGAAACCGAATAGAAGTTCTGCACCCGGTTGTCGGTGAAATACTGCTGAATGTCGCCCATCATTTTCAGGGCAAATTCGGTCGAGAAAATGCAGGTGTTCTGCGCCTGATCTTCCTTCAGGATATCGGCCTGCACGGTGCCGCGCACCTTACGTAACGTATCAGCTTTAATCTGCTCATATACCTCGCGGGGCAGAATCTTATCGCCCGTTGTACCGAGCAGCATCAGGCCCAGTCCGTCGTTGCCTTCGGGTAATTCGCCCTGATAGCTGGGGGCTTGGGGGGACTCGCCACCCTTTTCCCCTTGCTCCATGCCCTGCGCCCTTAACCATTTCTCGCACTGCTGGTCGATGGCTGCATTCAGGAAAAAGGCCAGCAGCATGGGCGCGGGGCCGTTGATGGTCATGGATACCGACGTGGCCGGATCGCAGAGGTCAAAGCCGGAATACAGTTTCTTGGCGTCGTCGAGCGTACAGATGCTGACGCCCGAATTGCCCACCTTGCCGAAAATGTCGGGCCGCATGGCCGGGTCCTCGCCATAGAGCGTAACCGAGTCGAAGGCCGTCGACAGCCGCTTAGCGGGCATGTTTTTCGAGACGTAATGGAACCGGCGGTTGGTGCGTTCAGGGCCGCCCTCACCCGCGAACATACGGGTCGGGTCTTCGCCTTCGCGCTTGAGTGGAAATACCCCGGCCGCAAACGGAAACTCGCCCGGTACGTTCTCGGTCAGCAGCCAGCGCAGGATATCGCCCCAGTCGTGGTACCTGGGCAGACTGACCTTCGGAATTTTCAGGTGCGATAAGGTTTCGGAATAGAGCGGCTGCCGAATAACCCGGTCGCGTACCTTAAACTCGTAAAACTCGGCGGTGTAGCGTTTCTGCATATCCGGCCACTGCTGCAGCAACGCCCGGCAATCGCTCGAAAGCCGGTTTTTGCGCTCGGTATACAGTTGCTGTAGCTCGTGCTTTAGCGGGCCGTCCGGCAGGGCTTTCAACGTTCCATCAATCTGGTACAATTGCCGCGCCAGGGTTGTTTGCTCGCTGACAAACGCATCGTAGCGCCGGCTTTCCTCGACGATTTCAGCCAGATACCGTACCCGATCAGCAGGGATAATCGCCTGGGGTCTGGAGCCCGCCGATTGAGTTGAAACTTCGGTCCCGCCCAGCCCGATGCGCTGCATCAACTGGTCGAACAGGGCGTTCATGCCCGCGTCGTTAAACTGCGAGGCAATGGCACCCAGAATGGGCAGTTCCTCGTCGGGCACGTCCCAGAGATTGTGATTACGGCGATACTGTTTCCGAACGTCACGCAGAGCGTCCAGCGAACCGCGCTTGTCGAATTTATTGATGGCAATTACGTCGGCAAAGTCGAGCATGTCGATCTTTTCGAGCTGCGTAGCCGCGCCATACTCGGCGGTCATGACGTAGAGCGTCTTGTCGGCATGTTCGGTGATTTCCGTGTCCGACTGCCCGATACCCGATGTTTCGACAACAATCAGGTCGAACCGGGCCGCCTTGCAGACATCGATCGCATCCTGTACGTGCCGGCTCAGGGCCAGATTCGACTGCCGCGTCGCCAGTGAGCGCATATACACGCGGGCCGGGCCACCGTTGTGGTTATGAATAGCGTTCATCCGGATACGGTCGCCGAGAAGCGCCCCGCCCGTTTTCCGTTTCGAGGGGTCGACAGAAATAATGGCCAGCGTCTTGTCCGGATACGTCCGCAGGAACCGAAGCACCAGCTCATCGACGAGTGAGGACTTGCCCGCGCCACCGGTGCCGGTAATACCCAGGACGGGGGGGGCTGTTACCGCTGAAACCTGCAAAGTCTTTGAGACTTTACAGGTTTGGTAGGCATCCGGGTCGTTTTCGGCGGTGGTGATGAGCCGGGCAATCAGGTTCGTGTCTTTTGTTTCGGGCAGCGTAGCGATTGGCGCGTTCCGGTCGTCAAGCCGAACGGGAAAGTCGCACTGACGGAGCAGATCATCGATCATGCCCTGCAACCCCATCGCCCGGCCGTCGTCGGGGCTATAGATGCGGGTGATGCCGTAAGCGTGCAGTTCTTTAATCTCTGAGGGAAGAATCGTGCCGCCCCCGCCCCCGAAAATCCTGATATGACCCGCACCCCGCTCGTTGAGCAGGTCATACATATATTTGAAAAACTCCACGTGACCACCCTGGTAGCTCGTTACGGCGATGCCCTGCACGTCTTCCTGAATGGCGCAGTCCACAATTTCGGCTACCGAGCGGTTGTGACCAAGGTGAATCACCTCCGCGCCCGATGCCTGCATCAGCCGGCGCATCAGGTTAATGGCCGCGTCGTGACCATCAAACAGCGAAGCGGCCGTAACGATACGGATTTTATGCTGCCAGGCCGGACTGGTCGGTGGTTCGGGTTTGGCGGGTTGAGCAATCATACGAAGGTCAAGAGATTATTCGTTTGTTGATGTCATATCCTGAAATCAGACAAAGGTACGAACTTAAGCACAACCCGTTTTATCCATGTCCAATCGTTATGGATAGGGGGCAACGCAGAGACTATCTAATTTGTGGCGATCCAACCGGACAAACCTCTAGCTTTGTCTTAACGAATAACAGAAACAACACGGTATCATGAAAAACCTGATTACGGCCGCCTTGCTGCTGATTGGTTTGGGAACCAGCGGAACCAGCGCGCAGGATAAGGCCCTGCTTTATAAAGTAACGGGTCCGGGGCTGGACAAACCCTCGTATCTGTACGGTACGTTCCACCTGGTGTGCCCGGATGACCTGAGGATCACCGACGCGCTGAAAAACGCCATTGGCGATGCGCAGCAGGTGTATCTGGAACTCGATATGGACGATCCGGCCCTGATGGGGCAGATGATGAAGTCGGTGATGATGACCGACGGTAAAACTCTGAAGACTCTGCTTAAGCCCGAGGAGTACGAACTGCTGGATGGCTATCTGAAAAAGACGATGAATACGGGCCTCGCGCCTTTCAACACAATGAAGCCCCTGTATCTGATGTCGCTGCTGTACACGACCCTGCTGCCCTGCCAGCCCCAGCCCTACGATGTGGTGTTTGCGCAGATGGCTGCCAACGACAAAAAAGAAGTTCGGGGGCTCGAATCGCTCGAGGCCGAAATGGCGGCACTGGATAAAATTCCTCTTCGCGAACAGCTTAGCGCCCTGGTCGATATGGCTCGCAAGCCCGACGAAGCTAAGAAGGAATTCACGGCTTTGCTGGACGCGTACAAAGCGCACGACCTCACTAAGCTGATGCAGTTGACCAAGGATAGCCAGTTCAGCGGGGGTGATTTCAGCCAGTTTGAGGATAGCCTGCTCGGCGAGCGTAACGCCAACTGGATTCCGGTCATCGAGAAAGCGGCTAAAGAAAAGCCAACGTTTTTTGCCTTCGGGGCGGGCCATCTGGGCACCGGGAAAGGCATCATCAACCTGCTGCGTCAGAAAGGCTATACCGTAACGCCGATTCAGTAGGTTTTACTTTTTAAACGCCAGCGCCTTCACCGGCTGAATCCGGTTGATGATGAACGTCGGCAGCCACAGCACCAGGGCAATCAGAACGACGGCCGCGCCATTGAGCGCCAGAATCGTCGGCCAGTCCCAGACGATGGGCACGTAGTTCATGAAATAGTTCTTGGCGTCGAGCGGAATCAGCTTATACCGATCCTGCAGGAAACACAGCCCCAGTCCGACGACGTTGCCGATCAGCAGCCCCCAGCCGACCATGTTCAGGCCGACGTACACAAACATGCGCCGGATCAGCGAGTCCGAGCCGCCCAAGGCTTTCAGCAGACCGATCATAGGCGTACGTTCCATCATCAAGACCAGCAGGACCGACACCATGTTGAACGAGGCAACGAACGTAATCAGGAACAGAAGAATGACCATGTTCCGGTCGAGCAGCACCATCCAGTCGAACAGCGGGCGGTACTGATCCGTTACGCGGGTCAGCCGCATATCGGGCGTCATCCGGTCGAATACGTTTGAGGCCGTGGCTTCGAGCTGCTTGAAGTCATTGACGAAAATCTCGTAGCTCCCCACCGAATCGGGGCCCCAGTTATTCAGGCGCTGAACGAGCCGGATGTCGCCCAGCGCAATGGTTTTGTCGAACTCTTCCAGACCGGTTTCGTAGATACCCACAATGGTCATTTTACGGGCGCGGGGCGGGTTGCCCAGAAAATACAGCGGGATGCTTTGCCCCACCTTTACCTGCAACTGATTGGCCATGTACTGACTAATCAGCAGTTGCGTAGAACCGTTACCCGTATCGGCCCCGACCGTCGGCACGGTTCCGGCTACGAGTGATTCCCGCAGCAGGTCCCAGTCGTAATCCCGGCCTACGCCTTTGAGCACTACGCCCGATAACTCGTCTTTCGTTTTCAGGATACCGGCTTTAATGCCCACCGCCTGTATGTGCCGAACGCCGGGAATCCGTCCCCGCTCGCGGTAAAGCTCCGTATTGAGCGCCAGGGGCGACTCTTCGTAGGACATATTGTTGGTAAACTTGGCTACCTGCAGGTGGGCACCAAACAGAAAAATCTTCTGCTGGATGGTTTGTTTGAAACCGAACAGCACGGCAAACGCCACAATCAGGATCGCCAGACCCAGCGCGATGCTGATAACCCCCACGCGCGTAACGGTGGCCGAGAAACTTCCTTCGGGCGCGTGGCGCACCTTACGGGCAAGAAAAACCGGGACGTTCAATAAAATAGCGGTTTAAATACGTTACAAAGCTAACGGACAAGCCGGCGAACTTTGCAAAAAATAAGCAGAACTATCGGGGTCACGGGGGGGGTGTTTGGGAGTTGCGGGAGCTTGGTCGGGCATTCCGCCGGTTTTTGGGCGCTTCAGCGTACCTTTGCCACCAGCCGTCGTACCCGGTACGTCCGGTTTGCGATTTCATGAAACCAATTCCTATGCTGTCCTATTGGTCTGATAACCGCTTTTCATGCTCCTGGTCGTCTGCGCGAACAAAGAGTTTTTTGGTGGCGGGCATTACGTTCTATCTCATTACGGCCGGATGGCTATCGACGCAGGCGGTGGCCCAGACCAGCCGTAATGGTCAATCGTCCATTCAGACCGGGGCGAGCCAGACGGCGCTGTATCTGCCCGCCCTGCAGGGCAGGCGCGTCGGGATGGTGGTGAACCAGACGTCGGTTATCAACCAGACGCATATCGTGGATAGCCTGAAAACGCTGGGGGTAACGATCAAAACGATCTTCGCGCCTGAACACGGTTTCCGGGGGCAGGCCAGCGCGGGCGAGAAAGTTGCCAGCAGCCGCGACCCCCAAACGGGCATCAATATCATCTCGCTCTACGGCAAAAATCTGAAACCAACGCCCGCCCAGCTCGATTCGCTGGATGTCGTGGTGTTTGATATTCAGGACGTTGGCGTTCGGTTCTATACCTATATCAGCACGCTTCATTACGTGATGGAAGCCTGCGCCGAAACGAATAAACCGCTGATTCTACTCGACCGGCCCAATCCCAACGGGCATTACGTAGACGGCCCCGTCCTCGACCCGAAATTCAAGTCGTTCGTCGGCATGCACCCCATACCCATTGTACACGGCCTGACGGTGGGCGAACTGGCCCGGATGATTAACGGAGAAGGCTGGCTGAGTGGGAGTAAAACGGCGCAGCTGACCGTAGTGCCGGTCAAGAACTACACCCACCAGACCCCCTACGACCTGCCCGTGCCGCCCTCGCCTAATCTGCCCAATACTCAGGCCATCCTGCTCTACCCGTCGCTGTGTCTGTTCGAGGGGACGGTGGTCAGCGTCGGGCGAGGCACCGACAAACAGTTTCAGGTCATTGGTTCGCCGAATCCCAAAAATGGTCCTTTTCAGTTTACGCCCGTAGACAAGCCGGGGGCTGTAAACCCACCCAACGAAGGGCAGCTTTGCTACGGTCTCGATCTGTCCGGTATTGACGCTCGTCGGCAGGGGTTTACCCTGAGATACCTGGTTGATTTTTACAACAAAGCCGCTAACAAAGACAAGTTTATCTTGGCTAGTAACTTTATTGACAAGCTCTACGGCAGCGATCAGCTGCGGATGCAGTTGAAACTGGGCATTTCGGAAGAAAAAATACGCAGAAGCTGGCAGCCCGCCCTGAATGCCTATAAACTAAAACGCAAAAAATACGTCTTATATCCATAGGGCCGTTGTCCTCTGCTCTGATTAGTGCAGCTGTTTTTTGAGTGTCACCAGTAATCTGAAGCTAGAAGCCGGTATGTTTGTCTTTGTTTCATACCGTAATTCTGTGAGACTATTCGTTTTTACGCTTGTTTTCGCCGGTATGGCGGCTGTTCCGGGCTGGGGGCAGGCGGTGGTCACGCTGCGCGAATGGCCCGCCCGGCTGCAGCTTTATCAACGGAATCCGACCACCAGCCAGTGTAATGTTGCCATTTCCGGTCGCGTTCCGGCGAAGACCGTAACGGCCATTTCGCTGGTGGTGTACCGGAATCAGCAGCGTCAGCAGTACGCCCGCACGAGTCCTGATTCCCTGACCGGCTCGTTTGCGTTCAGTCCCCTTATTAAGGCCGAACTGGCTGAATATAGCTTTCGGTTGTTTGCCCATTCGTCGGCGGGGGATTCGGTACAGGTGGCCGGGCGCGACAGCATCGTTTGTGGCGACGTGTACCTGATCATGGGCCAGTCGAACGCCATTGGCCGATTCGATACCAACGCCTACCGGAACGAGTTCTGCCGGACGTTCGGGGTCAATCAGGGCGACAAACCCTATAATCCCGCCGACACGGCCTGGTGCCTGACTAATACCAGCGAGGGGATCAATAGCCTGTGGGGTGTTGAGTTGCAGCGGCTGATCTGCCAGCAGCAGGGAATTCCAACGGCGGTTATCAATGGGGCTGCGGGCTCAACGAGCCTGTATAACCACACAACCCGCGACGCTGGGCAGCCCGATAACCTCAATACGCTCTACGGTCGGCTGCTCTACCGGGTACGGAGAGCGGGCGTCGCCAATCAGGTGCAGACAATGATCTGGCGGCAGGGCGAAGCCGAGGCCGCCGGTAACCCGGACGATTATGCGCGTCTGTATCCGCAGTTGTATAGCTACTGGAAACAGGACTATCCCAACCTGAAGCGGGTCTATCATACGCAGATTAACCTGCTGACCGATGCATCGGTGCGGGCGGGGGCGCTGCGCGATTATCAACGGCGTTCCAATGAGCTGTTTCCGGATAACGTGTCTATCGCAACGGTGGGCTTGCCTGCCTATCAGGGCCTTCATTACGGCGAGGCTGGTTACCGGCAGTTTGGGGCCGAGCTCTATCGGCTCGTCGCCCGGGATTTTTACGGTTCTACGGACACCAGCAACATTCAGTCGCCGAACGTCCGGCGTATTTTTTACAGCACGCCCGATCAGAGCGAGATTACGCTTGAGTTTGAGCCGGGGCAGGTCATGCACTGGCCGATGGACACCATCCTGCTAAGTCCCGCTAATGGCGGTCTTTTTACGCAGTCGCTTAACAACTACATCTATACCGATTACCCGAATGGTGAAACTGGCCTGCTGAAATCCGTAACGGAGCAGGGTAACCGGCTGATTCTTAAACTGAATAAATCGGTCAATGCGCGGCATCTGACATACCTGCCATCGTCGTACCGCGATTCGCCGGTGGGTTTTTACACCGGACCGGTGATTCAGAATCAGAGGGGAATGCGGGCGCTGACGTTCCATCAGGTCTCCATTGCCGCCCCCCTGCCCGTAGCCGCCGATCTGCGGGCTATTCCGATTGATACCAGCGCCATTCAACTAGCCTGGAGCGAGACGACTCCTGACGTTGAACAGTGGCTGATTGAGCGGGCCGACTCAAGCGGGATATTCAAACTGCTGGCTCGTGTACCCGGCTCTGCGAAGCAGTACGAGGACCTTCGGCGTTCGGGACAGAAAGACTCCCTGCAACTTGGAGCTGTGTACCGCTACCGGGTTCGGTCGGTAGGTCGGCAGGCCGAAGCCGCTTATTCGCCCGTGGTGTCGGCATCGCTGCAACTGGTGCTGGCCGTGGAGGAACCCCGGCCGCTGGTGTCGGATACCATCTTCGGCCCTGCTACGCTGGTGTACCCGAATCCCGCCAGCGACCAGGTCTGGGTGCGGCTGCCGCTGGACTGGTATGGCGACGCGGTTGCGCTTACCTTAACCAGCGAGGCCGGATTGGTAGTTCTTCACCGGACGGAACGGATCAGCGCGGGCGCAACATCAGTCAGATTTTCGGTGGCTGACTTGCCCACCGGCGTTTATATACTGACCATGCAGCACCGCTTGGGTGGGGTGCGCTGCCGACTGGTGGTGAGTCGCTGATGAGCCGACTACGGCACAGTTTAGGCGAGTGAATCGAAAAAATGCCCTAACTTTGCATTTTAGAGACCAATCCATGGCCACAGAACAAATTCTGATTCTGGATTTCGGTTCACAGTACACCCAGCTCATTGCCCGTCGGGTGCGCGAACTGAACGTCTATTGCGAAATCCATCCTTACAATCACCTGCCTCCTATCTCTGCCGACGTTAAAGGCATTATCCTGTCCGGCAGTCCGTCGTCGGTTCGCGACGCCGATGCGCCGGAAGTGCATCTGGCCGCGTTCCGGCATAAAATGCCCGTTCTGGGCGTGTGTTACGGCGCACAGCTGCTGGCGCATACCAGCGGGGGCGAAGTGCAGGCATCGGCTATCCGGGAGTATGGCCGGGCTAAACTAGGTACTGTTGAGACAGAGAGTCCGCTGATGCACGGCATTGACCCGCATTCGCAGGTCTGGATGTCGCACGCCGACACCATCACGAGCGTTCCGGAAAATTTCAAGGTCATTGCATCGACCGATACGGTGAAAGTAGCCGCTTTTCAGGTGGATGGCGAGCCGACCTATGGCATTCAGTTCCACCCCGAAGTAACGCACTCGATTCAGGGCAAAACCCTTCTGAAAAACTTCGTAGTCGACATCTGCGGCTGTTCGCAGGACTGGACCGCCGAGTCGTTCGTGGAAACGACCGTGGCGCAGCTGAAGCAGAAACTCGGCGATGATAAGGTGGTCCTGGGGCTATCGGGCGGGGTCGATTCATCGGTGGCGGCCATGCTTATTCACCAGGCCATCGGCAAAAATCTGTACTGCATTTTCGTGGACAACGGCGTGCTGCGGAAAAACGAGTTTGAGGACGTCCTCGAATCGTACCGGACGCTGGGTCTGAACGTAAAAGGCGTTGACGCAAAAGATCGGTTTTATACGGCACTCACCGGTCTGTCGGACCCGGAGGCCAAGCGTAAAGCCATAGGTAAAACCTTTATCGACGTTTTCGACCACGAGGCTCATTTGATTGAGGGCGTATCGTGGCTGGGGCAGGGAACCATCTACCCCGACGTGATTGAATCGGTTTCGGTAAAAGGACCATCGGCAACGATTAAATCGCACCATAACGTGGGTGGCCTGCCCGACTTCATGAAGCTGAAGGTGGTGGAGCCGCTCAATACGCTCTTCAAAGACGAGGTGCGGGCCGTTGGCCGGACGCTCGGTTTGCCCGAAGCGATTCTGGGTCGGCATCCATTCCCCGGCCCCGGTCTGGCGATCCGGATTCTGGGCGACATTACGCCTGAGAAAGTTCAGATTCTGCAGCAGGTCGACGCCCTGTTTATTGAAGGGCTGAAGCGCGAGGGCCTGTACGATAAAGTCTGGCAGGCGGGCGCCATGCTGCTGCCGGTGCAGTCGGTAGGCGTCATGGGCGACGAGCGGACCTATGAGCGCGTTGTGGCGCTGCGGGCTGTAACGAGCGTTGACGGCATGACGGCCGACTGGGCGCATCTGCCCTACGAATTCCTCGCCAATATCTCGAACGAAATCATCAACCGGGTCAAGGGCGTCAACCGCGTTGTATACGATATTTCCTCTAAGCCACCTGCTACCATTGAGTGGGAATAAGGCTGGTTAATGGCAAACTTTTGTTCAAACTGCCCGACATCCTACGTCGGGCAGTTTGTTTTTAACGCTCCGGGTTACAGCCTTCGGGCGCCGGTTTGCCACGTAAGTCCGCCCACCTGCTGCTTCCGGTAATATTGACTAAGCATAAGCTGGAACGGCCGCTTGCGCAGCTCTTTTGGAATGTGCAGCAATAACTGACATTTGCCCCGGTACTTGGCCGGCAGTTTCATGCCTTTCAGCAGGGTTTGCTGGAAGGGGTTCAGTTGAGCCCGGGCTTCCTGACGATTAATAAGCTCTGCTTTCGGCAAAAACTGACGGGCCTGCCGGAACAGATCAATCGGCATCTGGAACAGCAGCCGCGCCCCTTCGGGCAGTTTTCCTTCAATGGTAATATCGAACGCCCGGGCTTTGTCGGGCGCGCCCACCAGCAAGAACGGTAGGGCGACAAAATCCGGTAGCGGTGCATCGGGGCCGGGCTCAGCGCTGACGACGTTGAAGTTTCGCCAGGTTACGTTATTGTTATTGCGGATAAACAGCTGGAAATTGTTCCAGTTTAGGAAATCAACTGGGGTAGGAGCCGGGTCAAGAGCGTTTCCAATAAGGCCAACATAACAGTAATGCCCAACCGGCGGTATGCTGGCGGCAGGCCAGGTGATGGCATCCGATACAGTCAGCTGGCTGCCATTGGGTACGGTTGGCAGGTTGACCGATCCGGCCAGCGTCCACAAATCAGGGGTGACGAGCGAAGCCGGTGGCGACCAGTACACAGTTGCCTGTACGTTCGTTGCAGCCGAACCGCCCCGGTTGCGCATGCGAACGTAAATAAAATGATCGGTAGACGCCACCACACGGCTGCCGAGGGTGTTGCTGTTTTCGGTGCCGCTGCCTTCGCCAAAAGCCGCCTGTGGATTTGCCTCGGCAGCTGGCCGAACGATAATGTCGGGGCTGGCCGAGATCGCTCCTGAATGGGAATTGCCCGTATCACCCACAAAATCACGCACATATACGTCTGGTGCAACGTTCATCAGCAGATTGCCAATAATCTGGCGCAGATTAGGCATTACGCTAATCTGCGACGTTTCGGTAGCGGCAGGAGCCGTGCCGGTGGCCGGATTACGTAAAATGGTCCGCATCTGACGAGGCCCAAACCGGAAACCCAGGTTAGCTTCAGCAATGCCGTTGATAGACAGGGCCGCGCCGGTGATCATGGGCGATGCCCCCGACGTACCGCCAAAACTCGTGCTGTAGAGGTTGGTTGCCCCGCTGCTGTCTGAGTTAAGGGTATTGATGTTTTGGCCCCAGGCGTAGTTGTCAATTCGCTGACCGTGGGGAGCCCAGGGCATGCGGGTGTGCGGAGCCGCCGAGGTCGCGGCACTGACAATGATGGCGCCCGAATCCCGGAAGCCTGCTCCGCCAGGATTCAGAATCGCGTCGCCACCCGGCGAAACATAGGTGTCCAGCGCAAACGGGGGCGTAGAACCGTTGTTAGTACCGTTTCCGCCTGCTTCTACGACGATAATGCCCAGCGCCGTTGCCAGCCGGATGGCCTCGTAGGCCGCATCCAGCACCTCAATCGGCCCCAGCATCATCGGGATACCGGGTACCCAGTTCTGGGCTTCGAGCAGGATAACATCGCCAAACGATAAGTTGGCTACGGCAACGAGAATGGCATCCTGCTGAGTACTGCCCGAAAAGGAGGAGCCGCGTACGCTGGCAATGTGGGGCGTAATTCCGACGCAGCCGATGGCGTTATCAACGGCGCAGATTTCGCCCAGTACCGACGTGCCGTGCCCGCGGTCGGCGTCCAGAATGGATCCGTTCAGGTTGGTAAGGCTCGCATGCGCCACCAGGTCTTCGTGATTAAAAGTCCAGCCGCGTTCGATGTCAATCAGGCGCTGGCCCTGTCCGTCACCACCCACGAAATTCCAGGCGTAACGGGCATCAATGCCACCCGGGGCCGCATCAAGGTAAGTCTGATTAACCGCCCGCACATCGTCGGCTGCGTTGACGAATGGCGACGGGGCAGGTACGTAAACGGTGGCATGCTCTACCTCTTTCCAGCGCTGCATCTCTTTGGCGATGGCGGGTAACTGAGCCGGATCGTCGTATTCAACCTTGAAATAGCTGAACAGCGGCCCCGGCCGGTAGGTCTCGTCGACCTCCTGCGCGCGCTTCACAAGGTCGCCTAGTTTATCAGGGGGCAGAGCCTGATATAGGCGGGTCATGCGAAGACCCGGAAACCTGGTGGTCAGGCGTTTCAGGGGAGCAAACTGCCGTTCGGTAAGCTGTTTGACACCGTCATCGTCGTAGGTCAGCTTTACGTCGGGCGCGAACCGAACCGCTACGTAAGGCGGCTCCGCGGCCAGAATTTCGGGGTGATTCCGGCGCATATACTCCAATTCTTTTTCCATTGGATAAGAGGTTTAGAAACAAAAATTGATCATTAGACAATCGGACTGTCGAGCACTAACTCCCGGTTCAGGCCGCATTTCTCCATGAACTCGTTGGTAAATACCGCCCGGGTGGGCGCGTCCAGTAGCTGCTGACGCGCCATGAGCCAGGCATCTATGTTCGGCTCGCCATACATGCGCCGGACGCGCTGTTCGCTAAGGCCAAAGTTGATCTTGCCCCAGTGCATCGTAAAGGGAATGTCCAGCGCGTCGAGCCGATTCCAGGTGCGTTCGAGAAACTCGTTGGTCAGTTTTGAATCGATGCCGTCGAGTTCCAGAACGCACGTAATTGGAAACCGGGTGAACCCCAGCGTAGCGGCCGTTTGCTTCACCCAGCGCAGACCCAGCACGCCTGGATACGCCGATTGGGCGTTGAGAGCCGCGATTTCTTCCAGCACCCGGGGGCTATCGGTCGCGTTGATGCCAATCGCTGCGCTGGATGCTTTACCGCGAATGTTGGTGTTACCAAAGAAATCGCTCATGGTGCCGATCCAGCCGTCAGTATCTTCCAGCGCCTGCGGGTACAGTAGATTGACCAGGGCCGGTACCGATTTTTTGGGCTTTAATCTGTCTAGAAGCGTCTGAATCAGCCCCATCGTATCGTCGCCATACGTAAAGCCGGGTTTGAGCGGGGGCGGCAGGGCACCGGAGGGCTTCGCGCGGTACCGGTATAAAATGCGTGCAAATGGTCCCCGTTCCGGATTGGCTCCGGTCAGATCGAGCTGGTGCGGATTAACGATCAGCTGAAAATGATACGGTTCGGCGTCCGGCGTGGCCAGGGGCAGACCAAGTGCCTGAGCGATGCCCGAAAAGTCGCAGTGGGTCATGGCTTTTTTCAGCTCGGTCGTGTACGGCACACTCTTCGCACTGTAGGACTTGAGCCAGAATAGGTCCGAGATTTCGAGCATAATCCCGTGAATGAATCCGAACGAGCCAAAACTCACGACGGCCGCGTTGAAGAGGGCGTCGTCGCGCAGCACCTCCGTTACGCCCAGTACATCGGTAAATTGCCGGGAAGCTACCGGATAGGATGCGCGCTCCAGCCAGACATGCTTCTGGGGACCACAAACAATATGCAGACCAACAATGGTATCGTGGACAGAGCCGAGATCGAATGCCGCGCCATGCGTACCGGTGGAGGTAGCCCCGGCGATGGTTTGCCCGTTACTGGCTCCCGATGCCCGGATGGATTTATTCCGTCCTTCGAGCAGTTGCTCCAGAATGTGAATCGTTGTGCCGCATTCAGCAAAAAACAGGTTCTCCGGCGACTTCCCTGCTGCGAGGTATTCGGGCGCAACCGACCCCTGGCGGATGGCGAACGTCTGCATCAGCGCGTCGGTATCGACCATCCCCCCGTTCGTAACGCCAACTCTGGTGAACGACCAGTTCTTGCCGATGGCCCGCAGGCGGATGTTCTGATCAATGGCGTGCTGGATGAGCCACTGAAAATTGGCGGTCGTCTGCCGATACTCCGATTTGCTGTCGGGTAGCCCGCTCGGAATGGTGAGCTTGAACGAATTGCCGGGCAGAAGCGGCTGCGTGAAGTTTTCGTGGCGGTTGGTTAGTTCCGAGATCGGTAACCGCTGGAGTCCGTTAGGAAGGCTCATGGTCGCAGGGCGTTGGGCGTGGAAACAATCAGATGGAATCGGTTGGGGGGACGTACGGCGCACAGCACCAGCGAACGTGCCGCCGGTTTACCATGCCGAGCGTAACCGTCGCCAGCAGATAATGGCCGAAGGTTGACTTTACCGTCACGCCGTTCAGGTGGTTGAAGCGACGACCGGGATTACAGAGCGAATCGCAGTGGGGCTGAATGTCGGTTGGCTGCTTCAGACCCCAGAAGTAGGCCGTTACGGTCGTCTGCGAGTAAGAGACGTTGGCAGGTGTGCAGCAGTCGGGTTCGGTCATGATCCGCGTGGTTATGCAACCGGGCAGAGCCAGACTTGTCAGCAGCATTAGCCCAATTTGTCGACACCGGGCACGAGTGGATAGGAGGGAGTAGCAGTCTGTAATCATGGGCTTGAGAACCTTATGCCTTATCAGTCGGGAAAGAAAGGTCCGGCGCCAACACGCTGGCTAACTCATTGAGGAATCGGTAGGTAGGTTTAGGTAACGGTGGGCTGGGAGAGGTAGCGGGGTTGTCTGGCAACCAGACGCTTGAATGCTGGCCAGCCGCAAATGGTGTAACAACAGAACGGGGAGCAGGACGATATGTCCTGCTCCCCGTTCTGTTGTTACTGAGATTACGTTAGCGCTTCTCGGCAATTACTTCCCGAATGTCGCTGATGATCTTCCCGGCGAGGTGGTCGGCAGTAGCCAGCGTGTCCGATTCGGAATAGATGCGGATAATCGGCTCAGTGTTCGATTTACGCAGGTGAACCCACTCCTTGTCGAACTCAATCTTCACGCCGTCGACGGTGCTGATGGGGTTGCGGGCATACTTGGTTTGAATTCGCTGCAGCACGGCGTCTACGTCGATGTCGGGCGTGAGTTCAATCTTGTTTTTGGAGATGTAGTAGTTCGGATACGTCCGGCGCAGCATGGAGGCCGACTTGCCCGACCTGGCCAGGTGGCTCAGAAAGAGGGCGATACCTACCAGCGCGTCGCGGCCGTGGTGCAGGTCGGGGTAGATAATCCCGCCGTTGCCTTCTCCGCCGATAACCGCGTTCTGCTCTTTCATCATTTCCACGACGTTGACCTCACCCACGGCCGATGCGTAATGCTTACCGCCGTGCTTCTGCGTTACGTCGCGCAGGGCTACCGTACTCGACAGGTTCGAAACCGTGTTCCCGACATTTCCATTTTTCAGAACGTAATCCGCAACGGCCACCAGCGTGTATTCTTCACCGAACGGGGAGCCATCCTCACAGATGAGCGCCAGACGGTCTACGTCGGGGTCCACCACAATTCCCAGATCGGCATTACCTTTTTCCATCTCCTTGATGATGTCGCGGAGGTTTTCGGGCAAGGGCTCCGGGTTGTGGGCAAAATTGCCCGTTGGTTCGCAGTGCAGTTTCGAGATCTGTTCTATACCCAGGGCTTCCAGCAGCATGGGCACCGCCAGACCACCCGTGGAGTTGACAGCGTCCACCACAATCCGGAAGTTGCGCTTCGCGATGGCTTCGCGGTCAACCAGCGGCAGGGCCAGAATCTGGTCGATGTGTTTCTGCAGCCAGGTTGTATCGGTGCGGTACTGGCCAAGTTTTCGAACTTCGGCAAACTCAAACGATTCGGTATGGGCAATAGCCAGCACATCGGCACCGTCCTGGGCGGAAATAAACTCGCCGGTTTCGTTCAGCAGTTTCAGGGCGTTCCATTGAATGGGGTTGTGGCTGGCCGTGAGGATAATCCCGCCCGCAGCGTTTTCGCCCGCTACCGCCAGTTCAACGGTTGGGGTTGTTGAAAGGCCCAGATCAATGACGTTCAGGCCAAGTCCCTGCAGCGTAGCCGCTACCAGTTTGGAAACCATTTCGCCCGATAGCCGACCATCGCGCCCAATGACAACGGTTTGTTGGTCAGGGTTTCGCTGCCGGAGCCACTGGCCAAATGCGGCCGTAAACTTTACCACATCCAGGGGTGTCAGTCCGTCTCCGCTGCGCCCGCCAATCGTTCCCCGAATTCCAGAAATAGACTTGATTAATGCCACGTGATGGGTCAGGTAAAAGAATTTGATAAGTCTACAAAGATACGGGGCAGGCAGCACGGGGCAAGCCGGTGAGCCGCTTAGCCCGGAAAAACTTTGTGTTCGTGTGCGCTTTGCCCGCGTTATATATATTCCTTACAGAAAGGTTAACTCTGACCGCAGCGTTGAATTGGCCTGCCCCACAAACGTACCACTGATGGGGGCCGCCAGTTCGGGTTTTGCCGTTGAGGTCAGAAAAACATGCCGATTAACAACCACCGAGCCTTCGGTAGGATCGAAACCCCGCCAGCCGGCACCGGGCAGATACACCTCCGCCCAGGCATGGAGCTGGTGTTCCTGCTGCGGATTACCGAACAGGTAGCCACTGACGAAGCGGGCGCCAATGCCCAGGCTCCGGCAGGCGGCAATGAACAGGGTCGTGTAATCGCGGCACGAGCCTCTCCGTAGGATCAGGGTCTGCTCCGGCGGAAAAGGTGCGCCGAGTTCCCGGATTTCATACGTAAACTCCCGGATTTTCTGGTTCAGGGTCGTCAGGAAGCCGGTTGTCTGCCAACTGGCACTGGCTGCAATCTGCCGGGCCCAGTCATCAACGCGCGGAGTAACGCCAATACGCTCCAGGTAGGGCTGTAATATATCCTCAACCGACTTTGGGTAACGAAACGGCACCATCTGAGTCTCGAAGGGGAACAGCACAAAGTCGAACGAATTGAACTCGTCGGACTGGAGCTGCATCTCGGCCGTTACGCAGAGGTGCTTCGTTGGATGATCGAAATACACCAGCTGCTGCACATTCCCTTCCACGTCAATATTTCGAACAACGCGCGACGGCTTCGGATCAATCGTCAGTTGATAATCGAGCAAACGCTGGTAAGGGTACATCCTGGGATACAGGTACAGCGTTTGTGGGCCGAGCGCGACGGGAAAATCGTACGTGTATTCGGATTCGTGCCGAACATGAAGGTGCATAAGTATGGTTGAGTACGTACAATACGTAGAGCCAAAGCGGCCATCCCTGGAAGAATGACCCGTATTGGCCCGCTGAATCGAACAGAGTTAATGCTTCACGGAACGCACCTTATCGAAAATGGGGTCCATCCAATACGTAGGCAGTTTTCGGACCGAGTTACTGAGCAGTGCGCTCCACTGGTGAGATACCTCGTCCATATCGTCTTTCTCCAGCCGATATTCGGTCATGTGAAAGGAATCTTTCGGGTACACCACGACATCCAGTGGGTAGTCTACGTCGTTGGCGCTGACGCGGGTCGCGTCGAAAGCCAGAAAGCCAATCTTCAGGGCATCTGGCAGGCTGGTATCATACGATAGGTTCCGGAACAGCAGGGGCTTGCCGTAACCTGAATTACCGATAATCTTGAACGGAGCACCCTGGTCTACCTCGACCCAGTTGCCTTCCGGGTACAGCAGAAAGAGTTTATGCTCATCATCGTCTTCCAACTGTCCACCAACAATGGCGTTCAGGTTGAAATTCAGGCCGTTGGCCATGATGGATGCTTTGTCTTCCTGAGCAACGCGTTTGACCTGCTCGCCGAAGGCATTGACGGCTTTGTAAAGTTTGTTGAACGAACGATCCTGCTCGGCAAGCACTTCCTTAAAATACGTAATGGCCTTGTCGCGCACGGAGCGCAAACCCGAGGTCATGATGAACAGGGAGTGGTTTTCAACTTCGTGAACCGAAATTTTTCGATTCGACGAGACTTCGGTGCCGGAGGTCAGCCGCGTATCGGCGATGGCAACCAAGCCCGACGCGACCTTGATTCCTAAACAATACGTCATTTTAAACGTGCAAAAGCAGGTGGTATACCCAACAAATATACAGGTTGCCCCCGTTTTTGTTTGGTATACCCTCTGCTTTTCTCAAAAAACGTGATTATTTACTTTTCGCTGCCCCTCCAAAATCGATGCGGTACGGAATCGGCTGAGCCAATGGCCATGGGTTGCGCCGGGGTTGCAGGTGGCTTATCTGATGCGGCCCTCCGCGCGGCCGATGTGCCGTTGGTGCGGAGGGTCAGCCGGGCCGTGTCGTCTTCACCGTTGGTAGTACCGTTACCGGGTTTACTGTCGGGATCAGGCTGGTCGACGCTGCTGATCTGCGCTGCATTGGTAAGCGAACCGCTGCTAGTCACCGTAGCGACAAACGATAGTTTCGCTTCCTGTCCGGAGGCAAGCTGAGCAATAGTACCGCTGACGACCGAGCCGGTAACTGTCATGCCTGATGCCGACGATGAGAATTGCAAACCGGTCGGCAGATCATTCTGCAGAGTAACATTCGTGGCCGTCTGAGCACCCCGGTTGCGGACCAGCAGCGTAATGGTGACCTTCTGGCCAGCCCTGACGTATTGCCGGCTGGCGTGCATCGTCAGGCTCAGATCTGCTTTTGTGCCATCCATAACGGGTTGATTCCCGCGTACGGGCGGCAGCGTCGTTTGCAGGGGATTGGGCGAGGCAAACAGGCGAAGCGAATCGGTATTGAGCGTCCGCAGATGCACCATCATGGCGTCGTCCTGACCGTCGCCGGTGCCGGAATTGGGCTGGCTGTCGGGGTCGCGGCCAGCCTGCGCCGTTAGCTGGGCGGCATTCTGATAGGCACCGGCCGCCGTCAGCCGGGCAACGTACCGACGGGTAACGGATTGTCCTACCGGAATATTCGTTACGTTCCCGGTTACGATGCTATCGGCCACCGTTAGATCAGCCGACGACACAAACGTCAGGTTGGGTGGCAGCCGGTTCTGAATCGTTACCGCGCCTGATTCGCAGGCGCCCTCGTTCCGAACGGTGATGATGAAGGTTACGGTATCGCCCCGGCTGACGATCCGTCGACTGGCCCGTAAGGCCAGCGATAAATCCGTTCCGGCTGCAGAAACCGTAAAATAGGACGGCTCCGACAGACAACCGTAAGCCGCCCCCCGCGCCTGAACGGAGTAGGTGCCCGTACCCGCTACTGCCAGCGTAGCGCTGGTTACGCCGGTGTTCCAGAGGTTTTGCCCGGTGTGGCTAGACTCCAGGATAAGCTTGCCGGGCTGGCAGTACGTGCCGGGGCCATTGGCGGTAATGGTCGGAAAGTCGGGCTGAACACCAGTCGGTACGGTTACGGCCGGTGGAAAAACTACCTGTTTCTGCGGGTTGCGCAGTCGGGCCGAATAAGTGCCCGCGCCTACGGTCAGGCTCTGGTCGCTGCTGCCCGTGTTCCAGGTGTATTCATACCCGGCGGGCTGCGTGAGCGTCAACTGGTTGTCCGTGGCGCAGGCAACGCTCGTCAGGGGCTGCTGCTGAGCCAGATACGGCTGTACCGTCCGGAGAAAATCATCAGTGATGGCGTTGGCCCATAGTTCACCGGCTTTTCGCTGACCCGAAGGGGAATAGTGAATGCCATCGGGCCGGTCTTCGCGGGAGCTGATGTTGTCGAGGTCAGGTCCCTGGTAGGTCTGGTAGTTGGATCGGTTGATAACCTGCAACTGGGCCGAGCGGACGTTATCAAACGGGCCGCTGACAAACGACGACAGGGCAATGATCCAGGCCAGGTTTGGCTTGTTGAATTCCTGCCGGGCTTTGTCGATGACCCCGTAATGGTGCGTTACGATGAGGTCGGTTGGGTTGCCCCGGTCGTTTTCGCCGTGGTTGAGAATGACCGCCCGGATGCCCGTTGAGCCAACGTACAGGTTCATCAGGTTGCGCAGGTTCACGAACGGCATCCGTAGGTCGTAGCGGCAGAAGCCGTGTTCGAACGGAATGTCGTAGGCGGCCTTGTAATTATGCTCCATGTTGGTACCGCCAAAGCCCGCATTGTAAATCAGCACCGGTACGTTGATGCGCTGCACCAGTACATCGCCCATGCGGCCCCAGAACCAGGCCACTTTGGCGAACGGCGAGATACCGCTGAATGTAGCTAACTGGTTAAAAGTCAGACCCGGCAGGTAGCGCGTGTCGGCGGTGTTTTCGTACTGCCTGAATTCGGGCGTACTCTGGTCAACAGGCACGACCGTAACCCGGTCGTCGGCAGCGCCGTCCATCGTGGGGCAATTATCGACACCGTCAATGATGCAGCTTGACCCCTGGGCGTTGGAGTGACCGACAATGGCGAAGACCTCGCCCACGCCGAACCGTTCAATGGCATCCGATGCCACAACCTGTCCGTTACGCAGTCCCCGCACTTCGACCCGATACCAGCCTCCACGCACGGTCAGCGTGCCGGTAAACTGCCCGTTGGTAGGCTTGGCCTTAATCAAAGTCCAGTTGGTGCTGGTACCCTGACCCGCAGTTCGGGCTACTACGCGGGCCTCAACAACGTCGAGATCCTGGGCATAACTGCCCGCAATCTGTACGGTCGCCTGGTTGTTGTTATCACGCTGCACAATCATCCGCTCGACCGGATACGTAACGTCGAGTTGAGCAAGGGCCGCAACCGCAGAACATAACCAGAGAACCGCGCTGAAGACGGCCGTTTTCTGTACAGTGGAAGTCATAAGAAGGTTAAGTAGACTATATAGCTATCGGAAAGTACATTTAGTTTGCAAAGTAAAAATTTATTAATATTAGAAAAATTAATATTTCCTACCGTATAAGTAATTGATATGGGATAATAGTAAATAGAAGGCGAATGGAAACAAAAGTTGTGAGCTGATAGCTTGAATGCGTAACACTCCTGGTGCGAGTCGATATCGCTGACGACTTCCGGATAACTACAGCAGGCAGAGAATAAGTAAAAGCTGAATTCTCTGGCCTGGGGTTGAGATGCTCATTTCGGGACTGGACAGGATGGTACAAGAGACCGAAGAAAGCCGTCGGTTACGTTGACGATCAGTTTGATACGCGGCTAGTAGTTTTCGCGGATAAGGGTTTGTTTTTGCTAAACGATTGTGTTACTTTGTCAATACGAAGGATTGTACCCCTTCAGCGATTTGTGATGAACTTTGACGACGAGGACGACGACGATAGCTTCATGGACTGGGATGGCTTCGACGAGGATGATGATCCGGAGGAGACTCGTGCTGAAATGGAGGCTGAAAACCGACGTATCAAAAACCTGCCCATCCTGCGCAAAGCCAATGAAATCATGGAGCTGACGCAGGCCATCGTCGAAACCATCAATAAGGAAGATGACGTGTTGATGATGCACGAGCAGATGCTGGCGAATGCCATGATGCTGCCGCCCAAAATCGTTGGGGCAGAAGGGGGTGACCTCTACACGCTGCGCATGGAGAACGCCGTGATCATTAAAATGCACGCTCGCGAACTGCTGGCTCAGACCTCCTACTGCAAAGCCGAAAAGCTGGCTCAAACGGCCTATCTGAACGTTCTGCGCGATGAAATTGAGCAGTTCCGGCTGCTGTTTGTTGAATGGGTCAACAGCTTTGATAAAGACAACGATGCTCCGGACGACTGGGGCCTGTTTTATTGACCATTTATAGCAACCCGGCGCGTAAACGGCCGGGTTTGTTATTTGTTCGGGTAAATACTTGCCGAAGCCATGGGGTTGCGTAACTTAAACCGGTAAATCCGCCATACGCGTAAACCCAGTGATTATGAAGAGTTGTGTACCCTTTCTTTTTTCTCTTTTCCCCAGTTGCTTTCGCGTAATCGCCCTGCTGAGCGTATTGCTTCTGCTGGCGCACACTGGAGTCAGGGCTGATGATCGGGCGTTGAATTCTCTGACTACCGATTCTAAATCTGCACTCGCAGCACCTGCTTCAGTTACGCTGACACCAGCCGCTACCACCGTTTGTGCGGGCGTCAGCGTGCCGCTGACGCTGACCGGCTGCCCCGTTGCTGGAACCGTGCGCTGGTCGACGGGCCAAACGGGTACTACCATTTCGCCAGCACCTACGCAAACCACGAGCTATACTGCCACCTGCACCGTAACGGGGCCGCAGGGAAGCACCACGACCGCATCGGCCACCGTTACGGTTAATCAGTTACCAATGATCACTGCGGGGCCGACGCCCGTTACGGCCTGCGAAGGCGGAGAGGCTAAATTCATTGTCTCGGTGGTTAGCAGTACGGGACCGACCTATGCCTGGCGTCGGAACGGAATCCCCCTGACGGACCCGACGGCCGATAACCGGCAGTTGTCGCTGACGAACATCCGTTCGGCGGTGCACACGGGCGATTACACGATTGTGGTCACGAACCAGTGCGGGAGCGTAACGAGTCCGGCCGCCCGGCTGACTGTTGCGCAAAGCATGACGATTACGAATACCATTACGCCCGCGAGTTGTTCGGGAACCGGCAACGGGCAGATCGTGGTGGCGGTGGCAGGCGGCACCGGCAATAAACAATATCAGCTGAACGAGCAGGCTTTTCAGACCTCGAACGTATTCAGCAATTTACGGCCGGGCACATACACGGTGGGGGTGAAAGATGCCCTGGGCTGTGTAGCACAAAACTCTGCCGAGGTGAAACAGCCGAACAGCATTGCGCTGGCGTTTAAAGCCGTTAGTCCCAAATGCGTGGGCGGAGCCGATGGGGGTCTGATTGTTACGGCTACTGGCGGCAACGGCACTTACCAGTACCAGCTGAACGGAGGAACACCGCAGGTGAGCGACACCTTTTTCGATCTGAAATCCGGCTCCTATACCGTCACGGTTACTGACCGGCTGGGCTGTGCTGCGTCGCAGAGTGTCGCTATCGGTGCACCTAATGCGCTGGACATTCGCCCGGTGATAACGCCCACCCGCTGCGTCGGATCGGCCGATGGAAGCGTCAATGTAGTCGCTGCCGGAGGGGCCGGTTCGTATCAGTACCAACTGGGAGCGGGCGCATTCCAGACCGGTACGCTGTTTACGGGGCTGGCGGCAAGTACCTACGAGTTTACGGTTAAGGATGCCAACGGCTGTCTGGGCAAGCAGACCGCAACGGTTCCGCAGCCTGCTCCCCTGAACTTAACGGCTACCTCTACGCCCGTCAACTGCTTTGGGGCCAATAGCGGTTCAATCACCGTAACCCCGAGTGGCGGAACGGGGACTATGTCGTATCAACTGACCATATCGAAGACGAGCCAGACCAGTAATGTATTCAGGAATATTGCGATCGGTGATTATACCGTGGTGGCTACCGATGCCAATGGCTGTACGGCCCTCGCGCCGGTAACGGTTGGTAAATCCGAACCGCTAACTGTGCGGGCCGCGCCCATCCCGGCCACCTGCTGCGTCTGTCCAACGGGCGGGGCTATTTTGGCTACCGGCGGAGGAACGGGGACCGGGCGCCTGTTTCAGTTGAGCGGTCAGCCGTTTCAGGCCAGTAATCAGTTTGGCGGATTAAAGCCCGGTACATACCGGTTTCGCGTATCCGATGAAGCAGGTTGTCTGGACTCGGTCACTACGGTTATTACGGATGCTTCGGCCATGTCGCTGACGGCCGGACGGATTAAAGACATTGCCTGCGCGGGTGGGAGCGATGGCGAAGCCGCCGTTCAGCTCACGGGTGGCACCAAGCCATTCACGTTCTTCTGGCAGACTGAGCGGAAAGACACTCTCAGGGCCCGCACTCCAACCCAGACCGGCCTCTCGGAAGGCACGTATACGGTAAGTGTGGTTGACAGTAACCGCTGCACAGCCGCTACGGCCTTCGTTACGGTCAGGACGCTGAATCCGCTGCCGCCCAAGCCGGTCATTGCGCAGGTGAGTAATATGCTCTCCGTCACCGAAGTCACGGGAATCCAATGGTATGTTCGGGGCGATACGGGCGTGACCCGACCGATTCCTAACGCAACGTTCTCTACGCTGACGCCGGTTGCGAGTGGACGCTATTACGTCATTGTTACCCAGAATGGGTGTGCGTCGCCCCCCTCAGATCCGGTTTCGTTCGTGCTGACGGCCCTACCCGAACCTGGCACAACGCTCTCAGTGCGGGTCGTACCGAACCCCGTGACGGATCGCTTGCGACTCGAAATGGAGCAGGCCGGGCGGCAGGCAGTTCAGGTTCAACTGATCGATGCGTCGGGCCGGTCCGTATTCCGACAGCAAATACCGCCGTTTACGGGCCAGCTACAAACCGAATGGCCTTTAGCCGGTATACCGCCGGGCCTGTATCTGCTCAAAGCCGAAGCTGGCTCCCGGCAGGCAATACTCCGGGTGCTGGTGCAATAAGCGTGCTGAAACCGATTGAGTAAACAGGATCGGGTGAGCAGATTACGAAAAGGCCACGCCAGACGACGGGAGTTTGTCGTCTGGCGTGGCTTTCTGCTGTAATGACTTACAGCCGTTCTTCAAACAGCTTCAGAATTCGTTTGTATTCATCCATCCAGCTCGTTGGCTCCACGAACCCGTGATCTTCGACGGGGTAGGGGGCCAGCTCCCAGTTTTCTTTCCTGAGTTCAATCAGCCGCTGGGCCAGTCGGACGGCGTCCTGAAAATGCACGTTTACGTCCACCATGCCGTGGCAGATCAGCAGGTGCCCCTTCAGTCCTTCGGCAAAGTTGATCGGCGATGAGCGCCGGTAGGCCAGCGAATCGGTCTGGGGTTCGTTCAGGATGTTAGCCGTATAGGGATGGTTATACGCGGCCCAGTCGGTCACGGGGCGCAGGGCGGCCCCGGCCTTGAACACATCGGGCGTCGTGAACATGGCCATCAGGGTAATGAATCCGCCGTATGAGCCGCCGTAGATACCGATGCGGTTCGCGTCAACGCCCTGCGTCTGCGCGAGCCAGCGGGCCGCGTCAACGTGGTCGTCGAGGTCTTTGCCGCCCATGTGCCGGTAGATGCCCGTCCGCCAGTCGCGACCGTAACCCGCACTGGCCCGGTAGTCGATGTCCAGTACGGTATAGCCCCGGTCGACCAGCAGGTTATGGAACATATACTCCCGGTAATACTGGCTCCACCATTTGTGGGCATTCTGCAGATAGCCAGCCCCATGCACGAATACAATGGCTTTGCCGGTGCCGCGCTCGGGTTTATAAAGCCGGGCGTAAATGGTCTGCCCATCGCGGGCCGGAATGGTTACCAGCGAAGGCTCCCGCCAGGGATAGGCATTGAAGGCTTCGGTGGGGGAGCGGGTTACCTGAACCGGTGCCATGGGAGCCGACTGGGCAATTGATCCCCGGCTGGCCAGCAGCAACTGCGGATTAACTGAAGCGACGTACAGTTCCCACGGGCGGGTGCTGGACGAATACCGTATGGCTAGGCGGGTTTCGTCGGGCGATAGCGTTACGTCGCTGGCTCCGGTCATGGTCGTCAGCCGAACGCGCTCACCGCCCGAAACGGCCATGCGGTAGAAATGCTGTTCGCCGGGGTGCACCTCGTTGGTTTGCAGGAAGAAGTATCGTTTGTCTTTGGATAGCTGCACCTGCTGCACTTCAAACTTGCCCGAGGTTAGTTGGTTTTTCTGCCCCGTCCGGACATTCACCGTGTAGATATGCGAATACCCATCGGCTTCCGACTGATACCAGAGTGTCTGGTTGTCGGCCAGGAAATTCATATTCCCCGGCGAATTGGTCGAGCCGATGCCCGGTCCGCCAATCCAGGCGTCGTCGTGCTGGCGGTCCAGCAGGGTTAGTTTGGGCTCGGCGTCGAGGTCCAGACGCATGATCCAGCGGTCCTTATTGTCCAGTGACCGCACCACAACCACGCCTAGCTTCCCGTCGTCGGACCAGACGGGGCCGTTGATAACGACCGCCCGCGACGTTTTACTGGTGTCCGGCTTGCTCCCGGCTCCGGTACGCAGATAAGCCGGTTTGTCGTTGATGCCCGGAATGGTTTTCGTACTGACAGTGCGTACCGTATCGTTCACGACATCATAGACGTAAAACTCGGACGCAGCCATCGGAGCCCCCACTTTCGTACGGGCCGGAATCTCTTCGGTATAGCCCGATTCGGTGACGTAGTTCGGTACCTGCGCCCGCTTGGCGTTGGCTGCCCGACCCGATGCGTCGGTTTTGGCCAGCCGGTAAGTAATAAACCGGCCATCGGGACTACGTTGGGGGTTGGTCAGGTGCTTGTCGTCGAGATAGATTTCCTTCGGTCGCTTCGGCCGGTCTGCTTTGCTGATGCGGTCGGCTTCGTCTTTTTTCGCTTTTCGTTCGCTGAGTACACTCGACAGCCGAAGCTGGTCGGTTTTCAGAAATTTCTCTTCGTCGGTAAGTTTAGGGTCTGCTTTCTTCGCACCCGGTCGGAAGTCGGTAAGCTGGGTCAGCTCGCCGGTGCGAAGCTGGATCATGAACAGATTGGAGCCGCTGCGCCGGAACACTACGCTTTGTTCATCGCCCGAGAAAACCGGATCGGTTTCCGTCTCAACCGTGTTGGTCAGCTGGCGAATTTTACCCGATGCTACGTCGATCAGAAACAAATCGCCCTGCCGCTCGAACAGCCGCTGCGTATGAGCGCGGTTGTAGGCCGCAACGTGGGCGGTTGGCAAGGCTCGACGCTCGGCCGGATTGACCTTAACCGGTTGCGACAGCGTCCGGTTTTTCGCGTCGGTGAACGTAACCTTGTACAGCGAATCGCTCGTTGCCTTGTCGGGATTCCAGTTGAAATACAGCGTTTTGGAGTCGTCGGACCAGAACGGGTTCGATGGCGAGGTGCCGACCCAGTTTTTCGGGTCCTGCATAATCAGTTCAACGGTCAGTTGAGGCTTTGGCTGGGTGGCGTTCGGTTTTGGCGTAGGCTGGGCAAAGGCGTGCGTGGCGATCAGGCCAAAAACGAGAGCAGTTTGTTTCATGAAGAGCACCGAAGATGGAAAGACAACTGGCAATTTAAAACATGCCGCGGCATTCCCCAAGAAGTGCTAGCCAGGTTGCTGATTTTAAGTGGTTTTGGTAGATTCTGCTGCTGTATTGATTTTTATTGCCTCCTGTGGATATCCCATGGTTTTTAGTACCTGACTGATCAGTTTGACAATGCCTTGAGCACTGAAGTGCGTTTCGAAGAAGATTGACGAATTGGGGATATTGTTAGGTTTTCGTAGTAATTCGCTGTTTGTCGTAAAATAAGGGCGCTGCTTTCCTGTTAAAGCGGTTAGTTCATTCAGCCGGTTTGGATGCGTTTCTGCAATAACCTGAACGAACAATTTGAGTAAACTGATCCAGGAGCTTACGCCATAAGTCTGACCGTTAAACTCGAATGACAAAGGCTTGCTGTTCGTGACGAGCGTATTATCAAAACGATTTGTTTCGTTTGTCAAAAACTCGTCGACATGATTCTGACTATTGGCTGATCTTTCAACGGGTTTCGGCCGGGGTGGCTTGGGAATGGAGTGAAGTGAAGTCTCGCCTGAAATTACCTTCAGGAATTCAATGATTACATGAGCTTCCGGTTTATAACCACATATTTTTTCTACAGTTTCAGCCATTAACTCGGCCAACGATTCGTCGCTTTCAGAAAGTAATTTACGCCAAGTTTTAGGCAAATTCTGCTGGATAATTTCTCCCTTCTGACGACTGTTGTAAATATTTTCCGCGTTTACAATCGCACGTCCACTGCTTACGTCGGCTTTCGACAAAAAGGCTGCAAGTTTGTCTGCAATGTCGTCGGTGGCCTGACTCTGTAAGTCGATGGTGTAAAACCGGCGTTGCTCCCAACTTCCTTCGTGGAGTGGCAGGTAAAACCACCAGATGATACCGTTGGTGAGAATAGCCAGCTTGACCCCTTGACGAAAAGCGTAGCTAAGTAGCTGCTCCTGGTGCTTTTCTAAATCCTCGCCGACTTTTTTTACTTCGATAAATACTTTGTCAAAATTGTTGATGCGCAGGGAGTAATCAACACGTTTATTCTGAACGCTATATTCAGGAAATACCTCCTGAACATCGAATGGATTCCAGCCCAAATGATGCAGAATTGGCAGGATCAATCCTTGCTTGGTGGCTTCTTCTCCTTGTTTCGTTAAACTTCCGGTTTTCTTACTACTAATGAAGTTGTGTAAATCTGCCTGCATTATGAAAATGGTGTAGAGATTAAGTTTTAGGGTGGTCAAATATAACAACAGAACGACACCGCTATTCAGTAATACGTACCCAATAGAGAATAAACAAGGTTTTGAATTTCATCAAACCCATTTTCTTAATGCTGGCACAAACGTTAAAACCGAAAAGCGGAATGGCTATTCAGTCATTCCGCTTTTCAGTTAAGAATTACGTTAGCACGTTCACTGGCGCTACATGATTACGCCGAATTCCTGTTCCAGCAGCTTGACCATTGTCTGAATTGCCTCGGCCGGTGGTGGACCCTGCGGGGCGGGTGGCAGCGCAAGCGTGGGAGCTGGCTTAGACGTGAGCGGGTGGCGAAAATAATTTTCAAAACCGGCCGGAGAAACGGTGAGTATAATTCTGGCCGATTCGCTCAGGACCTGAAAACTGTGCGGAATCCCCTTGGGAAGCAGCACGTAATCGCCGGTTTTGGCGGTCAGTACGTGCTCGCCAACGGTGAAGCGGACGGTTCCGTCCAGCAGGTAAAAGGCTTCGTCTTCACGGGTGTGCGTATGAATTGGAGGCTCGCAGCCGGGGCGGGTCGTTATATCACACTGCGCGTAGCGACCGTTGGTCTGCTCACCATCGACCAGCACATTGACCAGAGTTCCTGCATACCAATGCGCATTTTTAAGGGTGTTTGCCCGCTGAACAACAGGGGCCGGAGCAAATTGAACATCCATGAGTTTTTGAAAAAAAGAGGTTTACGAGTTATCTGTAATTGTCAGGCCATTCCGTTGGCCGACTCGTCAAAGTTGGCAGGATGCGCTTCTTTCCTCAAAAGTCAGATGGCTGAAAAGGTATTTCCGTTCAATGAAATGGAATTATCAGGTTTTTATCTGTCTGTGCCGGCTGAAGGCTCACGTATATCTATCGAGGTTTAGATAAACCCGTAGGCCAGCAGCGGTAAGAAAACACGAAGGATTTGATAAACTCTACGCCCATCCCGAATTTCATCAAACCCATTTTTGGTTCATCTTTGTTATTCCGTCAGAGAAGATCGCTCCGCCACCACGTAGCATCGTGATAGCGTCTGGATATAACCCAACATACAATCTGAATGAAACTCCTCAAAGTAGCCGCTGGTGTCCTGAATCAAACCCCGCTCGCCTGGGAACACAATAAACAAAATATCATCCACGCCATTGAGGAAGCCCAGCGGCAGGGCGTCAGTCTGCTGTGTTTGCCCGAACTCTGCATTTCGGGCTATGGCTGCGAGGATGCGTTCTATGCGCAGAACACCATCGACCAATCTATTGCCTCACTGCTGGAAATTGCTCAGCATACCAACGATATTGCCGTGGCGCTGGGTCTGCCGCTGCGCCACAACAACCGGACGTATGACGTAGCCTGTCTGGTCGTCAATAAGCGGATTATGGGCTTTGCCGTGAAGCAGTATCTGGCCAACAACGGCGTTCACTACGAAACGCGCTGGTTCCAGCCGTGGCAGCCCGCCCTGCGTGACGAAATCAAAATCGGGGAGTTTTCGTACCCGTTCGGCGACATCGTCTTCGACCTGTCGGGCGTGCGGATCGGGTTCGAGATTTGTGAGGATGCCTGGATTGCCAACCGACCCGGCCGCTCGCTCTATGAGCGGGGCATCGACATCATCCTGAACCCCTCGGCCAGCCATTTTGCGTTCTTTAAATCACAAACGCGCGAACGCTTCGTGGTCGATGCATCGCGTTCGTTCGGAGTCAGCTACATTTATACCAACCTGCTGGGTAACGAAGCCGGTCGGATTATCTTCGATGGCGACGCGATGGTAGCGACTAACGGCGAACTGCTGGTATCGGGCGCGCGGCTCAGCTACGAGGATTTTGTCATTGTGCCGGCCGTCATCGACGTAGAAGCGACGCGGCTGAACCAGGTGCAGAACCGGGGGAACCTTGCCTTATCCTATCCCAATCTGCGCGTAACGGAGCGGTTCGACTGGCCCGAGATTGCACCGGTCATTCAGAAGGCCGAACTGGAAGCCTGGGAGCGGGGCGGCTACCTGAAAGAAGAAGAGTTTGCGCGGGCCGTTGCGCTGGGCCTGTTCGACTACCTGCGCAAGAGCCGTTCGCAGGGTTACGTCCTGTCGCTGTCGGGTGGGGCCGACTCCTCAGCCATTGCCGCGACGGTGTTCCTGATGATCCGGATGGCCGTCGAAAACATCGGTATCGATGGAGTGAAGAAAAAGCTGAGTTATATCCGGGCCCTTCAGGACTGCAAAACGCCGGAGGACATGGTGGGCAAGCTTCTGACCGTGATGTATCAGGGCACCGAAAACTCCTCGGATGATACGTTCAATTCGGCCAAAGAACTCGCCGACGACATTGGCGCTACATTCCTGAATATTAACATTAATGGTCTGGTGGAAACTTACCGGGGCCTGATCGAGCAGCAACTGGGTCGGGAACTTTCATGGGATACCGACGATCTGGCCCTGCAGAATATCCAGGCGCGGGTACGTGCTCCAAGTATCTGGATGCTCGCCAACATCAATAACGCGCTGCTGCTCACCACCTCAAACCGCTCCGAAGCGGCCGTGGGTTACGCTACCATGGACGGTGATACGGCGGGCAGCATCAGCCCTATTACGGGCATCGACAAGCATTTTCTGCGCGGCTGGCTGCGCTGGCTCGAAACCACTGGCCTGAACGTCAAGAATGCCCCCGAACCAACCGACCGCACCAGTCTGGCTACCGGGCCCGTCGCGCCCGACGAGCTGATCAAGGTCAAAGGACTGCACGCCGTCAACAACCTGCAGCCCACCGCCGAGCTGCGGCCGCTGGACAAGAAGCAGACCGACGAAGACGATCTGATGCCCTACGACGTGCTGAACAGCATTGAGGAAGCTGCCATCCGGGCTAAACAGCCACCCGTTGAGGTTCTGAAGATCGTGGAAGCACGTTACAAAGGCACGCACAACCGCGAGAAGCTCTTGATCTGGGTGGAGCGGTTCTTCAAACTCTGGAGCCGCAACCAGTGGAAGCGCGAACGCTACGCACCGAGTTTCCACCTGGACGACTATAACCTCGATCCTCGTTCGTGGATGCGTTTCCCGATTCTGTCGGGTGGCTTCGAGAAAGAGCTCGATGAAATGAAAGAGTGGGCCGCCGATCAACGGGACAACGGTCGCCGGGGCAAGATTGGGTTTTAACTAATCCTGGATTAACTTAACCTGATTATGACAACGATTCAATTACAGGTTCAGGACGACCTCATTCAGGAACTCGGTTTGGGGGCCGTTAAACGGTTGCTGGAAGAAGAGCTGGATTATCAGCGATTTAAATTGCTGGAGAGTCGAATCCAGACCGCCATGCACGAAGCCGAAGGCGTTGATTGGACAGAGGAGTTTGAGAACGCGCGTCAGCAGGCTTACAAAGAGTACCAGCAGAAACGGAGGTCGGCTCTATGACGCATTACGTGCTGGATGCCAATATTCTGTTCAGTGGAATCATCAGTCAGAAGGCAATTTATCGGGCTGTGTTCAGTGAACAGCATGTCTTTTATGCTCCGGACTTCCTATTAGCCGAATTAAATGCCTATCGAAGCGTTTTTCTGAAGAAATCGGCGGTTAAAGGTGTTGATTTAAAAGAGTTTACTTTGTTCCTGTTCTCAAAAATCATTGTTGTCCCTGATTATATCATCACGGCCGAATCATATGCTAAAGCTGAAGGGCTTGTTGCTGACGTCGATCCCAAAGACGTTGCTTACGTAGCGCTGAGCGAAGAATTAAGTGCAACCCTGCTTACACGTGATAAACCGCTGCACGATGGGCTGAAAGCAAAAGGATACGAACAGGTTCTCCTGTTTGATGAATTTATTTCCAGACGTATATCACAGGAAGAACAGGAATGAAATCACTTCTTCCCGGTCTTCTCTTCGCGGCTTTGTGGGCGTCGGCTTCCGCAGCAACCAAGTTTGGGGTTCTGTCGGTGCATCCGCTGATTCTGGCAAACGTTCGGTTCTTTATTGCCGGGGGTGGGATGCTGCTGTTTGCCTACGGTATTCAGCGGACAAAAAACGCCTGGCCCATCGGGGTCGAATGGCGGCATCTGACCATCTTCGCCCTGCTCAACACAACCATTTACCTCGGTGCGTTTGTGCTGGCGCTGAAGCAGGTTTCGGCAGGAATCGGCAGCTTGTCGACGGCTACCAATCCGCTATTCATTGCCCTGCTGTCGGCGCTGTGGCTGCGTCGGCTACCCCGCTGGAATGAGCTTGGTGGATTGGTGCTGGGGCTGGTTGGCGTTGCCATCGCGACCTATCCGCTATTGCAGGATGCCCACGCGACCGTCGAGGGACTGCTGATTCTGCTGCTTGGGATGGTTTCAGTATCGGCGGCAACAGTCTATTACGCCCGGATTAACTGGCGACTACCGGCGTTGGTTATCAACGGCTGGCAGGTTTTTCTGGGTGGCCTGCTTTTACTACCGTTTACGCTGCTGACCGCCGATTTCAGCGGCTCGCACTACGACGGGCGATTCTGGGCGTCCGTGTTCTGGCTCATTCTGCCGGTTTCCGTCGCGGCTTTGCAGCTTTGGTTTTTCCTGGTGCGGCAGGACCCTATCCGAGCGTCGCTTTGGCTGTTCCTGTGCCCAATTTTTGGGTTTCTATACGCTTATCTTCTGCTTGGCGAGTCGATCACGGCTTATACGGTCTTTGGTACCGGCCTGGTTATTGGCGGGCTCTGGCTGGGCCGAAAGACCTGATCTTCGCAAACCGCCTGGGACTTATTGCTTCACGATCGTCATCTCCACGCGCCGGTTCAGCTGCCGGGTAGCTTCGTTCTTGTTGCTGGCAATGGGCCGCGTGGGGCCATAACCGCGCGTTGTGATGCGGTTAGCCGCAATTCCGTTCTTCACCAGATAATCCTTCACCAGATCGACCCGCTGCTTCGACAGGCGCAGATTTTCGTCGAAATCACCCTGATTATCGGTATGGCCTGCGAGTTCAATCTCAGCGGTGGGGTGGCTGCTTAAAAAAGCGAGTAGCTGCTCCAGCGCCGGTTGCGCGTCGGGCAGGAGTTCGGCCTTGCTCTGCACAAACTGGATTGCCCGGAGCTGGGTCGTTTTTCCAACGGGCTCCACAATCAGCGGTGGGGTATAGGTGACTTTGGCGTCGAGCGTTTTAGGGGGCGTTACGCGCTCACTGGTCGGAGCAGGCGGTGGCGTTGTCGCTGAGGTCGCGGCTGTTGAATTACTGGCTCTGACGGTCGTAGTTGGCGCGGGTGTTTTGGCGCCCGTTCGGGCCAGGCTGATGGTTTTGCCGTAAAGCCGGTTGGTGTAGGAGGACGTAAAGGCCAGTCTTTCCTCAAAGGGATCATAGCCGTCGGCGCTGGCCGTAATGAGGTACGTCTGTTTCGGGTCGAGGTTAAACTGAAACGCGCCGTCGGGGCCGACGCGCTGCTGGGCACTGACTTTACCCGTCTGATTTTTGGCCAGAATTACGGCACCCGTAATGGGCTGGCGGGTCGTCGCATCAACAACGGTCCCTTCCAGCGAAGCCGCTTCTGCGACGGCCGATGACCTGGTTTTGGCCTGCCCCCAACTGATCGAAAACCAAGACGAACTAAGGAGCAGGTAACTGGCAATAATGACTACTGGAATTCGCTTCATTGTCTAAAACCAACGCAAAACGGCGCTCAAAAGTACGTTAACCTACCTAAAAAGCCATACGGATACCGGCCCGGTAAGAGTTTGTTTTCTGGTCAGAAAACGAGCCTCAAAATTGTCTTTAATTTCTCTGTAAATCAGACAGTTAATGCGTGAAAATAATTGCCAAAAATCGAACGTTGAGAACTGCTTTTTCGTTAATAAACTATGAGACAGACAACCAACGTGGCGATGAATATTGTGGACGTTCAGGCACCGCTTGCACCGGCTCCCACGAGCCCGCAAACGCTCGATGAGAACTGGCGGAAGTCCATTCCGGCCCAGGTGTTTCTGAACCATTTTTTTGCGATGGATTACCATATCCAGCATCAGAACGACCTGTTCGATCTCGCGAAATTCCCCATTTTTCAGCAGTTCTATGGGCGCGCGACCGATGAGGCTCGCAAGGCGCTGGAGAAGCTGTTACTGAATAGCTGGAGCGCCGAGTATGCCCTGCGTATTACGCCGGTCGTCAACGACGAGCAGTATCTGCAAAGCTCGTTGCACTGGACGTTCCCACAGGCTTATTATAGCGCGCTGTTTAGCGCCCGGGCCTTTCTGGCCGTTCAGGGCGTCAACGTAAGCAACGAAGAGCTAATCCGGAAGCGGATTGGCAACATGGTTGTGCGGGGGTATTACCCGGCTTCCATTGGCTACTATGCCCTTGGTCCGATCAATAGCTACCGGATTCAGCGGCTGCCGATGGCCAAGCGGTTCTCTGTAGTGGGTAAAGGCGATTTGTTGCTGCCGTCGCGGGCGGGTTCGGCTCAGGCAGAGCTGGCGCAGTTTCTGAAAACCACGCGCGACCAACGGGTGAAGACGCTGCGTAATGCCATTCAGAACAATCCCAAAACGGCCTTACGTAGTCCGAAGACGGGTGAGATCTTGCAGAAGTTCAGCGTTGAGCAGTACAAGCAACTGGCCAAGCAAATCGGGTATACGACCTATTTCGATATGCTGAGTCGTCTGCGTATCTCGTCTACGAATCGTGAGATCGAGCGGTTTGTCGATTCCGAGATCGACGTCAAGCTCTTTCATCAGAGTCTGGTCAATATTGTTGCGCATGTCAATTCTGTACACGAAGCTTATATCGCGAAGGCGCTCGGCATCGAGGCTTACCGGCAACTGGTTGCTAAGCTGCCGGCCTATCTGCAGGAGAGCTTCGTTCGCGAGCGCATGGAAACCGTCATTGCCCCGATGCTGAACGGGACTGACGACCAGTCGGCCGAGTAAATATAAATGCGTTTATACGTAAAACGACCCGCTCCGGAGCGGGTCGTTTTGTTTTTGACGGTTTCCCCAAAACAGGGGGCTGAACGGAATGACCGCTCAGCCCCTGAACCAAAAGGCGCATTAGGCATTATTGATCGCCGAGGTCTGTAGCCGATATCCACTTAACCCCCAGTTCCTGTCCGCCCATGGGCGTTTCGGTCGGGTTAGCGTAGCGGATACTGAACTCATTGATGATCCCGTTCCAGTTCTGGTTTTTACCCACCGGAATAGCAATGGTATGATACTGATTATCGCCTTTGATGGTGAACGTAACCGCCTGGTCGGCCTGAGCCGCTTCCAGTTCGCTCTGGCCGACTTTCCGCCAGTCCAGTACCAGTTGAGTTTCTGTTGTAATGGCCCGCATCCGAACGTAAATCACGTTAAACTCCGACGCTTTGTAGCCTTTGTGGGGCGACGACAGCCGGAAACGGCGGTCAACCGGGGTAATGATCAGCTCGTTGCCCACCGGGAAGCCCTGGTCATAGCCTTTACGGAGATAGAATCCGTGGCGAGTGGGGTGCCCGGCAAACCGGTAGTTCGGTTTGGTCTCTGAGCGGGGTAAGCGGTTGACGGTGTTCCGCATTTCATCCAGCGTACCGACCACCATATTTACATCAAACTCATAGACTCCGTTCCGATCCAGTATCAGACTCATGCCGTTGGCGATATAGCCCGCATTTGATGACTCTGCCGGCCCATAACCCAGTTCTCCGAACAAGGCAGCCTTGAACTCGTGGGAGAAGGGGGTGTGCAGCGCAAGGCCCCGGTTGGTATTCGGACGAACCGCCATGATCCAGGGTTCCGATGCATCGACATTATACGGTCCCATCTGCCCCATGTTCGGATAATCGCTGAAGCTGTATCCGGTACCCGCAATATTCGGGAGCGTATTGACATTGACCAGGGGGGCACCCGTGTAGGGTTCTCCCTGCACAACGTAATACTGGTAGTAGGCGCTGTTGGTATAGGTGCAGGGAAGTTCCTGCTGGCGCGTATCGGTATAGCGAGTCTCGTCGGGGCGGCTACCCGTAATGCGTATGTGGCGACGAACAATATTCCCTTCCAGCTTGATCCACTGCTCAACAATGTAGTCGCCGGGCTCGTTGCTCAGCCCCCAGTGTAAGCCACGTGTTTTGGCATACAGCATCTTGTCGGTGCGGCCGTAGGCCAGAACCGGCGAGAACTCACCGGCTATGCTGCCGCCCTGTACAGGGTTATAGCCAATATCGCTCAGGACGGGTTTGCCGTTCACAGTCCAGTTGTTGTTATCGCTCGGCATGGCGTACAGTGAAATCTGGTCGTCGCGGCCCGGATCACGCTTGCCATCCGATTTGATCATGCAGTTGATCATGTTCTCGCCCACCTGCAGGTCCGTAACTTCCCGAATCACCGCACCTACGCCCAGATCAATCGCTACCCGGACGCGTTCGTTCTGAAGTACGGGGCGCTTATCGTCAGGATATGGGCTGTTCAGAATCGGGTAGTCTTCATTGCCGCCATCGGGGGGTGTACAGCCGCTGACGGTGAGCCGGACAATCGTGGTTCGGTCTGTGCAACCGGGTCGGGAAGCGGTGACTGTATAGCTGTAGGTGCCGTTGGTCGAAGGAGCTTTGATGGTAATGAACTGGCCCTTCTGATCAACACCGTTACCTTTCCAGGCGTAGGTCAGCCCATCGCAGTTGCCCATACAGTCGGCCAGCAGCGTAGCTTCGCTGCCGCAGTTGGCACTGACCGGAGCTGCTTTGATGGAGAAGCCGCAGTTATCCTGGATGGGTGGGGTGCAGTCCTCGATAGTAACCACAGCAATTGCAGACTGGCTGGCGCAGCCCGTCCGGGTAGCCGTGACGGTATAGCTGTAGACGCCGTTCGCTGAGGGCACTGTGGTGGTTACGCTCTGACCTTTTTTGTCGAGGTCTTTTCCCTTCCAGGTATAGCTGATGCCGTCGCAGTTAGCCCCGTTGCAATCCGCCTTCAGCGTTACGCTGCTGCCGCAGGCTGCTGTCAGCGACTGCGTTTTGATTACAAATGCACAGGTGTCCGGCTTGGAAGGCACGCAGTCATTAACCGTAACTCGGGCGATGGCCGTGCGGTTAACGCAACCTGGCCGACTGACCGTTACGGTGTAACTGTACACGCCGTTGGTCGCTGGTGGAGAAACCGTCACAAACTGGCCTTTCTGGTCGAGGTCTTTGCCTTTCCAGGCGTAGGTCAGTCCGTCGCAGTTGCCCTCGCAGTCAGCCACTATCCGAACGCTGTTGCCACACAGAGCGGTGACGGGGTCTGCTTTGATCGTAAACCCGCAGGTGTCCGTAACGGGGGGCTTACAGCCGCTAACGAGTACCGTAGCGATGGCGGTCTGAGTGGCGCAACCCGTCCGGGAAGCGGTGACGGTATAGCTGAACGTGCCGTCTTCAGCAGGCACCGTGGTCGTTACGCTTTGTCCTCTTTTGTCCAGATCTCTACCTTTCCAGGTGTATGTAATACCATCGCAGTTTGCTCCATTGCAGTCGGCGTTTAGCGTAACGCTAGTGCCACAGGCTGCCGTCAGCGACTGCGTTCTGATCACGAATGCACAGGTATCGGGTTTTGGATCTGGTGATTTGCAACCGCTGACCGTAAGGGCAGTGACGACAGTCCGATCTGTACAGCCGGGCCGGGAAGCAGTAACGGTGTAGCTGTAGGTGCCGTTGGTGGATGGGGCGGTAATGTTCACAAACTGGCCTTTCTGGTCGAGGTCTTTGCCCTTCCAGGTATAAGTCAGTCCGTCGCAGTTGCCTTCGCAGTCGGCCAGCAGCGTTACGTTGCTACTGCAGGTCGCGCTGACGGGGGCCGACTTGATAGAGAAACCACATGTGTCTGAAACGGGCGGTGTGCAACCGCTGACCGTGACGGTAGCAACGGACGTCTGGCTGGCGCATCCGTTACGTTCAGCCGTGACGGTATAGCTGTAGACGCCATCCGTTGAAGGCGCTGTGGTGGTTACGCTCTGACCTTTTTTGTCGAGGTCTTTTCCCTTCCAGGTATAGCTGATGCCGTCGCAGTTAGCCCCGTTGCAATCCGCCTTCAGCGTTACGCTGCCGCCGCAGGCTGCTGTCAGCGACTGCGTTTTGATGACAAATGCACAGGTGTCGGGTTTGGGCTCTGGCTTGGGTTCGGGTTTCGGCTGGTTACAGCCACTGACGGTGACCGTGCCCGTAGCTGTCTTGTTCGCGCAGCCTGCCCGGCTTGCCGTTACCGTAAAGCTATAAACGCCATCGGTAGAAGGGACCGTAGCGGTAATAGTCTGCCCTTTTTTCTCCATTCCATAGCTGGTCCAGGTATAGGTAATGTCGTTGCAGTTGGCCCCACTGCATTCAGCGTTTAGCGTTACGCTGCTGCCGCAGGTAGCGGTAACAGACGGCGCCTGAATGGTAAAGGCGCAGTTGTCCGGCTTCGGCTCGGGTTGCGGAGGCAGGACCGGACCCGGACAGACAGCGGTCGTGCGGGGGCTTAGCGACAGATCGGTGGCGGTCCCTGCTGGTTTAACCGAAATTGTCAGGGGCGTATTCTGTTTATAGGAAGCCGGTATTTCCCAGGAATAGCCAAATCGGCTAAATCCATGAACACCGAACGCATCGGCCACATCCTGGCGCATCTGATCGGCCCGGATCGTCGTTACTTTACGGCCGTTGATGTAAATGTCAATCCGCTGCGATTGCCGGGTGTTGCTGCGGTCCAGAATCCAGCCACCAATGCCGTTACAATCGGCAAAGTCCAGAAAACCTACGTACTGTCCCGCTGGCGCAGCTGGCTCGGGTTTCTGAACGAGCGTATCGGGTTTAGCGGGTTCTTCAGGTTCCGGTTTAGGCGGGTCGCCCGCTCCGACGCAGACATCAGTAGATCGGGGACTCAGGGCCAGGTCCTGGCTGGTGCCGGTTATTTTGACCGATACGGTCAGGGGCGCATTATGCTTATAGCTTTCCGGAATCCGCCAGGAATAGCCATACTTGTTGAATCCGGTGACGCCATAGGCATCGGCAACATCCTGACGGGCCTGATCGGCAACCAGCGTCGTTGCTTTCTGACCATTGATATAAATATCGACGCTGACTGATTCCCGGACTGAGCCGGCATCTAATGCCCACCCACCCACTGCATCGCAACTGGCGAAATCAAGAAAACCCCGGTAACTGGCTTCGGCACCAACGCGGGCCGCCGACGGGACTATGTCGGTGTTGATATATAGAACGCTGCCGGCGTCTTTTGACTCCGAAGAGTTCTGCCGGCCCGTGCTGTTTTCCGTCGGCAGGGTTTTCAGCCGTAAGATGGTTTTCTCGACGAACAGGCTCTGGTCGTTGGCCTGACCCGTGCCCCGCAGCAAGCGAAAACTGGCCCCCGCAGCAGCCGTGTGAAAGCGGCCCACAACGCGGTACGTAGCAGACGGGCGGGCGGGATGCGACAGTTCATCGCCCAGGTAGTCGCTGAAGTCACCCCCGGTCTGCTCAAACCCGGCTGGCAGCAGTAGCTTCAGCCGGTAGGCATTCGAGCCCGGTTGGAAAAACATCAGATTCGGCGAAACATTCAGGAGTTCGGCCGTGATTGTCAGTTCAATCGTTTCGCCCAGCCGAATCATCTGCTTGTTAGCGCGGAGGCTGAACCGGATTGGATCATTGGCAGCCATCCGGTTCGGTCGGTGAACGGGCAAGGGACGTGGACTTTCCCGATTAGTTGCAATACCTACCGCTGAGGCAATGGACGATCCAGAGGGTCGCTTACGACCCGACGGCTCCTTACCGCTTAGCAAACTGTAGGAAGAAAGTGTCAGGCAGGCCAACAAGCACAGATAGGCGATTGCGGATGCAGACGTAAAGGTTCTGAATGAGTAAAAGTTAAAGTGCATGTACTATATCGGAATAGGTTATTGCACTGTGGGGTCTTACAAAAATTAGACCAAGACGAAGAATGAATAAAATTTTATTTACGAATTTGAAAATGTGTAAATAAGGCTTGCTGGCTTTAGTAGTAAACTATTGATTATTAATAGGTTATAGATATGTAATCCGCTGTCTCATATGAGTGAATAAGCTGCTACGTATTACTGAGACAAATTATACTATAAAATTGGCAAAAACCGGACCGTAGTCAATGGCGCTGAGATTCAGACAAGTAAACAGAGGCAATGGTCCACTTTATAGGGACTGATACGCAGCTTTGGTTAAGAAGGCTGCTTTTACCTGAAAATGTTTTGTCTGGATATGGGCCTGCTGGTCAAGCGTCTCGTTCGAACCAGACCATCCTAACAACTATGCCCACGTTTGCTTTCAGAATGAAGCTGAAGCCTGGTTTCAGCGACGAATACAAAAAACGCCACGCGGCCATCTGGCCCGAGTTAGTAGCCCTGCTCAAACAGACTGGTGTGGGCGAGTACCGCATTTTCCTGGATGAAGAAACGCACCTGCTGTTTGCCGTCCAGGAGGTTTCGGGCGAGCAGTCTTCGCAGGAGTTGGGAACAACCGAAATCGTGCAGCGATGGTGGGCATACATGGCCGATATAATGGAAACCAACCCGGACAATTCGCCGGTGACCATCCCTCTTAAAGAAGTATTTTATATGCCTTAGCGAGTTTATAATCAACCGCTTACGCAATTTTTTTACCGTTAGTTAAAGGCCGTGGCCGTTTGTTCGGTTTCCGTTTAAACTTGATGGGAGAACTTATTTCTAAACTCTCATGAAGAAGCGGATTATCAAAGTCGTTGCTATCGTCGTTGGGGCGGTGGTCCTGATTGCGGGGACCGGTCTGGCTTACGTTAAACTGATCCTGCCGGATGTTGGGCCTCCTCCCGACATAAGTATCCGAGCCAATGCTGCTCAGATTGAGCATGGCCGGTATCTGGCGAATCACGTCGCAATATGCGTAGATTGTCATTCCGCCCGCGATTGGACTAAACTGAGCGGTCCGATTATTACCGGTACGGTCGGTAAAGGAGGAGAAGGCTTTCGGCGCGAGCAGGGGTTTCCAGGCAATTACTACGCCCCGAATATTACGCCCGCTCACATTGGCAACTGGACCGACGGCGAAATCTACCGCACAATCACGACGGGCGTGAGCCGCGACGGGCGGGCCTTATTTCCTGTCATGCCGTATGCAAATTTCGGGAAGATGGACCCGGAGGATATTAAAGCGATCATTGCTTATCTGCGCACGATTCAGCCCATTGAAAATAAAGCGATTCCTGCGCCGGAGTCGGATTTTCCGATGAATTTTATTCTGAATACCATTCCCCAGAAGGCACAGGCGGGCAAGCGTCCCGACACAACCGATCACCTGGCGTATGGGCGTTATATGATTACGTTTGCCAGTTGTGGCGACTGCCACACGCCCATCGACAAACAGGGCCAGCCGTTGCCGGGCATGACTTTTGCCGGTGGGCGCGAGTTTCCACTGCCGACCGGCACAGTGCGCTCGGCCAACCTGACTCCGCACGAAACGGGCCTGAAGCAAATGACCCGTCAGGCGTTTGTGGCCCGGTTTAAGGCTTATTCGCACCAAGAATACGTAAGCCCCGAGGTTCGTGAGAACGAGTTTAATTCAATAATGCCCTGGACGATGTATTCCGGTATGACAGAACATGACCTGGGAGCGATTTACGATTATCTACGAACGGTTGCGCCGGTGGAGCATAGAGTAGAGCGGTTTACGCCGAAATCAAAATTAATGGCGAGCCGGTGAGTGAATAGCCTGATGACAAACGGCCCCGAAACGCTACGTATCGGGGCCGTTTGTTTGTATAGTTTCTAACCGAAATGATTGACTCGTTACGCTGTTTTGACCAGATCAACCAGCGTTTCAATCCAGATAGGGCTGTCGTTCAGGCTTTCAACCAGCTGCCAGTGCTGCCCGCCCGCTTTCTCAAACAGTTCTTTGTATTCTTCCCCAACTTCAATGGTCGTCTCCAGACAGTCGGCCACGAACGCGGGCGAGAACGCCAGCACACGTTTGGCTCCTTTGGCTACCAGTTCTGGAATGACCTCGTCGGTGTAGGGCTTAATCCAGGGATCGCTGCCCAGTCGGGACTGGAAACTGGTCGTGTACTTACCTTCGGGAATGCCTAAGGCCCGCACCAGCCGACGGGTGGTTTCAAAGCACTGTGCCCGGTAACAGTGCTGGTTCAGCGCATGCAGAGAGCCGCAGCATTCGCCAAACTGACACACGCTTTTGGTGATGTCGCCCTTCCGGATCTGGCTTTCGGGCAGGCCGTGGTAGCTGAACAGAAAATGGTCGTAATCATGCTGAGCCATGTATTTCCGGCCCAGCTGCGCAAACCCTTCGATAAACTTTGGGTGATCTGCGAAACGGTTAACAAAACGAATCTCCGGAATCACCTGCCAGGCTTTGACGATGTCCATCACTTTTTCATAAACCGAGCCGGTCGACGCCGATGCATACTGCGGAAAGAAGGGAACCACGACAAGTTCGGTTAGGCCCAGCCGCTGAAACGCATCCAGCCCGGCCTGAATACTCGGGCTCTGGTAGCGCATGGCCAGTTTAACCACGTAATCGTCGCCAAGGGATCGCTGTAATTCACGTTCAACCACTTCGCCGTAATACTTCAGCGGGGAGCCGGTTTCGGTCCAGAGCTGCTTGTATACTTTAGCCGATTTGGGGGCCCGGAACGGGGCAATGATCCCGTTGACGAGCAGAAAACGCGACACGAACGGAACGTCAATGACGCGTCCATCCATCAAAAACTCACGCAGGTATTTACGGACGTCCGGCACCGAGGGGCTGTCAGGCGTGCCTAGGTTTACAATTAGTACCCCCGTTTTACCAATCGACTTCGGTTTAGCAGCGGGCGGGTGTAAAACAGGTGCTTCCATGTAGAGGGAAACAGTGGATGAAACAAGTTAGTTTGGAAATGTGCGATTCGGTTCCGGGTTCTGGTTTGTTCAGAAAAAAGCACTTGTCCAAACCGCCCAGACCGTGGTCGCTTCCTATCACTTGGCCAGAGGATACCGGCTTAAATCGGTTCGGGTAAGGTCGCTGAATACCTCACCCGGTAAACCCGAAAAGACTTTAATATCCGTAATGTCGCGGTCACCCCGTTCGCCCGAGAGGAGTATGTCCCCATGCTTCTGGTAATCGGCCCAGGGCAAAGTAAAGCGGGGGGTCTCGTCCGTATACTTGGGAAAGTGAGCCCACTGCGTAACCAGATGCGACTGCTTATCGACCCAGATTTTATATTTATTATCGGGAGTATTGCCAACGTTTTTGAACGTCATTTGCAGCACATCGGCCGGTTTGCCGTCTTTGGTTGCCTCTTCGCCCAGGTATTTCAGCGTAACGCCGGAATCCTTCAGCTTAAACGGCATAACGAGCCAGTAGGAGTCGTTGATCCAGGCGGCTTTACCCTGTTTGACGTACTTGGCCACTGAATCGGGTTGGGTAAGTTCTGCACCGTTTTTGAAAACGCGGCCCTGATCGGTGTTAATGTTCAGAATGACCGTTTGGTCGTCTCGAAGATTATCCACCCGGACGTTTCCCGTCCATTTATCCCAGACCAGCTTCCGGAAACCAAAGAAATTCCAGGCAATGAAATGCGTATTATCCCAGGCTTTCCGGCCGCCCATAGCCCGCATGACATCGTCGGCAATCTGAACGGCTTTGGGGTCTGAGCCGGCCATATCAAAGCCTTCCGCAGGCGGATTTGCCGATTTACGGGACTGAGCAAAACAAAGTAAGGGACTCACCAGCAGAATAAGCAGTAAACGTTGACGGGTTTTCATAGACAAGACGTTTGGAGAAACAAAAGTAGAACAGGAAATGATTAGTTTGGTTTGATAGGATTTAGATTTGTATCAATTTTATCAATATTTCTGTCAGTCAGTAGCTGACGCCATTTCGGATGACGCTTACTCAACTCGATTATATCGTTGCGGTGGATACGCACCGGCATTTTGCTACGGCTGCCGAGAACTGCCACGTTACCCAGCCGACGCTGAGTATGCAGATTCAGAAGCTGGAAGATGAACTGGGCGTGCTGGTATTCGACCGCTCAAAACAGCCGGTTGTGCCGACCGAAACAGGGCAGGCAATTCTGGCGCAGGCGCGGGAGGTATTGCGGGCGGCCCGGCGTATTCCGGAAATCGTGAGCGAATCGAAGAACGATTTCCAGGGCGATCTCAGGATTGGTATTATTCCTACGCTGGCTCCGTATCTGCTGCCGTATTTTATTGGTGAGTTTATCGCAAAATACCCGTCCGTGTCGGTGCAGATTCAGGAACTGGTTACGGAGCAGATCGTGGAGCGGTTGCGTAACGGCCTGATCGACGTTGGGCTGGTCGTTACGCCGTTGTCAGAGAACGGAATAACTGAAATGCCGTTGTTTCGGGAACCGTTCGTGGTATATGCCGCCAATTCCCATCCGCTTGCCCAGGCCGATGTTATCCTGCCTGAGGACCTCCAGACCGAAGGACTGTGGCTGCTGACAGAAGGTCACTGTTTCCGGAATCAGGTGATGAACCTCTGCGGAGCCGACCGTCAGCTGAACGGAAACGCTACCCTGCGCTACGAAACCGGCTCGCTCGAAACGCTGATCAAACTTATTGACCGTCAGGATGGGTTTACGCTGCTGCCGTACCTCGCTACGTTCGATATGGACGAGGTTCGTCGGTCGCGCATCCGGCCGTTTGGCGCCCCCCAGCCAGTGCGGGAGGTAAGTCTGGTCATTCACCGCAGTTTTCTGAAACGCCAGCTCATTAATGCCCTTCAGCGCGAAATTCTGGCGCATCTGCCCACCGAACTGGTAGCCGGAAAGCAGCCGGTGAAGCTGGTCGGGCTGTAGAGTTCATCAGGTGCGCGGGTGTGACGGCTTACTGCTCATCGGGAAGTCGTTGGGGTGGTCCTACGTTTATCCCGCTCCAGCTGCCGGTAGGTTTGCCCAAAATCTGATCCGGCAGCAACTGCGTCGACCAGGCTTCGTACGCCCGCCTTACCTACCACCGACAGCCAGCGGGCAACCTCTTCAGCGGCCGTCTGGTAAGCCAGCAGAATGTGGCCGGCGTCACCCCCAAAAAAATCGCGGGTGGTTTCCAAATCCGACAGTTTTACCATGGGCCGGTTGGGAAATACCATCGGAGCGGGGCCACCAAAGTTTGTCGGGTTGTCGGCGTTCCGGTCGGGATGCTGCCACACGGCCGGGTTGCTGAACCGGTAGTCGACCATCAGGGCTAAGCCCTCGTTGAACCACTGCGGAATCTGGCGTTTAACCCGCCACCAGCCCAGGCGGGCAAACAGTTCATCGTGACAAAGTTCGTGCGCGATTACATCGGCATTATTCCCATCGGGACCCAGCACCAGATAGGAGGCTCCCCAGGGCGTGCCCAAACTGCAGCCCGCTCCTTCCCCTCCGACGCAGTACTGTTCGTAGTCGGCCTGCTGAGGACAGTAAATCAGTATGGCCCGCCCGCGTCGGGCGCCCATAAATTCCCGAATGCGTTTGTGCGCTGTCCAGACGTGCGCTGCCAGCCGGGCCTGTTGCCGCGCGGTGGCAGTCTGGCTAACGTAAACCGGGTTGCTGTCCATATCCGGCATGACGCGAAACTCGGCTGAATGCTCCACGCGCATACACCGCAGCACCTGCGGATAAAGCAGCATGAAACCAATCGGCAGGGCAACCAGCAGCGGAAATACGGAACGGAACAACCAACGCATAGAGGATGGCAGGATTATCGGACTGCGATTTACGAAGGATTGATTTTAAATCGTAAATCGCAGTCCGATATCAATAACTCTGCCTGCGTGTTTGCCGGTACTTCCGTAAACCCGCGGGGTGTTTGCATGTTTATGCCTTCAGCACTCATCATTGGCGCGGGTATGGCAGGCCTGACGGCGGCCCGCGAATTAACTCGTTACGGCTGGGATGTGGTCGTTCTGGACAAGGGACGGGGTGTGGGCGGTCGTATGGCTACCCGGCGTATCGAACCAGCGAGTTCCCAAACAATGCCGGCCGGTTTGATCCGCGCGGATCACGGCGCTTCGTATTTCCCGGTCCGGACGCCTGAGTTCCGGCAGGTGGTAGCGCAACTGATTGAAGCGCATGTGGTGAAAGAATGGCACCTGGAAACAGCTCAGGTTGCCGACGTATCTGTCGAAGGTCCGTATTATACAGGCGTTGAGGGCATGAGCGCCGTACCCAAATACCTGGCAAGGAACCTGACTATTCAAACGAATCAGAAGGTGATCCGAATAACGTCCGAAGCTGCCGGATGGCTCGTAGAAACCGAGTCGGGCGAGTCGTACCGGGCAGAGGCTCTGATTAGTACGTTACCCGCTCCACAGGCGTTGATGCTGCTGCAACAAAGCTCGTTTAACCTGTCGGCTGCCGACCAGACTGCTCTGTCGGGGATTAGGTACCAGCCCTGTCTGGCCGTAATCGCGGCCCTTTCTGAACCGAGCCGGATTCCCGCGCCGGGTGCTGTACGTCATCCGACGGATGACGTAGCGTGGGTGGCGGATAACCAGCAGAAAGGAATTTCGTCCAATCCATCGGTTACGGTGCACGCCAGTGCGGCATTCAGCCAGCGGCATCTGGAGGACGCCGACCTGAACGCAGTTGGCCGGCAGCTTCTGAATCAGCTCGACGAATGGATTCCCGCCAATGCCGTAGCTACGATTCAGGTACACCGCTGGCGGTACAGTCTGGCCGACGAACGTTACCCGGCTCCGTTTCTAAACGCACAGGCTCCGTTCCCGCTGGTGTTTGGGGGCGACGGTTTTGGGGCAGGAGGGGTCGAAGGAGCGTTTATGTCGGGGTTGCGGCTGGCCGAATTCCTGCAACAGAACCGGCGCTGAATAACGGGGAGGGCTCTGCCTAGCGTTTATGCGCGATTGGCGGCCAGCTGTCGGGCCTGCACGATGTTATAGTCGGCCGGATTCACCCGACGCGTAGCGTTGCGGTAAGCAACCGTCAGAGCGGGCCAGAGGGTCGTATTCCGGCCGCGTGCATCCAGATACCAGCTCTGGCAACCCGAGGCCCAGACGGTGCGCGCCAATTTCTGCTGGATGTCGGCGTTATAAGCGGCCTGAACTTCGGGCTTTACGTCCAGAAAGGCGTCATGGCCTGCCCGTTCCAGAAGATCAAGGTAACCCAGTACATAATTAACCTGCGACTCGATCATGTGAACGATAGAGTTGTGGCCAAGTCCCGTGTTAGGGCCAACCAGAAACAGCAGGTTCGGGTATCCCGAAGTTGTCAGGCCGTAATGAGCTTCGGGGCCGGTCGTTAACCATTCGTCGAAGAGGCTGCGCCCGTTTCGGCCGATGATGTTCAGATCGCAGATAATTTCTGATGCGACGAAGCCGGTACCAAAGATAAGTACGTCTATTGGGCGCTCGGTGCCGTCGCTGGTGACGACGGCGTTTGGTTTGACCTCGGCAATGCGTTCGGTTACCAGTTCGACATTGGGACGAGTGAGTGCCGGGTAATAATCATCCGACACCAGCACCCGTTTACAGCCCATCTTGTAATTGGGGGTGGCTTTCCGGCGAAGCTCAGGGTCGTCAATGGACGCTTCGAGGTGTTTACGTGCCTGCGCCGTACCGAACTTATGAAACGTTTCATTCCCCAGAAACGACAGCCCCCGAAGCTCGTTGAGCCAGTAGATAAACGTCCGGTAGGATTTCTGAAAGACGGGTAGCTGGCGGAAAAGCCGTTGTTCAACCGACGACACCGCCCGGTCGAGCCGGGGCATGACGTAGGGCGCGGTACGCTGAAACACCGTGAGCTGACCAACGATGGGCGCAATGGCCGGCACGATCTGGATCGCACTGGCACCCGTACCTACAACGGCGACCCGCTTACCGGTCAGGTCGTATGAAGTATCCCAGCGGGAGGAGTGAAACGTCCGGCCCGCAAACTGGTCCAGGCCGGGCAGTTTCGGAATGGTGGGCCGGTTGAGTGGCCCAATCGCGCCAATGACTACGCGGGCCGTCAGGGCATTGCCAGTCCGGTCGGTTACAGTCCAGCAGGCGTTTTCTTCCGAAAATTCGGTGCGGATAATTTCGGTATGATAGCGAATATGCGGCTGGAGGTTGTAAGTGTCCACAACGTTTTGAAGGTACGCCAGAATTTCAGGCTGAGGAGAATACATCCGCGACCAGTTGGGGTTCGGCGCAAAGGACAACGAGTAGAGGTGAGAGGGAACGTCGCAGGCGCAGCCAGGATAGATGTTATCCCGCCAAGTGCCGCCCACTCTATCGGCCCGCTCAAAGACCACGAAAGAGGTGTTGCTACGTTGTTTCAGCCGGACAGCCGCCCCCAGCCCCGCAAACCCGGCCCCGATAATTGCTACGTCAACGTCTGGTTTCATGCGCAGTGCTTTCTGATCAAATATAACCAAAAAGAGCGGGAAGGTGGAAGCTTATTGCCGACGGATTAGTTCGGCGACTTCCCGTCCGGTTTGCATGGCCGCGTTGAGCGATGGGTAGGTGGTCTGGTCGCCACACTGATAGAGGTGCTCGGCCAGTTTCAGCGGCTGATGCACCGTGTTGGCCCAGGCGTAATCCGGGTTATAGGCGGGCAGGGCATGAGGAATATGGTACGTCTGCAAATGCCGCCACTGCTGCACCTCATTGCCAAACCAATCGGTTAGTTCCCGCTGGATGCGTTCGGTAAGAGCCGCTTCGCTGACCAATTCAAGCCCCTGAGTGCTGACCGAGACAAGCGTTTGACCAGCCGGCGCATAATCCGGAGCCACGTCGCTCATCACGGCGAGATTATGCACCGCCGAGCTTCGGTTGGTATTCAGCATCAGCAGCCGCTGGTGGTTTGGGCTGCTGGCGGCCGCAAAATACGTGCAGGTGGTATGGTTGAACAGGCGTTCCGGGTCGTTGGCCGATGCGGAGCGACCGAGTAACAGATTGGCCTGGGCGGCATCAACGGCCAGCACTATCGTTGGAGCCGTCCTTGTCTCACCATTGGTTAGCCGGACGGTGTTGCCGTCAAGCGCCATAACGGGTGCGTTGAGTCGAATTTGTCCCGGCGACAACCGATCGGCCAGCTGATCGGCGATGGCGCCAATACCCCGCGCCGGTACGGCCGCATCGCCGGTGAAAAACATCCGGAAGCAAAATTCAAAGAAATTACTCGATGTCGTGAGCGCATCTTCCAGAAAAACACCCCCGAAAAACGGCCGGAAAAAACGCTCGATAATCTGGTCCGAAAAACCGAACTCCTCTAAAAATGCCAGCGTCGTTACCGGCGTCTGCCGGAATAATTCGTCAATGGGCAGACCCTGGGTTTGGCGAAGCAGCTCAACAATCCGCAGCTTGTCGTTGAAGCGACCCACTGGTGAAGCCAGCGTCTGGAAAACCTTGTGCGGCTCCTGAAACGGATTCAGTAGCGTCATCCAGCGGGCATCGGATCCGGTTTCGGCATGGTGAATCAGCGCTCCGGACCGGAACGGCTTCAAAGCGAGCGCCGTATAATTCAATAGCCGTTGAGCCTCCGGATACGCCGTTAGCAGAATCTGGAACCCCCGGTCGAGCCGAAACCCATCGACCCGATCCGTGCGAACCCGTCCGCCTACGCCGTCGGCCGCTTCGAGTACAAGCGCGTCAATACCGGCCTGTTTGAGATAAACAGCGCAGGTGAGTCCGGCAACTCCGGCGCCGACAATAATAACGGGCGATTCTGGCGTGTGCATAAACGACATTCATTTCAGATGGAGAGCAAAAATAGACGATCCGCGAAGCACATAAATGATGAGAGCCGATTTATGTGGTACTATTTTTAGATAAATTGAATATAACTAAGTTGATAAAATAATAATATACTGAAAATCAGTAGCTAATACTATTAGTTAGATACTTTTTTTTAGAATGTATTAATTTTGCCGGGCTGAGTGGTGTTATAGGGCCATGAAACTGCTGGTGGTTGATAATTTTGATTCGTTTACCTACATGCTTGTCGATTATCTGCGGCAGGCGGGGGCTACGTGTCACGTTGTGCGCAACAACGAATCGCTTGCCCGACTAACGAATTTGTCGGTCAATGGGGTTGTGTTATCGCCTGGTCCGGGAACGCCCCGGCAGGCCGGTCGGCTGATGGATGTCATTGCCCACTATGCCGGCCGGGTGCCCCTGCTGGGCGTGTGCCTAGGGCATCAGGCGATTGGCGAATTTTACGGAGCCACGCTGGCGCCGGCCGCTTTACCTATGCACGGCAAAGTATCGACCATCCGGGTGCAGACCGACGATGTTCTGTTTCAGGGACTGCCCGGGCAGTTTAGCGTAACCCGCTACCATTCGCTGGTGCTGCGCGATCTGCCCGATACGCTGATCAGTACCGCCCTAACTGATCAGAATGAGGTGATGGCCATTCGTCATGCTGCATTGCCGATATGGGGTGTACAGTTTCACCCCGAGGCTGCCCTGACGCAGTTTGGTCTGCCAATGGTATTGAATTGGATTAATTTCTTAAAATTTAGCACTATCGAACAGGAGGATTCCGCTTCGTTCGAGTTACTTTGTTAATTACCACCTTTCGTATGAACTACCAAATTCGGGAAGATGCGGGATTCCGCTACGTAGACGAGGGTCAGGGCGATGTGTTGCTGCTGCTGCACGGCCTGTTCGGCGCGCTTAGCAACTGGGATGGGGTCATTGATGGGTTCGCTGACCGGTACCGGGTGGTGATTCCACTCATGCCGATTTATGAAATGCCCATGCGTGAAGCCAGTCTGGAAGGGCTGGTCGCCTTCATCGAAAAATTCGTAGCCCACAAACAACTGATGGATCTGACGCTGCTGGGCAACTCGCTGGGTGGTCATATCGCGTTGCTTTATACCTTCAAGCACCCCCATCAGGTTCAGCGCCTGGTGCTGACGGGCAGCTCGGGGTTGTTCGAAAACGGCATGGGCGGCTCGTTCCCCAAGCGCGGTAGTTACGATTATATTGCCGAGCGCGTGGCCTATACGTTCTACGATCCGAACGTAGCATCGAAGGATCTGATCGACGAGGTGTTTGAAATCACGAGCAGCATTCCCAAGTGCATGAGTATCGTAGGTATAGCCAAATCGGCGCAGCGCAACAACGTCGCTAAAGACCTACACCAGATTCAGGTACCGACGCTGCTCGTCTGGGGGCTGAATGACACCATTACGCCCGCCGAAGTAGGCTATGAGTTCAACCGGCTGATCGTCAATTCCGAGCTCCATTTCATTGACAAGTGCTGCCACGCCCCCATGATGGAATGTCCGAAGCGGTTCAACCAACTGCTCGATAACTGGCTGATCCGGCATCCGCTGGGCGAGCTGGTTGGGTAGTCAGGCTCCTGAACAGGTCCTGAGCAGCCTTAAGGTGCCTGCTTTGAGCCGGTTTATCTGATTGCCCCGACTATTTTCCCTAAGTTTTGGAAACTATGGGAGTTTTTGCGTAGTTTTCTGCCACACAGTTTCCGTTAATTTCTAGAAATATGCTGGCTGCCGAACTTATAGACCCCATGCTCCCGGCCCTAAAATCGACAGATTCCGTTGGTCAGGCCTTAGATTGGATGCAGGAGCACCGCATTGGACAACTTGTGCTGACTGACCAGGGTGATTACCGGGGGGTGGTGAGCGAAGAATTGCTAATGGACGTCGGCGAAGACGGTCGGCTCCTGGGCGATGTCATGCGTCTGTTCGAGCAGACCTATGCGTATGAAGATCAGCATCTCTATGAAATTCTGGGCCTGGTTATCCAGAACCGGATGGAAGTAATTGCCGTGTTGAGCGAAGGACGTGAATTTTCTGGTACGATTTCTGCAAATGAGTTGCTGAAGCAGTTTGCGCAGGAGCTGGGTGTGCAGGAAGGCGGGGCTATTCTGATTCTGAACCTTCATGAACGGGATTACTCCATGACGGAAGTTAGTCGGCTGGTTGAATCCAACAACGTCAAAATCATCAGCAGTTATTTTTCGAGCGCTGCTTATGGGATGCCCGACCGGTCGCGGCTGACGCTTAAACTCAACCGCCGGGATATCACCCCCGTCATTTCAACACTCGAACGATTTGGTTATCATATCGAAGCGGCTTTCGCCAATGCACCTGTAGAAAGCATTGATCAGGAGCGGCTCGACTCGCTGCTTCGTTACCTGAACACGTAGTGATTCGGGGCGGAGGGTCTGTCAGAAACATTCCATCGGTTTGCTGAACGAATTGGACCGACTTCCCGCTACGAATGACTAATTTCGCACACAATGAAAATTGCCATTCACGGGCGTAACTTCCCCGAAGCGGCCCGACCGTATATCCAGTCGATGTTCGATGAACTGGGCAAGCGGCAGGTCGAGGTTGTCCTTTCTCATATTTACCGCGAGTTTTTAGACGGGGCGGGTGTCACGCACAACAGCGAGGCTACCTACCAGACCGATCAGGGCATCGCCGACGCCGATTTTATTTTTAGTCTCGGGGGCGACGGCACCCTGCTCGATGCCGTTACGCACGTTGGTCCACAGCAGACGCCGATTGTCGGCATTAACATTGGTCGGCTGGGATTTCTGGCTACGGTTGCCCCGTCGTCTATCCGGCTGATGATCGACGCCCTCTTCAACGGCCAGTTCAGCATTGACGAGCGCACTCTGGTCAGTGTTCGCTCCAATCAGGATATCTTCGGAAACCTGCCCTTTGGGCTCAACGACTTTACCATTACGCGCACCCAGACATCGTCCATGATTACGGTCCATGCCTACCTGGATGGTGAATTTCTGAACTCCTACTGGGCCGATGGGCTGATTATTTCGACGCCTTCCGGCTCAACAGGCTATTCGCTTAGCTGCGGTGGGCCGGTGCTGCTGCCCCAAACCAACAATTTTATTATCACGCCCATCAGTCCGCACAACCTCAACGTTCGGCCGATGATCGTCATGGACACCTGCCAGCTTGCCTTTGAGGTCGAGAGCCGCAGCGGGAATTTCCTGGCTGCCCTCGATTCGCGTTCGTTCACGGTAGACGTATCCACCCGAATCAGCGTTCAGAAAGAAGGGTTTAAAGCGCGGCTGGTCAAACTCAGCGACGACAATTTCCTGAACACCCTGCGGAGTAAACTCAATTGGGGCTGGGACATCCGAAATTAAGCCGCGCATAATTTTCCATTCACTTTTCCAATAAAACCAGCGGAATGGCCGTTTCGGAAGAGATTAGGCTTCCGGCCAAACGGGTTGATTCACGAACGTACGATTATATGAAGAAAAACCATTATCTGACAGCGGGCGTTTTGGCGGCATTTATGCTGCTCGGCAACGCAGCAGATAGCCTGGCTCAACGCCAACTTAATGCTCGGTTTGTGCCCTATTCGTCGGTTAGTTTCGGCGTTGGCTCATCGCACTACTACGGGGATGTAGCCGGTTATCGAAAGTTTCTGAAAGCAACTTATATCATGCCGCGCTGGAACGTTGGGTTGGGCTACACCCGCCAGTTTACGCCCAACTTTGCGGCCCGGGCCATGTTCACCTGGGCGCGCATCGCGGGCGACGACTATACGTTCAATAAAAATGATTACGTAGAGAGTGGTCAGCAATATGCCCGGAATCTGCATTTTCGAAACGATCTGAAGGAGTTCGCCCTGACGGGTATCTACAACTTCGTGGCCGACGGACGTAACTCCAACATGCGCGCGAAATTTACACCTTATGTTTTTGGAGGGGTAGCTTTACTGGCTCATAGCCCGGAGGCCCGCACGCCGGCCCCACCGAACAACGAGCCCTACGAAGCGCAGAAATGGGTAAAACTGCAGCCTCTGCACACCGAAGGACAGGGGCAACCCGGCCGGGATAAGCCTTATTCGCTCGTCACGGCGTCGGTTCCGGTAGGGTTTGGTCTGCGGTATGCGCTTAATGAGAGCTTTAACGTAGCCTTCGAAATTGGTTACCGGTATAGCTTCACCGACTATCTGGATGACGTAGGTGATGGAGGGTACCCGGACCCGGCTACTCTGGAGGGGTTGTCCAAAATTATGTCGGATCGCCGGTTCGAACGAAATGCGGCCCGGATTAAGCCAGCTCCTGATCGGTACACAAAAGCGCAGGAGCTGTTCAATATCAATCCTACGCTGTTTAGTAGCGAAGAACGGGGCGCAAGGGGTTACATTACGGATGGCTACCTGCTGACGAGTTTCCAGATTCACTACATTATTCCGGGCAAAATTAAATGTCCGCCCATCAAGTAGGCAGTGAGCAAACGATACCAACACATAGCCCGGCTGATCATAGCCGGGCTTTTTATCAGTCTTGCTGCGCAGGCGCAGAAACTTGAGGTTGGGGGCGGAGTTGGCGGTATGCTGTATAAAGGCGACGTGTCCACCCATCTGAATCCGCGCTTCTACAAGCCGGCGGCCAATATGTTCCTGCGTTACAACGCCACCCGCTCGTTCTCGCTCCGGGGCGGCCTGGCCATTGGTGGCATCCGGGGCGAAGACCGTTTCAGCCGGGACCCGTTTCAGCAGGCCCGCGACTTTTCATTCAACAGCCGCATCAGCGAAGCCACTATAGACCTGGAATATAATTTTCTCAATTATATTCCGCAGCCTAAAGTCAAAAACTGGACGCCTTACGTATTTGGGGGCATCGGGCTGTACAGTGTTCGGAATGCGGTCATACGCGCGCGGGGTTTCGTGAATTTCCCCCTCGGCATCGGCGTCAAATACGAAATCAATCGGCCGTGGAGCGTAGGGCTGGAGTTGGGCACGCGCTTTACCAATTCGGACTATCTGGACGCGCTGGGCGAACGCACGTTCGGTGTAACGTCGGCCAAACGGGCGCAGGGAAATCCGGCCCTGAAAGACAGCTATACCTATACGGCCATTACGTTTAGCTATACGTTCTATCGGCTCGTTTGCCCGTAAATCACTCCGCTTCTACCACGTCCGAAGACCCAGGAGTTTTTCGCCCAGTTCGGTCAGGTCGGCCGTCTGATAGCGGGTTTTTTCCCACTGGCGCGGGTCGCCGGGAAACGCGTAGCCCTCGGGGGCCTGCCGTTCACGCCAGGACGTAATGCGCCATTGCCGCAGTTCTTCATTGTCTTCCTGAGCCGGCATCATCGAGATGTACTGCGCAATCCGGACTTTATCTTTGGATAGGTTCGGCCGAATCCCGTGTGGCTGGGTGCTGTTAAAAATCAGCAGGTCGCCAGCTTCAAGCTTCACTTTCACCAGATCGAATCCAGCGGTATCCGGCTTGAACCGGTCGCGATCGGCGGGCTGAGTCACTTTCCACGTATCGTAGGTCCGGTAGAGTTCGGGAATACACTGAAAGCCGCCCATGTTTTCGTCGGTCTGGTCGGCCAGGGCCAGCACACCCTGAACGTTCTGGGGCCGCGTTTCGGGGTCGTAATCCCAGTGAATGAACCCTTTGAACTCGTGGCCCGGCCGGACCGGAAAGTTCAGGTTGGCGCGGTCGATCGTTACCCAAAGTTTTTCGGTGCCCCAGATGTCGACGAAGGCGTCGTAAACGCGCGGATACTGGCGGTTGTCCCATTCGAACTGATGGTTATAGAGTTCGACCATGCCGCTGTTGGTCAACTCCTTCATCTTCATCTCGGCCCGGGCGGGGGCATACCAGGTGTCGGGGTCGGTGGGGTCTTTCTCTTCAAATTCCCACAGCAACCGGGCGAGCCGTTCGGCGTTTTCGCGCGGCACGGCCTGTTTAACGATGACGTACCCGTTGGTGATCCAGAACTGCCAGTCTTCTTCAGACAGCACACGCAGGGGTTTTCCATTCGAACGGTCGTTTAGGTTGATCTTACTACTGGTTGCGGTAGAGGGATTGCCCGGAATGTCCTTATGCGCATTCGCCGGAGGGCCAGCCGGAGCCATTGTGGGTTGGGTTTCCATGTGTCTGGTATTTTCAGGGGTTATAGTTGAAACAAATTTAGGGTATCTAGGCGGGTAGGTGTTATGACAGAACTGGCCGGTTTTTGCACTATATTGCTCCTAGAGCGTCGGTTTTCGGCGAAACACAACATTTCTGCGCAACATGAAGCTGGCTTTAGAGCATATCAACCCCGATACGGACAGTTCGTTTCATATTTTGCTGACTCCGCATCTGACCGACGTATTCATGTGGCACTACCACCCGGAATACGAGATCGTTTTTATTGACGGAGCCAGCGGAACCCGACACGTCGGCGAGCATATCTCACGGTACGAAGGCAGCGACCTGGTTTTTATCGGCCCGAACATTCCTCACCTGAATTTCGATTATGGCGTAAAGACCGACTATCGGAAAGTAGTCGTGCAGCTAAGCGAAAACTTCCTGGGCGAGCAGTTCTGGCGGGCGCCGGAGTTCGCCGACATTGCCCGTCTGTTTGAAGCTGCCCGGGGTGGGGTCTCGTTTTACGGTGAAACCAAACGGCTGGTTGGCGAGCGGCTGGAAACCTTAACCCGATTAGCGCACTTCGACCGGATGATGGCCCTGCTGGGCATTTTTCAGCAACTGGCTACGAGCGACGAACGAACGCAGTTGCACGGCAAGCCAGTCAATAATCAGTACAACCTGCAGGAGCAGCAGCGACTCCGGCGTGTTTATCAGCATATCGAGGAAAACTACCCGCGTAAAATGGACATCGCCGAAATGGCGGATCTAATTAATCTGACGGATGCGGCTTTCTGCCGGTATTTTAAGCGAATGACGCGCCTGACCTTTACGCAGTTTCTGAATCAATACCGGATCAATCAGGCGCAGAAACTGCTGCTGACCGACCATAACGTAACGGAGGCCTGCTTCGCGACGGGGTTTGAAAGCGTTTCCTATTTCAACCGCATTTTCAGGAAGGTAACGGGCGAGAATCCGCTGCAATTTAAAAAACGGCACCTGGCCTAAAACCATTCGTCCTCTTAAACCGACCATCTCTGCATGAAGAGGTAAAGTCAAACCAGACTTTGCGTATTTTTGAGGACGTAACCCAATAGGTCAGTTAGTGAGTACTTACGTAACTTCGTTCATGCGGATCGTGGGGGTGGTGGTGGCAGTACTGGTCGGCGGCATCAATGTAGCATCCTCGCAGGTAGTCATCCGGAATTCGGAAGAGCCAACCCTCTACGCGTACTGCCAGCAGTTCCAGACGCTTTACACCAGAATCCGGGAGCAGACCATAACCCCTGACTCGGCCCGTCGGCAATTCAGCACCATTATGCTCGGGCTGCAGGCGCGTTTCCAGAGTCAGGCCAGTCCCCCAAACGACAGCCTGCAGCGTGACAGTCTCCGGCGGACGGGCCAGTATTTTGTTTTTCCAATTCGGGGTTATACGCCCCGGTCAATCGGCGGATCGCATGGGGAAGGGTACCGGGGGCGGGGTTTCGATTTGTTCGATCATACCGTACAGGGAAGTCACCCCGCGCAGGATATCTTTATCAGTGACCGCAACCAGGATTATATTGACGACCGTAGTGGACAGCCGGTCGATATACTGGCCATGAGTAGTGGGCTGGTGTTAGGTATCGAAACGGGCTGGCTGCCCGGCTCCGAGTACCGGGGCGGTAACTGGATCTGGGTGTATGACCCCAGGCTCAACGGGCTGTTTTATTACGCCCACAATAGTTCGGTGAGTGTATCACCCGGGCAGTGGGTGCAGGCCGGCGAAAAACTCGCTGAAATGGGGCGAACCGGGTATAATGCCTATAAAACCCGTTCTCCAACGCATCTCCATCTGATGTATCTTCAGATCAAGCCAAACGGCCTGCCGGAACCTGTGAACACCTATCCGTGGCTGCTTTCGGCCCGGCTCAGTAAGTAGACCGCTGTTGCAGAGCGATTCGCCGGAACCCGGCAACGGGTCGGTCAGGATTCGCGCACCAGATTGATTCCGCTGATGAGGAAGATCATCCCGACGATGAAGGGAGCGGTAGACTCGGCTTTGTTTACGCTAAGGCCAAGAACTGGCTTGCCGTCGGACAGAAAAGCGACCAGGGCAAACAGCACAACCACCACGCCCAGGATAGTGAGCGACGCGCCGAAGAAACGGCGGAAGTTTGTATTATTATCCATTCAGTTAAACAGGTTTCTCATCTTCTGCCGGAACTGCCCCCGATTTCAGTTCCGATAATTCTTTCGCTACGGTCAGGCCGCGTTTGCGGCCTTCTTCGAGCAGCAGGGGGTAAGCCGCATCGAGGGTATTGGCAACCAGACCATCCAGGATGGCTTCGCGCATGACAGCCTTAAGCTCGCCGACTTCTTTTGAGGGCGGCAAGTTAAAGGTTTCCATGATCAGTTCACCCGTAATGACCGGCTGGAAGTTACGCAGCTTGTCGCGCTCCTCCAGATCATGCAGCTTGCGTTCGACGCGGTCGAAGTTTCGCAGGTGTTTCTGCACTTTCTCGTAGTTCTTCGACGTAATGTCGGCGCGGCAAAGGGCCATCAATCCATCCAGGTCATCGCCCGCGTCGACCAGCAGCCGGCGCAGGGCCGAGTCCGTGATCTGCTCTTTGGTCAGGGCAATGGGCCGCAGGTGCAGCCGGACGAGTTTTTGCACGAAGCGCATGTGTTCATGCAGCGGCAGCTTCATCGTCCGAAAAATGCCCGGAACCCACCGCGCTCCTAAATCCTCGTGGCCGTGAAACGTCCAGCCCACTTTCTGATCAAAGCGTTTGGTGGCGGGTTTGGCAATGTCGTGCAGCAAGGCCGCCCAGCGTAGCCAGAGCTCGTTTTCGAGCAGGGCAGGCGACGTATCGGTCCGGTTGGCGATATTGTCCAGCACCTGCAGGGTATGGTAAAAATTATCCTTGTGGCCTTTGCCCTCAATCGTCTCAACCCCTTTCAAGGCGATTAACTCGGGGAAAATCCGTTCGAGTAGACCGGCGTGGTACAGCAGCTTAAAGCCATAGGACGGAGTAGGTGACAGAATAATCTTATTGAGCTCGTCGGTCACGCGTTCCCGCGAAACGATGCTGATGCGCTCGTTCATGCGCATGATAGCGTCGAAGGTATCCGGCTCGATGTCGAAATTGAGCTGGGAAGCAAACCGCACGGCGCGCATCATCCGCAGGGGGTCGTCGGAGAACGTTACGTCGGGGTTGAGCGGAGTGCGGATAATCTTACGTTTGAGATCCAGAATGCCATCGAAGGGATCAACCAGTTCACCAAAATCGGTCTGATTCAGGCTGATGCCCATGGCATTGATGGTGAAATCCCGTCGGTTCTGATCGTCTTCAAGGGTGCCGTCTTCCACGATGGGTTTGCGCGAGTCGCTCCGGTACGATTCCTTGCGGGCACCGACAAACTCAATTTCCCAATCCTGCGACTCATGCAGAGCCCGCAGCATGGCCGTGCCGAAGTTTGGAAAGACCGAAACTTTCGTGCGCAGCGCCTTTCCAACAGCTTCGGCCAGGGCAATACCACTGCCGAGGCAGACCACATCGATATCTTTGGAGGGACGGCCGAGCACCAGATCGCGCACAAACCCGCCAATAACGTATGCCCGGACGCCGAGCGCGTCGGCTTCGCGGGCGATAAGCGCAAAAAGAGGGTTTTTCTGAAGCGTGTCGCTGAAATTCATGCGTAATACCTGTCCTGTATGCGTCGGCTATCCGTTGGTGACGACCGCCGACGAATTCATGACTTATTTTCTGATAAAACTAACTTCGCCATTCGCGCCCAGGCGCATGATGCGCGGCCGTCTGGGCATACCCGGCAACTGGCCAAACCGCCCCTTTACTACGGCTTCGGCGGCTGGCGGCAGCGTCAGCGATTCGAACGGAATGGTCAGAAGACCCCGGCCGAAGCCACCAATCAGGCGCTGTATTTCCGCGTTGAGCGATCGCCGGACGGCAACCGCACCCGTTACGTCGGTACTGGCCGGGTCGTTTGCCGACCATAAATCGCCGGCGATGTTTTTGCCCTGGTCGTAAACGACCGTGAGCGGGTTTTCGGCGAACTCAACCAGGTCATAGGCCACATCCGGTAGCCTGGCTACATATAGTACCAGTTGTTCGGTGTTCTGAATCAGGACAGTTGGGAACAGACCAGCCGACATACTCGCTCGCAACGTCAGCAGGGTTTCAACGGCTGCGTCGTTAATCGGGTCGGCCGCTACCGACCAGCCGGTTTCGTCGGCCAAGGCGATGAGCTGGCCCTGCCGAAGTTGATAAGCGATGTCGCGGATGCTTGGGTTCATGGTGTAATAAACCACAAAGATACGGCGCGGTTTGGTTTTGTGGCCTACAATCGGTCGGTTGAGTAGTCAGGTCAGGCACGAAGGCTTTTAAGGCTGAACTAAATTCAACAGACAATGAAAGCAGGATGGATCGTTTTGCTGTTTGCCGCGAGCGTAGGACTCGCGTTACGACCGGTGAAAACCGATCTGGACGGAGCCTGGAGGGCAACCGGCGCATCGGGCAGTGCGGTTGTGCTGACTATCATGGACAATTACCTGATGCAGACAACCTATGAGCCGAACCGCTTTATCGGTACGCGGGGTGGTGTCTGCCAGCGCACCGGCGATAAATTAAACCTGACGGTTGAGTTTGACTCGCAGGACAGCAGCCGCGTCGGGCAAACGGAATCATACCAGGTTACCCGGCAAAACGGCCAGTTGATTCTGCAAGGCCCGGCCGGCAATCGAACCTTCAGCCGACTCGACGAGCCTACGTCCCAGATGCCCCTGGCGGGTCTATGGCGAATAACCGGCCGCGCCAACGATGCCGGACAGCTATCGCCAATGCAGCGTGGGCCACGCAAAACGCTCAAACTACTAACCGGCGGCCGGTTTCAGTGGGTCGCGATCAATCCGCAGGCGAAACAGTTTTCCGGAACGGGCGGGGGAACGTACGTGCTGAAAGATGGTCAGTACGCCGAAACGATTGATTTCTTTTCCCGCGACAATAGCCGCGTTGGGCGTTCGCTGACGTTCAACGCCGAGGTTAACGGCAGCGAGTGGCATCATACCGGACAAAGTTCAACGGGCAGTCCGGTGAATGAAATCTGGAGCCGTGAGCAATAGTTTCAGGCTGTCCATAACCCCGTTGCCACTGGCTGCACCCGGCCGCCAATCCGAAGCTGGTAACGCCCATCGGGACCAAGCCGCCCATCGTGATAAAGCAGGGATGGACGCGGAATGGCATACCCCTGTTCGACGCGTAACTGCAGTTCGGTCGAGTCCAGTACGCGGTGTTTCAGCAGGTAAGCTAACAGACAACCGTTCGCGCTGCCCGTGGCCGAATCCTCCAGAACAGTAGCGTTCATGGGGTAGAACATCCGGCAGTTCAGGTCGTGCTGCGGCTCGTAGGTTTCCGTCGTGAAGACCAGACAGCCTAGCCGGTTCGTGCCAACATGGCGGTCGTGGTGCTTCAGAAAATCCAGGAATTTTCCCGCGTCTGGCTGGAGCGTATTCAGAATCGCACGACTCTGTACCGGCACGATCTGAAACATGATTCCTGTCGATACTTCCTCAACCGGGAGGTTCATCATCAGGTTGCCAGGCTGAATGCCCAGAAAGTCGGCGACATCGGCATGGGCATATGTCTGCCCGAAGGTGGGCTGCTTCTGTTCCATCCACAGGACGCCATCTTCGCCAAAATCAACCGGAATGTTGCCAACACCAAGTTTCAGCACAATCTGCCTGGGGGACGTTTTCAGCAGAGCCTCCCGAATCACGTAGGCGGTGCCGAGCGTGGGATGACCAGCAAACGGCAGTTCCTGATCGGGCGTGAAGATGCGCACTGCCACGGCGGTGTCCTGTAGAGTCCGGCGGTCAACGAACGTTGTTTCGGCGAAGTTTATTTCGCGGGCAATGGCCAGCATCTGTTCGCTGGTCAGCTCGCCGTCGTGTTCAACTACGGCGAGTTGGTTGCCCTGATATTTTGCTTCGGCGAAGACGTCAACAAGGTGAAAGGGAAATTGCATAGAATGAGAACGTTTGTTTACGGTCGGCGAATCTGCCACTGCCAGATCGGGCCGTCATCGGGCGAATCAAAGGCGTCGGTGAAGCTCATGCCACATCGTTTCAGCACGCGTACCGACGGATTCTCCTCCGCCAGCGTATGCGCCTGGACAATCCTGACTGCCGGGTGTTCAAAGGCCCGCTTTATCAGGGCGTCGGCGGCTTCGGTTGCCAGGCCCTGCAGGCGGTAATTGGGATAGATTTCGTAGCCGATTTCGACCATGCCCTGCTCGTCGGGTTTGCCTTTATACCCCCCCACGCCGGCGAGGGCGCGGTCCTGCCGGTGAATGAACAGATACAGCCACCAAGGAGCTTCGCTGGCGTCTTCCTGAAATCGATCGAAAGCGTATCGAAATGTTTCAATGTCAAATTCGCTCAACACTTCCGGAACGCTGATGTTCAGGTGGTGACCAAGCTGCGCCGACCCGGCAAAAAGAGCCTCATATATGGGCTGATCGGGTGGCAGAAGTAGTAAGCGGGGTGTGGTAATTGGCAACATACGGGCAATAATTGGCCCGAAGATGCGAAGAAATAGGAATCACCTGTCAGGTCGCAATCCGTAAAATGAAAAACTTGTCCCGTTAAATGCCAGCGAGACAGGCAAAATACCGATAAGAGAAATGAGAAACAGAAAGCCGGGTTCAACCCGGCTTTCTGTTTCTCATTTACCGGCACTTACGCCAATGGTTTCGGTCTGGTACTTATAGAGGTACTCGATCAGATCGGCCACCAGGCCAGTCCAGCCCGTCTGGTGACTCGCCCCCAGGCCAGTCCCCACGTCGCCGTGGAAATACTCGTAGAACAGATACAGGTCTTTGAAGTGCGGGTCATTCTGCATTTTCTCGTCGTTGCCGTAAGCTGCTATCCGGCCGCTGAAGTCGCGCCGGAAAATATTGATAAGCCGTTCGGTCACCTGCATGGTGGCTTCCTTTACGCTCATAACCTGCCCTGAATGCGTGGGGTACTCAACTTCAAAGTCGTCGCCGTAGTATTTATAGAACTTCAACAGGGAGTCAATCAGCAGAAAGTTTACCGGGAACCAGATTGGCCCGCGCCAGTTGGAGTTGCCGCCAAACATGCTCATTTCCGATTCGGCCGCTACGTAACGCACCTGAAAAATTTCACTGTTCAGCTCAAACTGATAAGGCGTCTTTTCGTGGTATTTCGACAGCGCCCGAATGCCGTAGTCGGACAGAAACTCGGTTTCGTCGAACATCCGTTTCAGGATCATCTTCATCCGGTGGCCGCGCAGCAGACTCAGCAGGTGAGTTTCGCCCTTGCCCGGCTCGTGCCAGCGCGAAATGAGCGAAGCGAGATCGGGCCGGTTGGTCAGCACCCATTCCACGCGCCGTTTGAAGTCGGGCAGTTTGGAGAGCAGTTCTTCGTCCAGAATTTCAACGGCGAACAGCGGAATGAGCCCAACCATCGACCGGATCTTAAGCAGCCGGGCGTTGTTATCGGGCGTGTGCAGTACGTCGTAATAGAACTGGTCAACCTCATCCCAGAGGCTGATGTTCTGCTTGCCGAGGTTGTTCATGGCCGATGCAATATGCAGGAAGTGCTCGAAGAACTTGCTGGCCATGTCCTGGTAGCTCGGTCGCGTCAGCGAAATCTCGCAGGCGATGCGCAGCATGTTCAGGGTATACATGGCCATCCAGCCCGTCCCGTCGGCCTGCTCAATACGTCCGCCCATGGGCAGTGGCTGGCTCCGGTCGAAGACCCCGATGTTATCCAGCCCCAGGAAGCCCCCGCCGAAAATATTATTGCCTTCAACGTCTTTCCGGTTGACCCACCACGTAAAATTCAGCAGGAGTTTATGGAATACCCGCTCCAGAAACGCTACGTCGCCGACGCCGTTCAGCTCTTTATCAATCTCGTATACCTTCCACGTTGCCCAGGCGTGGACGGGCGGGTTTACGTCGCTAAAATTCCATTCGTAAGCCGGAATCTGGCCGTTGGGGTGCATGTAATACTCGCGCAGAATAACCGCCAGCTGCCGTTTGGCGAAATTTGGGTCGAGTCGAGCGAGCGTCAGCGTATGGAAGGCCAGGTCCCAGGCCGCAAACCAGGGATACTCCCACTTGTCGGGCATGGACAGGATATTCGCCGTGTACATATGTCGCCAGGACTCGTTGCGGGCGTAAACGCGCCCCTGAAACGGCACTGGCATCTTGGGGTCGCCCTTGAGCCATTCGTTGACGTTGTAGTAATAAAACTGCTTGCTCCAGAGCATACCGGCGTAAGCCTGTCGCTGAATCGCCAGCAGCTCGGGGTCGGTTACGTTTTTCTGCAGATTGGCGTAAAAGGCGTTGGCTTCGTCCAGCCGCTGCTTGTAAATCGCATCAAAGTCATCGAAGGGTTGTGCCAGCGTGGTCTGGTCGCTGAACCGCAGCCGGATCGTGACGCTGCCGCCCGCCGGAACCACGCGCGTGTACTGCGCAGCCGCCCTAGTGCCGATTTGATTGGGGTTTATAAATCCTTTCTTGCCCCCCGACGTGATGAAGTTATTAATGCCATCTTTTGGATAGGCCGTTGAGTTGGGGCGGCCGTAGAGCCGTTCGGTGTTGGTGTCGTTATCGCAGAACAGCAGCGCGTCGGCGTCTTCGCAGTAGAGCTTGTATTTGCCCAGCAGTTTATGATTGACTTCGATCTGGTTGTTGGCAATGCCGTTGAGCATCGGCCGCGCGTTGTACTGCTCATAGCCCCATGACCACGTATTGCGGAACCAGATGGTCGGCAGCAGGGTCAGAGGGGCGTCAACAGCCGCCCGGTTATGGGCCGTTACGCTCACCAGCCAGTCGTTCTGATCGGCTTTGGCGTACTCGATGAAGATGTCGAAATACTCGTCCTGATCAAAAATGCCCGTATCCATGAGTTCGAACTCCGGCTGCTGGCGGTTTCTGCGTCCGCTCTCGATAACCAGCCGGTTGTAGGGGTACTCCTGCTGCGGATACTTATAGAGCATTTTCATGTACGAATGGGTGGGGGTGCTGTCCAGGTAATAATACAGCTCCTTAACGTCCTCGCCATGATTGCCTTCCGGACCCGAAAGGCCGAATAAGCGCTCCTTGATGATATTATCCTTATGATTCCAGAACCCCAGGGCGAAGCAAATATGCCCTTTGTTGTCGGAAATACCGCCAATGCCTTCTTCGCCCCAGCGATAGGCGCGCGAGCGGGCCATGTCATGGGTGACGTAGTTCCAGGCATCGCCGTAAGGACTATAGTCCTCACGAACAGTACCCCAGGCCCGATCCGACAGATAGGGACCCCATTTTTTCCAACCTTTATTATCGGCTCGTTCGTAGATGCGTTCTCGTTCGGCTATAACTGTCATTCTGGTAGTAATCTAGTCGGTGGGTGCTGATTTACAGATAAAACCAGCACCAAAGATAGTATGCATGCAGAGTAATTGCATGGAGAGTCCGGTCTGATTTTGGCGCACTTGTAAGGTATGTTGCAGTAAACCAATAGGATATAGTACTTGTTCGGGCCAGGCTGCCAGATTCGACTAAGTGGTAGTAAAATATGGTGAGCGGTTGAGAAAACCGCCTGACTCTTTAAATTTGATAGCTTTTATAAAATCATGGCCGTTATGCAATTGTTTAGTCGGTTTATACTATACGTAGCGTTGTTAGTTGTAGTTATGGCCTGCGGAGCGCTTCCAGCCGAAACCCCGTCACCAGCCGACACATTAGTAACGCGCAATCCCAGCATGGACCCCAAAGGGGATATAACCGGGTTTGTTACGCTGCATGACGAATTTGGCGTCCCGAAACCCGATAACGCGGGTATGATCGTATCGCTGGAAGGTGAACGCACTGCTTTTCCTGCCTCTACCCGACCCGAAGGACGGTTTGTAATTGGGAATGTTTTTGCTGGTAAATATAACCTAAGTTATAATAAAAATAATTATGGTAACTATAAGTTAATAAATATTTCTCACTCCGGTGGTTTAATGTCGACTATTGCTGAGCCTGTAAGCATCTGGGAGACGCCTAAAACGAAAATAGCTGACCTGGGTGTTAGCGTCAAGGGTTTGTCGTTAACATTCACTGGTATGGCAACACCTATCCAGCCGACTGGCACAAGCATAGATCATCAGCGCCGGGTGCGGCTTTTTTTCGGTCGCGATGAGAAAATAACCTTCCAGCGGTACGTAAGCTCCTTCAATCAGAGCCCTGTACCGCCGGGTGGTTCAGGAAACTTTACGGTTCAGCTATCGGCTGATGATCTGCTGGAGTTCAAACCGGGCGAGCGTGTTTATGTGGTCGCCTACGGCATCACGGCCATTGAAAACGCCTATGTCGATCCTGATTCGAAGTTGAAAATCTATTCGGGCGTAAACCCCGAGCCGTCTAATGTGGTGAGTTTTTTGCTGCCGTAAGTCGGGCTGTTTAGTTGTTGACAGCCGCCAGCACACGCTTGATCAAGTCGTTAGGATTGCCATTATGCCACCGCCACACGATGACGATGTCGTGTTCCGGATCAATCCAGATAGTGTTCTGACCCGCGCCGAGGGCCGCAAAACTCGAAGCGGGTGCGTCGGGCCAGGGTTTTCTGCCCGTTGAAGGATCAGGTGTGTTCAGCCACCACAGATACCCGTACGACGGACCAACGGGGCCGCGCGTGGTGGCCTGCTTCACCCAGTCGGCCGAGATGATCTGCCGGTCTTTCCAGCGCCCCTGCCGCAGAAACAGATACCCAAAGCGGGCTTCATCGCGGCTGTTGACCCACAGGCCACCGCCCCAGCGCGTTCCCCCGCTGACGGAAAGCATCCGTTTGCCGTCGACATCGGCAACAGCGTTCGGATACGCGATGTATCGCCAGGTATCCGATGCGCCGATTGGGTTCATGATTTCATCGCGGACAACCTCGGGCAGGGGTTTCTTCCAGAGCCGAAGCAGCGACAGCGCGAGCCGGTTGATGCGTACGTCGTTGTATTCGTAGTACGTACCCGGCTGTTGCAGGGTGCGGGGTTTCCGTTCGCCTTTGCCGAATGCTTCCTTACCCACAAAATCGCTGTTTTTTCCCCATAGTTCACCATTCCATTCGCTGGTCTGGCGGGCGTGGTGCTCCCACGTAATCGAGCGGTTCTGGGCCGACTCGTAGCCACCATCGTGAATAAGTTTGGCAACCGGGTCGTGGATATCCGGAATCAGTCCGCGCTCGATGGAGATACCCAGCACGGTTGACAGGACGCTCTTGGCCACGCTGTAGGTCGGGTCGGCCCGTTGCGTGTCGCCCCATTCGGCCACGATATAGCCGTGGCGCAGAACAATACCGTTGGTTTTGGCCCGGCTGGTGGGCATGGGACCGAGCAATTTGCCGAATATTTCTTCCTGGGTCGAAAAATTAGGCGTCATCTGGGTTGTTTCCTGGGTTCTGGCGAAGGCTACGGCCGAGTCGAGCAGAGCCGCATTCATACCTACTTTGGCCGGCGGCCGATGCGCCCACTCATCGCCCTTTGGCGGAAAGTAGGGCGCATCGGTCTGGGCTGGCCGGTGGCAGGATGCCAGGCAGACCAGGACAGGAAATAGGTAAATAAGCCGTAATTTCCGTTGAAGACGGGGCATCGCCTGTTGGTTAAAAGTCATTGAGAGCTTACGGCTTATCGTTCCAGCTTAAAGCCTTCATCGACCCGCACGCGCTGCGGGCGGTTGGCCACGTCCCAGCCCGTCAGGTACATCCAGCGGGTCATATTCGTTAGTTTCGGCACGTTAATGCGCTCGGGTTCGTCTTTCGGAGTGTGGTAATCCGGATGCAGCAGGGTTGTGAAGCAGATGGCCGGAATGTTCAGCCGGGCGTAGGGGAGGTGGTCGCTGCGGAAGTACCAGCCTTCGGGGTGATCGGCTCTATCCCAGAGCGTATCGAGTTTAAACTTCGTCAGCGCCTGGTTGGCGGTCATGGCACTGCTGACCAGGTCAAGCGAGTTGCGGTGCGGGAGCTGCGAACCCAGCAGGGCCGCGCTGTCGGGCGCGTTACGGCCCATCATCTCGCCGTTCAGCACCGCTACGATCGATTCAAGCGGAACGGTTGGGTGCGCCGAATAATACCGCGACCCCAGCAGGCCGCGCTCCTCAGCACCATGGAAAACAATCAGGGCCGACCGTTTGGCGGGTTTCTGGGCGAACGCCCGCCCGATGGCCAGGGCAGCCGCGCAGCCCGTGGCGTTGTCGTCGGCACCGTTCCAGATCGAATCGCCGGCGACGGCCCGCCGAACCCCGTCGTGATCCTGGTGGGTGCTGAACAGAACGTATTCGTTTTTCAGCTTAGGATCGGTTCCGGGCACCTTCGCTACAATATTGACCGACGGATAGTTGAAGCTTTCAACATTAACGACGTTGGTTAGCTGCTGCCCCGGCTGTTTAATCCACTCCAGAGCGCTCGACGGCAGCCAGATGGTGGGAGCCTGCGAAAAAACGCGCGTGTTCGGTCCGCCCGGCAGGTCGTAACGACCGCGTTCCAGACCCGTTGTCCAGCGTTCGAAATAAAATTGCGCCGGTTGGTTCGACACCCAGACAACCGCCTGCGCACCGGCTTTGATCAGTTCGGCGGCCCGCCGGGCCATCGTGCCGAACAGAAAACGCCGGTAACTTAGCTCGGCCGGGGGTGTTCCCGAAAACTCGATGGCAACGGCCTTTCCTTTGATATCTGCCTTCGCCAGATCGTCGGGTGTGCCTTTGCCCACAAACACCAGGGGCGCATCGACCGACGCAATAGCCGGCGCCAGAATAAACGCATCCTGACCGTGGGTCAGCGGGTGGTTACCGATACTGAGCCGGCTGGTTTCAGTAATCCGCGTCCGCTGAATATGAAAAAACTGAAAATACGTTCCGTCGTCGCCGGCCGGTTCCAGACCCATCGCCCGCAATTGTTCGGCAATCCAGACGGAGGCTTTCAGCTCATCCAGCGTACCGGCTTCCCGGCCCCGGAAGTGATCGCCCCCCAGGGCAAACAAATCGCGTTTGACGTCGCTTTCGGTGATGGACGAAAGGGCGTTGCCCGATTGAGTTTTATTGACTTTCGACTGGGCATGGCTCGCGACGACTCCCAGACTGAGCGTCAGGAGAAGCAGGCTGGTGAGCTGACGTATGGATTGAAACGTAGGAAAGCGCATTCGTTCGGTTGATTGAAATGACATTGGTAAAGACAAAGCTACTCCCTGCCGGGCAATGAGTGAAGCATTTTTGCGCCGGAATTGGCAATTCAGAAAGATTAGACCGCAAAAACTAGCTAATCCCGCTCTGGTTTAAGGCACTTTTGGCGAAAGATGGTATCTTGCCCAACGAAACCTGCACTGATTCGATGCACTACGTGATTCATGCCTACGACCATACCGGCCCCGATGCGCTCGACCGGCGTATGGCCGTCCGGCCTAACCATCTCGACTACGTCCGCGACCTAAAAGCGAAAGGTCAGTTTCTACTTGGCGGAGCGTTGCTTGATTCCGAAGGGCGCATGATTGGCTCCATGCTTATTCTGGATTTGGACACCGAAGATCAGTTAACCGAATACTTACAGACCGACCCGTATATTGTGCAGGGCGTCTGGGATCGGATTGACGCCAAACCGTTTCGGAAAGCCGACGTATAACTTCGCTCAACATCCCTGTTATCCGGGGCGGCATCAGCCTCGAACGAATTTACTGACTTTGATACACGCAGCTATATTTGATATGGACGGCCTACTGGTGGACTCTGAGCCCCACTGGCGGGCCGCCGAACGGAATGTGTTCGGTCAGGTTGGCCTGAACCTGACCGATGAGGAGTGCAAACGCACAACGGGCCTGCCCATTCCGGCCGTGGTTGATTACTGGTATGTCCGCCATCCGTGGCCCGAGCGACCAGGGCAGACTAAAGGTGAAATTGCCGACGCCATCACTGCCGGAGCCCATGATCTGATCGGCCGGTTTGCCGAACCAATGCCGGGGGCTATTGCAGTACTGGAGTTTTTCGGCCAGCAGGGTATCCCGGCGGCTATTGCATCGGCTTCCCCCATGAGCCTCATTGAGCTGGTGGTTCGGCGGCTTAACATCGGCGCTTATCTGACGCTGTGGCATTCCGCTACGCTGGAAGCCCGCAACAAACCCGCGCCGGACGTGTACATCGGAACGGCGCGTAAACTGGGCGTAGCCACCGCCGATTGTCTGGCGTTTGAAGATTCGGGAACGGGCCTGTTATCGGCGCATTCGGCGGGCATGCACACGGTAGCCGTTCCGGCCGATTTTGAGTACGACGACCCAAAATTTGACCTGGCTACGTTTAAGATTCCTTCATTAACCGCATTTGACCAGACATTTTTCGATTCGCTGACCCATTAACTTTCCTTTTCCTAAAGCCCGATGCGTATTTATCAACTCGATGCATTTACCAGCCGGCTGTTTGCCGGCAATCCGGCCGCTGTTGTACCCCTGACGAATCAGGGCGGCTGGCCATCTGACGAGCAGATGCAGCAGATTGCGGCCGAGAATAACCTCGCCGAAACCGCTTTTTACACAAAAACCGAGAGCGATGCTCATTACCACATCCGCTGGTTCACGCCTACCGTTGAAGTTGACCTCTGCGGTCATGCCACACTGGCAACGGCATATGTCGTGTTTTTTCTGGAAGAGAAACCCGATACCGACCAAATCTTTTTTGACTCGCGAAGCGGGGCGCTGAAAGTATGCCGGGGCGAAGACGGCTGGCTCACGCTCGACTTTCCGGCGGATACTGCCCACAAAGCCAATGTACAGCCGCCTGCGCTGCTGGCCAGCCTGACCGAGAAACCGCTGGCGATCTATAAAGGAAAAACCGACTACATGCTGGTTTATGAACGGCAGGAGCAGATTGAAGCCCTTGATCCCGACTTCCGCGAAATGAGTACCGTTCCCGCGCGCGGGGTTATCGTAACGGCACCGGGTACCGATGACGTCGATTTTGTTTCCCGATTCTTTGCCCCGCAGTCGGGTATCGACGAAGACCCCGTAACCGGCTCGGCCCATACGACGCTGGTGCCTTACTGGGCCGAACGACTGGGCAAAACCGAACTGACGGCCCGGCAGCTCTCGGCCCGGGGCGGCCTGCTGAAATGCAAGCTCAACGGCGACCGGGTGGATATTGCCGGGCAGGTGCAGCTTTACCTCACCGGCGAGATCGTGAATTAACACAGGCGTAAGCTAGACCAGGGATAGACATAATCTAACTTAGTCATCTGCAATATTTAGGGGGAAATAATGCGCGTGCGCTGGAAAATTTTAGCGTTTAAGAAATTCTGTTGGCTATTTGTTTGTAATTGGTCTAAATAACTCTATTTTTGTAGAGTAAATAGGCAATAGTGAATGAACGCTGACGTAAACAATGCTGATTACCAGTTGGTAACCGATTTTTCGAAGCAGGTAATGCAGTTCAATTCCTTCGTAGGACAGGAGTGTGTGCTGAAGAAGTGCTGCAAGAAGTATAAAAAAAGTAAGCGCTGTAAGAAGTGCCCGGATTGATAATGTAGGGTGAGTACATCGATCAGAGCGAAGTCAGATGGGCCTAAGTAGCCGTTTTTTGTCATCTTCGCCGGATGGAATTACGTTACGAACGCTACGACGGTCTGCCGCCCGAACCCCTGCTTTGTTCGCTGCTCGATCTGCTGGCTGGCGTTTTCGGCAACCAGACCCAGGCCGAGCTCTTCTCTGAACTCACTTATCAGTTTTCCCGAACTCCTGGCCTGACGTTCCTGGCGATCGACGATGGGCAGGTCGTTGGCTGTAAACTGGGCTACGAACGTAAACCAGGGCATTTTTATAGTTGGCTCGGCGGTGTCCATACCGCTTACCGGGGCCGGGGCATCGCCAGAGAGCTGATGCATCGGCAGCACGACTGGTGCCGCCAGCAAAACTACCATACCGTTCGGACCCAGACCTATAACCAGTGGCGCGCCATGCTCATTCTCAACCTGCGCGCTGGCTTTGATATCATCGGCACCCAACAGGGCAAACAAGGTCTGACGATCATCCTCGAAAAGCGATTGTGAGGAACCCCCCGGCTGGCTTAATTGTCCTATGGAGAGATGCATCTTTATCTTCACATACCGTTCTGCAAGCAGGCCTGCCACTACTGCGACTTTCATTTCAGCACGAACCTGAGTCAGAAGTCGGCTCTGGTCGATGCGCTCTGTGCCGAGATTATTCAGCAAAAAGATTATCTGCCTGGGAAGGAGCTAACAACCGTTTATTTTGGGGGCGGTACGCCCTCGCTGCTGACGGAGTCGGAGATCGCGCAGATTTTTGAGACTATCCACGCGCAGTTTACACTGGCACCCGACGCCGAAATTACGCTGGAAGCCAACCCCGACGACCTGAACGAAGTTGCTGAACGCTCCGGCAAACTCAGGTTGCTGCGCCGGTACGTCAACCGCCTGAGCGTGGGGATTCAGACGTTTGACGAAGCGACACTCCGCTGGATGAACCGCGCCCACTCGGCTGCCGAAGCCCTGAGCTGTATCGGGCGCGTCCGGGAGGCCGGTTTTGAGAACCTGAGTGTAGATCTGATTTACGGCATTCCCAACCGGGACGCGTCGCTCTGGCAGTTTGATTTGCAGACGATGCTCGCGCTCGACGTACCGCACCTGTCGGCCTATGCGCTGACCATCGAACCCGATACGGCCTTCGGACGATGGCAGCAGAAAGGCAAGCTGCCCGCTATTGATGAGAACCTGGCCGCCGAACAGTTTACCGACCTGACGCGGGCATTGACCGGAGCCGGTTACGAACATTACGAAATCTCGAACTTTGCCAAACCCGGTCGGTACGCCCGGCACAACACCGCCTACTGGCAACGTCGGCCGTATCTGGGCGTCGGGCCGAGCGCGCACTCCTACAATGGCCATAGTCGACAATACAACGTAGCCAATAATGCGCGGTATCTGGCCGCGATCCGGCAGGGTAGCCTGCCCGCTACCGTTGAGGAACTGACGCCAGCCGATCAGGTTAACGAATACCTGCTGACGGGCCTGCGCACGCAGTGGGGCTGTTCCCTTACCGAACTGGATACTTTGTTGGGAAGCGATTTTGCCAACCGGCAGGCCCGCGATCTGGCAACGCTCTATGCCTCAGGCTGGCTCAGCCGCAACGGCGACCGCCTGCGGCTGACGGATGCGGGCAAGCTGTTTGCCGACCGGGTAGCCGCCACGCTGTTCGTGGACTAACCCCTGGATTAACCGGTACATGACGAGTTAGTCAAAATTTTAGAGGAAAGCAGAAATTTCGGGTTTCATTAGGCAAAAATGTTCATTTTCGCGCAACAGTCCTGATTGTATGCCTCCGCAACGTCCTACGAACACGTTCCGAAATACGCCCCCGCAGCCCCGCCCCAAAGCCGGCCATTCGTCGACTCCGCGTTTGCAGAAGGCTGGCCGCTGGCAGCAGGCCCGCCGGTTCATCCGGGAGCGGCCAATGCTCGAACGGGTCTACTGGATTGCGGTGAAAGTGTTTCTGTGGCTGTTTTTCAGCTCCATTGGCTACGTCATTGTTCTGAAATACATTCCGGTCTGGATAACGCCCCTGATGGTATCGCGCTGGATGGACACCATCGGGACGGACGAAAGCAGCAAGCTATACAAAACGTGGCGTTCCTACGACGAAATCAGCAAGGAAGCTGCATTAGCGGTCGTGGCCTCTGAAGATCAGGCGTTCCCGACTCACTGGGGCTTCGATTTTGATGAAATTCAGGACGCCATCAAAGAAAACCAGCGTCGGAAACGGCCCCGTGGAGCCAGTACGATCTCCCAGCAGGTCGCCAAGAACGTTTTTCTGTGGAATGGCCGCAGTTATATCCGCAAGGGGCTCGAAGTGTACTTTACGGCGCTGATTGAGCTGATCTGGGGTAAGAAACGTATACTGGAAGTGTACCTGAACGTAGCCGAAACCGGACCGATGACCTTTGGCGTGGAGGCTGCATCGCAGCGATTCTACGGGCATTCGGCGGAGTCGCTCTCGCGCAGCGAAGCCGCCCGGATTGCGGCCGTTCTGCCCAACCCGCGTTTGTTCTCTATCCGAAATCCGTCGAATTATATCCTGCGCCGAACCCGGCAGATTACCCGGCAGATGCGCTACCTGGGCGGTCAGAAATATATCCGGAATCTGTAAGACAAACGGGCGGAACGTGTTATACCCCTAGTTCCACGCTGGGGTCCCACAGCCGCGTTTTAAAATCCACCACCCGGTCGTCCTTGACCCGAACGCCCTCGTCTTCCAGGAGTTGCTGCATGACGGTTGGCCCGCCAAAGAAATGCTTCCCCGACAGCACGCCGACGCTATTGACCACCCGATGCGCCGGTATGCCGTGGCCGTGCGAGGCCGTCATGGCCCAGCCGACCATGCGCGCCCCCGCCCGCAGACTCAGGTACCGGGCGATGGCACCGTACGTCGTGACGCGCCCTGGCGGAACCTCCCGCACAACCCGGTACACTTCCTTGAAATAGTCTTTCTCCTCCAGCATAACAGGCGGGTGCCGGTTCTTAACGACCGGCACCGCTGAGGTTGTTATTCGATCATTTCCTTGTTCTCAATCTGGTCCACCAACTGGTTGTACCATTCTTCGCCGTAGGCCCGGATGAGCGCTTCGCGGACGAATTTGTAGATGGGTACGTTCAGCTGTTCGCCAAAGCCACAGGCAGGGCTGCAGATAGGCCAGCGATCGTAATTCAGGGCGTGGAACGATTCGTATTTGGTTACGCGAATAGGGTAGAGGTGGCACGACAGCGGTTTTTTCCAGTCCACTTTGCCATCGTTGTAGGCTTCTTCGATGCCGCATTTCAGAATTCCGCGCTCGTTCCAGGTGGCGTACACGCACTCCCGACCGCCAACGGTGGTGGTCACGAAGCCACCCTCTCCATCAGATTCGTAGCCGCCCCGCTCTTCAATAACCCGAATTCCTTCGGGCGACAGGTAAGGCTTTACGTCCTTATAAATACGGTCCAGAATAGCCGGTTCATCGCCTTCCAGCGGAGCGCCCATATCTCCTTCCACACAGCACGCGCCTTTGCATTTGTCCAGGTTGCAGACAAAGAATTTTTCGGCTACGTCGTCACTGATGCAGGTGTTGTCAATCAGTATCATTCAGGTTAAAGCGGGTAATCGTCCGCAAATTGTCGTTTACAGCCGCGGGCGTTTGCCCGCGTCACCGCGCCAGCATGAGCGACCCGCGCAGGGGCTCAGTATCGGGCGACAGTTTCAATACGTAAAGATACATCCCGGCGGGCAAAGGTACGCCATTGTACTGTCCATCGAAGGGAATCAGGTACCCACTGCGGGAATAATAAACGACCTCGCCCCATCGGCTGAAGATGGTTATCTGCGCCTGCGGAAACGACTCAATCCCGGGTAGTTTCCAGGTGTCGTTCATCTGGTCGTTGTTGGGCGTAAAGGCGTCTGGAATACTCAGGCGTGACTGAAGCAAAATGCGTACGGAGGCCTCGCCCGTGCAGCCCGACGCGTCTTTTACCCGGATGGTGTAGGTAGTGTCGTTCTGCGGGAAGGTGACCGTTACGGTAGCCTGCAGGGGATTACTAAGCCAGACGGTCGGTGTCCAGCTATAGGTGAAGGGTGCTGTGCCGTTCACGACAGGTTCCAGCGTAACAATCCCCTGTTTGCTGGTAACAATCCGGCCTGGCAACTGTACGGTGGGCGGCTGATTGACCCGAACAATTCGCTGGGTGGCATCGCCGGGGCAGCCGTTGGTAGCCGGGGCTGCGTAGGTGATGCGGTGCACACCCAGACCTGCCGTTTTCGGGTCGAACGACGAGCCGCTAACGCCCGGCCCGCTGAAGACCCCGCCCGCCGGGGAGCCGCGCAGACTGACAACTGAACTAGCCGAACCGCAGAGCGGAGGAATGGAGTCCAGCGTTGGTTTCTGGCGCGTCTGTACCGTAATGGTCAGCGGACTTGAACTGCCCCGGCAGCCGTTGGCATCGGTGACCGTAACCGAATAGATACCCGCCAGTTTGGCCGAGTAGGTCGGGCTAACTGCACCGGGAAGCTGCGCACCGTTGTAAAACCATTGATAGGTTGCACCGCCCGCGGCCGTCAGCCGGAGCGAGTCTCGTTCGCAGAGAACGTTGCTGGGGTTGGCCGAACTGACGGTAGCAGTCGGGCTGCTGGCCTGCGTCAACGTAATGGCGTCGGTCTGGGTAACGCAGCCGGTGGTGTTATCCTTTACACTGGCGTAGTATTCTCCCGGTTTCGAAACGGTCTGCGTATTGCTGTTCAGGCCGGAGATTACCGTCTCGTTCCAATACCAGGTATAGGTAGCGGGCAACTCAGGCGCTTTCAGGACGAGGGCGTCGGAGCCGGGGCAGAGTGCTGTTTTGGCTGGTCGCTCGAGCCTAATGGGCTGATTGAACGACCGAACTGTCAGCGACCGCGATGTATTCGGCTGGCCGCAGTTGCTGGTAAACGAGTTGACAACCGTGTAAACGCCCACGGCCGTTACGCTCAGCGTTGGCGACGTAGCGCCGGGAATGGCCACGCCGTCTTTCTGCCACTGGTACTTCCAACTGGCGTTCTGTTCGGCCTGGAGGGTCAGGCTATTGTTATTGCATAGAATCCCTTCAACGGCCGTAGTCGGATAATTGGCGATGGTAGCATTGGGAACCGGAGGTTTTTCGGGCGGGCAGTCGATCGCAACCAACTGATAATCCTGGCGAACTTCCCCAATTTTCTGGCCGCTACGGTACTCCTCTACTTTCACGGAAAAAGTAAAGCGTCCTACGCTGGTAGGCGTTAGGGTTAACAGACCAGTTGTCCGGTCTAATTGTACCGCCGGACTACCCGGAATAGGATTCGTTGCGGAAAAGCCAGTTGCAAATTGCGTTTCGGGAAACGGCCCCGGAATCAGGCCATTTGAAATCAGATTGCTACCTGCTGTTACGTTGCCTTTAAGGGGCGAAGTGAGCGAATACCGGAGTTCATTTCCATCAGGGTCAGTGGCCGCACAGGAGAACGTAAATGGCCGGTTAATGCACATAAAATCTGCTTTGATTGGCAGAAAGGCGGGCGACGAATTGGTACTGGTTGCACCACTCATGGGCGGAAATTCGAGGTAGTACGTAAAGCCTGCGCGGTCGGGCAGGGCAGGGTAGCGCAAATTCGTAATGCCGTTGCTGCGGCAGCAGTCCTGATTGGAAACGTAATAGCCCTCAGAATCATTGTATTTACCAGGGTCGAGCCGCACTTCACGCTCATATTCCACAATACCCCAGTTGGTTGATTGAGTACTGCCCGTACAGGCGGTGTTATTAACCGGAACACGGGGGAGACTAGTCCTATTGGTGCTTGACGCGTTGGCGAACAGGGAGTCAATCCGCTGGTTGTCACGCTTTTGAAAAATGACGAACAGAAGCTGGGGTGTAATGCTTTGCGTACCGCGATCCAGGTCGTAATAGTACGTCAGTTTTATTCGATAATGACCCGGCTCCTGATTAACGTTGGTCATCTGCATATGCCCGCCGACGATGTGATCTGCGTTCGCCGGTCGCATGGACAACGCAAGCAACACAAAGATTCCGCAAAGACGTAGAAACCAGTTCATTCGGAGATATAATTGGATAAAATTTTGATCAATAGCTTTTTAGATTGCAGAAAGCCTGATCTCGGTGTTTGAATTTACGCAGATTGCCCTACCTATACGCTTAAATCAACGGAGCGGCCCGTACTCCCTGTTGAATATCTATTGAACGGTTAGCTAAGCAAAAAGCCGCCTGAGATCGTCAGAGCGGCTTTTTGTTACGAAACTTACGTATCAATCAAACTCAAGGTTTCGTTATCCTGATTCGTTGCCCTTCCTTAACGCCGACGTCGGTCAGGTTATTCCATTCCCGAATCTGCTCAATCGTTACGCCGTATTGCTTCGAAATGCGAAACATAGTCTCGCCTTTCGCGACGGTATGATACGAGGTTTCAGACTGGGATGAAGCCGGACTCTTTGACGGCGACGAAGGCTGCACCACCCGACCAACGGTCGGTTTTACGGCCAGTTTCTGACCTGCTTCCAGCACGTTATCGGTCGTCAGGTTATTCAATGTCAGCAGTTCATCAACGGTCAGGCCATAGAGTCTGGCGATGCTGTAATACGTCTGGCCGGGTTCGACGGTGTGCGAACTCGCAGAACGATTGACTGGCGCTGTTGGCCGGGTCGCTGCCGATACCGAAGGGATAACGGGCTTCGGCTCAGGAGTGGTGGTAACAGGCGTTGACGAACGGGTTTCATTCTTTGCACTGGCGGGTGCCGACGAACGGGCCGACGATGGTACAGGCGTAATTGACCCATCGACTTGCTGTTCGCGGGAACCTTCGTAAGGCGTCCGCTCCGGCTGCGTGGCCGGTGCCGCTTTGGCCGGTTGCCGGCTGGCGTAGGTATCAGGCGTTTTAGCCGGTTTCGGGGCGGGGTCCCAGGCCGTCTGCGCAGAGGCCGACCTGGCAGCAGGCTGCTCCCGCTCCGGCGTTGTTGCAACGGGTACGGTCGTCGGCTGGGAATCCGGTGTGCGAACGATCACAACCCGCTGTGAGCCATCGCCCGTAGTGGTTGACCGGCTTGTCGTTACTGGAGCCGGTCGGTTAGCTGGGCGCTCCGATTCCGTAGGAGCCGCCGTAGCTGGCTGAGACGTACCATCGTTGGGCGTTACGCCCCCACCAACCAGCTTGGGCTGGTATACCTTTCGTTCCGACGCATTGCGCGGAATGTCGTTCAGGCCAGTCACTGACCGGCTGGAGCCGCTCGGACTGGTTGAGGCAACCTCCGGCCGAGCCGAGGGCGTGGGTGTCTGATCGTAAACGGGCTGGGTCGGTGAGTTGATAATTTCCACCGGCGTTTTGGCTGGTCGGCGTTCGCGCAGCCACATCACCCGGCCGGTTACCAGTTTCTGCACCCGATCAAGCCGGTTATAGCGCATCAGCTTCTTGAGCCGGATACCGTAACGCTGCGAAATGCTCCGGGCCGTTTCGTCGTCGCGGACGGTATGATACGGCACCAGGGCTTTCTTCCGCTTTTTGGCCAGGTAATACACGTCGTTGACAAGGATCGGGTCGCTATCGTTCATGTCGTTATAGCGCAAAAAGCTCGACAGGCTGATTTTCGCCTTACGGGCCAGCGATGCCGCGTTGTCGCCCGCCTGCGCCTGAATACCGGGCAGGCCGTTAATCTCGTACAGGACCGGATCGTTTTTGCTGCTACGGCCCACTGTTACCCGGCGCAGAACCGGAAAGCCAACGTCATTCTGCACAAACTCCGGCGTCTTTTTACCGCTGACGCTGACAATTTTCTGGCGCACATCGTTGATCTGATCGTTGGGTACCGGCACCGCCATAACATAGGTTTTGTCAACCGGTACGGCTTCGCCAATCACCCAGCGATTGTATTTCCGGAGTTCAAACTCATCGACGCCCAGCTCTTCCGCAATGGAGCGCATGGACTTGCCCCCCCCGTTCGGGTATTCGAGCAGGGCGAACTGGTTGCTGGCCTGGTGGAATTTCAGGGCGTTTTCAATCGCAATTTTGTGCGCGAAAAACCGCAGGATATACCGATCCGTGCGACCGTCGAGGGCGACCTCACGGGCGTAGGACCAGTCGGGCGGAATCAGTTTGGCAATACCACCCGCACCGAGGTAGTAGGAATAGAGTGAAGCCACCCAGTTGTTGAACTGAGCGTTACTTTTCTTGAGGTATTTGGCCGCACCGTGGGTTGAGGCCGTAATGCTTTTACGCTCGTCAATCTCATCATCAACGCGCAGACCGTAGCCCGTGGCCGTCTCGCGTTTGAACTGCCAGTAGCCTACCGCAGCAGAGGACGAAACCGCGTCGGGCGTGAGTGAGCTTTCCTGCACGGCAAGGTATTTGAAGTCGGTGGGAACGTCTTCGTCGATCAGGATAGCTTCGATCATCGGAAAATACAACGCCACCCGGTCGAGCTTGGCGGTCCAGTACTGGCGGTTGGCCAGCAGCGCATTAACATCCTGCTGAACGATACGTCGGGCGTCGGGGTCCAGCCGCACCAGGATGTCGGCGAAGGTTACCTGCTCCGGCACGAGCGGCACCGACGATTGCGCCCGGCTAACGAAGCCAATGAGGAGAAAAAGGAGAGTTAGGGAATACGTTAGTTTCTTCATAAGGTACACGTAAGGAAATAAGCCGCATCAGCGGGCCACAGTCAATATCTCACAGTTTGCGGATCATCATAATCCCGTCGCGGACGGGCAGCAGCACATTTTCGACCCGGGGGTCCTCCTGAATTTTCTGATTAAATGCCAGCACCGCCGTCGTATCCAGATCCGACGATTTGACCGGCGCGGTGACCTTACCGCTCCACAAGACATTATCGGCCAGAATGAAACCACCCGGCCGCAGCTTGTCGAAGATCAGGTCGAAGTAGAGCGAATTGTTGCGTTTATCGGCATCGATAAACACCAGGTCGAACGTCTCGTCAAGCATGGGGATAATCTCGGCAGCCGCACCAATCCGAAACTCAATCCGGTCGTTCAGGGGCGACTGCTGCCAGTAGGAGCGGGCAAAATCTTCGAGCTCTTCATTATGGTCGATGGTAATCAGCCGACCATCGTCGGTCAGCCCTTCGGCGAGGCACAGGGCCGAATAGCCCGTATAGGTGCCGATTTCGAGAATACGTCGGGGGCGAATCATCCACGCGATCATGGACAGCAACCGGCCCTGAAGATGCCCCGACAGCATCCGGGGCGCCATAACGTGGGCGCGGGTATTTCGGTTGAGCCGACGAAGCAGATCGCTTTCGGGCGAGGTATGCGCTTCGGCGTAGTCGGTAAGGTCGGCGGGCAAAAAATCCATTCGGCTATTTACCTGAAATCGCCGGAACGTTACAGGTAAGGGCTGGTTTCAGTAAAAGTAACGGATTCATTGTATATAGTGGTAACAAACGGATCAAATTCGATTCTTCGAATCAATCAGAATAGTGACCGGGCCGTCGTTAACCAGGGCCACTTTCATATCGGCCCCAAATTCGCCGGTCTGAATCGGCTTGCCCAAATCCGTCGATAGCTGGCTGATCATGGTTTTGTACAGCGGAATGGCGACTTCGGGCCGGGCCGCTTCGATGAAGCTGGGGCGATTCCCTTTTTTGGTGCTGGCGTGCAGCGTAAACTGACTGATCAGGAGAATCGTACCGTTCACGGCGGCCAGGTCGAGGTTCATCTTGCCATCGGCATCACTGAAAATGCGCATCCCAACAATCTTCTTACTAAGCCACTCGACGTCTTCGCGGGTGTCGGTATGCGTAATACCCAGCAGGACGAGAAAACCGGCTTCAATCTGACCGTTCACCTGATTATCAATCGTAACGGAAGCCTGCGAAACGCGCTGAATAACGGCAATCATGAATAAACGGGAAGTAAAGGAGCTAATATGATGCACCAAAAATAGGGAGAAGATCACTACTTATAGGCTTTGTTGCATGGCTCTTGTAAGGTAGCCCCCTGAATGCAAATAGCACTGGAATGGCGAACTTTGAGATTGTCAAACCTCCAAAGTTACCGTCTGACGGCTTCCAGTGCTATGCAATAACTACACTTTTTACCCAAGTCGACAACCAGGCTCCGAAAGCCGAAAAAGGAACCCAGAAGCCAAAACTGCCTAAAGATAAATACCGACTCACTAACTGGGCTGATAGGTATGGTCCTAACAACCCGGACACGATACTTACTTAACTCCGTGTTTGAGTTTTTAGGACCATACCAATTATGCTTTGCAGCGTGCTTTGGACTCTACTCCAACCTGGGTTGGAACACATTCAAACTAGATAAGCGTGTGGCAGCGTAGCCCCTAACGTCTACTCAGATACCTGAAAATGGCGGTTGGAGTTGCCAAATGTTCTGTTATTTACAATCGCGTTCTTCCTCTCTATGCCACTGACCAGATGATAGTGATCGCTGAGGAGTGAATGGTTTTCGCAGCGGCAAACTTTGGGCTGGCACCTGCTAGCTCAGTCTTCTGTTAGGCAGCGTAACGTAGGTACTGAACAGGGTCAACAGGCTGGTCAGCATTTCGATCAGCTTTTTAAAATCAAATGGCTTCACCAGAAACAGATTAGCTCCCGTATTATAAGCACTCTCGATATCAAAAGGCGCGCTCGACGTCGACATGATGCAAACCGGTATGTTACGAAGCCGGGGGCTAGCTTTAAGCTCTGCCAGAGTTTCGCGTCCATCTTTTATAGGCATGTTCAGATCAAGAATAATCAGGTCGGGCAAGTGATTCGCTGAATGAAGGTACTGAAGGGCCACTTCGCCGTTCTGAGCTTCCTGTATCTTGTGCTCTTTTCCGGTCATACTAACGGCATGAGCAAACAATTCCCGATCGGTAGCATCATCATCCACCAACAACAATTCCATAAAATCTTTAGTTTAAGGCGTCAGGCAAAGATAGACCTTTGAAAGTGCAAACGATGAAAATTGGTAAATTCTAAGGCTGTCGTAATTTTGAACGCGTTAGTTGCCCTCAACATAAATCTTTTCGCTTTGCGCACCAAAACCGTTTTTGAATTACTTTACGAAGCCAGTAAAGCAATCACCTCTGAAATCGAACTGCAAAATGTCGTTCAGAAAGTCACTGACATTGGCACCGAATTAGCTGGTGCCCAGTTCGGAGCCTTCTTCTACAATGTTATCAATCAGAAGGGTGAGTCTCTGGTACTTTACACTATATCGGGTGTAGCCAAGGAAGCATTTTCCAAGTTTCCCATGCCCCGTAATACAAAAATTTTTGAGCCCACATTTGCTGCTACCGGTACGGTGCGGTATGATGATGTGACCCAACAGCCCCACTACGGAAAGAACCCTCCGCATCAGGGCATGCCCCGGGGACATCTACCCGTCAGGAGCTACCTGGCGGTGCCGGTGGTGTCGCCGTTTACAAAAGAAGCAATTGGTGGCCTGTTCTTTGGGCATCCGGAACCCGGTAGGTTTACCGAAGAATCAGAGAAATTAGTGGAGGGTATTGCCGTGCAGGCCGCCATTGCCATTACCAATGCCCGCTTGTTTGAGGAAAAGATACATAATGAAACCCGACTGAAAGAGCAGCGGGAACAGTATAAAAGTATTTTTAATGCCATCACCGACTCAGCTATTATTTACGATGAAGACGGTACCATTGTAGAGGCTAACCCAACGGCCTGCCAGCTATACGGCTATAACTACGAGGAATTGATTGGCCTGAACGCCAGTCTGTTTTTCAGAAATCCAGGCGATTTTCAGGCGCTAAAGGAAATCGCTTTATCGGGGAGAGAATATGCCGGAGTCCATGACCGGATCCGGAAGGATGGTAGCCTGATTTCGGTGGAATACAAAGGATTACGGTTTATTTTCAAAGACAGCCCCCATGTTCTTTCCGTTTCCCGAGAAGCGGCTCTGCAACGGCAAACCAAAGAAGCCCTGCAAAAAGATGAATCGCTGGCACACATCATTACCAGTACTTCGCCGGTAACACTTTGGATGACAGACAGCGGAGGGCAAACCATCTACATCAATCAAACCTGGGTAGACTGGGTGGGGGGCAGCCGGGAGTCGCACCTGGAAAACCGGTGGCTGAATGCAGTCCTGCCTGAGGACAGAGAACGGGTGGCGAGTGCTTTTGACAAGGCCTTCCTGAACCGCCGGCTGTTTTCGACCGAATTCCGCATCCACCGAAAGAATGGTGAAATACGCTGGTGTTTTTCAAACGGCAGTCCCTACTACAAGGAAGATGGTAGCTTTGGCGGCTATGCAGGTTCTATTTCCGATACCACCGACAGGAAAGCCGCCGAACAAAAACTGGCCAGCCAGAATACCCTGATCAACACCATCACGAACAATACGCAGCAGGCATTATTCCTGATGAACGACCAGCAGGTCTGCACCTACATGAATCCGGCCGCTGAACAGATGAGCGGCTTTAAAATGGAAGAGGTGCGGGATAAACCACTGCATTATTACGTGCATCACACACATCCGGACGGCAGCCACTTTCCGATTGAAGATTGCCTGATCGACAGGGCTTTGCCAACGAAGGCTCAAACCAAAGGAGAAGAAGTTTTTGTACACAAAGACGGTCATTTTTACCCTGTAGCTTTTACTGCCAGCCCCATTGTAGAAAACGGAGTGCCGATTGGAACCGTGATTGAAGTGAGGGATACGACCGAAGAAAAACGAATTGAAGAGGCCCTGCGCAACAAGGAAAAGCAGGCCATGCAAATGCTGGAGGAAAAGGTAAAAGAACGAACCCAGGCCCTTGAGAAAACCAACTTCGAACTGCTACGGTTTACCAGCATCGCTTCACACGACCTCAAAGAGCCCGCCCGGAAGATCTCTATTTTCAGCAAGATGCTGCAGGACAGGCTTGATAACAACCTGGACGAAATCTCGGACAGGCACCTCCATAAAATCATACAGTCCTCCGACCGTATGGTGCTGCTGATTGACGATCTGCTTACTCTTTCCCGTCTTTCCAACACCCAGCGGCAGGTTGAGAAGGTAGACCTGAATCAGGTCATTAACGAAGTGATCAATAGTCTGGAGATACCGATACAGGAGCAAAATGCCCAGATAAAGCTGGAAAATCTTCCGGTCGTGACCTGTGTGGCCATTCAGATGGAGCAGGTGTTTCAGAATCTGATTAGCAATTCCCTGAAATTTTCGCATAAGCAGCGTTCAGCCTTCATTCACATTAGCGGTGAGGACAGCTGGCTAAACGGAAAAGAGGCCGTTACCATACTTTACAGGGACAACGGTATTGGCTTTCGATCTGACCAGGCAGAAAAAATATTTGATATTTTTTACCGCCTACACAACAAGGAGGAGTTTGAAGGCACGGGCATTGGGTTGGCCATCGTCAAAAAAATTATCGATACGCATCAGGGGACAATACGTGCAGAAGGAAAGGTAGGCGAGGGCGCTTGCTTTGAAATAACACTGCCGAAGTAAATGCACGCTCAGCACTTTCTGGTTTTATGTCGCTGATGCAGATGAACAGAACCTGAACGTTAAAATCAGGTGCACACGAATAAAAAAGCCACTTACAAGATAAAACTTGTAAGTGGCTTTTTTATTCGTGTGCACTCGTAGGGAATAGTATTTTAATCTGATTAACAGTATGTTGCACCTTATAAAAGCAATTTTTTACCAAAATAATATCAATTAATCTTAAAATACCTTAAATTACAATGTTGCCTATGATTAATAGGCAAATATTTACATATACACAAATTATACAATGGCAAAAAAGACTTTCATCTCCTTTAAAAGTGAAGATATTCTCAAAGTTTGGGCTTTGAGAGGGTTGTCAGAATTTAAGAATGTGGAATTTGAGATGGATGATGTCTCCTTGAGGGACGCTATTCGGAGTAGTAATGAAAGTTACATTAAGAGTATAATCAGGCCTAAAATTAAGTCGTGTGACGTTTGTTTATGTTTGATTGGAGACAATACTTATCGCAGCAGAAAATGGGTGCCGTGGGAAATGCAGTTGGCTAGTGATGAAGGTAAGAAAATTATTGCAATGCGGTTAAAAGATAAAACTAAGAATGTGTTTGGGAATTATCTTTTGCCATTCAAATGATCCGTTGCAATATAATCTGAATGTTGGCTAAGTACAGCCAGCAAACCGAAGATGATATCGTGTATTCATAATCTTTGACAATCCTTCGAAAGTGATTCGTCCAAGCAATGGTCCGTTCCACTACCCACCGTTTGGCTACGGGTACAAAGCCCAGAGTTGATTCAGGACGAGACGCTTTTTCAAAATCAAGGCTCCATCTAGCCAACTCTTGAGCGAAGACGCCATTATAAGATTGATCACCGTAGACTTTCTCCAAACGCTCTCCAACTAGCCATAGTAAGTCACTGACCATCGATACGGCTGAAGGGCCATCCGCTTGATTAGCAGAATGGACATCTGCTAGCCATAGACGCCCTTGGGTGTCAACGATGAGTTGCCTTTTTCGGCCATTCACTCGTTTATTCGCGTCGAGACCTCGGTTCTCCCAAATCATCGGAGCCAACTTAACACTTTGTGAATCAATACATACTGCAGATGGATATGCTTCTTTACCGACCCGCTTACGGTCAAGTTGATTTAAGGCCAGATTGATTCGACCAAAAGTACCATCCTGTTTCCAACGTCTAAAATAGTAATAGACGGTTTGCCAATTAGGCCACTCGGTAGGCAGATTGCGCCATTGGCATCCTGTGCGTAGCAGCCACAAAATACTGTTAACAATCTGTCGCAAATCATGAGTCCGCTGACGATCAAGTGGTAAAAAAGGAGAAATTGCATCCCACTGGGCGTCGGTCAGTGGCTTCCACTGTTTGGTCATTGCTTTGCATCTTGGTCGATACAAAAATGACTCGACGCTCAGCCTTTAACAATTCCCAAACAGCTTCTAATGCAATTACTCCTAAAATTATTACCGATCTAGGTGTTACCCCTTTCGATTGGAATCTTGACAAACTGTTCGGAATAGTACTAAGCTAAATCACTCTATCATGCAAGAACCTTTGTGTTTTGTCCTAATGCCATTTGGAAACAAGAAAGACGAAAATAATAAAGAATTTAAATTTGATGAAATATATAATTCTGTAATTGAACCAGCAATAGCAAATGCAGAGCTTGAATCGCTAAGGGCAGATGAAGAAATGGGAGGTGGAATAATCCATAAACCTATGTTAGAGCGATTAATCTTGTGTGAATTTGCCATTGCTGATTTAACTACGGCAAACGCAAACGTTTTTTATGAATTAGGATTACGACATGCCGTAAGGCCATGGAGTACTGTTCTAATTTTTGCAAAAGGGACAAGATTGCCTTTTGACGTTGAGGAATTAAGAGCCTTACCATATGAAGTAGATTCAGACGGTAAACCCATAAATATTTCGACAACAATAGATGCTTTAACTACAAAACTGAAATATGCAAAAAAAGAATCTAGAGAACATGAAATGGGTGGCTTTACTGATAGTCCGCTTTATCAACTAGTAGAAGATTACCCTCAAATAGACCATACTAAAACTGATGTGTTTAGAGAGAGGGTAGCTTATTCAAAGCAGAAGAAAAAAGATTTGAAAGATGCAAGGAAGAAGGAGACAGTCTCAAAAGCAGAACGCATAAAAATTATAAAAGAGATTGAAGCAAATGCAGGTGACATTGCTAACCTTGAATCAGGCTTACTAATTGATTTTCTTCTTTCCTACCGGGCCTTGAGTGCTTGGGACGAGATGGTGAGACTGGTTTTAGAAATGCCAAAATTTTTAGCAGGTACAATATTAGTACAAGAGCAATATGCATTTGCTTTAAATAGACTAGGAAGAGGTGAGGAGGCAGAGGAAGTTCTTAAAGAAGTTTTGAATAAAAGAGGCCCAAGCAGCGAGACACTTGGTTTGTTAGGACGAATTTACAAAGATCGTTGGCAAACAGCTAAGAAGAACGGGGAAACTGTCCTTGCGAATGCTTTACTAGGAAAAGCCGTTGAAACGTATTTACAAGGTTTTGAAGCTGATTGGAGGGACGCTTATCCTGGAATAAACGCATTAACTCTAATGAGCTTACAAGAGGAAAGAGACAGTAGGTTTGATAAAATAATTCCAGTTGTCAAATACTCTGTGGAGCGTCGTCTAGAGACTAAAGAGGCTGATTACTGGGACTATGCTACAATGGTTGAGTTAGCCATTTTAGATAGAGACAAACAACAGGCAGGAAAGTATCTGGGAAAAGCGTTGGTGCTGATTAGAGAAAAGTGGGAGCCAGAGACAACAGCCAGAAACATTAGGATGATACTTGAGGGCTCAACTGATGATCGAGAGTATTCAGATTGGGTTAGTCAAATTGAGTCAGTTTTACAACAATATTCAAATTAAAAAAAAGTATTCATGGCTTATCTAAATTTATCTAGGCTTCCAGATAGAAGATTCATGAAAGCTCAGACGCTCAATGAATCTCTCGGCAGTAGTTTATTTAATAAATATATATTCCTTTCATACAGAAGAAAAGACAGAGATTATGTAACGAAAGTTGCAGAGTTCTTAGAAAAACTTTCTGCTAAGGTTTATATAGATTATTTGGATGATGAATTACCTAGTACACCAAGTGATGCAACTGCTATTATATTAAGGAGTAGAATACAAAAATGCAGAAAAGTAATACAGTTCGTTACACCTAATTCTTCTGGATCAAAATGGATGCCTTGGGAGTTAGGCTTAGGAGATGGATTACTCGGATACAGAAATTCAGTTATTCTTCCTACTTCTATAGATTCTAATAACTCTGTCGATCAAGAATACTTAAATATATACGGTAGTATAAAAATGGAGAGCATTTATGAATCCTTTTATCCTTTGGATGATGAATGGATAGTTAAATATCCACAAGGCCAACAAGTATCTCTAAAAGTATGGCTTAATAATTAATATTAAAGCAAGAGGTAAAAAATAGTCAAATTTTTACCTCTTGCTTTACGTTTATATATCCTTCATTAATTCAGGATATTTAGCTCTGAGTCGCTCATTATTTTTTAAATGAGCTATCTCTTTTGCCGATAAATGAGTATATTGGTCTACTGGTTGACCAAATATTGCTGATTTATTGACCTGTGACTAGTCACAGGTCAATTATTATTTTGCGAATTGGGTTAAACAAGTATATCTTTATCAATAGTAACACATTATATTACCAATCTATTCACACCCAAATATTAATTCATGTGCAAATTATGTGCAATTAAAAAAGCCACCCACTACATTTTTTGTAGTAAGTGGCTATAATCAAAGTGCACTCGTAGGGTATGTAGCTAATATTCATCAATGCCTTATAAATCAATGTGTTAGATTAATAAATTCTTTTTATGTGACTCGAAAAAAAACTGAACCCTGATAGTATAGCAGCTATATGAATTTAAAATTGCCAAATTTGGCATTATAATGTGACTCATTGCAATTGTTTGTAAGTCGAAATGGTACTAGATATTAATGCTTGTTAAGGATATATGACTGTTAGCTCACTTACGTTTTTAGTGAAAGAAAGTTAATATATAACTTCGTTATAATACAGAATGCAGGCTAAAGGCATTTGTATAAATGAAGTACAAAATTGTATTTAGCGCTATATTGGTCAAGTACCATTGCTTAAAGCTCTATTAATGATGCTAGATTTTTAAGTAAAGGAACCTTTTTCCAATGTCTTAGCAAAGCCTCTTTGAATTCATTAGGCATCAAACCAGGAGCGTTTGATGTACTCCATGAATTTGCAATACTTTCTAGTGTTTCTCTAACAATACTAATTGTTTCCTTAACATTTCCACCACTTCGTTCTACCAAGCGTACAAAAGATGTTTCATCTATAGAATATAAATTTTTAGTGCCTGCAAACTTCAATGCCCATTGCCATACGTAAGGCTTTTCTAGTGGCCAAGCAATTGTTACGACTTGATCATAAAGAGGTGTAAGTTCTGCTGTTATACCATCGGGATATAAAAGAGACCAATTCTTTAAGTGAGCGTCAGTATTCCCTGTGGCGACCATAAATACTAAGCGCCGAATAAATTCATTATAACCTTCAACGCCACAAATAGCTAATACCAATTTAGCGCAGCTTTCATAGGTAATTTGATCATACTTTAGTGATGGTCTAAGATTAACAACTTGAGCAAAATCTTCTTGGTGAATTCGCTTGCCTTGTTGTCTATCATATCTACGAATTAGGAATACATTACTTCCAGGAGGAGTATTTGCTTTTAATTCTGGAGGTAGAGAATCGGCAGGTAATATCTGGCATTCTGGTACATTAAAACCAGCGTTTCTTGCCCATTCTAATGTAGCGAATTCATTTTCAACTAGCTTTGGAAAACGAAGTGAATCTTGCTTAACAATCCACTCTCCAAGTTGCCCCTTAACTGGAATAGTTAATCTATCATTTTCTTTCAAAACAGAAAACTTCATTTGGACGCCAGCTAATGAGAACCTAAATACAGGTTCCATTTTTTCAACTATTCCAATATCTTGATAGTCTGTGTTGCTATTTATTTCAAAGTTAAAAGATTGATCGCTTTTAATTATTTCTATAGCACCTGGTAAGTCTAGCCCTACCGCACTTAAAAGAGCTAAGTCATCGCCTTCCGGAATCTGAAGAGAATGCTCAAGTAACTCTCGTAAAGGCCCTTCTGGCGTCAAATTTGCAAAGAATGGAGGAAGCCCACCGGCACTTCCAGTATATACATTCTTTAAGTCATCCTCGAAGTACTGGAGCTGCTACATTTGACTGGACATTAAGTTAAGCATGATCTAACTTAGTGGACCATGAAAACCAGGAGACAATACGACGACAAATTTAAACGAATGGCGGTGGAGCTCTCAGTTACCAAGGGCTCATTAAAAGCGACCGCTGAAGAATTGGGTATCACTCAACAAATTCTGACTCGATGGCGCCGAGAGCATTTAGCTTCTAAAGCAGTTACGGCCGGTGAAGGGGGCCAAGTCAGCCAAGAGCAACAGGAAATTCTACGGTTGAAAAAAGAACTTCGACAAGCTGAGTTAGAGCGAGATATACTAAAAAAGGCGGTCAGCATCTTCTCCAGGAACGACGGGAAATATTTAGATTCATAAAAGCTCACCAGGGTGAATTTTCCGTTGAGATGATGTGTAACGTATTGAAGGTGAGTCGTAGTGGCTATTACTATTGGTTAGCCCAACGGCCCACCAAAAGAGCCAAAGAGAATGAAACGCTTATCGTACTAATAAGTGATTCGTTTACAGCCAGTAAGAAACGTTATGGCAGTCCAAAGATCACCCGAGAACTGAGGGCCAAAGGCATAAAGATATCTCGACCCCGAGTAGCCAGGTTGATGAGGAAGGCTAACCTGAAAAGTGTCATTCAGAAGAAATATGTGGTTACCACAACTGATTCCAAGCACACTTACCCAGTGGCCGAAAACCATTTAAACCGCCAGTTCAATCCTAGAAAACCGGGTCAGGCATGGGTTTCTGATCTGACGTACATTGCTACTTGTGAAGGCTGGCTCTACCTGACGATCATCATGGATTTGTATGATCGAAAAGTGATCGGTTGGGCTTTAAGCAAGTCGATGAAGGCAGCTGAGACGACCATTCCGGCTTGGCAAATGGCCCTTAAAAATCGCCCTATCGAACGGAATTTAATTTTCCATTCGGATAGAGGAGTGCAATATGCCTGTCATGCGTTTACCCGGCTGTTGAAAAAACAGCCGCTGGTTTTGCAAAGTATGAGTGGGAAAGGTAACTGTTGGGATAACGCTGTGGCGGAAAGCTTCTTCAAAAGCTTAAAGTCAGAAATGATCTACCAACACGATTTTAAAACTATTGAAGCGGCTAAACAGGCGACGTTTGAGTACATCGAGATCTGGTACAACCGGCAACGGAGGCATTCATCGCTGGGGTATGTTTCCCCTTTTGACTATTATAATGGGCAACTTCAACATGTTGCTTAAAGATTTGTCCAGTATTTTGTTGCAAGTCCAATCCTATCAAATTTGCCGCTTGCACTGTTACCATTTTTGTCCGGAAAGAAAGTAGCATGCTCGGTTTTCGAGTACGGTGCTGTGGCAAGAACAGTCCTTTTAAGTCATTAGGTATCAAGCTAAAACCTAATGAGTTCAACTCGAAAACGCTCCAGATTACTGGAGACCCTTACAACACTGCCCGCTTAGTTGATCTAAAAGCGAGTATCCTGAAAGTGTTTAAGGAGCGAGTACTAACGGGCCGTAGTTTAGACCCCACCTTGATTCGGGATATTGCTTTGGGATTGCGGGCCCATGACGAGCAAACACCCACCATCATCGAAGCTATTACCCGCTGGATTGAGCAAAAAGCCAAGCTCTTAGGGAATGGCCTTTCCCTTAGCTCACTTAAGCAATACCAACGCTATGGGCGAATCATCAGCGAATTCGTTACAAACACTTATGGCAAAGATGCTACTCTAGATACCTTAAAACCAGCTGTTCAGCATGAGTTGCTTGTCTATATGAAAGGCGATCGAAAGACCGGTCATAACTATGCCATTAAGACAATCCAGTTTTTAAAGGCAATCCTCGATTATGCAGTGGCTTATGAATGGTGTGATCGTAATGTGTTGCAATCGGTGCGATTGAATAAACAGCGTAAAGAAGTACGCACGCTGACAATGAACGATCTGGAAACAGTCAAAAACACGCACTTTGTCGAAACAACACTTAACGAAGTCCGAGATGTGTTCCTGTTTTGCTGTTACACAGGCTTGGCTTATACCGATGTGGCTAGTCTGAGCAAAGATTATCTGATTACGGTTGATGAGATTCAATGCATTTTAAAAGATCGTAATAAATCGGGGCAGCAATCTTTTGTGCCCCTTTTCCCAGAAGCTAAGGCTATCCTGGAGAAATACCGCTACCATCCCATTTGCCGCCTAAAAGGCATCTTATTACCCGTTTTAAGCAATCAGAAAATGAACAAGTGGCTAAAGGTGATTGGAAATGTGGCAGGTATTAAAGAACCATTACACACCCATTTAGCTCGTAAAACCTTTACCATGTTTGCTGAAGAACGCGGTTTCAAACTTGATCAAACCTCTATAATGATGGGCCATAGCCGTACCTACATGACTGAGCAGCATTATTATAAAGGTCGTAGAGAAACTGTCATTAAAGAGTTTAAGAAAATTCAACAGAACGACTCGCAAAAAAGAGCTAGCTAAGGATGGTCAGTGTACCTAGAGCGGACTCTGATAAGCTCTACTAATCCCAACCAATTAAACAAAGAAGCCCTACCAATCCTGGCGGGGCTTACTCCATTCGCTTTTATTAAACTTAAAGAATAGTGCAAAATTAATGATTAACACCAATCTACCAGCTAAGAACAAAGAATTGCCCACAAAGAGAAAACAGAAAGAGTCTGAATCAACATCGCCAGCCATACAGAGTAAACGGAGGCTGATTGAAGAATACTTGTCTTTTCGCTTCCAGTTCCGCTATAACGTCCTCAATGGCCGAATTGAGTATTGTGGTAAAGTCAAAGCCAATTTTGAAGCTCTAGAAGATTACTCGCTCAATTCCATTGTTCGACAGATAGACAATGAAACGGGTATACCTACAAGTCCGGAGAAGCTTAAGGTTATTCTTAAATCGGATTTTACACCCCGGTATAATCCCTTACACGCCTATTTTCAATCGTTACCGGCTCCTGCCTCAACCTATACACCAACCATTAAAGCGTTGGCTCAAACGGTGCAAACTGAGGACAACGAGCTATTTTGTTTGAGTCTGACCAAGTGGCTGGTGGCTAGCATTGCCAACGCCTTAAATGCTGATGGTTGTCAGAATCAAACTTGCCTTGTACTGACGGGCTCTCAGGGAGCTTTTAAAACGACTTGGTTGAATTTACTCTGCCCACCGGCCTTACTGCGCTATTTGTTTTGTGGTAAAATCAACCTAGAAAGTAAAGATACACTGATCCTGTTGGGAGAAAAGTTTATTGTCAACCTGGACGACCAATTGCGTAGCCTCAACAAGCGAGATGGTGAGACAGTAAAAACATTGATTACTCAAGGCAACATTACGATTCGTAGGCCGTATGATGCGCTTTCCTCAGAACTGCCTCGTATTGCTTCCTTTCTAGGCAGTGTCAACGGCAATGATTTTCTTACCGACCCCACTGGTAGCCGCCGGTTTTTACCCTTTGAAGCTTTTAGCATAGACATTCAAGCCGCTCAACAACTTGACATCAATCAGGTATGGGCCGAAGCCTACCAGCTCTTTCGGGAAGGATATACGTATTGGTTTACCGCTGAAGAAACGGCCGATCTATTTTCTAATAACGAAGCGTTCCAGGTGCATACGCTCGAATATGAGCTACTACTGGAGTATTACGAGCCGGTGGCTGAATCAAATGTGACGACTTCTTATCTAACCACCTCTGCCATTCAAACCTTTCTGAAAGCGGCTACTCGTCAGGAGATTCGCTCTAAACAATTAGGCGAAGCGCTGACCAAACTCAAGTTTCATCGCAAAAGCAAGAAAGTCAATGGCAAACCGCTGTACGTATGGGCGGTGCGCGAGCGCATGCTAATGGAACGCAACGAGCAAACCTGCCAAGAGTAGACCTGGCGGTAGTAGGAAGGGTAGTAAGGGGGTAGTAGGAAAGTGCCTACTACCCTCATTCATTTCTGAGCATCAGTAGGATAAATGATAAGCGTCTCATAGCCAGTCTACTTTCAGAAAATGACTTCTAGATTACCAAGTTCTACTTACTACCTTACTACCAGCCACAATAGAGTTCATTTCAAGCTTATCAAAGCTCATTCCTGGTAGTAAGATCCATCCTACTACCCACTTACGACCATCTTACGACTAGAGCTAGTAGTAAGGTAGTAAGACAAACCGACTACAAATCACAAACCATAAAATCCCACTAAGAAAAAAGTCAGTATGATTACCTTACAAACCATTCAAATTGCTAAAGCTGTAGCCATTGTTGATTACCTAGCTTACAAAGGTTTTCAGCCCGTAAGCCATCGCGGTCAACGATACGTATATTACTCCCCATTTCGCTCAGAAAACACGCCCTCTTTCTCAGTAAATACGGCCATTAACCGATATAAGGATTTTGGCAGTCCAGAAGCGGGAGATGATATAATTCGGTTAGTTCAACTGCTAAGTAGCTGTAGCTTCTCCCAAGCGGTGGCCAAGCTCACCAAGTTTGCCGGATTGGAAAGCAAGCCTTACTTTTCCCTTAGTGGGCCAATCCAGCCTACCCAATCTAAAGAGGAAATCCGTTCGGTAAAGTTGCTAGCTAACACGCAGCTCATCCGATATGTGGAGAGCCGGAAAATCAGCTTTCCTATTGCCCGAACGTATTGCCGGGAAGTATACTATAGCCAACATGGAAAGAATCTCTTTGCGCTCGGTTTCGCCAATGATCGAGGAGGGTATGCTTTGCGCAATGGCGTAGGCACGAAACGCAATCTAGGACCAGCTGGCTATACGACCATACAGGCTCCGCAGGCTACAACGATCAATGTATTTGAGGGTGTATTTGATTTCCTGTCAGCACTGGAATATTACAGGCTTAGTTCGCCTACTTTCCCAACTTTGGTGTTGAATTCAACGACTAATTTGGAAAGTGCCTTACCTGTCCTGAAAGGCTATCAGAAGGTAAACGCCTATTTCGATAATGATAAAGCTGGGCAAGAGGCCTTAAGTAGACTTTCCAATTCAGATGTGACTGTGACTAACCGCTCTGCTCTTTACGCCAGTCATAAAGATTTTAACGCCTTTTGGTTGGAAAGTAGTTCATTAATGCTTTGCTAAGGAGAATACCTACTTCAAACTTTCCTATGTAACGGCCATATGCTGCAATCGACTGTAAATCAATGTCTTACTCAAATACGGAAAAGTCGCACCCTACTTTTGGATTAATTGATTATTATTGAGTAAGTTACAGAAGAACACCCATCATTTTCGGGTGTTTTTTTTTCTTTTGACCCCGCCCTTTATCATTTTGGAAAGTACAAAGGAGGCCCCTTCCGAATATATGAAAATGCCATTATTGTGCTAAAATGTAGTTTTACCGCATCATTAACCTTAATTTCAACTAGTGTGAATATAGTTAGATAATTAGATTTGCTTAATAAATTAGTGATTAGCTAGCATATGTTATTCGACCAGATACTATCCGGAAGAATTGAGTATCAATAAGCCAATCATACATTATTTCTTAAGAGGAGAAATGGATAAATAATCCATTAATAATGCCTTTACTTAGCTATTATGACTCAACTAGACAGCCTACTCCACGAGATAATTGCGTTCAGAGATGAACGGGACTGGAAACAATTCCATAACTCTAAGGACTTAGAACGTGTTTTGGAATTATGTTTGGCTTGGAGGCTAGATACGTTGTAGCATAAGTTGAATATTAGCTAAATATAGCCAACTCACCGAAGAAGATGTGGTGTACTCGTAATCCTTGACCACACGCCGGAAGAAATTGGTCCACGCAATTGTTCGCTCCACGACCCATCGTTTAGCTACGGGTACGAAGCCTCGAGCCGATTCAGGTCGGGAAGCCTTCTCAAACTCAATACTCCACTCAGCCAGTGTATGGGCGAACACGCCGTTGTAAGCTTGATCGCCATACACCTTCTCCAAGTGTTCACCCACCCGCCATACCACATCAGCGATTAGGCCAACCCCCAATGCCCCGTCTGCTTCATTAGCAGCCCCTACGTCAGCCACCCATAAGCGACCCTGGGTGTCGACCACAAACGTGCGTTTACGACCGTTCACGCGTTTGTGAGCATCCAGACCACGATACTCACCACTCATGGGAGCTAACTTAATGGACTGTGTGTCAATACATAGCACTGAGGGCAGGGCTGCCCGTCCGTTACGGAGCCGATCCAACTCGTTGAGTGCGGCATTCAATCGCTCAATGGTTCCATCCTGTTTCCAGCGATGGAAATAATAACAAACGCTTTGCCAGGGCAGGCCCTCAAAAGGCATATTACGCCATTGGCATCCGGTGCGTAGCGGCCACAAGATGGCATTGACAATGCGTCTAAGATCATGCTGGCGTTTGCGCTGAATAGGCAAAAAAGGCGAAATTGCTGTCCACTGAGCGTCAGTCAGTGGAGTCCACTGTTTGGTCATTACTTCATGTCTTGGTCGACACAAAGATGCCCTGACGCTCAGCCTTTCTCAATTCCAAAACACGCTCTAAGCTTTAGCGGTATCAATTGAAGCAGCGGAGTTAAATGAGTTGTTTCTCTGGAAATCGGCTAATCAAGTCGATGTGCAAAAACTCAGCCATGAACTAGCTGACATCATGGCTTACTGCCTGTTACTCGCTCACAACCATAGCGTTGATCTGGAGCAAGCCCTCAGAGCTAAGCTAGAAATTAACAAGGCTAAGTACCCGGTCGACAAGGCGAAGGGAAATGCCAAAAAATATACTGAACTGTAGTCTTCAGCCATTTCATTACTACTTTATCGTTTACCTGCCTATATGCGGTTATATTCAGGGACCACTGCTCAATTCATCAAAGACTCTACACTTAATCAAATCGCTGACAAACTGAAGTTAGCTTTCTTTAACTACTACCGCTACAATCCTTCTCCGAACGAGCTTAATTCCTGGCGTAACTCCTTACGTGCTACCTCTCAGGTACTCCAGCATGCTAATTTGACCCAAAATGGCATTCTATTAGAGTATCAACTTCCCTTATCTTCCAAGCGATTGGATGCTATGATCTGTGGCAAAGACTCGCTTGGCAATGATAACGCAGTCATCTTGGAGCTTAAGCAGTGGGATCACTGTAATGATTCGGACGGAGCCAATGAAGTGATGACTTTTCTGGGAGGAGCCAAGCGAGACGTATTACACCCCTCGGCTCAAGTAGGTCAATACAAAGCATACCTAGAAGACTCCCATACCGCATTCTACGAGGGAAACAAGGTCAGTCTATCTGCGTGTTCGTATCTGCATAATTACAGTGCCCCAGCAGATGACGTACTCTTTAGCGATAAGTTTACTAGTCTATTGCAGGTAGCACCTGTCTTTACAGGTGATCATGTAGAAGAGTTAAGTGACTATCTCAAAACAAAGCTGGATGAAGGTGATGGGGAAAGGGTACTGGGTAGAATAGAGGAAAGTAAGTACCGACCCAGTAAAAAGCTGATGGAGCATGTAGGTCAGGTGATTAAAGGCCAGCCGCAATATGTCTTGTTAGATGAACAGCTTGTTGTGTATGATCGGGTCTATGCTTGCGCTAAGAAAGGTTTCCATGACAAAAGAAAGTCGGTAGTGATCGTCAAGGGAGGGCCAGGTACAGGCAAATCCGTTGTTGCCATTAACTTATTAGCAGATCTGTATCTTAAGGATCAATTCAATGCTCAATACGCTACAGGTTCTAAAGCCTTCACAGAAACCTTGCGGGAAGTGATCGGGAAAAGAGGGGCTTCGCAGTTTAAATACTTCAACAGCTATACGCAAGCCGAGTACAATGAGATAGACGTACTCATATGTGATGAAGCCCATCGCATCCGAAAGACCAGCAACAACATGTATACACCTGCGGCTAAACGAAGTGATGTAGCCCAGATTGAAGAGATCATTAACGTAGCCAAAGTAGCAGTATTTTTCATCGATGATAACCAGATTGTGCGGCCTGATGAAATAGGCTCGGTACGTTACATTAAAGAGTACGCCCAAAAAAATGAATGCAGCTTGTTTGAATTTGAGCTAGAAGCGCAATTTCGTTGTAACGGCTCGGATGGGTTTGTGAACTGGATCAACAACACACTGGGTATACAAAAGACCGCGAACGTGATCTGGGATAATAAGGAGGCCTTCGACTTTCGAATAATGAGTAGCCCGGAAGCCTTAGAACAAGCAATACACCAGAAAGTAGATGAGGGGTATACAGCTAGGATGACAGCCGGTTTCTGTTGGCCTTGGTCTTTACCAGACACTAAAGGAAACCTGGTAAATGATGTTACAATAGGCAGTTATCAACGGCCTTGGAATGCCAAACCGGATGCTAAGAAGCTAGCCAAGGATATTCCTAGGGCTCCCCTATGGGCATATGATAAGAACGGGATTAACCAAGTAGGTTGTATTTACACAGCACAAGGCTTTGAGTTCGATTATGTTGGTGTAATTTTTGGGCAAGACCTAGTATACAGGTTTGATAAAGGAGGTTGGATAGCCAACAAAGAAGCATCATTTGACACAACGGTAAAAAGGTCCCGAGATCAATTTGTTGATCTTGTAAAGAATACCTACCGAGTTCTTTTATCTCGCGGAATGAAAGGTTGTTATGTTTACTTTCTTGATAAAGAAACGGCTTTGTTGCATAGCTACATTGAATGCTGTTTAACCGCTTTGGGCATTCCCAGTTTAACGAATCGATTTAGACAACTAGCTTTGATTTGGGCCTCGGTTTGCTGATTCGCTAACAAGCGTGTCGATAACCGTTCGCCAAAACTCGTCTTCCACCGAAACATAGCGGTCTCTGCTTTACTACGACGATGGTAGCCGCATTGCCGTTTCCAAGCCGATAAACCGATTGCCTTAATCGTGGTAAGTAACTCATTACGAGAATGCATCAAGACAATCCCCGCTTCATCAGTCCAGATAACAGCATTCGCCCGAGGTGGAATCAGGGGCTGAATGTGGCGGCTGGCCAACTCATCATACACTTTGACCTGATCGTAGGCCCCATCGCCACCTACTTTAGCAATCAACTGCTCAACATCGGTCAATAAGGGCTTGACCATCTCCGCATCGCTAACCGCATTGGTCGTCAAGTCAACCGCGTGGATGGTGTTGGTGGCCTCATCGGTTGCCAAATGCAGTTTACGCCAAGTACGGCGTTTATCAGCTCCATGCTTTTTGACCTTCCATTCGCCCTCGCCATACACTTTTAGCCCTGTACTGTCAACGACGATATGAAGGGGTTTAACAGGATGCTCTTCAGGGGGTATCGGAGCAGAAAAGGCGACCAACCTGGCCTGCCGGCGACAGAGTTGGCTATAACTTGGTACTTGTAAATCCATCTTCATGATCGCTAACACGCTCTGAATCAATCCTTGCACTTGTCGAAACGCGAGTCCAAAGACCGCTTTGAGCGCCAGTGCCGCCTGAATGCATTGGTCGGAATAGTGAATCAGTCCACCGGCAGTACGAGTCCCTTGAAAATACCAGTTTGCCAGCGTGTCTCCATCAAGCCAGAGCGTAACAAATCCCCTGTTAATCAGGGCTTTATTGTAGTCAGGCCAGTTAGTGATCCGGTATTTTTCTTTGGGCGTTTTTGGCTTCTTGGGTTCTTTTTCGTCTTTTGGAGCTTGATGGTCGGCTTTGGTAAAAAAGTGTAGTTTGGGCATAGCACTGGAAGCCGTCAGGCGGCAGCTTTGTAGGTTTGGCGATCTCAAAGTTCGCCATTCCAGTGCTGTTTTTACTCAGGGCGGGCGGAGCCATGCAACAAAGCCGCATGAGAAACAAAAATCCCTCATAATTAGCTAATTATGAGGGATTTTCAGATTTTTTGTGCACTCGTAGGGATTCGAACCCCAAACCTCCTGATCCGTAGTCAGGTGCTCTATCCAATTGAGCTACGAATGCATTGCTCGTTGGCATTTCCCGTTGATTGGGAGTGCAAAAGTAGGGACAAAAACGGCGTCTGTCAACTTATTTGCCCGAAAAATTTGCTTTCCGCTTCATCAGGAACGCGCCAATGCCTTCGGCCGCATCGGTTGATCTGCCTAAGGCGTCTTGATTTTCAGCTTCTTGTTCCAGCTGGTGGTCGAGGTCGGAATAGAGCGATTGGTTCAAAACTTTTTTCATAGCCCCAATGGCTCGTGTCGGCGCAGCGGCATAATACGCGGCCACTTCGTTTATAGCCTGGTCCAGATCGGCAGCGGGAACGGAGCGGCTAACAAGACCTAGTTGCGCGGCTTCGGGGCCATAAACGCGCCGACCGGTACTGCACAGCTCAAACGCCTTCTGCGGGCCAACCAGCCGGGGCAGAAAGAACGTAGAGCCCGCGTCGGGCATGAGGCCGATGTTGACAAAAATCTGGCTGAAATACGCTTCGTCGGCACATAGCACGACGTCGCAGGCCAGCGCCAGTGAGCAGCCCGCCCCGGCCGCTACGCCATTGATGCGCCCGATAACCGGCTTCGGTAAGTCGCGAATTGCCCGGATCATGGGGTTATAGGTCGTGCGCAGGGTGTCGCCGAGGTCCATCTGACCGCACGATGCCATAGCCGAAGCCGCGCCTTCTTTCAGGTCGGCGCCCGAGCAGAAGGCTTTGTCGCCCGCTCCGGTCAGCACCACCACCCGAACGCTGTCGTCGGCTCCCGCGGCTTCAATAGCGGCCGTAATGTCACGGATCAGGCCGGGACTGAGCGCGTGATAAACCTGCGGGCGATTGAGCGTAATTCGGCAAATGCCGTGGGCAACATCGTAAAGAAGGTTCTCAAACATGGAAAGGGCCGTTTATCGGTAAAGCTACGGATTATACCAGCCAGAACACGGCCACTACGCTGATCGTTAATCCCAGCAGCAGCCCTGCGCCGATCTGGGCGGGTGTATGGGCGTTAAGTTTAAGCCGCGCGCTCCCCACAAAGCCCGTTAGCAGAACGAGCACCAGCAGGGGAAAGAACAAATCGGTCTGGCCGAACTTCAGCATGATGCCCCCAATGGCGCCCAGAACCCCGCCAATCCCGACGCTGTGGGCGCTGATCTGCCAGTAGAGACTAATCAGCGCCACGAGCAGAATGGAGATCGTAATGCTGCCCAGCAACACCGCAATTTCGGGCGCGATGGTCGAAATGAGTTGCATTCGGAAGGCAAACAGAAACGTAACGGCGGTATAGACCAGCGCCGTCAGGAAGTAGGGGAGCCGCCGTTCTTCAAGCGTAGTCATGTGGAGCGTTCGAATATAGCCGCTGCGAAACAGGTAATAAATCAGCAGCGACGGCACGCCGAACGTACCGACGAAGATCAGAACGAGCAGGCTAAGGCGCAGAGTTGGCGTAAAGGCATCCATCCCTAAAACACTGGGAACCTGAAACAGCAAAACGCCAAACAACAGGGTTGGCATCAGCAGCGGATGAAACGCAACGGAAAGGAAACGGGCCAGTGTGGTTGTCAAGGATACCAATAGAATTATAAATCGGTCCGACCGGGCGGATAAGTGATTTGCGAGCGAATGAACCGTCTGTTTTACAAAGGTACTAACTACGCTCATTCATCATTTAGTCGCCGGATGGGCCAATTCAGTCTGCATCCTGTTTTAGAGTTCTTTCCGGAGCCGGGCCACCGGAATATTCAGCTGCTCGCGGTATTTGGCAACGGTCCGGCGGGCGATGTTGTAGCCCCGTTCGTTCAGGATTTTCTCGAGCTTATCGTCGGAGAGCGGGTTGAGCTTCGGCTCGTTGTCGATCAGTTCTTTCAGGATGTTCTTTACCTCGCGGCTGCTGACGTCCTCGCCGGAGTCGGTGGCAATACCTTCTGAGAAGAAATATTTCAGCGGATAAATGCCGAATTCGGTCTGAACGGCCTTGCTGTTGGCGACCCGCGAAACGGTCGAAACGTCCATGTCGATCAGCGTGGCAATGTCTTTCAGGATCATGGGGCGGAGTTTGGACTCGTCGCCGGTCAGGAAGAAATCATACTGAAAGCGCACGATGGCGTTCATGGTCTTGAGCAGGGTCTGCTGACGCTGTTTGATGGCGTCGATGAACCACTTGGCCGCGTCGAGCTTCTGCTTGACGAAGGAGACCGTCTCTTTCAGGGCTTTGTTCTGCTTGCTGCTTTTGTCGTAGGTGTCGAGCATATCGGCAAACGACCGGCTGATGCGCAGTTCAGGCGCGTTCTTGGAGTTCAGCGTCAGTTCAAGCTTGCCGTTATTATTGGTCAGGATGAAATCAGGAATCAGGTACTGAGCCGTGCCCGATTCGCCTTCGACCGAACCCGGCTTGGGATTCAGCTTGATAATGATGTCGATTACCTTCTTCAGCGATTCGTCGCTGATGTTGAGCCGACGCTGGATTTTATCGAAGTGCTTTTTCGAAAACTCCTCGAAGAACTCTTCAATGATCCGGATGCCGAGGATAATGTAGGGATCGCTCTGGTCCTTGCGCTGGAGCTGGAGCAGCAGGCATTCCTGCAGCGACCGGGCGGCAATACCCGGCGGGTCGAAGGTCTGGATTTTTCGTAAAACCTGCTCCAGTTCGTCGGTGTCGGTGAAGACGTTCTGCGAGAAGGCAAGGTCGTTGACGATAGCCTGCATGGACCGGCGAATATAGCCGTCGGCTTCAATGCTGCCGATAAGCTGCAGGCCAATGATCCGTTGCTCTTCGGTCAGGTTCAGGTAGCCAAACTGCTGCATCAGTGAGTCGATCAGACTCGAACTGGTAGCCAGCGGTACGTCGCGATCTTCTTCGTTGTAGTTCCCGTCGCCCTGCATCTTGTAGCCCGCATAATCTTCGTTCTGGATGTAGCTGTCAATATCCAGATCGTCGTTGCGGTCTTTGTAATCATCCTCATATTCATCGGCGAAGGGGTCTTCCTCTTTCTGATCGTAGTCTTCATCCATACCCTCTTCCAGCGCGGGATTGATTTCCAGTTCTTCTTCAATCCGGGTATCCAGTTCGGCGGTAGGAATCTGCAACAGCTTGATAAACTGGATTTGTTGAGGAGACAGTTTCTGCTGTAGCGACTGGGTAAGACTTAACTTCTGCATGGGCGGTAATCGGCGGCTAAATACTAAAGTTACGTTGAGTAGGCGTTGACAAACTGCGCCCGACAAATATCAGACCAATTTAATCTTTTTTTGTTTTAGCCGGTCGGGAATTTTGCACCAATTTCCCGGCCACTACCTTCGCAGCATGATCAAGAACGTATACGATACCTCCCTGAGTCTACTGACGGACCTTTATCAGCTAACGATGGCCTATGGATACTGGAAGTCTGGTACGAGTGAAAAAGAAGCCGTCTTTAACCTGTATTTCCGTAAAAACCCGTTTGGGGGCGGTTTCACTATCGCCTGCGGGCTGGCGCAGGCTGTCGATTACGTCAATAACTTTGGGTTCTCGGCAGCAGACCTGCACTACCTGCGGTCACTAACGGGTAATGACGGGCAGCCGCTTTTTGAGGAAGCTTTTCTGGACTATCTGGCTGGTCTGAAGCTTACCATCGACCTGGAGGCCGTACCCGAAGGGACCGTTACGTTCCCGAATGAGCCGCTGCTGCGGGTACGGGGACCAATTTTGCAGTGTCAGCTGCTGGAAACGCCCCTGCTGAACCTGGTTAACTTCGAATCGCTGATTGCGACCAAAGCCGCCCGGCTGCGGCTCGTGGCCGAAACCGATACGGTGCTGGAGTTCGGGCTGCGCCGGGCGCAGGGAATAGACGGAGGCCTGACGGCCAGCCGGGCGGCTTACATCGGCGGCTGCGATGCTACTTCCAACGTTCTGGCGGGTAAACAGTATGACATTCCGGTGCGGGGAACTCACGCGCACAGCTGGGTGATGTCGTTCGACAGCGAGCTGGAATCGTTCGAGACCTATGCCCGCGTGATGCCGAACAACGTTACGCTGCTGGTTGATACTTATGACACGCTGCAGGGCGTTCAGAACGCCATTGAAACGGGCCGGCAGTTACGTCGGCAGGGCTACGAATTGTCGGGTATCCGGCTCGATTCGGGTGATCTGGCTTACCTGAGCATTGAAGCGCGTAAGCTGCTGGACGAGGCCGGCTTTCCGGATACGGCCATCGTGGCCAGTAATGACCTCGACGAAACGATCATTGCCAGCCTGAAACAGCAGGGGGCCAGAATCACGATCTGGGGCGTAGGCACGAAGCTGGTTACGGCCTATGATCAGCCGGCGCTGGGTGGGGTGTATAAACTGGCGGCCATTCGTCACGAAGCGTCGGGCGCGTGGGACTATAAAATGAAGCTCTCGGAGCAGGCCATCAAGATTTCGACGCCGGGGCTCCAGCAGGTACGTCGGTTCCGCGATGAGCGGGGGTTCCTGGCCGACATGATCTACGACGAAGAAATGAACGGTGCAGAACGGCTGGTGACCCTGATTGATCCGCTGGATTTTACCAAGCGCCGACGATTTGACGTTGGGCAGCCGTTTGAAAACCTGCTGGTGCCGGTGTTTCGGGCGGGGCAGTGCGTGTACGCCAACCCGGATATTCATACCGTACGGGCGCGCGTGCAGACGCAGCTTGCCGGGCTGCATCCGGGCGTCAAGCGGTTCGTCAACCCACACATCTATCCCGTTGGTCTGGAACAGGGGCTGCACGAACTGAAAACGGAATTAATTCTCAAACTGCGGGAAGGACGGTGAAGGCTTCTCACCGAATGAGTCGACATAGCATGCCGACTCATTCGTGACCCGATACCGGTGAGAAGTACTAACTGGCGTATGGATAGAAGCGGCAAGGTCTGGCTGATACAACTAGCACATATTGTGTAGTCACATATATTCAGGATAGTCGCTTAATTTCAAACTTCTCTTTTTCTCTACACTCAAGCAATCCTGGCTTTGTCAAATCGGGGTTTTTTCTTGCCAATCCTGCTGTTTTTTTTGTAGATGGTCAGTTACAACCTTAGCCATTTTAGTACATTTGGTACGTGACGTTTAACACTGGTACCGACCTAAACCTGCAACCCGGATGTTTCGCCGTTCAGTTCTGTGCCTTAGTGGCTTATGCCTCGGCTGGTTATTTGTTTCCGGCGTGGTCATGGGACAGGACGTTACCCACCTCAAACTGCAACCTGATCGCTTACGGCACGCCCGGGAAGCCGAGCGGCAGGCTATCGCGGCCAGCGACTCGCTCCAACTGGCCGAAGCCTGGTATCTTTACGGCAAAACCTATGTCTTTGCGGGCGATTATCAGACTTCGCAGCGGTATTTTCTCAAATCCATGCGGATTCTCGAGTCCCGGGGCGATTCGGATGATCTGGCGCGTATTTACGTCAGATTGAGTGAAAACGAAGGTCGGCTTGGCCGGGAGAACGATGCGCTGCGCTACGCGAACCTTTCCATGCAAATGGCTCAGCGTATCCAGTCCGACAAGGAACTGGTGCGGGCCTATGGAGCCATAGGACGAGCCTGGGAAAACCTGTGGAAGAAGCAGCCATCTGCTGCAAACCGGATGCAATTCAAGAATAGTCTGGTTTACTATCGGAAGCAGGAGGCTCTGTGTTATAAACTAAAGGACTCGCTGGGTATTGCTGAAGCAACGTTGCAACTGGGAACCCTCTTTACGCAGGCCAGAGACCCGCAGGCGATTCCATATCTGGAGAAGGCGTTATCGTTATTCGTTTTATTGCACGAAAACCGGCTCAGGACAAACGTCATGCTGCACCTGGCCGCGGCTTATCTTGAATTCGGTAAACAGCAAATGGCCTTCCAGACGCTACTTAAGGCTGAACAGCTTTACAACGCTAACCGGGTCGATGAATATGATACCCGCCTGGACCTGGAAAAAGAATTTGTTCGTTATTATCAGACGACAGGCCAATGGAAAGAAGCATTTGACCACGTAAAAAAACAGAGTGAACTGGAAAAAATCGGGCTTCTGTCGGATCGGGACGGTAAAATTGCCCAGCTGAACGTAGCGTACGAATCCGAAAAAAAAGAAGCCCTGATCAGGGCGCGTAATCGCGAACTGGCCCTGAGCGCCCAGACGCTCCATACCCAGCAACGCTTTACGCTGGCTACGTCGACACTGTTTATCGTGACGGCCGGAATGAGCGTGGTGTTTTTTCGGCTCTACCGAAAAAATCAACGCATCAGCCGACGGAACGAGACCCTGGTGCGCGAGCAGAACCACCGCGTTAAAAACAATCTGCAGGTTATTTCGAGCCTGCTTAATCTTCAGTCCAGACGATTATCTGACGAAGCTGCCCGAACGGCCGTAGCGGAGAGCCTGCTTCGGGTGCAGTCAATGGCGATTGTGCACCGGCGGCTGTACGATGGGGGTCAGTTAGCCGAAGTAAATCTGAGCGAGTTTATTCAGGAGCTGGTCGAAAGTGTTCTGAAAACATATGGACACTACACCGTACAAACCTCATTTGATATTGATGACATCAGCCTGTCGGCCGATAAAGCCGTGCCGCTGGGTCTAATTCTGAATGAACTGACGACCAATGCCTGTAAGTATGCGTTCCCGCATTCGGCCGGGCCCCGGTTCAGTGTCGTCTGCTACCGGAAGCATGCCCACCTGACATTCATCGTAAAAGATAACGGTCCCGGACTGGCGGGATCTGAATTGAATGATTCTATGCCGGGGCTGGCTGCGGGTTCCCATTCGCCGGAAAACGGTTCATTCGGGATGCAGCTCATTCAGGCTCAGGCTCGCCAGTTACGGGGAACGCATAAATTTCGCTCCGATGGTGGAGTCCTATTCACCCTGGAGTTTACCATCTGACGCTGAACATGGAGACACTGCAAATCCTGATTGTTGAAGATGATACTATTACGGCGATGGATCTGCGCGAAACGCTGGAAGAAGCCGGACACACCATTACGGGCGTTGCGCACGACTTTCTGTCGGCCGTAAAAGCCGTTAAAAACCAGTCGCCCGATCTGGCCCTGATCGATATTGAGCTCGTGGGCTCTATCCGCAACGGAATTGATACGGCTAAGGAACTGCTGACGTATCACCGGATGCCGATTATGTACCTGACGGCCAACTCCGAACCCGACATGTTTCAGTCGGCGAAGGCAACCCGGCCGGCGGCCTATCTGCTCAAACCGTTTCGGCAGGAGGAACTGAAACTGCAGATTGAGCTGGCTTACCATTATTTCCGGCTGAATCAAGCCGTCGATTCGTCAGCTTCGAAGCAGTTATATCTGCCGGTTGACAAAGGCTATGAAAAAATTAACATTGACGATGTGCTGTACCTGAAAGCGGATGGAGCATACGTAAAGATATTTCTGCTAAACCGTGAGCAATCTTACCATATTAGCATGAACCTGAGCCATCTGGCGCAATACTTCCCTCTGCCCAACTTTTACCGGCTGTCGCGGTCACTGCTCATCAACCTGAACTACCTCGAACGGGTAGAGCAGAATCATCTGTTTATGGTCGGCCATAAACCGGCAATTCAGATTCCGGCCAACAGCCGCAAGGAACTGATGCGCAAACTGACGGTTGTCCGCACCAAATAAGCACCGCTTTTGTGAATGATTTATTGCCCCGGCTCGCCCGGCTGCTCGTTCGATTTTTTGATTTCTTAATATCGTTTTATAGCGCCCGCATCAAAAGTTTCCGTTGCTTTACAGCTCGTTCAAACGATAACTTCAGGCATGCAACCCATTGAATTAGTGGTTTTTGATATGGCCGGCACTACCGTTACCGATCACCATGAAGTTGAGCGGTGCTTTGCGCAGGCAGCCGCCGAAACAGGTCTGTTCGTTACCGACGAACGGATTCTGGCTATGCAGGGCCTGGCTAAGCGGTATGTATTCGAGACGCTCTGGAAAGAGCAGCTGGGCGAACTGCACCCCGACGTTCGGGCGCATGTCGATGTCTCCTACGCGTCGTTCAGGCGGATTCTGGAAGATCATTACCAGACGCAGGGCGCAACGCCCACGGAAGGGTGTCTGGAAACGTTGGCATATCTGCGGGAGCGGGGCATTGCCATTGCGCTCACTACCGGTTTCTACCGCGCCGTAACTGACATTATCCTCGACAAACTTGGCTGGCTGGCCGATCTTGACGGTCGGCGGGTGGGCCGTCCGGACAGTATGATTCAGGTATCCATTGCCAGCGACGAGGTGGAGCGTGGCCGACCCTACCCACTGATGATCGAGCGGGCCATGCACCTGCTGGGCGTCAATAACCCAAAGGCGGTTGTGAACGTTGGCGATACGCCTTCTGATCTGCTGTCGGGCCGGGCGGCCGGCGTAGCCTTGAACCTCGGCGTAACGAACGGTACCCATTCTCTTGAGCAGCTTGAGGCTTACCCGTACGATTATCTGCTGGCGTCGCTGGCTGAGTTGCCGGCGCTGCTGGCCGAAAAAGAACTGGTTGCTGTGTAGCGGTTCCCAGCCTATAATGACTACCTCTACGACCAAACCCCGAATCTATTCGTGGCTACTTACGATCTGATTATTGTCGGCGCGGGCGCGCTGGGCTCGTTTCATGCCTATCAGGCGGCCAAAGCTGGCCAGCGCGTCTTACTGCTGGAAAAAGACCGCTACCCCGTAGGGGCGACGGTACGTAATTTCGGGCAGGTCGTGCCATCCGGGCTGGCCGGGCGATGGTTCGATTACGGTCGCCGTAGCCTGGAGATTTACCGTACCATCCAGCGCGAAACTGACCTGACCGTGCGCGAAAACGGAACGGTCTATCTCGCGTCGGATGCGGACGAGTGGACGCTGGCAAATGAACTGCATGACCGCTACGAGCGGATAGGCTATCCCAGCGAGTTGCTGAGCAAAGCGCAGTGTCTGGCTAACTATCCGGGGCTGCAACCGGATTACGTTATGGGCGGGCTGTTCTTTCCGGGCGAAATGAGCGTAGAGCCGGAGCAGATGATTCACCGGCTGATCGCGTTCATTCAGCGTAGATACGGCGTCGATTACCGGCCCGGCTCCCTCGTAATTGACTGCCAGTCGAATTATAGCGGAGCCATCGTGACGCTGGCCAACCGGCAGCGGTTTCAGGCCGGGCGGGTGCTGATCTGCGGGGGGCATGAGGTGCGGCTGTTGTTCCCGGAGGTACTGGCCGAGGCCGAACTGGTGGTCAGTAAACTGCAGATGCTGCTGGCTGAGCCGGTGCCGGGGCTGATCCTACCGGGGAATATCCTGACGGGGCTAACCATTCGGCGGTACGAAGCCTTTCAGGAGTGTCCGTCCTACGCCCGACTGAAAACGCCCGAGCATCTGGCTGAACTCAAAAAATGGGGGATTCATATTCTGTTCAAGCAGGCGACGGATGGCTCAATCATCGTGGGCGACTCGCACGAATACGCCGATGCGACGCAGGCCGAAGACCTGGGCTATCACACGCAGGATTTTATCAACGACCTGATGCTGACCGAAGCCCGGCGGATTGTGCAGTTTCCGCTGACGATTCGTAAAACCTGGGCGGGGTTTTATAGCCAGACAACCGCCGAAATCTTCGAGCACGACATCGACGAGAACATCCGGATCGTAACGGGTATCGGCGGCAAAGGCATGAGCTCGGGCGCGGGGTATGCCGAAGACAGCATACGGCATTGGCTTGGGGTATCTGCATAGAAGCCCGCGCGCGATACGTGCAAAATAACCCGGACTTCCAGATTAAGCGAGCATGAACTTTCTGGAGATTTCGTTCACAAATGATTGACAATCAGTCAACAGTGGCGTAATAGTGCGATTGTACTTTTGCAGGAACACCCAACTAAGGCTAACCTGTAAATGTATGAAAGAACTATCTTTACGTTTATCCCTGCCCCCATCCGCACGCCTGCACCAGCGGGCGCGTCTGCTGGTCGGTATTGTTACGCTGACGTTTCTATCCGCGCTGTTGTCGGCGGTGGCCGCTCAGGCTCAGTCAGTGAGCGGTCGCGTTGTATCGGCCGATGACCAGCAGCCACTGCCGGGCGTATCGATTGTGGTGAAGGGCACCAGCACCGGTACAACGAGCCGCGCCGATGGTACCTATAGTCTGAACGCGGTGAGTCCGCAGGCCACGCTGACGTTTTCGTTCATTGGCTACGAAACGCAGGAAATCACCGTTGGTAACCGCAGCACGATCGACATCAATCTGACAGGCAGTCCCAAAGCCCTGAATGAAGTCGTCGTAACGGCTTTTGGCATCAAGAAAGACATACGTCAGACGGGCGTCGCCATTCAAACCCTCGACGGAGCCAGCGTTATCAAAGCCCGCGAGCCCAACCCAATCAACTCGCTGGTGGGTAAGGTGGCGGGCCTGACCATCGGACCGAGCGCCGAACTGCTGCGCCGACCCAACATTGTTCTTCGTGGGAATACCGACGTGCTGTTTGTGGTCGATGGGGTTCCGGTCAATTCTGATACCTGGAACATCAGCCCCGACGATATTGAAACTTATTCGGTCCTGAAAGGAGCCTCGGCTTCGGCGCTCTATGGGTTCCGGGGTAAGAACGGCGCCATCCTGATCACGACCAAGCGGGGTACAAAAGACAAGCGGGGCTTCTCGGTCGACGTCAACACAAGCCAGATGTTCGACAATGGGTTTCTGGCTATTCCTAAACTGCAAAATGAATACGGGCCCGGCGACCACGGGGTTTATGCTTTTGCCGATGGGCGCGGGGGCGGCTATAACGACGGCGACTACGATATCTGGGGGCCACGCTTTGAAGGGCAGCTGATTCCGCAGTACGACAGCCCGATTATGCCTGGACAGACCTTCACGACCACCTTCCCGAACCCGGCCGTGAAACCGTTCGTCAGTAACCGCCAGCCGACACCGTACGTAGCCCGGGGTGCCAATAACCTGTCGCGCTTTATTCAGACGGGTATTCTCTCGACCAATAATGTAGCCGTTTCCTCGTCGGGCGAGAAGTACGACCTGCGCTTTTCGCTCTCGCATACGTATCAGAAAGGGCTGGTGCCGAACACCAAGCTCAACAGCACGACCTTCAAGATTTCGTCGGGCTACAACTTCACGGATCGGTTGCGGTTTGCGGCCGACATCCAGGTGAACCGGCAGTACACCCCGAATATTCCGGACATTAATTATGGGCCCAACTCGCTGATTTATAACGTAGGTATCTGGGGCGGAGCCGACTGGGATGTCGATGAGCTGAAAAACTACTGGCAGCCGGGTAAGGAAGGTATCCAGCAGATTTACGCCGAATACCAGCGTTATAATAACCCCTGGTTTGTGTCGAAAGAGTGGCTACGGGGGCACTATAAAACCGATATTATTGGCCAGACGTCGCTGAACTATAACCTGGCGCCGGGCCTCGACGCAACCCTGCGGACGCAGGTTTCGACCTGGAATCTGCTGCGGACCGAGAAAATGCCCTATTCGGCAACCGCCTATGGCCGGGAGGAAGCCCGCGGAGATTACCGCGAAGACCGCCGGAACCTGATCGATAACAACACCGATCTGCTGATTAAATTCAACCGGCAGGTTGTACCCGCCCTGACCGTCAACGCCATTGCTGGTGGGAACCTGCGGCTGTACAACTACAACTCGAACTTTACCTCGACCAACTACCTGAACGTACCCGGCGTGTACACCTTCGCCAACTCGGCCAATCCGCTCATTGCGTCCAGCTATTCGGCCAATATGCGGGTGCTGTCGGCTTACTATTCCGCCGATTTTACTCTGCGCGACCGCGTGACGCTCTCGACGACGGGGCGGATGGATAAGCTGTCTACCTTGCCCAGGGGCAACAATACCTTCTTTTATCCCTCGGTGGCCCTGAGCACGGTCGTGTCAGATTACGTAAAGCTGCCCGATGCTATTTCATTCCTGAAGCTACGGGCTTCGTTTGCCAACGTAAAAGACGCGCTGACCCAGGCCACAATCGGAATTCCGCAGTTTCCGCTGGGCTATGGCGAGCAGTATATGTCGGCCTATGACGGTCCGACTTACCAGAACTCGGCGGTTTACAGCACTCCGCTGACCTACAACAACCAGCCGTCGGCCTACTACACCAATACGCTGAACAACCCTAACATTAAACCGAACTCGACCTCGCAGGTTGAAGCCGGTCTGGATATGCGTTTCCTGAGCAACCGGCTCACGTTTGATGCCGCCTACTACATCAGCAACGATGGACCGCGCATCTTCAACCTGCCGATTTCTGAAACAACGGGCTATGCATCCCTGCTCGTGAACGGCATCAAAACCCAGAAAAAAGGCGTTGAACTTTCGCTGACGGGAAAGGCCCTGCGTAGTGCCAGCGGACTGAACTGGGACGTCCTGGTGAACTGGTCTACCTATACCGAACGGTATAAGGAGTTTTATCCGGGCGTATCATCGCTGAACACGTTCTTTAAAGTGGGCGACCGCGTTGACAAGTACTACACCAATACGTTCGTGTACACGCCCGATGGGCAGATCATCAATGATGCCGGTGGCCGCCCGATCATTGGGCCCGTCGCTCAGTTTGTGGGGTATATCAATCCGGACTGGGTATGGGGCGTCAACAACCGCTTCAGCTATAAAGCCCTTACGTTCAGCTTCCAGTTCGACGGGCGCGTGGGGGGTGTTATTTCCGACTATGTGCAGCAGAAGACCTACGCTGGTGGCCGGATCATCAATACCGTGCAGGGCGTTATGGGCGAAGCTCGTCGGCAGGATGTTCTGGGCGTGAAGTCCTACGTTGGCGAAGGCGTCCAGATTTCAAACAACGGGAAGATCAACTACGATGCCGATGGCAACGTAACGAACTACGGCGAGCTGCAATTTGCGCCCAACACCACCAAAGCGTTTCTGCAGGACTATATCGCCCGGCGGTATGGTTTCGACGGCGGCAACCTCATCAGCCGCAGCTTTGCCAAACTCCGCGAAGTGGTGATCGGCTACAGCCTGCCCGCCCCCCTGCTGAACCGGATCGGGGTTAAACAGGCGTCGATCTCGTTTGTGGGCCGTAACCTGCTCTATTTTGCCGAGAAGAAAGACATTGACATCGACCAGTTCACCAACGGTGGCCGTTCGGACCTGCAAACGCCAACTACCCGCCGGTACGGGATTAACCTGAATCTGACCTTCTAATTCAGGGGCAATACTGCCCCGGCTCATAAATGACTTTAGCCATGAACATTTATAAACTGATAATACCGACGCTTGCCCTCGTCCTGCTGCTGACGGGCTGTGAGAAGTCGTTCGACGAACTCGAAAAAGACCCCAACCGCCCGGTCAATGCGCCCGCGTCGCTGGTGCTGCGGGGTATCCTGAACGATATGTACGATGCCAGCAACAGCCCGTCGGGCTTTGCGGGCGTAACCTATTCGCCCTGGGGTGCCGAGCAGCGCTACAACCAGTTTTACGCCAGTAACTACAACTATTACGCCACTAACGAATACGCCTGGACGACGACCTCGCTGAACTACTACACCCTCAAGGACATTCTCCGGATGGAAGCGGAGGCTAAGCGGGCCGGAGCCGCCGATGTGAATCCCTATTCGGCGCTGGGTAAGTTTCTGCGGGCTTTTTTCTACGAGAACATGACCCGACGGGTAGGTGATGTGCCGCTTTCGGAAGCGCTGCAGGGACAGGCCGACCTGACGCCGAAATACGATGACCAGAAAACCGTTTATCTGCAGATTCTGAAGTGGCTTGATGAAGCTAATACCGACCTGACCACCATCATTGCCCGGGGAGACAACACGCTGGCGGGAGATTTTTATCTGAACAATGACCTGCGGAAGTGGCAGAAAGTGGTGAACACCTTTAAACTGCGCGTGCTGATCAGTCTAAGTCGGAAAGAAGCTGATCCGGATCTGAACATTAAGCAGAAGTTTGCCGAAGTGGTAGCTAACCCGGCTAAATATCCTGTGATGGCCGACATGAGCGATAACCTGCAGTTTATCTACAACAACGTAACCAAGTACCCGCGCAGCCAGGACACTTTTGGGCAGAATGCCACGCGGGAGAACATGGCCAAGACGTTCGTGGATGCACTGGTCGAACGCCGGGATCCGCGTATTTTTGTGGTGGCCGAGCCGGCAGCCGCCAGGCTGAAAGCTGGTCTCAAGCCAACCGATTTTGGAGCATTCGTTGGCGCCAGCTCCGGCGAAGACCTGCAGGATATGGCAACGAAGGCGCTCCAGGGCGAATATTCGTTTCAGAACCGGAAGCGTTACTACACCACCTATGCCGGCGAACCCGTATTTATCATTGGCTATCCGGAGCTGATGTTTAACATGGCCGAAGGGATCAACCGGGGGTGGGCAAGCGGGAATGCCGCCGACTTTTACCAGAAAGGAATCGCAGCGTCGATGAATTTTTATGGTCTGAAAGACGGCGACAATACCGTAACGTTTTCGCACGATGGCGGCATCGCCAGCTTCGATACCTATACCATCAACTTCAGCCTGAGCGATTACCTCGCTCAGCCGATTGTGAAGTACGCGGGCAACACGACGGAAGGCCTGAACCAGATCCTGACGCAGAAATACCTGGCTTTTTTCCAGAACTCCGGTCTGGAAGCTTTCTTTAACCAGCGCCGGACGGGCGTGCCAACGTTCCTGACGGGCGTGGGAACGGGTAACAGCGGCCAGATACCTAAGCGGTGGCGGTACCCGAACAACGAGCGGACGACGAACGGCGAGAACCTGAATGTGGCCCTGGCCGCGCAGTACGGTGGCGTCGACGATATCAACGCCACCATGTGGCTGCTGAAATAAATCTGACTTAAAAGGTAGCTGGTGCGAAATCAAACCCTTTGCACCAGCTACCTGCAATTACTATAATCGCTTCATGAACCGCAGAACCCTTCTCAAAACGGCCGGCCTGCTGCCCATCGCTGCCGCGCCCGGCCTGATTACGTCTCCTGCCTTGGCCCGTAAACTGCTGACCCGCTTTGCCTATATCGGCGATACACACATCACGGCGCAGCTTAAGCCTATGGAAGCCATTGCCCGGTGTCTGCATCATGCCCAGGATCAGGCCGACAAGCCGACGTTTATGCTGCATGGGGGCGACGTGATAATGGACGCGCTGGCGCAGGACCGCGACAAGGTAACGAAGCAGTGGACCGCGTGGCATGAGGTGGTAAAAGCCGACAACTCTCTGCCCGTTGAGTACTGCATCGGCAATCATGACGTATGGGGCTACGAGAACGCCAAAAATGATCCGCTTTACGGCAAAAAATGGGCCGTTGACCAGATGCAGATCAGCGGTCGCTACCGGAGCTTCGATCGGAATGGCTGGCATTTTATTATGCTCGATAGTGTTCAGCCGACCCCCGAGGGCAAGTGGTACACGGGCCATATCGATCCCGAACAGATGGCCTGGCTGAAGCAGGATCTGGCGGTAACGGACTCTAAAACGCCGGTTCTGGTTCTGTCGCATATTCCGATCGTATCGGCAACGGTCTTCTATGATAAAGCCAACGTAAAGAACGGCAACTGGCAGATTCCGGGCAGCTGGAACCATACCGACGCCGTTGATCTGATCGGCCTGTTCTACCAGTATCCCAATGTGCGGGCCTGCCTCAGCGGGCATATGCACCTGCTGGATCGGGTAGAATACAACGGGGTAACGTATTTCTGCAACGGAGCCGTGAGTGGCAACTGGTGGAATGGGGATACCTACCACGAAACCAAAGCGGGTTACGCGCTCTTTGACCTCTACGACGACGGCAGCATCGAACGGACGTATCTGCCCTATGCGTAACTTGGCGGGTAAACCGCCGATGAGTGTAGGGGCTATTCCTTACGTTGCGTTTAGCTTGTCTGTCTATGGAAACCATTGCCCAACTTTTTGCCCAAAGCGGCCAGGACGCTTATTTCGGGGAGCCTGTTACGCAGCTTGAACACGCGCTGCAGTGCGCCCAACTGGCCGAACAGGCCGGAACGGATGCCGACACCGTCGTAGCGGCTTTCCTGCACGACATTGGTCACCTGCTGCCCGCCGAAACCGCCGATGGCTACATGGATGGCTACGGTACGATTGACCACGAACGGCTGGGAGCCGACTGCCTGCGGAAACTGGGCTTTTCGGAAAAGGTCGCGCAGTTGATCGAGAACCATGTAAACGCCAAACGGTACCTGGTTTTTAAGAACCCGGATTACTTCGCCCGCCTGTCGGAAGCCAGTCTGAAAACGCTGGTCTTTCAGGGAGGGCCAATGACGACCGACGAAGCCGCTGCGTTTGAACGTAACCCGTATTTTCGCGAAATTCTTCAGGTGCGGGGCTGGGATGAACAGGCCAAAATACCGGGTCTACCCACGCAGGGCGTGGACTACTACCTTGATTTATGCCGTCGGCAACGCAATTGATATGAGCAACTCCTTCTACTTTTTTTTCCTCCTGCTTACCCTTCCCGCCTTCGCTCAGAAGACGTACACAACGCTGCAGGTGCCCGGTCGTGCGGAGTTCTGCAGCATTGACCCGGCTGGTAAATCGGTATTACCCAGCGGACGCTACGTTAGTCCGGCGGGTAATACGATCCGCGTGACCAACGATCCATTCGGGATGGCACTCGCACCCAACGGTCAGCGCGCCGTTTTGCTGCACGACGGCGTTCTGACGGTGATGGACCTGACAAAGGCCCCGAAGGCCATCCGCGTGCCTGACTATGCCGGTACGATCCCCCCTGTGCTGAAAGGCGGTTCATTTCTGGGCGTTGCCTTTGCACCCGACAACCGCACGGCCTACCTCAGCAATGGCGACAAAGGGCGCGTGCTGGTTTTTGATACCGATGCACTTCGACTGGTGGACAGCATTAGCCTGGATGGCAACGGCTACGAAGACAGCTTTACGTCGGACCTGCTGCTGAACGGCAATGAACTGCTGGTACTCGACCGGGCCAATTTCCGGCTCGTCCGGATTGACCGGGCCACCCAGCGCATTACGGCCTCAATTCCAACCGGACGGCAGCCGTTCGGGCTGGCTCTCAGCCCCGACCGGAAGCTTGCTTTTGTGGCGAACGTGGGTCTGTATGTGTATCCGAAAGTGCCGGGCGTAACCAGAACCAACAAAGACACGATGGCCCTGAAATTTCCACCCTACGCGGCTCATACGAAAGAGTCGGCCGAGGGAGTTGAAGCCGAAGGGCGACGGATTCCGGGACTGGGCAGTCCGCTGGCCGACGAGGCCATGAGCGTCTGGACAGTAGACCTGGCAACGAATAAGGTTGTTAATCGCTTCAAGACCGGCGTGCAGATTGGTGAGATGATTGAGGAGGCCGAAGTGGTTGGCGGGGCCTCGCCCAACTCAGTGGCCGTGGGGGGGCGCTATGCCTACGTCTCCAACGCAACCAACGATAACCTCTCGGTGATTGATTACCGAACCCGCAAACTGGCAGGCACAATTTCGCTCCGTATCGACCCAAAGCTGGACCGCTACCGGGGCCTGATGCCGTTCGGACTGACGCTGACCGCCGACCAGAAAACGATTTACGTCGCCCTGCTGGCGCTCAACGCCGTTGCCGTCGTGGATGTTCCGACCCGTCGGGTCCGGGGCCTGATTCCTACGGGTTGGGGACCAACGCGCGTGGCGCTTTCTCCCGACGAAAAAACGCTTTACGTTACGTCTGCCCGGGGCTACGGTGCCGGGCCGAACGGTGGGCAGAGTTTCGTGAAACCCCCGCAGGGAACATACATCGGCGACATTCAGCTCGGCACGTTTCAGGCCATCCCGGTGCCCACACTGGTTCAACTGGCGGTTTATACAAAGCAGGTGCTGGCCAACACCTATCAGACCGTTGCGCTCACCGACAACGGCCGGAATCCGCTGCCGGTGCTGCCTAAAACGCGGCTGTCGCCAATCAAACACATTGTATATATCACCAAGGAAAACCGCACCTACGATGAAGTGCTGGGGCAACTGGCAACCGGCCGGGGCGATTCGACGCTGGCGCGGTTCGGGACGGGCGTAACGGTGCGGAGCCGGATTGCGACCAGCCGGGGCACCAGCGGCCGGACGAATGACCAGCCCGGCGATACGGTACGGATTACAGCCGCCGACATTTCGCCCAACCACGTTCACATTGCCCGCCAGTTTGCCTTCTCCGATAATTTCTACTGCGATTCGGATGCCAGTATCCACGGACACCACTGGATGATGGGTACTATCCCGAACGAGTGGGTAGAGGCCAATGCTGCGTCGGAAGGGCGATTCGACGCCTTTTCGAAAGCGCCCGGCCGGCGGTTTCCGAAAACGACCGGTGCCATCGACCCCGAAGATTACAACGAAATTGGCGGGCTGTGGGAAGCCCTGGAGCGAAACCGGGTTTCGTTTTTCAACTTCGGCGAGGCCAACGAGTATGCCGGGTCGGTGGAGGAGTGGACTACCACGCAGTTCGGTGCTGCGCAGTCGGTGGTGTTTCCGATGCCCAAGGCCGTCTATCCGCACACTTCGCGCAATTATGCGGGCTACAACACGAACATCCCCGACCAGTACCGGATGGAGCAGTTTGAACAGGAGTTCACGGCAAAATGGCTTAACGGTAAACAGACTATGCCGCAGCTCGTTACGGTCATGATTCCGAACGATCATGGCGCCAGCCCGCGTCCGGATTTCGGTTACCCGTATCTGCACTCCTACATGGCCGATAACGACCTGGCGCTGGGCCGGATTCTGCACTTTCTGTCGCGCACCAAATACTGGAAGAACATGCTCGTGGTTGTTACCGAAGATGACCCGCAGGGGGGCGTTGATCACATTGATGCGCACCGCTCGCTGCTGATGCTGGCCGGGCCGTATGTCAAACGCGGGTACGTGTCGCATACGCACGCCAACTTTGGCTCCATCCTCAAAGTGATCTACAACATCCTGGGCGTTGGCTACGTGAACCAGTACGATCTGACGGCCTCGCTGCTGCAGGATTTCTTTACCGACAAACCCGACTTCCGGCCGTACGATGTCGTCCTGCCTGATGGGCGTATTTTCGATCCGCAGCAGGCGATGAAACCCTACAAAAAGCCATTCGACTGGCGTAAAATCCAGAAAGGCCCGGAGATGGACGACCGCGCTGACCAGCGGGCCGAGCATTACCGGCAGCAGAACGAAGGCAACTAAACGCCGGGTAACCTCTGTACGGGAACCCTTTATCTTTCCAACTTTTCATCGGATGGTTCAACTCTATACGTTCCTGCTGTGTCTGTTTGTTAGCTCTGGGTATGCCCAAACGCTTACCGGTCTGGTAAAGGATAACCGCACCAACCGGCCACTGGCGGGGGTAACGGTGCAGCTTCTAACGACAACGAAGGGAACGCAGACGGATGCGCAGGGGCGTTTTTTGTTTCAATCGTTACCCGAAGGAAGTTACCGGCTCAGCCTGAGTTCCGTAGGGTATCGTACCCACGAGCAGCGCGTAACGTTGACCGGGGAGCCATCCGGCGAGGTGATAATTACCCTGGAGCCCGCCGTTCTTCAACTGAATGAGCAGATGGTTACCACGGCCCAGCGGAGCGAGACTCCGGATTTTGTCCGGCCGGAAATAACGACGGTCCTCACCAGCCGCGACCTTCGGCAGCGCTCGCCCAGAACCGTGCCCGAAGCGTTGTTCGGAGCGACGGGCGTCTGGCTGCAGAAGACGACCCATGGCGGAGGCTCGCCGTTTGTACGCGGCCTGACGGGTCAGCAGACGCTCCTGCTGGTGGATGGTATCCGGCTTAACAACGCGACGTTCCGCTCGGGGCCGAACCAGTACCTGAACACCATCGACCCGCAGAGCGTCGGGCAGATAGAGGTCGTGCGCAGCAGCGGCTCGGTAGCCTACGGCTCTGATGCCATCGGGGGCGTGGTGAATGTCTTCACGAAGACCCCGCAGTTCAGGGATCAGCGCGGCTTTTCGGGCAGCGTTTTTGTGAAAGCGGCTACGCAGGGTATGGAGGCCACCGGTCGTGCTGAGCTGGACTATCAGTCGCCTGGCGTAGCCGTGCTGGGCGCCATCGCTTACCGCAAATTTGGTGATCTGGTGGCGGGGCAGGGAATCGGCCGTCAGGCACCCACGGGTTATAACCAGCTTTCGGGCGATGTGAAGGCCCGCTTCCGGTTGTCGGACCGGTACCGGCTGACCGTCGCCTATCAGGATCTCAACCAGGACAGCGTACCTGTTTACTACCGTGTCAAACTGGAAAATTACGCCTATTACCAGTTTAACCCGCAACGGCGGCAACTGGGTTACGCGCGTCTGGAAGGATTTTTTAACCGGCGGTTTCTGCATACTGTGGAACTGACAACCTCCTGGCAGCGCCAGACCGAAGGGCGGCAGAGCCAGCGAAACGGCAACCCAACGGCCGTTTATGAGCGCGACGAAACTACCACCACGGGGCTTACGCTGCTGGCCCGTGCGAGTCCGGCCCGCAACTGGCAGATGCAGAATGGAGTGGAATGGTATTTCGACCGGGTGCGCAGCGGGCGCGAGGATTTCAATACACAAACCGGCATCGGAACGCTCAAACGGGGACTTTATCCCGACCGGGCGACCATGAGCAGTCTGGGCGTGTTCTCGCTGCATACAGTTACGGTAAAGCGGCTCACCCTGACGGCGGGTGGCCGCTACAACGCTTTCCGGATTGTTACCCCGGAAGCTACGCTGGGTCAGGCCAGCATCCGGCCGTCGGCACTGGTAGGTAACCTCGGGGCTTCGCTGGCGCTGCTGTCGACTGTTCGGCTGGTGGGCTCGGTGCAGTCGGCGTTCCGCGCCCCGAACGTCGATGACCTGGGTACCCTCGGGATTGTGGATTTTCGGTATGAAGTCCCGAACCCGGCGCTGCAGCCTGAGCGGTCATTTAACAAAGAGGCAGGCGTAAAAATCCGTACCCAACGATTTTCGGCTCAGGTGCTGGCGTATCATAACCACCTGAGCAACTTTATCAGCCGGGTTCGGGCCGGCCGGGATTCCATTCAGGGGTACCCGGTTTATCTGAAGCAGAACAGCGCGGAGTCGTTCATTCGGGGGCTGGAAGCCGAAGCCGAGTATGAACTGGTCGCCAACTGGCTTGCCTACGCGGGCATGACCTACACCTACGGTCAGAACGTGTCGGCGAACGAACCCTTCCGGCGGATTCCACCCCTGAACGGCCGTGTGGGACTGACCTATCAGTCGGCAGGCTGGTGGGCGCGGGCTGAACTGCTGTACGCCGGGGCACAAACCCGGCTGGCCAGGGGCGATCAGGACGACAACCGCATTGCAAAAGGGGGCACGCCTGCCTGGCAGGTCATCAACCTCAACGGCGGCTACCGCTGGCGTGGGCTAACCATTAGCGCCGAACTTCAGAACCTGACCAACGAAGCGTATCGCACGCACGGCTCAGGACTGGACGGCGTTGGACGGAGTGCGTGGCTGTCGGTGTTGGTCGGTTTCTAGAAAATCGCTTTATTGAAAGCCGATGGCCACCCGTGGTGCATGCCGGACTATGTGGCAGTTCTGAATGACGCCCGGTGGCAACCGACAACCTGAAGCAGACTCATGACAAAATCGTTTCTTCGCCACCCCACCGTTTTTATGCTTTTTGGCGCAACGGCTGCCTTTTGTACGTATGCCTGCATGTACGCGTTCCGGAAAGGGATCACTGCCGTTACATTCGAAGGGCTGGCGTTTGCGGGCATCAGTTACAAAATATGGCTCATTACGGCGCAGGTACTGGGCTACGCGGCTTCCAAACGAATTGGTGTCAAGGTGGTGTCGGAGATGTCGCCGGGACGCCGGGCGGCCAATATCCTGCTGTTTATCGGCTGCGCTGAACTGGCACTGCTGGGATTCGCGCTCGTTCCTGCTCCTTACAACATTATTTTCCTGTTTCTGAACGGCCTGCCGCTGGGTATGGTGTACGGGATTATGCTCGGCTTTCTGGAAGGTCGCCGACAAACCGATGCATTAGTGGCGGGACTGACCGCTTCGTTTATTTTTGCGTCGGGCTTTGTTAAAACGGTCGCTCTGACCATCCGGGCCGATTGGGGGGTGTCGGAGTTCTGGCTGCCGTTCGTGACGGGACTGCTGTTTGTGCCGCCCCTGCTGCTGGCCGTGTATGCCCTGACGCTGCTGCCCCCGCCCACGGCCGAGGACCGTGCCCTGCGCACCGAACGACGACCCATGGATGCCAACGAGCGCCGGGCGTTTGTGCGCAACTTCGGGCCGGGGCTGGTACTGCTCATTGCGTCTTACGTGCTGCTGTCGGCCTTCCGGGATTTTCGAGACAACTTCGGCCCCGAGATCCTGCGCGATGCCGGGGTGGAAAATGCCGGGATTTTTGCCCGCACCGAAACGCTGGTAGCCGTTGGGGTCTTGATTGTTATGGCCCTGCTGCAGCGCGTAACGAATAACTTCCGGGCCTTCATGCTGCTGAACGGGATCATGCTGGCGGGCGGGCTGCTGGTGGGCGTCAGTACCTGGGCGTACTCAACGGGACTACTGAGTCCGGGCACCTGGTTTCTGCTGACGGGGCTGGGGCTGTATATGGGCTATGTACCCTGCAACGGGCTGTACTTCGAGCGGCTGGTTGCTGCCTTCCGTTACGTCAGCACCGTCGGCTTCATCGTAACGCTGGCGGACTGGTATGGCTACCTGGGCAGCGTGGCCGTGCTGCTATACAAAAACTTCGGACAGGCGTCCATCAGTTTCCGCGAGTTCTTTGTAAACGGAGCTTACATCCTGTCGGTGGTATACGGTGTGCTGGTCATCCTTTCGTTTCTCTATTTCCGGCAACGATACCGCCAGGAGCCGGTTGTCGCGGAGCCAGTGGCTTGATTGCTACCGGCTGGTTACATTCTGCGTAAAGAAAAAGCTATCTTGGGTCACCAATCCGGTTCTTATGAACGTGTTTTTTCTGTGGGCTGCTCTGTTTGCTGGCAGCGGAATTGCCCAGTCTGTATCGGCCCAGTCGAGTAAGAGCACCACCGATGCCGTTGCGCGCTATGACGCCTACGTGCAGCAGGCCGTGCGCGACTGGCGGGTGCCGGGCCTGACCGTAACGGTAGTCAAAGACGGTCGCGTGCTGCTCAAAAAAGGCTACGGTGTCCGCGAACTGGGTAAGCCCGACCCTGTGAATACCCAGACGCTTTTCGCAATTGCATCAACCACCAAAGCCATGACGGCGGCTTGCCTGGGCATGCTGGTGGACGAAGGTAAACTCCATTGGGACGATCCCGTCAGCAATTACCTGCCCGATTTTCAGCTCTACGACGCGGCCGTTACGCGGGAACTGCGGGTGCGGGATCTGCTGATTCATAATACAGGAGTGGGAAACGCAGATTTCCTCTGGACGACCCTTCAGCTAACACCCGACGAAATTCTGCGCCGGATGCGGCTGATCAGGCCCGTCTACTCGCTTCGGGCCGGGTTCATCTATCAGAATATCATGTACCTGGCTGCCGGTAAGGTAATTGAAAAGGCAGCCGGTATGCCGTGGGAGACGTTTGTCCGGCGACGCATATTCGAGCCGCTTGGCATGCGCCGGACCCGGGCGCTTTTTCGGGAGGTTACCGACGAAAACCGGGCGAAACCACATGTCATCAGCAACGATACGCTCCGGATCGTTGGTAGCCGGGCGGAGGAAGCATCGGTGGATGCGATTGGGCCGGCCGGGTCGGTCTGGTCGTGCGCCGATGATCTGGCGATCTGGATGCAGTGCATGCTCGATACAGCGCGTGTGGTGGGTGGTAAACCCCTGCTCAAACCCGCCACCTGGGCCGAGTTGTTCCGGCCGCAGACCCTCGTTCCGGCCAGCCAGTTTTACCCCACGCAGCAGCTGACGCAGCCAAGCTGGACAACCTATGGCCTGGGCTGGTTTCAGCAGGACTACCGGGGCCATCGGGTTAACTTTCATACAGGCAGTCTGACGGGCATGATCGCCCTGCATGGTCAGTTGCCGGATCAGAAACTGGCTGTGTATGTGCAGGGAAATCTCGACCATGCCGAACTGCGCCACGCGCTGATGTTCCGCGCCTTTGACGACTTTGCGCTGGGCAGTAGCCGCGACTGGAGCGCGGAGTTTCGAAAACTTTATGACGACCTGCACCAGAGCGCCAGAATGACCGATCAGAGAACCAGTAACCTGCGGGTGGCTGATGCGAAACCATCGTTGCCGCTAACTGCCTATACCGGCACTTATACGGATCCGCTCTACGGCCGGGTCGACGTCACGCTGCAGGATAGTACACTGCAAATTTCTATCAATAACGTTCTCACCGGGAAACTGACGCACTGGCATTTCAACACGTTTCGGCTGGTGTATGATCAGTTCTGGAACGGGCACGATTCCGTTGGCTTCTCACTCAATGCCGAGGGCAGTCTGGTCCGGCTGAGCTGGGCCGGAGCCGAGTTTACCCGTACGCCCGAAGCAGGTACGAAGGGCGTAGCCGAGCGATAATTTCTGCCGTTAACGCCGGCCAAATCAGGTCCTGTTGAGCCGTTGGCTAACGCGCTGCTATTAATTCTATTAAATTCATGTATTAGTCAGACTAAAATTCAAACAGTTGGCTGAAACGCGCCGTTACCCGACTGAATAACACAACAATAACACAACGTTTAACTCAACTAAAACACGTTATGAGGAAAGGAACAATTGCTCTGGGACTGCTGATGGCATTTTCGGCGACGGGCGTTTCGTTTGCACAGCAAAACAGTGCGATGACCAATTCGGGTACCGCGATGACGGTAGGCCGGGAAAGTAAGGCAGAATTCGATCGAATGAATCAGAAAGGAGCTGCTATGGTGGCCGCTATTCAGCCGACGAGTGCCAAATTGTCGAGCGCCGATCAGGCCCTGATGATGGAAGTAGCGAAGGGTGGCATGATGCAACTGGAGGTCAGCAAGATTGCGGTTCAAAAAGCGAGCAATGAAGAGGTACGCCAGTTAGCGCAGGCCGAAGTAGAAGAACAGACCGGACTGTCGGCCAAACTGAAAGAGATTGCCGATGCGAAGGGTGTTACGCTGCCCAGTGCGCCGGATGCTGAGACGCAGACGAAGCTAACCCAGATGCAGGGAATGTCGGGTGCCGAATTCGACCGGACATATGTTAGCGAAAGTGGCGTAAAAGGCCATGAGAAACTCGATATGGTGATGAGCAAAGTGCGGTCAAACGCGTCGGACAGCAACCTGAAAAACATCGAAAAGGCGGCTCATCCGCTGGTGAAAGCCCACCTGAAGGTGTCGCGGGAGATCATGAATAAAATGTCGGGTAACGGTATGTCGGGATCGCGCTAAGCCGTCAATCAGGCCAGTGGGCTGAAGTAAAGCCCGGTTTTCGAGTTCCTGAAGCGGGCAGATGACGTCGTGTCATCTGCCCGCTTTTTGTTGGTTAGCTTCCATTAAATTCAGGTTTCATTTTTGTATATTTGACGGATAAACCTGAATGAGATAACGAGTGAAACGACGTAGTGCTCTTCTAAATCTGGCCGGAGCCGTTGGCGGCCTAATCAGCCTGCCGGCCTGGGCCAGCGGCTGGACATCCGAAACGGTCCGTCCCCTCAACCCGTTTTTGTCGCGCAGTCAGGACGAGCTGCTGGCCGATCTGGCCGAAACCATTATCCCGGCAACCGACACGCCCGGCGCCAAAGCCCTGAACGTTCATCAGTTTATTCAGAAAGTTGTGGCCGACTGCTACGACAAACCATCTGCCGAAACCTTCCGGAAAGGACTGGCCGCTGTCGACGAACTGGCGCAGAAGTCATTCGGGAAGCCGTTCAGTCAGGGCGACACTACCCAGCGCATCGGCGTTCTGAACCAGCTCGCGCAGTCGACGGATGCGGACCAGAAAAACTTCTACTCGATGGTGAAGGGGTTAACGATTCGGGGCTACATGAGCTCGGAATACGTCATGACCAACCTGACTCATTATGAGATGATACCCGGCCGCTACCACGGCTGCGTTCCGGTTCCGGCCAAACCCATTTCCCAAACAAAATAATTGTCATTGGTTGTCAGCTGCAATGAATGACTACGCAATGACTTTTCAATAGCATGGCATATCTGAATATTGACGCTCAGGCTCAGAATACCTACGACGCCATCGTGATTGGCTCGGGCATTAGTGGCGGCTGGGCCGCTAAAGAATTAACCGGCAAAGGCTTACGTACGCTTGTCCTGGAGCGGGGCCGCGATGTCCGGCACGTAACCGATTACCCCACCACGATGATGCAGCCTTGGGAATTTGAACACCGGGGGCAGCTGAACCGGGAGGTTCGCGAACAGAATCCCATCATCAGCAAGTGCTACGCTTTCTACGAAGGAACCGAGCAGTTTTTCGTCAAGGACGCCGAGCATCCCTACGTACAGGAAAAGCCCTTTGACTGGATTCGGGGATATCAGGTGGGCGGAAAGTCGCTGCTGTGGGCTCGGCAAACGCAGCGGTGGAGTGATTTCGACTTCACCGGACCTGCCCGCGATGGCTTCGCCGTCGACTGGCCAATTCGTTACGCCGATCTGGCTCCCTGGTACAGCTACGTAGAGCGGTTTGCCGGTATTACCGGCAACAAAGACGGCCTGGATACGCTGCCCGACGGGGAGTTCCTGCCTCCGCACGAGTGGAACTGCGTTGAAAGTCATTTCCAGAAGCAGGTGGCGGCCCGTTACAAAGACCGGCATGTGATCATGGGTCGTGCGGCTCACATCACGCAGCCTCAGCCCATTCATCTTCAGCAGGGCCGGGCGCAGTGCCAGCACCGGACGATCTGCGAACGCGGCTGCCCGTTTGGCGGCTACTTCAGCAGCAACTCCTCGACGCTGCCCTGGGCCGCAAAAACGGGTAAGATGACGTTACGTCCGCATTCGGTGGTGCACTCGATCATTTACGACGAGAAGCTGGGCCGGGCAACGGGTGTGCGGGTCATTGATGCCCAGACGAAGCAGATGCAGGAGTTTTATGCCCGCATCATTTTCCTGAATGCAGCCGCGCTGAACTCCAACCTTGTCCTGCTCAACTCGACCTCAACCCGGTTCCCGAATGGTCTCGGTAACGACAGCGGGGTGCTGGGTAAATACGTAGCGTTCCACAATTACCGGGCGGGTGTTTCGGCGCAGTACGACGGCAACCTCGACACCACGACCGAAGGCCGGCGGCCCAACAGTCCCTACATTCCGCGTTTCCGGAATGTGTATAAGCAGGAAACCGACTTCCTGCGGGGCTATGCCGCCGGTTTCTCGGCCGGACGTATTTCGCGTTCCAACCAGGATGGCTTGGGCGCTGATCTGAAAGAAAGTCTGCTGAACCCAACGCTGGGCGGCTGGTATGTTGGCTCGCACATGATGGGCGAGACAATCCCGAAAGAATCAAATTTTGTCGCACTCGATTCGTCGCAGAAAGATCCATTCGGCATCCCGCAACTGAAAATCTCCATTGCCTACGACGATAATGACGAGAAGATGGTGAAGGATTACCAGGAGCAGATGACCGAAATGTTTACGGCGGCCGGCTTCACCAATATCCGCGTTCGCGACGACAAGCGTAATCCGGGTCTGGACATCCACGAAATGGGCGGTGCCCGCATGGGTAAAGACCCCAAAACGTCGGTGCTGAACAAGTGGAACCAGCTTCATGCGGTAAAGAATGTTTTCGTGACCGACGGCGCCAGCATGACCTCGACGTCAACGCAGAACCCATCGCTGACGTATATGGCTATGACGGCCCGGGCCGCCGATTATGCCGTGAAGGGTCTGAAAAAAGGCCTGGTGTAACCAGCGCTGGTTAACCGCTACTAACTGCAAAAGCCAGTCACATGACTGGCTTTTGCAGTTAGTAGCGGTTACTGAATCGTCTTTCTAAACCTTTACCTCGTTACGGCAGCGCAAAGGCTACGTATTGATTCCCTTTCCTGGCACCCAGTTTGGCTCCACCGCAGGCGATGACGACGTATTGTTTACCGCCGACCTGATAGGTAGCAGGCGTAGCGAAACCAGCCGCCGGAAGCATAGTTTCCCAGAGGAGCTTACCCGTTTTTTTGTCGAAGGCCCTGAACTTCTCGTCTTTCGTGGCTGCGATAAACAGCAGGCCGCCCGCCGTTACGACCGGCCCGCCGTAGTTTTCGGTACCGGTGTTGCGGATGCCCTTAGCCGCCAGTTCTTTTTCTTCGCCGAGGGGAATCTTCCAGACGTACTCGCCCGTGTTCAGGTTGATGGCATTGAGTGTGCCCCAGGGGGGCGCAATACCCGACAGCCCCTTGCTGTCCAGAAATTTGTTATAGCCCGAAATTTTGAAGGGAACGTAAGGCGTCTTGCTGGCGGCCGAGGCTGCGGCCGTCACTTCCTGCTTCTCGTCACCGAACAGAAACGCGACCAGCGCCCGTTTATCATCGGCGGATAACTGGGTGAAGCCGGGCATCATACCTTTGCCATGACTGATCAAATCCGTAACGTAATCGCGTTCGCGCCGTTGGCTGATGTTGACCAACGATGGGTAGCCGCTGGCCGTGTTCCCTTTACGGTCGGTGCCGTGGCAGCCGGAGCAATTGGTCGTGTAGAGCCGGTTGCCAGCGCTGAGATGCGCCAGGGCGTCCTGACGGGGTGTTTCCTGCATGGCAATCAGCCAGGCCGCTTCATTCGCGTTGACGTAAAGAATTCCCTCGGGATCGGTGGCGGCACCACCCCATTCGCCCCCGCCGTCGAGACCCGGAAACACAAACGTTCCCTGTCGGCTCAGTGGCTGGAATATGCCACCGCGGCTGCGCCGAAACCGCGCCAGCAGCGAGTCACGGTCTTCCGAATAGGGGTTCAAATCCCGTTCGCTGAACGTCTGCCGGGCAAAGGGCGCTGGGCGTAGGGGCAGGGGCTGCGTAGGCCAGGCTTCTTCGCCGGGAATATCGGATTTGGGGACGGGGGTTTCCCTGATGGGAAACAGAGGTTTGCCGGTTACGCGGTCGAACACGAATACGTGCCCCGACTTGGTGATCTGGGCCACGGCGTCAATCTTTTTGCCGTTCTGAGTTACGGTCAGCAGGTTTGGTGGAGCCGGAAAATCGCGGTCCCAGATGTCGTGGTGAACGGCCTGGAAGTGCCACAGCCGCTTGCCGGTCCGGGCGTCGAGCGCCAGCAGGCAGTTGGCAAACAGGTTCTGGCCTTTGCGGTTGCCGCCGTAAAAGTCGAAAGCCGCCGAGCCAGTTGGTACGTACACAATCCCGCGCGGCCGGTCGACGGACATCCCCGACCAGTTGTTGGCTCCGCCCACGTCCGTATTCTTATACGTCTGCTTTGGCCAGGTATCGTAGCCATACTCGCCGGGCTGCGGAATGGTATGGAACGTCCAGGCCAGCTTGCCGGTCCGAACGTTGAACGCCTGAATGTAGCCCGGCGCTGCGTCGGCCCCTTCGGACAGACGCATGGGCATGATCAGCAGGTCTTCGAATAGGGTGCCGGGGGTATTCGAAATCACGAACTTGTCTTTGGCCTGTTCGCCCAGGCCCGTGTGCAGGTCGGCGCGGCCATTCTCGCCGAAACTCACAATCGGCTTCCCAGTCCGGGCGTCCAGTGCGTAGAGCATTGAGCCGACCGTATAAAGAATCCGCTTGTCCGGTTCGCCGGTTGCCTCCTTCGATTGCCAGTACGTTACACCCCGGCTGGTACTGTGCCAGACCTTGAGTGGATCACCAAATCGCCAGATTTCTTTGCCGGTTGCCGCATCGAGTGCAAACGCCTGCACGGTGGGCGTAACGCCATACAGTACCCCGTCTACAATAATCGGATTCGTCTGAATCTGGCCGCTGTCAGGTGCGGCATAAGTCCAGGCGACTTTAAGCTTGCCGACATTTTCCGGCGTAATCTGCGTCAGGGCGGAGTAGTGGCTCCGGTCGGGGCCGCCGAGGTATTCACCCCAGTTGGTATAATCATTCGGTTTAGTGTCGGTCGGATTCTGGTGGAATTGCGACCAGCCAAGCGCCAGAGCGGTCAGCGTTGCAAGCGGAAGAAGCAGGCGTTTCATACCTGCTAAAGCAGCGAAGAGCGGAAATTTACCGGATATCCTCAAACCACCGTTTGAGTTTGTCGGGCGGATAACCTACGCCCCAGAGAAAGCCGATGACCAGGAAAATACCGTTGGCTTTCCAGAATCCCCATTTAGCCACGCGCCGATCTGAGGATTCAACCACGCGGTTTACCTGACGCACACGGCCAAAGCGAATAAGTTTGAGCAGCAGGTCGGCTTCCTCCATGATCGGCATGGTATCGGTGTACCCGCCAACGGACATAAACTGCTCCCGTCGGCAGAAAATAACCTGATCGCCAAACAGCAGCCGGGCACCCCTGAACAGAAACAGATGGGGCCGGAAGAGGAGGGGGGCGTAATAGGTTTTGAGGTAATTATGCAGGGAGGTGACCCAGCGCGTACTGCTGGGGCCGCGCATAAGGGAAATAAACCCGCCCGCCGATGTTCTGGCGTCTGCCAGAGTCCGCTGCATAACGGCCAGGGCATCGTCGGGCAGGGCGGTGTCGGCATGTAAAAAACAAAGAATATCGCCGGACGCTTTGGCAGCTCCGGCGTTCATCTGGCAGGCCCGGCCCGCCTGGCGGCAGCGGACTACGCGCAGCGACCGGAAACACGGCCGTATGGCGTCAATTAGCTGAACCGTGCGGTCGGTACTGCCGCCGTCGGCGACGATAATTTCAATCGGCTCGGGGCAGAGTCGCTGGAGTAGTCGTAGTGCGCGGGGTAAAGTCCGTTCTTCGTTGAGAGTAGGAATGATGATGGAGACGCTGAGCATAGACCTCATAAACCAATCTGACGCAAGACGGTTTACGGAATCCTGTCCGAGGAAGAGTGTCCACTGATTACCGGTGGTCACAAGGTTCTTTTTTCAGAGCACTACGATTTTTCGTAAGCCAAAGGCGATCGGAAATGAGCTTCGGGAAGTGTTTTCTGAGGTACTTGTCTAAATTGCTGAAAAATCAGTTACAGAATCAGTTTATAGCCTATTCCTCGCACATTAACGATCTGGATGGAGGAATCATCGCGGAGGTGGCGACGGAGTTTGGTGATAAACACATCCAGGCTCCGGCCATTGAAAAAACTGTTGTCGCCCCAGAGTTCCAGTAAAACGGCGTTTCGTTCCAGCACCTGATTCCGCTGCTCGTATAAGTGACGCAGCAATTCGGCTTCGCGATGCGACAGGAGAATCGCCCGTCCATCGAGCGAGAGCTTTTGTTTGGATGCGTCGAACTGATAGCGGCCAATCCGGACCCATTCGGCTTCTGAAACGCCCGACTGGGGAGCAGCCCTACGGCGGAGGAGCGCGTTGATTCGGACGATCAGTTCATCGAGGCTAAAGGGCTTTTTCAGGTAATCGTTGCCGCCCAGTTCAAAGCCGCGTACCACATCGGTTGTTTGCGAACGGGCCGTCAGAAACATAATCGGTACGTCAGGATTAGTCTGGCGAATTTGCTGGGTGAGCGAAAAGCCATCCAGATGGGGCATCATGACATCGGCAACGACAATATCGGGTTGCTCCTGCTGAAACAGAGCCAGTCCAGCCTCACCGTCGGCGGCATACAGCACGGTAAACCCCCGCACCGTCAGGCTATCCCTGACAATCAGTCCCAACGCAGAATCATCTTCGATTAACAAGACGGTTGCCATAGGGTCAGGAAGCAAAATGGAGCGGATTGCGGGTGATGCGGAAGCGTTTAATACCGGCCTGTCCGGCACTCCCTGCCAGGGGGACGAGTACCGTAAATTCACTACCCTGACCGGGTTCGCTGGTCACCTCAACGAGACCGCCGTGCCGCTCGACCACCTGCCGCACATACGACAGCCCCAGGCCAAAGCCTTTGACGGGATGCAGATTACCGGTCGGCACGCGGAAAAAGCGGTCGAAGATGGCACCCTGATACGCTTTAGGAATCCCAATGCCGTTGTCTTTGACCGATAACCACCAGATAGGCCCCTCTTGCCGGCCCGCAATCCGGATGCTGACCGACTCACCCGAATACTTGATCGCGTTGTCAATGAGGTTGTTGAGGGCGTTCGCGAAGTGCACCCGATCAACCGTCACGAGGGTATCGGCGGGCATATCGACCTGGAACGTAATGGATTTAGGCGCTTTCAACTGGTGGTTCGCAATCAGCTCGCTGACCATCGCCCGCGGATTTATGGGTTCGGGCCGCAGAGCGAGTTCACGCTTTTCTTCGACGGCCAGGTTCAGCACTTTCTCGACCAGGTCCGACAGGCGCTGCAGGTTGTTCTGCGAAATGGCCAGATAGGTCTGGGTTTTCGCAGGGTCGTCCAGAGCGCCGAAATGCTGCAACGCTTCCACGGCGGCTGTTACGGTAGCAATGGGCGTTTTCAGTTCATGCGTCATGTTGTTGATGAAGTCGTTCTTCACCTCCGACAGTTTTTTCTGACGCAGAATCGTACTCAGCATAAACAGGAAACTACCCGTTGTCAATAGTAATATAAACACCGAACCGCCTAAAAGCCAGCCCATTCGGCGCAGCAAATAGAACGTTGGCGTTTCAAAGGTCACCTGCGCGAACAAATTCCTAACCGGATTGACCGGCATGACGATCTTGTTCAAAACGTTCGGCGTGCCACGCTGTTCCGGGCGCGTATCCACCTGATGCACCCGTGTCGCACTGGACGTCTTTTGAGGCACGCTTACGGTATCGAGTGTAAAAGCGGGGTTTATATCCCGCTGAATAAGCTCAGCCCGGTACGCATCCGACAGCCTGGCCAAATTGATACGGGTTCCTTCGGTCCAGTCGAGCAGTAACAGCGTCGAAATTCGATGAGCAAGCGTATCCGGTGATTCAAATACGGGTACTTCCGTTCCGGGTGGTAGTGGCTGCTCAACTTTAACAAGGGTTACCGTATGCAAATCAGGCGGATGCGTGCCCCTGGCGCTTAATGGCGGCCTGGAGGGTCTCCTGATGACTCGAACCTGCTGCTGACTGGCGCGGTCGATGAACGGGTGAATACGCATTCGCATCGGCTCCTTATTACCCTGTCTGGCGAATAAGCGGTTAGCCTCGGCTACCTGGTGTTGCTGCAATACCGAGAACAGCGCATCCCGCATCATCTGATTGTACTGCTGGCTTTTAAGGTGATACGTTGTCCAGAGCCAGTAACCCTGAAAGGCGTTGATCCCGATGATGCAAAGCGTCATCAGCCAGAATATCGAGCGAATACGTCGGTTCATACACAAAGCTACATCGTCCGGGCGGGCTTCGGATAGGCGTTAACACTGTTTAACACTCGATAACAGTGCGTTACAAAACTCCGCCTGACCTTTGACGCATCAAACCAGCAATTTTTATGAAAACATTCAACACCTGTCTGTCTGTAGTTGTCAGCTTCTTCATTGCCGTTCTGGCCACGCATCCAATTATCGCTCAAACGGCCCCAACGGCGTGGTCCGGTCAGATTACCTACGAGGGCATCCACAAAATTGACCCGACGAAGCTGAAATTTCTCGATGCTAATGGCGAGTTGATGAAACCCGGCGATCCGAACTGGCCAAAAGACATCCCCGATAACCGAATGTCGGAGCAGAAGGTCCTCATTAACGGTACGTATGCAAAAGTAACCCGCGACGATGAGGTGATGCGGCAGGTTACGGGACCGGGTGGGCAAAGCCGGGTGATGGGGCGTCCGTTTACCGAGCGGACGTTTATTGACCTGAGGGACCTCAAAAAAGTAACGATACTCACGGTGGGCAAAGACGCCGACGCGAAAACGTATCAGGCCGAAGCGCCCATTCAGCGGGTAAGTGGGTGGCAGTTAACCGACCAGACCCGAAAAATAGCCGGCTATACGTGCCAGAAAGCCACAGTGCCCTACAAAAACGAATCCTACACGGTCTGGATAACCACCGAGTTGCCCTTCACCTATTCGCCCATTCAGGAACTCACCCCCGACACGGGCACGGTCCTGCTGATTGAAGGAAGCAAAGAGCAATTCAGGGCCATAAAAGTGGCTAAAACCAAGCCCGATGCGTCGGTGGCTAAACCGAGTGTGCAGGCACAATCGGTTACGATGGACCAATTAGCCGAGATCCGGCAGAAAGCCATCGCCGAGTTTATCGAAAAAAACGGTCGCCCGGGCTTTGGGGGCTGAGCCGGTGTATAGCCGCATCCCGTTACCCTCATCCCTCCGCTACCCCATGAAACTGATTCTCTTATTTTTCTGCCTTTTTCTGACCACCTCTTTATTTGCCCAGCGTACCGGGGCGAAAGCGGAGATCGGGGGGATGGTCGTCGATTCAGCCAGCGGCAAACCCCTGCCGCTGGCGTCTGTTTCGCTGATGAATGTCCGCGATTCAAGCTACATCATGGGGACGGTTACCGATGGCGATGGGCTGTTCCAGCTCCGTAGCGTAGCACCCGGAAACTATCGGCTGCTCGTTACGTTCCTGGGCTACCGGAACCGCTCCGGGTTAATAACCGTAGCGTCGGACGTACCCGCGATTAACGTGGGGATTCTACGGATGGTTGAGCAGAGTAATCAGCTTCAGGAAGTCGTTGTTCGGCAGGAAAGCCCACCCATTCGGGTAAAACAGGATACGCTGGAGTTCAACGCGGGGTCGTTTAAGACGCAGCCGAATGCCGCCGTGGAGGAGTTGCTCCGCAAACTGCCCGGTATGGAAGTGAGCCGCGACGGTACGATCAAAGCGCAGGGACAAACGGTAAACCGGGTGCTGGTGGATGGAAAGCCGTTCTTTGGCAATGACCCGAAGATGGCCACCCGCAATCTGCCCGCCGACATTGTTGATAAGGTGCAGCTGTACGATCAATCGTCGGACCAGTCGCAGTTTTCGGGTATTGACGATGGCAACCGGGAGCGAACCATCAACATAACCCTCAAAGGGGATAAACGGAAAGGCTATTTTGGTCAGAATTCGCTGGGAGTGGGCACGGCCCGCGACGGGGAGGCCAATCGGTACCAGGGAAAACTGAATCTGAATCGTTTCAACAACCGTGGCGACGGTGATGCGGCACACGGGCCGGGAACCCAGATCTCGCTAATTGGCCAGGCCAACAACCTCAACCAGCAAAATTTTACGCTGGGCGCCGGACCAGCACAAGGGCCCGTTTTTGTGGGAGGCCCGGAGGGTGGCGTGCCAACTGGTAGTCAGACACCCACCAATGTGATCGAAGTGCGGGCGGGTGGTCTCAATTACCGCGACAAATGGGGCAGGCGGGCTGAAATCGCAGCCAGTTACTTTCTGAATCAGGCCATCACCACGACCGACCAGCAAAGCCGACGCACGAGTATTTTACCCGGACGTTCGCTGACGATTGACCAGCAGAATTATTCGCAGCATCGGCAGTTGACGCATCGGTTCAACGTCCGGCTCGACTGGGTACTAGATTCGCTCACCAGTCTTCGACTAACCCCCAGTCTGTCGTGGCTAACTACGAATTTTACCAGCCAGCTATCCAGCCGCTCTACGTTATCCGGTCTGGACGGACCCGGTCTGGATGGACCCGGTCTGAAAGGGCAAGCCAATCCATTGGTGAACACCGGCGAAACGGCCTACGGATCGACCGGTAATGGATTAATTGGTTACAATAACCTGTTGTTCATGCGCAAATTCCGACGCGAAGGCCGTACCCTCTCGTTCAACCTGAACACCATATTGGGTGATGGGGAAACGCAGGCATTTAACGGGTCAGTCAATACATTCTATGATTCTACCGGCACCAATCCCGTTTCGAACCGGCTGAATCAGCGAAACCAGCAAACCAGCTCCAACCAGCAAAACACGCTGACGGTGTCGTACACCGAACCCATCTCGTTCACGCAAAAACTGGAGCTGCGGTATGCCTATTCCACCAGCATCAATCAGGCCGACCGAGAGGTGGCCGACCGAACGGAAGCGACGGGGCTTTACGATCGGGTTAATGTTCCGCTCTCCAACCAGTTCCATAATCTATTCGCCTTTCACCGGGCGGGCGCTACGTTCCAGACCCAGCGACTCCGGGCCCGATTGGCCCTTGGGCTGGACCTTCAGCAGTCGCTACTACAACTCGATAATCGTTCAGCGGATACCAGTCAGCGACGACAGTACGTCAATCTGTTGCCGAATGCCTTGTTCAGCTATACCTTTTCCGGCAATCGGAACCTGCGTCTGCAATACCGAACCCGCCTGATGACGCCTTCCATAACCCAGCTACAGCCCGTAATCGACAACACCAATCCACTCAACGTCCGGGTTGGGAATCCGCAGCTCGCGCCCGAGTTCTACAATACCCTGATGCTTATCTACAATGCCTCTAAAGACCAGGGCTCCCGCAGCTTTTCAGCCTTTGCCAGCCTGAATCAGAGCAATAACCGAATGGCTACGGCAACGACCATCAGCCCGTCGGGCGTGCAGACAACGCAGCCTATCAACGCAGGTGGCTATTGGTCGGCCAACGGGTCGATGGCCATCGGGCGAACGCTGCAACCATCGAACCTGGGGCTTACCTTCACCACCAACGTAAGTCTGAGTCGGGCCGTTAGTTTCATCAACGATCAGCGGAACCAGGCAAAAAATGCCAGCTTGGGGCAGGGCATTCGACTGCAATCGAATTTCAGCAATAGCCTGGAATATGGCCTCAGCGCTAACCTGATGTACCAGACGGCTGCGTATTCCTTACCGCTTCGGCCATCCGATCCGAACCAGAAAACCGCCTTCTGGTCGCAATACGCTACCGCCGATTTATTCTGGAAGCTGCCCTGTCGGTTTGTACTCACCAGCGATTTAACCTACACCGCCACAACCGGTCGGGCAGCGGGCTATAACCAGCAGTTTGCGCTCTGGAACGTAGCCCTGGCGCGGCAGTTTTTCAAAGGCGATCAGGGGGAGTTGCGCGTACAGGTTTTCGACCTGCTGAACCAGAACCGTAGTCTGGTCCGTAACGCAACCGATACGTATGTCGAGGACGTACAGAGCCGCATACTCCGTCGGTATCTGCTCGTAAGCTTTGTGTATAATCTCCGCAAATTTGGGATATAGATGAAGGGCCGATGCGACGTGACGACGGTTTTGTTTGGCGAACAAGCCTGTAGCCATTTCCAGATAGTATTCCGGCCTTTTCACCGCCGGAGTGGCTGTTTACTTAAATTTGCTGGCATCGAGCCGGAAAAAGCGAACAGCATTGTTGAACAGAATATCCCGCTTTTGGTCGAACGACAAATAGTCGGCGTTTTCAATTACACTCAGCGAAGTTTCAAACAGCTTGGGCCAGATCATGAAATCGGTACCGTACAGAATCCGTTTACCGAATCCGGCCTGGACCAGTCGTTTGAGATAAGCATGGATTTCGGCCTGGGGATAACTCCAGATAAAGCCCGCCAGATCGACATAGACATATGCATTAGCGCCCATCAGGGCAATCATCTCATCGATCATCGGATAACCCGCGTGCATGACCCATATCTTCAGCTTGGGGTGACGGGCTAAGACATCTTCCAGTAAGAAAGGCCGTCCCAGCGAGGCTCTGTACTTCGCCTGACTGATGTTCGCCATGCCATTCCCGCCCGTACCCATATGAATACCTACCGGAATATTCAGCTTTTCGGCGACGGCAAAATACGCATCCAGCGACGGGTCACTCGGCGATAGACCGCTATACTGCGGAGCCACTTCACCCATTACCTGGTAGAAGCCCGAAGACAGTGAATCACTAAAGGCTTTGACGCTCATATCGTTCGGGGAACTAACGCCAATGCCGGCAATGACCCGATCGGGCGCTTCTTTTTTCCATTGGCGCAGGATCTGCGGATCGCCATAGGCGATAATGGTCATGTTCAGCCGACGCATGGTTTCCAGCACGGCGGTCTGCATCTCCTTATCGGACTTGGCGGGTTGTAAGGGATCAACACATTCGGTGTTGAGAAAAGCCCGCATCTGTTGATTGGGATCGCCACCGGGCATATCCCTCAGGAACCAGGGGCACATCTCAATGGCAAAGCCGGGGTTAACCCGCATGGCGTGCACATGCACATCAATGATGGGTAGCGGTCGTCGCAGAGGAACCGTTTGGGCCAGCGAAAAGCCCGATAGAAGCAAACTAACCAGTAATGGGATAAGTGACTTCATAGGTATAAAGAAATTAAAGATATCTGGCAGCTATCCAGCGCTTAAAAGTACATTATGTATTTGTGACGTAATGAACGTTTGAGCAAATTTCTTTACACGCCATACTCATCAGGCTGACCAACTGATTAAACTAACCAGGTATTTGCTTTAAGCGGAAATCAGGTGGCGATTATACCCCGCCCGGACCAGGGCCTCGTAAGCCGCCCAGACCTCATCCGGAATTGGCTGCGGAATTTGAAACCCTTTGTCGGGATAGTCTTTGATCCGTTGCAGATCGCCGACCATGATACTGATGACGTCGTCGGGGCTCAGGCCGGGATGGGAATATTTATTCAGATACTCTTCAAAGGAATCCTGGGGCGACGTAACGATCACTTGCTTTTCGGGCCACACCTGGCGGAACGTAGCGAAACTCCGGCGTTCCATGTAAGGCTTTTGCACTACGATGAACGTCTCCAGTTCCGGCTGGCGTTCGGCCAGAAGCTGGCGGGTAAACAAAACGTTTTCACCGGTATTGCTCGACTGATTCTCAATCAGGATACACTCGGCCGGAACGCCCATTTCCAGGGCTATACGGGCAAACAGCTCGGCTTCGGGTTCGCTCCACATGGACCGGGTAATGACGCCCAAACCACCGGAGAAGATCAACAGGGGAGCCCAACCCTCCAGAAACAGTTCGGCTCCTCGCTGAGCCACCCGCACATCGTGGCTGCAGAGGACCAGGATCGCATCTGCTGGTCGGAGCGTATGATTGAGGTGATGATAATTCCAGAGCGTTAATGCTAAGTCGTAGATAGGCTTGTTCATAGGCACTTAAGTCACATTGTCATTAAAAGCGCAAAACTACGAAGGGGCGCCAGTTAAAACAGAGACTTTAACCGGGTTAACTCTTGAATACGTTCTGCGCTTACGTATCAATCAATACCAGCCGGTCGGGCTGAATCAGGTGGGAAATTTTGCCTCAGCAGCAGCCGGGCACTGGTTAGAAAAAATAAACCAGCACTTTTTATGGAACACGGGAGTTTATACTTAGATGCCATACCACCCACTGTTTGCAATTCAATCTAAACGAATGCTGTTCGTTGGGGTAGGTGTGGTTGCATGTTCACCCGTCTTTACGGACGAACGCAGCATTTTTTACGTTAGCATTAAATAAATTTCTCTTACCCAACATGCAAAAAGACACTTTACGCACGACCAGCAGCGTGCTGACACTTCTGGCCGGCCTTTCAATCGCCCTGGGCGCCTGTGGTCAGAATACGGCGAACAACACCAACGTAGCCGTTCAGGCCAGCAACAGCAGTACCCTGCCTCCGGTTGAAACCAAAGACCCTAACTCTCCCAACTATACCCCCGCTTTTGCGGGCCAGACCCGAATTGGGGGCGTAAAAACCACCACTCTATACGAGGGCAAGGTGCTGACGGAAGCACTTGAAAGTCCATGGGGTATTACCAGCCTACCCGACGGGCGGCTGCTCGTTACCGAGAAACAGGGGACGATGCGTATCGTTACCCCTGCCGGTCAGGTAAGCGAGCCGATCACGGGCCTTCCGAAAGTGAATTCGGCGGGACAGGGCGGCCTGCTGGGCGTACGGGTTGATCCGGAATTTACAACCAACCGAATGATCTATTGGGTATTTTCCGAACCGCGTCCCGATGGTAATCTGACGGCGGTGGCCAAAGGCAAACTGGCGGCCAATGAGAAAACGATTGAGAACGCATCCGTTATTTACCGGGCTACTCCGGCTTACAAGGGTACGCTGCACTATGGGGGGCGGATTCTGATCGCTAACGACGGCAATCTGATTATCAGCACCGGCGAACGTTCCGACCTGGTCACCCGGCCACAGGCTCAGTCGGTTAATTCAGGACTGGGGAAAGTGATCCGGATTACCAAAGAAGGCAAGCCTGCCCCCGGCAACCCACTGGCGGGACAGGCCGGAGCCCGGCCCGAGCTGTATTCCTATGGCCATCGGAACGTACAGGGACTGGCTTTCCACCCTGTTACGGGCGATGTGTGGGAGGGCGAATTTGGCCCCAGAGGTGGTGATGAAATCAACCGAATCCAGCCCGGCAAAAACTATGGCTGGCCCACCATTACGTACGGAATCGAATACAGTGGCGAAAAAGTGGGGGCCGGTATCCAGCAAAAAGAAGGGCTTGAGCAACCGGTCTACTACTGGGACCCGTCTGTGTCGCCCAGCGGCATGACCTTCTACAGCAGTGATGCCATTCCTGAATGGAAAAATAATCTGTTCGTTGGAGCGCTGAGCGGCATGCACATTGCCCGGCTGGTGATTGAGAATAATAAAGTAGTAGGCGAAGAACGGTTACTGGCTGATGAGCTTCAGCGGTTTCGGGACGTAACGCAGGGTAACGACGGGGCTTTGTACGCCATCACGGATCAGGGGCGGCTGTACCGAATCTTTAAAAAGTAATATCGACGCCTTGCATCACCCGGCCGTCGGTAAATCCTGTGCGGTCGGGTGGTTCAATACGCCACCAGGCTACTGATGGGTTGGGCCCGAGGTGAGCCTTGATTCACGGATCAGCTGACTAACTCTTCTGGCGCTTACTTGAATCAGACCTGGGGTAACCAATCCCCGATCTAAGTCCTGCTCTAACACCCTGCCTGTGTTTCGATTCATTCCGAATGTTCTGCTGAAACAACTCTATACCCGCAACAGTCTGCGGAACACTGCCGACGGCTTTTACTTTTCGCTCAAAAATCGCCTGTCCGATGCCCGGTTTACGGGACTGCAGCGCGCCCGGATTGATGGGCACGACTATCCGGCGGCTGCTTTTACGCTTGAAGTAGATGGGGGCGAGGTTGTATCCGTTCGCGACATTTCGGCGCAGAGTCCGCTGGCGTTTCCGTTACGTCGGTCCGTGCGGGTGCGGGCTCAGGCTCAGCCGCTGGCTCCCGGCAGGCATACGATTGAGATTACCCTCTATACCCAGCCCTTTGGAACCATAACGCTGACGGTGGAGGATGAACTGCAACCCGATGAGCCGCCCCAGTCGTCGCCAAACAGCATTCCGCGCGACAGCGTTAACGATTACTCCACCGATGCCGTAGCGAAGCGCCGTCAGTTTTTAGCCGGGTTTTCGCAAACGAATCCGCATCACCTAAGCCAGTATTCGTTCGATCCGGCCACCGTTCGCGGGAATTGCGAAAACTTCGTGGGCGTCGCGCAGGTGCCCATTGGACTAGCGGGTCCGTTACGTGTCAACGGCGAACACGCCCAGGGCGAGTTTCTGATTCCGATGGCCACCACCGAGGGTACGCTCGTTGCGAGCTATAACCGGGGAATGAAACTTATTAACCTGAGCGGAGGGGTGCTCTGCACCGTTCAGGACGACGCCATGCAGCGCGCACCGGTCTTTCAGTTTGCCGATGCCCGACAGGCCCGCAATTTTGTCGGCTGGGTAGAAACGCATCAGCGCGAACTGGCTGCTGAGGCCGAGATAACTTCGCGCTTCGCCCGGCTCCGCTACGTCGATACGTACCTGAACGGCAGGCTGGCGTTCCTGCGCTTTGGCTACGCGACGGGCGATGCCGCCGGTCAGAATATGGTGAGCAAAGCCACGCTGGCGGCCTGCAATTACATCCTGCAGGAATACCCCGGCATTGAACACTTCTTTCTGGAATCGAATCTGGCCACCGACAAGAAGCCTTCGCAGGTGAACGTGCTGCGAACGCGCGGCAAACGCGTGACGGCCGAGGTGCGCATTCCCCGCGAACTGCTCATCCGTGAATTACAGGTCGAGCCCGAGCAACTGGCGCGTCACGCTCGTATCGGCGACGTAGGTGCCCGGCTGGCCGGAACGAATAACAATGGGCTGCACTCGGTCAATGGACTGGCCGCGCTGTTCATTGCGACGGGGCAGGATGTAGCCTGTCTGTCCGAATCGTCGGCGGCTATCACGTATCAGGAAATCACGTCCGAGGGCGATCTGTACGGGTCTGTTACGCTACCCTCGCTTATTGTCGGGACGGTGGGCGGGGGAACGGGACTGCCTACCCAGCGCGAATGTCTGGAACTGATGGGCTGCGCCGGAGCCGGACAGGTCAACAAGCTGGCCGAGATTATGGCCGGCGTTGTGGCGGCTGGTGAGTTATCACTGGCAGCCGCTATCTCTTCGCTCGACTGGGTATCGAGTCACGACGCCACGCGCTCTTAACGCCCCGCATCACTTCGTCATCTGCGTAAACGTAACGGCACCAACCGTGTTGGGTTTACCCGGCACCGGAGCAGAAATCGTCCCCTGAATCGACCCGTTCGCCTGTCGGGTTACGCGAATCGCTCGGAAGCTGTACTGCCCGTTTTCGTAGGCAAACGTTTCGCCATCGTCGTCATAGAGCTGGTAAACTCCCGGTTTATTGCCGTAGTAGCGCACTTCGACAGGCACTGTTTCGCCAGCTTTAGGCGCGTGGAGTCGGGAGGGCATCATGGGGATAATCCCGCCATCTTTTACGTAAACCGGGATACGGTTCAGACCGGGTGAGGCCGTGATCTGCTGGCCGTTTCCAACCAGTTCGCCCGTGTAAAAGTCGTACCAGTTACCTTTGGGCAGGGTAACCGTTCGCCTGGTTTGTCCGGCAAAGAGGGGCGCTACGAGCAGAAACTCACCGGCCATATATTGATCTTTGATCTCTTTCCGGACAGCTTCGGCATAGGGATTTTTCTCCAGACTGGTCGTAACCAGCTCATTTTTTACTTCAGACGTAAAGCCTTCTTCCAGATTCATGGCCCGGAACGGGGGCGTACCGTCGAAGTGGTATCTGGCGAATTCGCTGTACCAGTACGGCATCATCTGCATTCGCAGTAGAGCCATGTCCTGCACCGGTTTGCTCACGTCGGCAAACGACCAGGGTTTGGTGCCGCTATCCCAGGCATTGATCATCGCCATCGGTGAGAAAACCACCGTCTGAATCCGGCGCAACCACTCTTCGCTCGTCTCGGACGAACGGACTTCGGGGGTCCACAGAACCCCGGCAAAACTGCTGTTGATGAGCGCGGTAATGAAATCCTGGTGTTTGTAGTAATCGTTGTAAATGACGTAGGGAAACGACGTGCCGCCTGCATTCGATGCCCGAACCAGTCCGAAAGTGCGGCTATTTCTCGACCGGTACAGATCGGTGCTGTAGCGCTGAACCAGCAGGCCATAGGTCTGCCGCATCTGCTCGGCCGCGTGACCCGATGGAAACGTAGCGACATCGGGCCAGAGCCACGAATCATAGCCGTCAACCTCGTCGATCTTGTAGCCGCTGACGCCCAGGTTTACGCCATCTTTCGCGAGCTGCCCGAAAAGAATTGTTTGAGCCTGGGGTAGCGAGAGGTCCGGCACCTGGCCAGTCCAGACGGTATGTGAAGCTGTATAAGGTTGAATAGACTTGAAAATTGAGGCCGATGGAGCCACGTACGGGTTAATCCAGAGATTCGTCCGGATGCCTTTGCGGAGCAGATTTCCGACAAAACCGGCGGGGTCGGGAAAACGAGTTTTGTCCCACTCAAAGGTGCAGGGATACGATTTGCTCTGCCAGCCGGGTTCCAGCCCCACTACGTCGAGCGGAAAACCCTGCTGCTCAAACTGCGCGGCTTCGGCCTCGACCTGTTCGGCATTGTAGAGCTTCTGCACGCGCTGCACAAACCCCAGCCCCCAGCGCGGGGGCAGACAGCCGCCCCCGTTGAACAGATTATACCGCCGGACGACATCCAGCGGTTTCGGCCCGCCGAACACGTAAATCTCTACGCCCGCTGCCGGAACCAGTATCTCTACCGCATCGGAATAGGGACGGCTCGTCCAGGCCTTATCAGTATTGCGATCTCTGGATTTAGGCGGGTCGGGACTGTCTTTGCGAGCGGCCGTACCGGCATAAACGGTCAGGTAACGAGCCGAATTGATAAAGACACCATAGCCATCCGACGAAACGTAAAACGGCGTCGGCGCGTGCGTACGGCCGTTGTCGGAGCCACCGTAATGATCGACGTGCAGGTTCAGAATCCGCCCGCGCTGGTGAACCGTCTGGAAGTTTAACCCAAAGCCATACAGTTGTTCAGTCCGGTTGAGCGGAAAGCGCAGATATGTCTTACCATCCACCAGTCGGGCTGTAATCGCGGGTTGCGGCAGCGGGAAGGGTGTCGGGCCGAGTTTCGCCAAGGCTGATGTGCTGGGCTTGGCACCGGCCGCTGTCAGCAGATTATACGCTTCCGGCTTGCCCACGACGGCTTTCCAGACGCCGGGTTGCACGGGTGTCCAGACCAGGGCCTGTGCCCTGACCAACTGGAAGGAAAAAAGAAAGAGAATAAGCGTTCTCAAAACCGGAATTGCGAACCGTGAACGAAGAAACCAGGCAGAATCAACCCGTTTTACGTCATGGTGACCATCGCCTTAATGACGCCATTGGCCGGGTTGAGCCAGCTGGCAAACTCGTTTTTGACCTGACCGAAGTCGACGCGGTGCGTAATATAGGTTGTGGGATTGATCAGGCCGTTTTTCAGACTGCGAATCACCTGTTCAAAGTCGGCGCGCGTGGCGTTCCGGCTGCTCATCAGCGTGGCTTCCCGTTTATGAAATTCGGGATGGCTGAAGCTGATATTGTCTTTTTGTAAGCCCACCAGCACGTAGCGGGCCCCGTGCGCCATGTAAGCAAAAGCCGTGTTCATGGCCCGCAGGCTGCCCGTCGCGTCGATCACGACGGTGGGCATATCGCCACTGGTGATGGCCCGCAGCTGTTCGATAACATCCGAATCCGAAGCATTGATGGTGCGCGGAACGCCCAGTTTCTCCCGACAGAAGGCCAGCCGGTCTTCGTTGAGGTCGAGCGCAATGACCGTTCCCCCCGCAATCCGGGCAAATTCCATAATCCCTAAACCAATTGGTCCGGCCCCGACAACGAGCACGAACTCGCCGGGCTGTACCCCAGCGCGCCGAACGCCATGAGCCCCAATCGCCAGCGGCTCCACCAGCGCGAGTTCGTCAACGCTCAGCCCTTCGCCGTGTACCAGCGAATGCGCCGGTACCGAGAGGTATTCGGTCATGCCACCGTCGATGTGAATGCCCGAAACCTGCAGCGATACGCAGCAGTTGGTTTTACCCGCCCGGCAGGCAACGCAGTGGCCGCAGTTGAAATACGGGATGAACGTAATGACTTCTCCCGGCTGGAAATCGGGGGCGCCGTCGGCTTCGACCAGTTCGACCGCCAGTTCGTGACCCAGAATGCGGGGATAAGAGAAGAAGGGCTGTGTTCCTTCAAAGGCGTGCAGATCCGTGCCGCAGACGCCAATCTGCCTGATTTTAACCAGGGCATTTCCTGGGGTTAAAAGAGGCTTTGGCACTTGCTGATAGGCGAAGCTGCCGGGGGTGGTGCATACAAGGGTATTCATCAGGAATTCGCTAAGGCCCGGTCTAAATGAACGTATCCACCATCGACGTAAAGCAACTGCCCGGTTGTGTGACTCGACCGCTCGGATAAGAGAAACGCGGTGGTGCTGGCAATCTCTTCGGCCGTGGTCATGCGTTGTCCCAGCGGAATGTTTGCGGTGATCGACGCGAGTTTTTCTTCGGGGTTCGGCAGCGACTGAATCCAGCGTTCGTAGAGCGGAGTCCAGCATTCGGCTACGATGATGGCGTTCACCCGAATGTTGTACTTGAGCAGTTCCACCGCCCACTCGCGGGTGAGGGCGTTACGTCCGCCGTTGGCCGCTGCATAGGCCGACGTACCGCCCTGACCGGTTTCGGCGGTTTTTGAGCTGATATTAACAATGGCGCCTTTCGATTTTTTCAGCGCGGGCAGCGCATAATGGGCCATCAGGTAATAATGCACGACATTCTTGTGCAGTGAGGCCATGAACCGTTCGTAGTCGCCGGACTCCAGACCCACACCGTCGTTTTCGCCGGCGTTGTTCACCAGTCCGTCAATCCTTCCGAACTGCTGAAGTACGGCATTCACCGCCTTCTCCGACTCTTCCGGCCGGGTCAGTTCGGCCACGACCTGAAACGCCCGCCCACCGGCGGCTTCAACAGCCGCTACGGTCGCTTGATTATGCGCTTCCGTCCGGCCAATGATGACTGGCATGGCGCCCTCAGCAGCCAGCGCCTTTACAATTCCTTCGCCAATGCCTCTGGCGCCACCGGTTACAATAATTACTTTATCCTGAAGCTGTAAATCCATTCGTTCGCGTTTTCGAGCTGGTTCCAGTTCAGGCAGCCGATTAACCGTCGGCTGCCTGATCGTACTTCAATAAATCACGAGTTGCAGCTTATCTACTTAATGCGGAAGCAGCATCCGTAGCCGGGTTAGTGCGCCAGGCCGTTCACCAGCTTATTTAACAGCTTCTGCTGCTGCAGGTCGTGGATGTATTCCCAGAACATAACACCCGCCAGCTTTTTCGACCGGACGTACTCCAGTTTATGCGTAAACGATTCTTCGTCGGCATAGGAAATAAACATCCGGGAGGTGGGATTCCACAGGTATGGGGCCTTGGCATCGGCGTCCCAATAGCGGATAAAGCCGTTCCTGTTGATGTAGTTGGCCGCCAGTTCGTCGTGGCTGATAAACGAATGTTTGCCAGTGGACGGTTGATAGAGTCCGTTGTCCTGCGCGCGGGTGTCCGCCCAGCCGCGCCCGTAGAACGGCAGGCCCAGCACGATCTTGCTGGTCGGTACGCCCGCCCGAATGTGGCCATCGACCGCGTCGACGGTGCTGTTACGTGACTGATCGCCTTTGGCCGACTGGTACAGCGGGCTATGGTGGCCCGTTACCTTATCGTTGCCGTGGTACAGATCATAGGTCATAATGTTGACGTAATCCAGATAGCGTTGCGCTTTGCCCAGCTCCGTGTGGTTAACAAAGGCCGTATCGCCACCCGTGGCGGCCGTTAAGAGATAATGATTGCGGCCAGTCCGGTTATCCTGCCGACCCTGTTCGTCCAGCCGGTCGCGAATGGCTTTCAGGAACAGCGTAAGATTCTGTTTGTCTTCGGGGCGGAAGATATTGCCTGCGCCGACCTGCGCCGGATACTCCCAGTCGATATCGACGCCGTCGAGACGATGCTTTTTCAGCAGGGCCACGGCGCTGTTGGCGAACTTCCGGCGCGACGCATCGGTCAGGGCGGCATCCGAAAAATATTTACAGCCGCCCCAGCCCCCAATCGAGATTAAGATCTTTATATCTTTATTGACGGCTTTCAGCGAGGTCAGCGCAGCCAGGTTCACCGAGTCACGGGCCTTCAGCGGAGCCAGCTCGCCGGTTTCGGCCGGGATGGCAAAAGCGTAATTAATGTGCGTGAGTTTCTGGGCTTCAATCTGATCTTTAGTCCAGCCATGACCGGTGACGTAGCCAATGATAACGTAGGGCCGGGAGGCCGACTGACTAAGAACAACGGAGGAGCCGGTGAGGGTCAAACAAAAAAGAAAAAGCGCAAAAAAGACAAATCGGTTCTGCATAAACATAAATTGAAAAAAATGGGAACCTGTACGAAGCAGGATTGTGAACTAAAACTATCGTATAGCTGGGATGAATAGCGGCCGTACCCGGTTCGGGTTCAGTCCGGTACAGACGTTAACGAACGGTTAAGAACATAGGCTTAGGATTAATTTATTGTAAATTTGTGATAATTCAAAAATTGTTAAGATTGAGATACATAATTCTAAAATTTTTTAAAAAGTAAAAAATATATTTGTCTCAACAAGGTGTTGGCCAAATGAGATAAATATCATGGATGAGGGGAGGCTCGTCCGGGATTGACGACAAAGTAGCTAGTACCTGGAGTACCATTCAAACTAACTAATTTGAATTTTATGAAACCAAAACTACGAGGAACCTTCGCGAAGGTTTTGCTCCTGCTGGGGGCATGGGTTCTCCTGATTCAGGCACCCGTCTGGGCAGCGGACAGGGACGTGACGGGCAAAGTGTCGGACGAAAAAGGGAATGAGCTGGCGGGAGCAACCGTCACTATCAAGGGCACCAACAAAGGTACCAACACCGACGCGAACGGAAACTTCCGAATTTCGGTGCCCGACGGTAGTGCCGTGCTGGTGTTCTCCTACATCGGTTACGCCCGTCAGGAAGTGACGGTTGGTAATCAGTCGGTGTTCAACATCAAACTGCTGCCGGGTGAATCTGCGCTGAACGAAGTCGTCGTAACGGCCCTCGGCATCAAGCGCGACACCCGGACGCTGGGGTATTCGGTGTCGACGATTGAGTCCTCGGCGCTGAACGTAGCCCGGGAAACCAACGTCATCAACTCCCTGCAGGGGCGCGTGGCGGGTCTGAACATTGCTCCGGCCAACGGCGGACCGGGTTCGGCTTCCCGGATCAACCTGCGCGGGGTCAGTAACTTTAACGGAGGTAGCCCCCTGTTTGTCATCAACGGTATACCGATGGACAACACCTCGCGCGGAAACGCGGGCGAGTGGGGTGGCTCGACCAACGGCGACGGGATTTCCAACATCAACCCCGACGACGTCGAAACGATGACCGTCCTGAAGGGCGCAACGGCTTCGGCACTCTACGGTACGCGGGCCGCCAACGGCGTGATTCTGATCACGACCAAGAGCGGCAAAAACGGCGGTCTCTCGGTTGAATACAATGGCAACATCCAGGCCGACCAGATCATTAATTATACTGACTACCAGTATGAGTATGGTCAGGGAACGCAGGGTAAACGGCCAACCGACGTCTCCAGCGCCCGCAACTCGGGTATCTATAGCTGGGGCGAAAAGCTGGACGGAGCACCCTACACGCAGTTCGACGGCAAGCAGTATCCATATTCGGCCGTAAAGGATAACCTGGAGAAGTTTTACCGGACCGCCACGACGCTCACCAACACCATTGCCGTGTCGGGTGGTAACGAGCAGACCAGCTTCCGGATGTCGCTGTCGTCGCTGGATGCCCAGGCCGTGCTGCGAAACAGCGGGCTGAAACGGAAAACGATCAACCTGAACATCAACCAGAAGGTAACCAGCAAATTCGACGTGAGCGTGCTGGCCAACTACGTCGACCAGCAGGACATCAACCGGCCTAACCTGATGGATGCCCCCCAGAACGCCAACTATGGTATCTATCTGCTGGCAACGAGCTTCAATCAGGAAGCGCTGAAACCCGGCTACGATCCGATTACGGGCAACGAGATGACCTTCAGCGACGATACCTACAAAACCAACCCCTGGTTTGTGGTCAACCAGTTTAAAAATCGGTTCGATCGGAAACGGCTCATCTCGGCCGTTACGGGTAAATATCAGTTCGCGGATTGGATTTATCTGCAGGGCCGGATCGGCTACGACCTGATCAACGACGGTAACTTTGGCATTACGCCGTTTGGAACGGCCTATTCGCGGTTGGGATCGGTGAGCCAGAGCAAATCGCAGACCACGGAGTTGAACATCGACGGCCTGCTGGGCATCACCCGGAATCTGACGCAGGACCTGAACCTGAACGTAGCGCTGGGTGCCAACTTACGTAAGAACAAACTGGAGAGCATCGGTATTTCGGGTAACCAGCTGAGCATTCCGTACCTGTACACGATCACCAACACGCTATCGCGGAGTCAGTCCTACGGCTACAACGAACGGCAGGTGCAGTCGGCCTACTACACGGCGGATTTCAACTTCAAGAACTACCTGACCATATCGACAACGGGTCGTTATGATATCTACTCGACCCTGCCGGCAGCTAACCGGGGCATTTTTGCGCCTTCGGTTTCAGCCAGCTTCGTCTTTTCGGAATTGTGGAAACCAACGGTGCTGAACTTCGGTAAACTGCGCGCTTCCTACGCGCAAACCAGTGGCGAAGCCTTCGATGCGTATCTGACCAGTCAGTATTATTCGCTGGGGAACACCTATAATGGCCTGCCCCAGGGCAGCTTCAGCTCAACCCTGCCCAACCTCAATCTGCGGCCCTTCCGGCTGAAAGAGTTTGAGGTAGGTTTCGAAACGAAGTTCCTCAACAACCGTTTCGGCGTTGACCTGGCTTATTTCAACCGGCAGACCCAGGACGAGATCGTAAGCGGTCCGCTGTCGATTGCTACCGGCTATACCTCGCAGGTTCTGAACCTGGGGTCAACCCGTAATACCGGTCTCGAACTGCTGGTAACGGGTACGCCGGCCGTCAGCCGGTCGTTTAAGTGGGACGTTTCCTTTAACATCACCAGTGTTAAAAACACCATCGTTGATATTGACGGACCGGGCGGCACAACCACGCTGGGGCTGGGTACCTACCGGCCGCTGAACGCTAACGTAGCGCACGTGAAGGGCATGGCCGCTGCGCAGATCCTGGCGTATGACTACAGGTATGATGCCAGCGGAAAAATCATCATTGGCAGTAATGGTATTCCGGTCCGGGGAGCGCTGACGCCGATGGGCTCGGCCCTGCCGAACCTCTACGGCGGGTTGAACAATAACCTGAACTACGGCAATTTCTCGCTTTCGTTCCTGTTCGATTACAAGTTTGGCGGCAAGGTGCTGTCGGCAACGAGCCATTACTCGATCGTAGACGGCCTGAACAAAATGACGCTGGCAGGTCGTGAAACCGGCGTAGTCGCCAATGGCGTACTGGCAACGGGCGAAACCAACACCCGGAACGTACCGGCCTATCAGTACTACCCGGCGCTGGTAACGAATATTTCGAAGCTGAACGTATACAGTTCGGATTTCATCAAGCTGCGGCAGGTTGTACTGAGCTATCACCTGCCCGACCAGCTGTTCCGCAAGCTGCCATTCGAAGCTGTTTCGCTCTCGCTGGTTGGCCGGAACCTGGCTACGCTGCTGCGGCATACGGAGAACTTTGATCCGGAGGCCGGGATTTCATCCGATGTGCGGTATGCCGGTATCGAAGGCCAGCAGCTTCCGCCAACCCGTACCTACGGCTTCACGTTAAATGCCCGCTTCAAAAAATAACCGAAGACTATGAACCGTAAACTAATCTATATCGCATCGCTTCTGTTGGCATTGACAGCGGGATGTACCGAGAATTTCGATGCCATTAATACAGACCCCACTAAAGCCAGTGCGGCTAACTGGGACCCGAACTACTTTCTGCCCAACGCCCAGAACGCCTTTATCAATCTGGGCTATAACAGCATGCTGTATCAGGCACCGGCTATGCAGATTCTGGCGTCTACGTTCACCTATTACGGCAACGGAGATAAGTACGTAAATACCCAGAACTCGACGAGTTATCAAGGGGCTCTGTTCAATAGTACCTATTCCGTAGGCGCGGTACTGGCCGAGATGATCAACCTGACGGAGGGGAAAGACCAGTATGCCAACCTGCGCAACGTAGGGCGTATCATGCAGGCCATGAATATGCTGCGCGGCACGGACGTGTACGGTGATATCCCATATTCGGAGGCTTTTAAGGTGAAGTCGGGCATCGCTACGCCGAAGTACGATACGCAGCAGTCGATTTATATGGCGGCCCTGGCGGACCTGGAGGCAGCCACCGCTGCACTTGACCCGGCAAAGGCCAAGCCAACCGGCGATCTGTTCTACGGGGGCGACATTGCCAAATGGAAGAAGTTTGGCTATTCGCTCATGCTGCGTACGGCCATGCGCCTGACCAAAATAGACCCGGCAACCGCCAAAACCTGGGCTGAAAAAGCCGTTGCGGGTGGCGTCTTTACGTCCATTGACGACAATGCACGCGAAACAGCCGATGCCAATAACGCGACCTCGGGTATCTATAACGTGTATCAGGTAGCCGACGATTTCCGGGAGTTGCGCTGGTCAAAGACGTTTATCGACGCGCTGAAGTCAACGAATGATCCTCGTTTGGGCGCGGTTGCTGAGGTGCCGCAGCCGGGCGCTGCTAACAACGCCAACCAGACCCTGGCCGGCAATAACGATCCGGCCATTCAGGTGGGTCTGCCGAATGGATATGATCTGAGCGGGGGCGCTACGGACGTTCGGCGGGCGCCGGGCTATCCGGGCGCTACCGGAACCGGCGCTGACGCTGCCCCGCTGGGGGGCTATTCGCGGCCCCGTATCTCGGTTTATCTGAAGCGGAATGGAACGCTGATGGTGATGACCTATGCCGAAACGGAACTGCTCCTGGCCGAAGCTAAAGTGCGGGGCTGGAACGTGCCCGGCACGGCCGCTGAACATTATCGTAACGGCGTTGCGGCTGCCATGACCTCTCTGGCGCAGCTCGACCCCAGCGCGGCCATTCCGGCAGCAACGGCTCAGGCCTTCGCAGCGGCTCTTCCGCTGGACGTTTCCTCGACCGAAGCGTCGCTGAAGATGATCAATACGCAGTACTGGATCGAGACGGGTTCCATGTTCAATTTCATCGAAACCTGGATCAACTGGCGTCGGTCGGGTTATCCGCAGCTGACTCCGGTCAACTATCCGGGTAACGTAACAAACGCCCAGATTCCACGCCGGATGATTTATCTGTCGACCGAAGTGCTCAATAACCGGGTTAACTACACGGAAGCCGCGGGCCGACTAAGCGGTGGCGATCTGCTGACCAGCCGCGTCTGGTGGGATAAATAGTGCAACGGATTATCTGAACAGCTAAGAGGTCTATTTGGGCGTCTTAGCTGTTCAGTTTATTTTTAACGCTATCTGAAGCGTTTATGCGTTCTGAGTACGTATGCTTTTCTTCTTCACTGTAAGCGAACGGATTAGGTTAGTCTCTACGGTACGGTTATATGCCGTAGCCGCGGGGCTGCTGTGTCTGTTCGTTTCGGTTGCCAACGCGCAATCGGCGCTGTTTCAACTGCTTTCGCCGAAGCAGACAAATATTGAATTCAGCAATGTGATTGATGAGAACGAAAGCCTGAACGTACTGGCCTACGAATATTTTTATAACGGCGGGGGCGTGGCCGTTGGCGATCTGAACAACGACGGCCTGCAGGATATTTTCTTTACCGCTAATCTGAAACCGAACCGGCTGTATCTGAACCTGGGCGGGCTGAAGTTCAAAGACATTACGGCCGAAGCTTCGCCCGAGTTAGGCGGTCGGGAAGGGGGCTGGAAAACCGGTGTCAGTCTGGCCGATGTAAACGGCGATGGACGGCTGGATATTTACGTTTGCTACTCCGGAAAGGTCGACGAGGCCAAACGCCGAAATCAGCTCTTCATTAATCAGGGCAGCGCCGATGGCGTGCCCGTCCACTTCATTGAACAGGCGAAAGATTACGGGCTGGATGATCCCGGCTATAGTACGCAGGCTACGTTTTTTGACTACGACAAAGACGGCGACCTCGACGTATTTCTCCTGCATCATAACGTAAAGAAATACGACAACATGCAGCTGGCCCGGCTGCACACCGAAACCGATGAGCTGGCCGGAAATAAACTGCTCGAAAATCAGAACGGCCACTTCGTGGATGTATCGAAAAAAGCCGGAATCCACCAGTATCCGCTGACCTTTGGGCTGGGCGTGGTGGTGGCCGATGTCAACCAGGACGGCTGGCCCGACATTTACGCAACCAACGACTACAACGAGCCGGACTACCTCTACATTAATGCGAAGGACGGTACGTTCCGCGACGAAACGCAGTTGCGGTTCCGGCACCTGCCGCAGTTTTCGATGGGCGTTGATATTGCCGACTACAACAACGACGGCCTGCCCGACGTCATGTCGCTGGATATGCTGCCCGAAGACAACCGGCGGCAGAAGCTGTTGCAGCTCCAGGAAAACTATGAATCGTTTGAGCTCATGGTGCAGCAGAATCTGCAGAAACAATACATGCGGAATATGCTTCAGCTCAACAACGGCGATGGTACGTTCAGCGAGATTGCCCAGCTCGCGGGTGTTTCTAATACCGACTGGAGCTGGTCGCCCCTGCTGGCCGACTTCGACAACGATGGCTACAAAGACTTATTCATCACGAATGGGTATCTGCGCGATTACACCAATAAGGATTTTCTGAAGTACTGGGGCGATTACAAAGTGAAGAAGGCTATCAACCGCGAGTCGGTGCAGCTGATGGACCTCGTCCGGGCTATGCCCGCCACGAAAGTCCCGAACTACATTTTTCGTAACAACCACGACCTGACGTTTGCCAACAAACAGGCCGACTGGGGCTTTCAGGCGCCTTCGGTTTCGAGCGGAGCGGCTTATGCCGACCTCGACAATGACGGCGATCTGGAATTGATCGTTAACAATATAAACGAACCCGCCTTCGTCTATCAAAATCTGGCGCGCGAACAGTCCAAAAACGCGTTTATTCAACTGAAACTGGTGCCGACAGTCGGGAAGAAGCAGGCGGTGGGTGCCCGCGTTAGCCTGTTTGCAAACGGTGTGCAGCAGTATCAGGAACTCAATCCGGTTCGGGGGTATCTGTCCTGCCAGCCGACTACCCTGCATTTTGGTCTGGGAACGGCAACCGTCATTGATTCGATCCGGATTAGCTGGCCGGACCAGTCTGAACAGACGCTGACCCGCGTCGCCGTCAATCAGCAACTGGTTATTCAGCAGGCAGCGGTTTCGGCAAAGCCAACCGCTCTGCCGGTAGCCAAAGCTCCAAATGCCTTGTTCACGAAGACCCAGCTTCCGCTGAAGCTGACCCACGAAGGCTATACGGAAAACGACTTCAAACGGCAGCCGTTGATGCTGTGGATGTATTCGCATACCGGTCCCGTTCTGGCGAAGGGCGACGTAAATAAAGACGGTCTGGAGGATCTGTTCGTGAGTGGCGACCAGACAAACCCAGGGAGCGTCTGGCAGCAGCAGAAAGGAACGTTTAAAAAACTGGATAAGCTGGCCATTGGCGACGAGAAACTGTCGGCAGTAGCGGCTGCCGCTTTCTTCGACGCGAACGGCGATGGCTACGACGATCTATACGTAGCTAAAGGCGGCTACTCGCTGTTTGAAGCCAACACGGCTTCGCTGCAGGATGAGCTGTATCTCAACGATGGCCGGGGTAACCTGAGCCTGACCGCAACCCCGTTGCCAAACATCAGCGCCAGCAGCAAATCCTGCGTGCGTCCGGGCGATTACGACGGCGACGGCGACCTGGATTTGTTCGTGGGCGGGCGGGTCGTGCCGGGGCGTTATCCCGAAACCCCAACGTCTTACCTGCTGGAAAACAATGGGAAAGGTGAATTCGCCGTCGTCGCGGTGCCGTTCTCGGCGGTGGGCATGGTTACCGACGCGCAGTGGGCCGATCTGGACGGCGACGGTCGGCTGGATCTGGTCATTTGCGGAGAATTCATGCCCGTAACCATTTACCAGAATACTAAAGCCGGTTTCGTGGATAAAACCAGTCAGTATTTTCCCGAAGCCGAAAACGGGTTCTGGCTGTCGCTGGCCGTGACCGACGTAAACGGCGATGGCCGAAACGACATCATAGCCGGGAATCTGGGCAGTAATTCGCAGATTCGGGTTACGTCAAAAGAGCCAGCCGAACTCTACTACGCTGATTTTGATGGGAATGGCTCGGTTGACCCGTTCTTTAATTTTTATATTCAGGGACAGTCCTATCCTTACGTCAGCCGCGATGAACTGAACGATCAGATCTACGCCATGCGTAAACGATTTGGTTTTTATAAAGACTACGCCAGCGCAAAAGTGACCGATATCCTCCCGACGGAGGAACTGGCGAAAGCCAGGAAACTGACCGTCACCGAAGAACGTTCTGTCTGTTATATGAACCAGAACGGCCGGTTTGTGAAGCACGTACTGCCCGCTCAGGCGCAGTTCGCTCCGGTAACCAGTCTCAAAACGGGTGATTTTAACAACGACGGTAACGTTGATCTGCTGCTTTTCGGCAATAAGTCCGATAACCGGCTCAAACTTGGTAGCATGGACGCGAACTACGGCTGCCTGTTGGCGGGTAATGGCAAGGGTGACTTCAACTACGTCGGCCAGCCCCAGTCGGGTCTGTCGGTGACGGGCGATGTTAAATCGGTAATCGACTTGAAGATAGGACCGCAGACGTACCTGGTCATTGGCGCGTTCGGCCAGCCCCTTCAGGTGTATAAACCTGGAAAGCCATGAAACAACTTTTGCTGGCGTGCCTGCTGCTGAGCCAGTTGGTGCAGGCCCGGCCGGTTAAACCCGATCTGGCCGCGCGTCTCCAGCCAACGGTGTTTGCCGTGACGATGGTGATGATTCATGACGTTGTCAACCCGCCCGCAGCCAGTCGGTTCTATACGTACTGCCTGCTCGGGGCACACGAGATTGTGGCGCAGCAGCGTAACGGCATTGTATCACCAGCGTCGTTTACGCGCAATTTCCCCCACATCCAGATAAACAGTAAGGAACGGTATGATTACCGGATTGCGGCTCTCTACTGCATTCTGGAAACGGGTCGGCTAATTCTGCCGTCGGGCTCCATGCTGGAGGAAGAACAGCAGAAGCTGATCGACCAGTTAAAAGCTGAAGGTTATGCCGAGCCCTTGATAGGGCAATCAGTTCGGGTGGCGCAGGAGGTTGCCAAAACGATTCTGAGCTACGCAGCCGCCGATAACTACGGCAAATTGAGCGCCCGGACGCGCTACCGCCCTACCAAGCAGGACGATTACTGGTATCCAACTCCGCCGGGATACATCGAAGCCATTGAGCCGCACTGGAAAACCATCCGTCCGATGGTGATTGACTCCTGCAATCAGTTTGCGCCCCGTCCGCCCGTTCCGTTCAGCAAAGATACGACCAGCGCGTTCTACCGGCTGGCCCATGAAGTGTATCAGGTCGGGAATACGCTGACCGACGAGCAACGGTTCATTGCTTCGTACTGGGACTGCAATCCGTTTGCCATTAATACGTCAGGGCACATGTCGATTGGGTTCAAAAAAATCAGTCCGGGCGGCCACTGGATGAACATCACGAGTATCGCCACCAGCCAGGCCAAACTGTCGTTCGACAAATCCCTGATGGTGCATTCGCTGGTGGCTATGACGCTGATGGACGCCTTCATCAGCTGCTGGGATGAGAAGTACCGCAGCAATCGGGTACGTCCCGAAACGGTCATCAACCGGTACATCAGTGTGCGCTGGCAGCCCCTTTTGCAGACACCCCCATTTCCGGAGTACACCAGCGGCCATAGTGTCATCTCAACGGCCGTTGCCGAGCTGCTGACCTACCTGATTGGCGCTGATTTTTCCTTTACGGATACTACCGAAATTCTGTTTGAATTGCCGGAACGAAAGTTCGCTTCGTTCCGGCAGGCCGCTGACGAAGCCGCGATCTCCCGGCTTTACGGCGGTATTCATTACCGGGACGCCATTGAGAACGGTCAGGCGCAGGGGAAGGCGCTTGGTGAGTTTATTGTAGGGAAACTTAAAAAGGCGGGGGTTACGCCTACATTATAAACACTCTGGTTAATGCTTTTCTTTCGAACCCTGAACCCGGCTGGCGCAATGGAGCCAGCAGAGGCAACGCATACATACCATCATGCAGGATAATGCCGTTTTTTCCGTCATTGATACGAAGAAAAACAAGCTTAAACGTCATATCATCAGCGAGCTCTATCGCTTCGAGTCGCGGACAATCTCGCAGCTGTCCAGTCGGTTGCACACCAGTATTCCATCGGCTACGGCCCTGATTGATGAGTTAAGCATTGGCCACTGGGTACGGGGCATCGGCACCGGCACGGCAAAATACGGACGTAAGCCTTCGCTGTACGCCCTTGACCCCAGCCGCTACGTAACGGTCGTGCTCGACAGCAGTCTGCACGATACCAAGCTGGTAGTTTTCAATCTGCTGAACGAGGTTGTTTTCCGGCAGGACCTGAATCTGCACCTGGTCAATTCCCCCCTGTTTCTGCGTCATCTGCAGGAACCGCTGGAGCAGGTAGCCCGGCATATCCAGGCCGAAGGCTGGATGGTGATTGGGGTAGGAGCCGCGCTGCCGGGACTGGTGAACCCGGCACAGGGCGTTAACTATACCTACCGCAAGCTGAATGGTCCGGAACCGTCGCTGGCGCAGCTCCTGCAATCGGCATTCGACGCGCCAGTTTACCTGATCAACGACACCAAAGCAACCATTTTTGGCGAGTACCGATTTGGGTTGGCGCAGGGCAAAAAGCACGTGCTGTCCATTAACATCGACTGGGGCGTCGGACTGGGCGTTATCGTCAACGGCGAGATTCTGCAGGGCACATCGGGTTTTGCCGGTGAACTGGGGCATATCCAGATGAAAACCGACGGTGAGTTATGCGCCTGCGGCAAGGTGGGCTGTCTTGATACCCTCGCGTCGGCTTCGTCGCTGATCCGGCGGGCCAAAGAAGGGCTGGAAGCGGGTCGGGTGTCGCTGCTATCGGGCGTTTCCCCCGACGAGATTGATATTGAAACCATCATCGCCAAGGCCAACGCGGGCGACGCCTTTTCCATTGATCTGCTGAGCGATGTGGGCAGCGAACTGGGCCGGGCCTTATCAACGACGGTGCATCTGTTCAATCCTGAACTGCTGATTATCAACGGCGTCTTAGCCAAGGCCGAAAAGGCCGTTACGCGGCCCATTGAGCAAGCCATTGATAAATATTGCCTGCCTAATTACCGGGATAATCTGTCCATCGAACTGTCGCAGCTCGGCGAGATGGCCAAGCTGCGCGGTACGCAGGCTTACGTCCTGCAAAGCCTGCTGGAAGGCGAGCAAATACCTTAGCTAGCAGGGAAGTAGCCCTGCTCTACCGTTTACGCTTATATCGACTATGAACCGTTTCTACGTAAGTCTCGCGGCCCTGCTGGTGTCGGTCGCGACCTTCGCTCAGCAGCATTCTGAGCAAAATCATTCGAAATACGTCTGGCCCAAAGACGGGCCGGTTCGGCAGAAGCTGGGCCAGTGGCAGGACCGGAAATTTGGTCTGCTCATGCACTGGGGCACCTATAGCCAGTGGGGCATCGTGGAGTCCTGGTCACTCTGTCCCGAAGATGAGGGCTGGTGCGAACGTAAAGGCCCGGCCTCGGCGAACTGGTATGAGTACAAGAAAGCCTACGAAAATCTCCAGACGACCTTCAACCCGGTAAAATTCAATCCCGAACGCTGGGCCGATGCCGCTCATCGGGCCGGCATGAAATACATGGTCTTTACAACCAAGCACCATGACGGCTTCTGCATGTTCGATACAAAGCAGACCGACTACAAAATCACCGGTGCCAAATCGCCATTCGCGTCGAACCCGCGCAGCAACGTAACTAAAGAAATCCTGGAGGCTTTCCGAAAGCAGGACTTCATGGTCGGCACGTATTTTTCCAAGCCCGACTGGCATAACGAGCATTACTGGAAACCGTATTTTCCGCCTAAAGACCGCAACGTCAATTACGACCCGAAGAAGTATCTCGATGAATGGAAACAGTTCGCAGACTTTACGTACAACCAGATTCAGGAGCTGATGACCGGCTACGGTAAGGTAGATATTCTCTGGCTCGATGGGGGCTGGGTGCGGCCGTTCAGCACCATCGATTCGACGGTGAGCTGGCAGCGCACCATTCCCTACAACCAGGACATCAACATGGCCCGCATTGCGGGAATGGCCCGCCAGCACCAGCCCGGTCTGCTGGTCGTTGACCGCACAGTGTCGGGCGAGTTTGAAAACTACGTAACGCCCGAGCAGCAGATACCGGACCACTACATGCCGATTCCGTGGGAAACCTGCATGACCATGGGTAATAGCTGGTCGTATATTCCGAAGGAAAACTTTAAATCGGCCCGGAAGCTCGTGCAGACGCTGGTCGATGTGGTCGCTAAAAACGGCAACCTGTTGCTGAACATTGCCCCCGGCCCCGATGGCGAATGGCATGAGGAAGCGTATGGTCGTCTGCAGCAGATTGGCAACTGGCTACAGGTCAACGGCGAGTCGGTTTACGGTACCAAACCGCTGGCACCTTACCGGCAGGACAACTGGGCCTTTACAACCAACGGTACGGCCAGCTATGCCTCTTACCTGCCTGCCGAGTCAGAAACCGTGCTGCCCGTTACGGTTCCCCTGCCCATGGCTCCAGCTAAAACGCTGACCCTGCTGGGGGTAAAACAGCCGCTGAACTGGAAGAAAACAGGCACCGGTGCAACGGTTACTATTCCCGAAAAAATTCGGCAGCAACTGGCCGGGCAACCGGTTTGGGTCTTTAAACTAAGTTAATATGAATGCGTTACGTTGGTTACTGGTGTTCGGTATAGGATCGTCCGTCGGCTATGGGCAAACGGTGAATTCGGTCGGAATGCGCCTTATCGACATTCCGGTGGGTTCGTTCTACATGGGTTCGGAGCGCGATGGCGAGGATGGGGATGAGCAGCCCGTCCACCGTGTCAGCATCACGAAGCCGTTTCGGATGGCCGCCACTGAAGTGACCAACGCCCAGTACGAAGCCTTCGACCCGGCTCACCGCAGTCTGCGCGGCAAGCGGGGGTTCTCGACGGCCGACGATGAAGCGGTCGTGTTTGTCAGCTACCCTGAAGCAGTCGCTTTCTGCGAATGGCTTTCCAAAAAGGAAGGTAAACCCTACCGGTTGCCCACTGAAGCTGAATGGGAGTATGCCTGCCGGGCTGGTACGGTCACCGATTACTCAGCGGGCAGCCGTTTACCGCAGGCGTTTCACAAGAATCAGAAAACGGATCGTGATCCGGTCGTTGTGTCGCTGCGCGTCGGACAGACACCCGCTAATCCGTGGGGGCTGCACGACATGCACGGCAACGTTGAGGAGTGGTGCGCCGACTGGTATGGACCTTACCCGACAGACAGTGGACGAGACCAGAGCCAGACCGACCCGGTTGGCCGGGCGAGTGGGTTGTTTCGGGTGACGCGCGGAGGCAGTCATGGTACGCCCGTGCGGTACCTGCGCTCGGCGAACCGGCAGGGGATGATTCCGGATGATAAAAATTGGATCGTCGGTTTTCGGGTCGTGCAGGGCGATCTGCCTGCTTCGAAACCCGCTCCGGCTCAACCACCTGCGGCCAACGCCCGGCAGGTCTCCCAACAGGTTTACCGCTGGCAGCCCGTATCGGCCACGCAGCCGGTGTTTCTGGAGCCGATCCGCTACGTCCATAAGCCCGACTGCGATTCCGGAGTGCCATTCTTTGGCCATAATCACTGCCCGGCCCTGACGTGGTGCCCGAACGGGGACTTGCTGGCGGCCTGGTTCTCGACTAACGAAGAGTCGGGCCGGGAAATGACCATCCTGGCCAGTCGGCTGCGGGCTGGACAAACCCAATGGGACGTGCCCTCCGAGTTTTTTAAAGTACCCGACCGGAACATGACTGGTACGGCACTACTTAATGATGGGAAGGGAACGATATACCACACGAACGGCGTCGAAGTTGACGGCGACTGGCAGGATTTGGCGGTGGCCCTGCGCGAAAGCCATGACAACGGCGCTACCTGGTCGGCACCTGTCCTGGCGGCCCCCGAACACGATAAGCGCCATCAGGTGATTGCCGGACTGTTACAGACGCGCGAAGGCTGGCTGATTCAGCCTGGCGATGCGGACCCCGGCCCTACCGGAGGAACGGCGGTCTGGGTGAGCCGGGATAAGGGGAAAAGCTGGAGTGCACCCTATACAGACCGAAAGAAACCTGACTTTCGGGTAGGAGCGACGGGTGGCCTCATTGCGGGTATCCATGCAGGTGTCGTGCAGCTTAAAGACGGCCGGCTGATGGCCTTTGGCCGCAAAGACGACCTTCCCGGACCCGATAGCGTAGGGCTGCGGATGCCCATGAGTATTTCGGCTGATATGGGGAAAAGCTGGACTTATTCGGCATCGGAGTTTCCGCCCGTCTGGAGCGGACAGCGGCTAATTCTGACCCGGCTCAACGAAGGTCCGATTCTGCTAATTTCCTTTACGCACCACCCCGACGCGCCGGCTGAAGAGCGGAAAGACATGTTGTTTTTCGATGGGCAGGGAAAAGCCGTTAAAGGTTACGGCATGTACGCAGCCCTGTCCTTTGATGAGGGTAAAACCTGGCCGGTGAAAAAACTCCTGACCGATGGTCGGGAGCGTTACCTCAACGGCGGAGCCTGGACGGGCGCATTCATGATGGATGCTACCCACGCTGAGCCCAAAGGTTATCTGGCTATTACGCAGTCGCCCGATAATCTGATTCATTTGGTAAGCAGCAGTATGCATTACCGCTTCAACCTCGCCTGGTTGATGAAAAAGCCCTGAAATAAGAAATCGGGGCAATAATCAATCTGATTATTGCCCCGATTTTAGCGTCAACTTGATGAATCGCCAAACGGTTAAAAAACACTAGCAGATGTAATGGAGCAAGAAGGGGGCGTAACTATTGGTATAGCCTCGCACGAAGGTCTTGACGAAGAGTAGGATGACTGCTTCCGAGTACGCTTCTGCGGTTTTGGCCCCGACTATTGTACCGATTCAAATAGTTATTTAGTCTACTTACCTGCACTTTTTAGTGCTCTCCGCTCGGCATACGTCTCTTTCTTCCGACGATTTTCTTTTGAAATCTGCATGCCACTGTACTTAGTACAGTAATTTTAGAAAGTGGCTTTCTGATGTTATGCTCCCAGGCAATCTAAGCGACGATTTGGGGACCATCCTGTTGCCGAGGATCGCTACAATTTGCGATTCAACAAATTGGCTTGCTTTTATTCTCTTTGGCTAGTGTAAGTTTTTACAGTATTTGTCACAAACTATTTCTAATGGTTCGGGACAACATAACGACTTACTGCTATGACGGTCTATTATACGGCACTTAGTGCATTTGACCAGAACTACGACGAGCATGGACTATCGTGGGAGAGCTACCTTCAATGGAGTAGGCTGACCCATATCAAAGAGCTTGTTTCACTTGACAATATGCTCAACATAAACCTAGTTGGCCCTGACTATAAAGATCCGGAGAGGGATTACAATACGGAGGATTGGAAATACCTCGTAACGGATGGTCTGTTTATAACAGGCTTTTACACTTCACTGGATTATGTATTGCGGAGAATGCAGCCCAGAGAACGATTCAATCTGTTAGCTGTCGTTATTAACCCTACGGAGGATTGCAAACCGGTAAGGCTGGAGAATTTTGACTTTATGGGTTATGAGTTGTTAGACTGGGAGTATGGCAATAGTGCGTTGACCAACTGCGGAGGCTTTGATGAAACATTCCTTCCCGCCGAGTTAAATCAATTTGGCCTTATTGATGATTACCAGAAAGCCTACGACATTCATCATAGGCTGTGCGAAAACAACCCTGACAATCATCATGCTGACACGAACGTTATCGCCATTTGGCGGCATAAAACGATTGGAAGGAAGGAAGCGGAACCACCACCGGGTCTTAAACAGGTGGGATTTAAATGCAACGCTCACCGGCAACCCCCGAATTAACTTAGGTACTAAAGTGAGCGGCTGCTGCCTTCGGCTTCCGGCGTTACGTAATTAGCTGGTTAAGCCGTATTTCGCCTGCATCATCTTGATGAATTTATAGCCGTTTTCGGCGATGTCCCAGGGGTCGTTATATTCTCGCCAGACGTTGATGGAGTTGGCAAAATCAACGTCATTCCGCGTGAAGGCTTCAATCGTCATCCAGCCCGTATAACCTACCTCGGCCAGCGTCTGGAACGTATCGTCCCAGGGAATATGGCCGTCGCCGGGCGTACCCCGGTCGTTCTCGCTGATGTGAACGTGGGCCAAGACCGGCGCAATGGTCCGGATGGCGTCAGCAAAGCGTTTCTCTTCCATGTTGGCGTGATGCGTGTCGAACATGGCCCGTACATTCGGGTGGTCAACCAGCCTGATCAGATGCGCCAGTTGGGACATGGTGTTGCACAGATAACACTCAAAGCGGTTGAGCGCTTCGGGCGCCAGAATGATGTTAGCCTGCTGAGCATATTCACCCGCTGCGTGCAGAACCTCCGCACTACGGGCGTATTCCTCCGCCTGCGGCTCGCGTCGGCTGAACGTAGCAAAGGCAGAGTGCATCGGGCCACAGATGACCGTAGCGCCCATCGCGTGGGCGCGGTCGATAGCGCCTTTTAGATACGCAACCGCCTGTTCACGAACGTTAGCCGATTCGCTGGCCGGATTTTCGTCGGGTCCGACAACCATCACCGTTGTACTCTGCAAGCCAAGCTGCTGCAAATGGTCACCAAATTGCCGATAAGCGGCAACGTTCTGGTTATCAATAAAACATTCAATACCGTCGTAGCCAATGGTTTTAAGCCGCTCGGCAATGGGGTGCATTTTTTCGGATATGGGCGCCGACCAGGCTAACAGGTTAAATCCAATGGGTACGGCCGATGAACGGATTGGCGAGTCGGGGGGCGAAAAAGTTGACATATACGAGTACGTAAAGGGCGCTTTTGTAGTGGAGTTAGTGGTTCAGTAACCAGTTCCGGACGCGTGGGTTAAAGTCATCAATGCATTCCCAGTGGAAGGCGTGCCCGGCTTCTTCATAAAGGTGAAGTTCACAACCGGGGATAGCGCCGGCGACCTCGTTGCTCATCCAGACGGGAGTGAACTGATCCTGCCGTCCACCAATAACGAGGCTGGGAACTGTAATCCTGCCCAGGTCGGTCAGCGTATTGTGATGTATACAGGCTTCGGCCTGCCCTTCGAGGCCATGCAGCGGCTGTGGGCTGGGGTCGGTAGCGGCCAGCTGGCGACCAGCCAGCAAATCTGCATACATCACGTCGTTATCCCAGCTTGGTTTGGCGTAGATCAGGAGCTGGATGTAGTTAGCGAATTCGTCGGGCCGCAGCCGGGCTTTGATGGTTGCCATGTGTCGGAAGATAGCCTCTGCCCTGCGGTCGCAACGAGCCCAGGGGCACATGAGCACCAGCGACCGGACTTTATTGGGATGCCTCAGAGCAAGTTGCTGGGCAATGGTACTTCCCATTGAAACACCAACGACCCGAACGGCGGACAGGTCAAGCTGATCAATCAACCCGGCATAATCGTCGGCCATCTGGGCGGTGGTGTAAGGACCTGCGGGCTTATCGGATTGACCAACGCCCCGATTGTCGCCGAAGATGCAGTGAAAGTGGTGTTGCCAGTCATCGACGTGCTTTTCCCAGACTGATCCGGGGGCCGTAATACCCATGATCAGCAACAAGGGGTCACCTGTTCCGCGCTCTTCGTAATACAGTTGAATGCCGTTGGTGTGTGCAAAGGGCATAAGCAATCGTTAAAAAGGTGGTTATTTCAGCGATGGAAGCAGTGTTTCATACACCCACCGTCCGTCGTGGAGCGTTACGCCATCCGGGTCATCCATGGCTTCGGGGCCTTCGTCTTCGCAAATAATCCAGCCGTTGTACTGCCGTTCAACCAGCCACCGGGTAATGCCCGCAAAGTCTACCTTGCCATTGCCCAGCAGCGCAAACTCAGGTTCGCCGTTCCAGTCTTTGAAGTGGACAAGATTGATCAGCTCAGCATACTCTTTCATCTTGGTCAGGGGGTCCATGCCGCCGTTGATCAGGTGGCCGACATCGGGCGTCCATCCGGTAACGGATGCGTCGAGCGATTCGAGAATAACGCGGTAATCTTCTTCCGTGCGGGTTATAGAGGAGTGGGGTGAGTTGGGATGGAAGCTGCACGGTACGCCCTGATCAACCGCCCGGCGGGATACCTGGTTGACAATGTTAACCAGATTTCGCCGACGTGTTTCGAGGTCATGACGTCCCGTTGGTTTCTGGACCGTACACAGCAGCGCGCCCGGGAAGTGTTTCAGCAAGGCAATGCACCGGTCGGCTTCGCGCCGTTCCTGTTCGGTTTCGCTGGCTCCGTTCCAGTCCAGGGCCAGGGCAATGGCGGCCAGCTCGACATTGTGTTCCCGGAGTTTTCGGCCCAGACTTTCCGGATCGGGCAAATCCCCCATCCAGTTAAAAATTGGCTCGATACCGGCAAAACCGGCCTGGGCCGTAATCTCGATCATATGCCCCTGGCGATTGGCATGGGTCTGACCGTTGTTATTCATAAACCAGGTGTAAGCTTCGGCTCCGAAGCGGAATGGAAAAGAAGAATTCACAGCGAATGCGTTAAGGTAATGGGCCGGTTTGGCCGGTAATGATTAAAGCGTACAGTCGATTGCTTACGCGTCCGAATGCCTGCCAAAAATTCGGGCGCGTGAGCAATCGACTGTACTTATTTTTCCATCGGGTGTTCGCGGAGCAGCTGATCCGGCGAGTAGAAGTCGGTTTTCTTTTCGGTAGCCGCTCTGACTTTTTTCACCTGATCCGGCAGAATCGCGGGAGCCTTATTGCCAAATGAATTTCGGACGTAAGTCAGCACAGCGGCTATCTCGTCGTCTTTCAGCAGACCGCCGAACGGGGTCATCGGCACCTGACCAGGATAGGTTTTTCCAGCGACTTCAATCGGGCCGAGCAGCCCTTTCAAGGCCAGCTTGATTAATCGCTCTTCATTGCCGGTTACCCAGTTGGAACCCGTGAGCGGGGGGAAGCCAGAGGCCGTGAGCCCCTTCCCATCGGGCTGATGACAGGTCGTGCAGTAGCCTTCCCGGCCGTAAATCTCCTTACCCATCGCCAGCAATTCGCCTTCTTTACCTTTCAGCATCGAGCTGGCCACTACTGGCTTTTCCCTGGCAACGTTCCGGTCGTTCAGATGGGCTTCGGCCGCTTCATAGGCATGTACCATCCAGTCGTCGAGGGGCTTTTTCTTTGCTTCGGCCAGAACCGGCAGACCTTTTTCTTTGCCAATCCAGGAGGCTGCCACAATCGCGGCCAGTCGAACCCGGCTGTTTTCGTCGCGGGCGGCCTGCATCAGCAAATCGGCCTGATCGGCTACCTGATGACCCGTGTAGCGAACCACCTGAACGGCTGCGGCCCGGGCGTGGTAATCCTTCGCTTTCAGCAGTTGCCGCAGCAGCTTCTGATCAACTTTGTCCAGACCCCAGCTCACCCATAGCCCTTCGAGTAGGTGATGCTCGTAGCGGGGGTCATTCTTATCCAGTCCGGCTACCCAGGTAGTTAGTTTTGCCAGCACCTGCGAAGCATCCCGGCCCCGCAATTCCCGACGCGTTCGGTAGCGCGTTCGGTATTCGGGTAGTTTGAGGTTATCGAGCAGTTGCTCAATGCTCGCTCCATCGATCTTGGCGGGTGTAACCAGCGGTCTCGACGGATACGTAATCCGGTAAATCCGGCCGTGCGAATGGTCGCGCAGGGGGTCGCGGGCATTATGCTGCATGTGGCCGATCAGGATGTTGTGCCAGTCGATGACGTACAGTGAACCATCGGGGGCAAACTCCATATCGACGGGCCGGAAGTTACGGTCCTCACTCACGACCAGATCGGCCCGGTGGCGGCTCTTGTAGCCGGTGCCATCGTCAACCAGGGTGTGTTCTTTCATCCCCAGGAAACCAATGGTGTTGTTAATGAGCAGATCGCCCTGAATTTCGTCCGGGAAGTGGCGGCTGGACACGAACTCCAGGCCGGAGGTGGGCCGCACGCGATGCGCATCTTCAATCAACTGAACAGATTTATGGGTAGCTTCACCGTAACGAGGCAGGACTGAACCCGGCATCATCCAGCGGACATCCGGGCTGGACGTTTCGGCCAAAAACGGCTGTCCCCACTCGTCAAAGGCAATGCCCCAGGGGTTTGGGATGGAAAGCTGGGCGGTACGTTCCAGCTTCTTCAGCTGGGGCGCGTACCGATAGAAGCCGCCGTTGGTTGCCCGAACCGGACCGTAAGGAGTTTCGACGTTAGTATGCAGAAACACCCCTTCGCCGGAATAGATAGCCCCCGACGGATCGACCGTAAAGGCGTGGCTGTTGTGGTGCGTGTCGTGATCGTCAAAGCCACTCAGCAGTATTTCGCTTTTGTCGGCCTTGTCGTCGCCGTTGGTATCGGTGAACAGTTTCAGGTTGGTGCCCTGTGAGATATACACCCCTTCTTTGGCGATTTCGAAGCCGAGCGGCAGGTGCAGGTGATCCGCGAAAACAGTTTGTTTGTCGGCTTTACCGTCGCCGTTGGTATCTTCAAAAATCAGGATTTTGTCGTTGGGCCTGGGGTCGCCGGGTTTGTAGTGCGGGTAACTGGGCATGGCTGCTACCCAGAGCCGCCCCTTGTTATCAAACGACATCTGCATGGGCTTGGCCAGATCCGGGAACTCCTGCTCAGAAGCAAACAGCTCGATTTTATAGCCTGGTGGTACTTTCAGCTTACTCAGTGCATCCTCGCCGTAAAGGTATTTCAGGCTACCGTTCTTCTCGGGGTTATAGTTGGTTTTGACCGTAGGTAGTACCCGGGTTCGCTTATCGGCGGCTGCAATGTCCATACGTTGGCCTTTAGCCGCGGCCAGCCAGACGGCCGTATCCCGAATGGCGGTCATCTGCCGGATTTTCTCGATCTCGGCCGGGTAGTTATCCGGACCAAACGGATTGTACCGACGGCCATAGGCATGCACTCCGTTGGGGATTTTGTAATCGTTGTGCCACATCCAGTTCTTTTCCAGAACGGCTTCGTGAACCAGTTTCCGGTTCGCTTCTGCTTTTGCCGGGCGTTTGCCAAACACCTGGTCGGCCAGCAGAGTCCCCAGCTTTTTGTAGCCCTCATCATTGAGCTGCGAACCGTCAATTGTCAGCGGCTCCTGGCTGGCAGCGTACCAGTTCTGGGAAGGCGTAAAGGCATCGACAAAAAGGACCTCTCCTGTGTTCCGGCTGTTCTGATCGGCGACTTCCTTCATCGCCTTCGCGTACAGCGCCAGATTCTCGTTTTCCCGTTTGCCATTCGGCAGATCAAACTTATCCGACAGGTCTTCAAAGGCAATCGGCGATACCAGAGCCAGTTGCGGAGCCGTCGTGCCATTGTATTTCTGGCTCAGCGTATGCTTGACAAAGGCATCCAGTTCGGCTTTGAAGTTAGCCAGCCCTTTCTGGCCCTGGAAGGATTCGTTATAGCCGAAAAACGCAACAATTACGTCGGTTTTAAGCCGGGTTAGCCACTGGTCGGGCGTTTCGAAATGACCAATACTGCCCGAGTTATTCGCCAGTTCGGTCTGGAACTTCTCGGCGCCGGGAAAGGCCCAGGGCGTGTTTCGGCTGGCGTGGGGCCGAAAACCGGGCGTATCACCACCGTCGCACATGTTGCGGATAAATAGCGAATGCGATGGGTAACGGACCTGCATTTCGGTCTCGAAATGGCCGTAATTCATCATCCTTGACCCCAGGTTGTTGCCAAGCAAAATGATATGAGAGCCTGGTTTTATCGCCAGAGGTTCGGTTCTGTTTATCTGAAACGCACTGAACGCAATAATGATCAGGCTAACCGCTAGGAGCAGGCCCGACAGGGTTTTCTTTTGACGAACAAACGAAGACATGTGCTCAGAATTTTTTGGGGTGGCCGTAGGGCACGTTAATGTCAATTTTTCCTTTCCATCGTTTGGGGACTGGCTTTCCAAGCTCCCAATGAATGGCGTTGATCACCATTCGTTGGAAGGGCTCCAGGCGAAAATCTTCGGGGTGGCCCAGGGTGGTCAGAAAAGTTTTGCCACCCCACTGGTTCTGCCAGGTCCAGGCAACGGGGTTGTCGATGGCCGGTTTGTCGGGGTTAACGGCTTTGCCCATCAGCAGCGGAACGGCTCCTTTGGCGGGGTAGTCAGGCAGCACGCGGTAAAGCCAGGACGACGCATGGAAGCTGGGCTCTACGCCGGTCAGGATGGGGTGGCTGGCCGCTTCGGGAATAACTGTAACGTCGGTGGTGCTCTGGTGACCGTAGTGCGTGTGTTTGGCGGCACCGCCCCAGCCCGGCGGACTCCCGAAGGCAAACTCACCGAAGGCGTTCCAGCGTCGGCGTTCGTCGCCCTCCGGGTAATTGAAGGCGTGGGTCGTGGTGCGGAAACCCATTACCGGCTTGCCCGATTTCAAGTAGTCTTCAATGAAATTGAGCTGGTCTTGGGGGAGTTGGCGCCAGCGAAGATAAAAAACGGCCAGGTCGGCCTCGCGCAGGGCTTCCAGACCGGGAATGTCTTTTTCACCGTTGTAGTCGGGATAGGCTGTGAGGACTTTAGTCCGCATGCTATAGTTCTTTTCCAGCTCAGCGGCAATTAGCGGCAGGGTCAGTTCGCCACTGTATTCGTGATCGCCCGTTACGAATACAACGTAAGGTTTATCAGCTGCGGCCGCATTGGGATTTAAGCTACGGGCAACGGCTTCGGTCCAGCCGGTCAGGCCGGTTGCCGCCAGTAAGGCGGTGGTTTGTTTTAGAAAAGCTCGACGTTGGGTTTTCATGAAGGGCAGTTTGAGAATAGGAGCCGGGGCTAATCAGATAAGCAGTTTTTGCCCTGAATTTACTTAGTCGAAAACAGGTGGAGCCCGGTTTCGGGCTCCACCTAATCCGTTAATACCCCGGGTTTTGCTTTAAGTTGCTGTTGTTGCGGATTTCGGCGGTTGGAATTGGGAACAGTAGTTCGCGTTCCTTCAGCACAGGCCCGTAGGAGAACTTATGCCCTACGTAATTCTCAAACGTTTTCGTCGATACGTTAAACGCCTTCCGAAGCCGGACCATATCGAACCAGGTCTTGTTCTCAAAGCTTAGTTCATACCAGCGTTCCCGCCAGATCGCTTCCCGTAACTGCTCTTTGGTCAGGCCCGCCAGATCGGGCAGATTCGCCCGCTTTCTGATTTTGTTGACCGCTTCGTATCCATCAGCCGACGGTCCAGATACTTCATTGGTTGCTTCGGCGTAGATCAGCAGCACTTCCGCGTAACGCAGTAGGGGCCAGTTCAGGTCGCTGGATGTGGTGGTGAGGTGTGCCTGCGTGTCGAAATGTTTAAAGATATAATACCCACCCAGATCAACGGTTTTGCTTCGGTTGTCGCTCAGCGTGTAGGTGCGGTAATAGAACTGCTTTTCTTCGGCCCGTTTGTCGCCTTTTTCGTAGGATTCGACAAACTCTTTGTTGGCGAAAATAGCACCCGTTTCATCGGAATAGGCCGATATGCCCTGATTGTAGGGAATAATGGACGTTTGCCAGCCCGACGGCTGGATATTAGCCGCAAACTGAACCATGAAGATGTTTTCGCCGGTGTTCTTTCGGGCTGGACTGTGCAGGTCATCGTAGGTAGTAAACAGGCTGTACTGATTACTCTTGATGACTTCGCTGGCTTTGTCGGCGGCTTTCCTGAAGTACTCCGCGCCTTTCTGCAGGGGGGAGCCGGCCATAGTCAGGTATACACTCGCCAGCAGCGATTTGATGGCACCCAGCGTTACCCGGCCGGATGGATCGACGAAGGGTAAGCCCGACGTTTCGGCCTGGGTCAGGTCCTCAACAATCTGTTTGTAGATTTCTTCTTCGGTGGCCTGCTTCGGGTAAAGATTCTCCGAGGTCAGGCCAATAGGGGTCGTGATCAGCGGCACCTTACCAAAAATGCGAACAAGGTTGTAGTAATAATGCGCCCGCAGGAACCGGGCTTCACCTAGAGCCTTGTTTTTGTTGGCTTCGGGCATGGTGATATTGGGGATGTTCGCCAGCGCCAGGTTGGCATTGGCAATGCCCTTGTAGCTGCTCACCCAGTACACCCGACCGTATTCGTTATCCGACGTATTTACCAGATTGCGAACGAAAATGCTGTTCTGGGCCTGCCCCAACTCGGTGTTGGCCAGGCCGGTTGCAAATTCCAGCATCATCCAGGGAGCGCCGTTGAAGCCCCCACCCGTCGTTGTTTTCAGGTTATCATAAATCGAATTGACCACGCTGGTGGCGTGTTCGGGCCGGGTAAAGTAATTGTCAACGGTAAAGTTCGATTTGTCGGTTTCTTCCAGGAAATCTGAGCAGGACGATCCGCAGACGAGCAGCATCGCACCGAGTAGCCATTGATTGGTAAATTTTATAGCCGTTTTCATACTGTCAGTTTTGAAAAGATTAAAGACCAATGTTCAGACCGACCATGAACACCCGGGGCTTTGGGTAGTCGTAGAGTGCTACCCCCTGGTCAAAGGCGTTGCCGGTGGTGGACACTTCCGGGTCATAGCCCTGGTATTTTGTTTTCAGAAAGAAATTCTGGGTCGAGGCATATACCCGCAACCGGTTCAGACGGAGTTTCTGAATGACTTCGGCGGGGAAGGTATAGGCCAGGAGCAGGTTACGGCCCCGCACAAACGATCCGTCCTGCACGCGGTGCGTATCTTCGTTGGTGTTATAGCCTGCTGATACGGGTCTGAACTGGGCAATGGGTGTGTTCTGGTTTTCGGGTGTCCAGGCGTTCAGCACGGTTTTGAAGCTGTTAGCGATACCCTGCCGGTCTTCGGCCGAGTGCTGGCTTCTGAACAGCACGTCATTGCCGTACATAAACTGTAGATCGACCGTCAGATCGAAGTTTCTGTACTTGAAGCTGTTCAGGAGCGTACCGAACCCGTCGGGAATGCCCTTACCGATAATCACGCGGTCCTTGTCATTAATGACCCCATCCTTATTGACATCCTGGTATTTTACGTCACCCGGCCGCTTGAGGTACTTGGCCGCTTCAGACTCCTCGGCCGTGCTCCAGGTGCCCTGATGAACGAAGCCGAAAAACGAACCTACCGGCTCTTTTTCCCGCACCACCGTAAAGCCCACGAAGATGTCGGAGCCGCCGGTCAGCGCAATGACCCGGTTCCGATTGACCGAAATGTTGAAGGTGGTATTCCAGGAGAAGCCACCGGTGTTTACGTTGACGCTGTTGATGCCCAACTCAACACCCCGGTTTTCCATGCTGCCAACGTTCTTTGAAACGGTCTCGTAGCCACTGCTATACGGAACAGGCGCGCTTAGCAGCATATCGGTCGTTAGTTTACGGTACAGATCAAGCTCCAGCGACAACCGGTTCTGGAAGAGGCCCAGTTCGAGGCCGACATCGACCTGATGGGTTTTCTCCCAGCGTAGATCCGGGTTCGCTAGCCGGCCAACCCCTACGCCGATGGCGCGCGAACCGCCGAAAATCACCGAGTAATTAGCCATACCCGCCAGGGCCTGGTAGGCGGTTATTTCGGAGTTACCCGTTACGCCGTAGCTGCTGCGCAGTTTGAGGTTGGAGATCGTCGGGACGTTCTTCATGAAGCCTTCGTCGATAATCCGCCAGGCCAGCGCGGCCGAGGGGAAGAACGCATACCGATTGGCTGAACCGAATTTCGATGAGCCGTCAATCCGCCCGGTGAGGGTCAGCAGGTATTTATCTTTCAGGCCGTAATTGAACCGGCCGAAATACGAATTCAGGCCATAGCCCACGGCGGAAGAACTCGGTGCCTGCGGTACGGAGCCCGCGCCCAGGTTATTGAACTGGAAATAATCGTCCTGGAAATTCTGCGTGGCTGCCCGGCTGGTGAACCGGTCAACGTGCTGCCAGGCCAGCCCCAGCAAACCCGTGAACGAGTGCTTCTCGGCAAACCGTTTGTTGTAGGTCAGGTAGTTTTCAAACTGCCAGGAGTTGTGCCGCTCGTTGGTGATGCTGGCCGTGCCGTTCTGGTTACGGGAAATGTAGTTCAGTGTGCGACCGGCGTATTCATCAATTTCCTGGTTGATGACGTTGGTGCCCAGGGTGGTACGTAGCTGAAGATCTTTGGTCAGGTTCAGATTGGCATATACGTTGCCGAGCATGGTCTGCGTCTTTACGTAAAAGAACCGCTCCTTCAGAATGTTGATGGGGTTGCCGCCCCCTTCCATACCCGGATAATCTTCATTACCGCCCCAGCGCCCATCGGGATACTTTACGGGAATGATGGGCAGGGCTTCGAGTACCTGCCGCATGGCAATAATGCCGCCCGCGCCGAGTGGGTCGATCTGGTTTTCTTTCTGGTCGTTATAACTCAGCGTACCGCCCACTTTAATCCAGTTCTTAATCTGGCTGTCGAATACAAACCGACCGGCGTATCGTTTCAGGTAAGATTCTTTAACCAGACCATTCTCATTCCGGTAGCCCAGATAGACGCCGTAGCTATCTTTGGCATTTCCGCCGGCGAATGCCAGCTGGTGGTTTTGCGTGAACGCTTTCTGAAAGGCTTCGTCCTGCCAGTCGGTATCGTAGAGGGGATTGCCACTCGCATCAAACAGCAGCGGATTGGTCCGCTTGGTTTTGGGGTCTTTATACTTGCCACCTGCCCAACCAACGGGGTCATATTTCTGGGCGTTCTGATACGCGATGTCCTCGACCATCAGGAATTCTTTCGAGTTCAGCAGGGGAATTTTACGGGGCAGCACGCCGACGCTCAGGTCGGTATCATACGTAATCCGCCCGCCCGTCTGGCTACCGCGTTTCGTCGTGACCAAAATAACACCGTTCGCGCCCCGAGCGCCGTAAATCGCCGTGGCCGATGCGTCTTTCAGGACTTCAATCGAGGCTATGTCGTTGGGATTGATGTAGTCAATGGGCGTACTGCCATTCGTTAAGCCGGAAGCGTTCAGAATTACCCCGTCAATGACGTAGAGTGGGTTGTTGGCTACGCTCACGGAGGTGTTTCCCCGAATCCGGATGTTGGACCGTCCGCCCGGCCGACCCGAGTTGACCGATACGTTAACTCCCGTAATCCGACCCGCCAGACCCTGGTTAAGCGACGCTGCGGGTCGTTCCTGCAGGGCTTCGGCTTTGACAGTGCCGACGGCTCCCGTCAGGTCTGATTTTTTCTGAACGCCATACCCGACCACCACAACTTCGTTCAGGGTTTTCTGGTCGGGAGCCAGCGTTACGTCAACCGTTGAACGATTGCCGACTACCACCTCCTGATTCAGATAGCCAACGAACGAAAAAACCAGCGTTATGGGCGAGGCCCCCCCTTCGTCAGGCACCGACAGGCGATAGGCCCCATTGGCATCGGTGGTGGTGCCGCGGGTGGTGTTTTTAACAACAACGCTGACGCCCGGCATGGCTTCGCTGGCTTCGCCTTTAACCGTACCTGTAATGAGCCGTTCGGCAACGGCGGTTGTCAGTGCCCGCGTTGCGTCGGGGGCTTTCTCCGCCAGGCTCTCCTTCAGGCCAGAGTTTCCCGAAAGCTCGGATTCCAGCGGTTTCAGGTCGGCGTTAACAACTTTACGGGGCTTCCTGTCGCTAATGACCAGATACGAACTGTTGTTGATTTTTTTATATCGAAGTCCCAGCGGTCCCAGCACTTTGTCGAGGTTTTTTTCAATAGTGGCCCGGGGACTAAGCGCTTCCGTTGGCACGGAAAGTCCTTCGACGGTTTGCCGCTCAAACAGGATGTTTACGCCATAGCGGCTGTTCAATTCGTTGAGGACGTCTTTAAGCTGGCGAACGCTCCCCTTATACGTTTGGATGGTAGTTTGCTGTACGTTTTTAGCCAGGATGACCGACTGCGACCAGCCCGGCTGAAAACCCAGCAGCAATAACGCGACGGGAAGCCCCAGCCTGCAGGCTTTTTGTGGATACTGTCTCATAAGTTGAAAGGGTTTGGGTTATTAGGTTAATGGCTTTTAAGCTGGACCCGATTCCCCTGTCGGATGACGTCAATGTCCAGCAATTCGGAAATGGATTGTAACAGTTGATCAACGTTTTCGGCTCGTAACGACCCCATCAGTACCCGCTCGGCCAGCTTCCGGTCTTTTATCTCGACCTGCAGGCCATAGCTGTCTTCCAGCATGTAGGCAACTTCCTGCAGTGGGGTTTCATCAAACACAAATCGTTTTCCGGCTTCGGTCGTCGGCAGGGGTGTCTGGCGGATGGCGTTAACCGCAACGTGATTTGTCCGATCCAGCGTAGCCAGCTCTCCCGGCTTCATCGTCAGCTGTTTTACTGTATTGCCTTCCTGATAATGAAGAGCTACTTTTCCCTTGTTCAGGGCAACCCGGGCGCCACGTTTGCGGGCAAAAACGGTGAATTCGGTCCCCAGCACCACTACCTCGAAGTTCTTTTTGGTCTTAACCACAAACCGCTGGTTCGTTGGGGTATGCGTCACGGCAAATGAAGCTTCGCCGGTGAGCACAACTTCGCGGGTGCGGTCGCCAAAGCCCCAGCGGGGCACGCACAGGGTCGAATTGGCGTTCAGCACAACGCGACTCTGATCGGGTAGTTGCAGCGAACGCGATTCGCCAAAACCTGTTTCGTAGGTTACGAAACGAATCTGGTTCCGAAACAGATACGTACTTAAGCTGCAGAGCGCCAGAAGGAGAGAGGCCGCTACGAGCCATTGTCTGAAGAACCCGTTCGACGGACCTGAAGGCGTTAAGGCTGGGTTTGGTGTAGCCGCCGTATGGGGGTTCTCCTGCAAAAAGAGCGAGTACCGATCATGGGCCAAATCGATCTGGGCCAGATATTGCGGGTGCTTGTTTTCCCACTCTTCGAGCCACTCGTAATATTGCTCTTCGTTTGCTTTTTCCCGCAGCCACTGCCCAATCTGTTCGCGCTGCAACGGAGAGGTCTTCCGGGCGAAGTAGTCAAACACCAGTTTTTTATTAACTTCTGATTCCATATTTCCTGGGTTGTACGGTAAGTAAAGAAGGCGCATGCCTCATAAAATCAGCTGGTTGGCTAACTCAATCAGTATGGAAGGACCGATCCGATCAGGGCCATAATTGAGAGCCAGTGATCTTTCAGGCCATTTCGAACCAGGCTCAGCGCTTTAACGATGTGGACCTCAACGGTTTTAATCGACAGCCCTAACTCAGCCGCGATTTCCTGGTATTTCTTGCCTTCAAACCGGCTCAGCAGGAATACTTTCCGGCATTGTGGGGGGAGCAGTTCAACCAAATCTTCGACCCGGTGGAGCACTTCTTCGTATTGAACAATCTGGTCGGGGCGCTGCCCAGCCGCATTCTCCGGAATGGGGGTGGTGTCAATATCGTCCAGGTCCTGAAATTCCAGCCGCAGATAATTGTAGGCTTCGTTGCGAACGCTGCGAAAGAGGTAGTAACGATAAGACGACGTAATGTTTTCGTAGGCTTTTGTTTTCCAGAACTTACAGAACACTTCACTGACCAGATCTTCAGCCGTTTCTTTGGAATAAACAAACCGGACTGCATGGCTGCACAGAGCCTGATGATAGCGCCGGAACAGTAGTTCGCAGCCTTTTTGCGGATTTTCGTCAAATGCCAGTCGGATGAATAGCTCTTTACCATCACCTACGGCGCTTTTTTTAGGATCGGCAAGCTGGCCAGATGTCGTTGAAACGTCAGCATAAACTTGAGGGGGCTGGCTCTTAAGATTGATAAGCTGGCGAACTTGCATAGGGTAAGGTTAGAAGGAGGACATTCTTGAATAAATTTTATATTGTATCAGTAAAGACAACTTTTAGCGTAAATCACCTTAGTTGAATAGTAAAATTTCTGAAAAAAGTTAAAATGTGACCTCTTTTTGCTTTACCAACGAGGGGCCGCATTACGATCAATAGTTGCCGTAGCAGCCCGTTGCCGGGTTATGCGTAAATCCAGCCTGGTCGAACGGTCCAATCTTGATATTGATCCGGCAAATACGTCTTCCAGGAGCAGCCATTCTGGGAAGGTATGGGAACGTTTGTGAGTAGAAACTAATAATATTTGGTTATTCTATTAGCTTTTTCAGGTACGCCTGGCGCGGCTGTTAATTTCAGATTTCCGGCATAAGTTCTAAAGCGTGTGATTATAGCAGAATCGTTCTGGCTCTGGCAGTTTCTGGGTCGCCTGCATCCCCTGATTGTTCATTTTCCGGTCAGCTTGCTGTGCATTGCTCTCCTGCTGGAAGTCGTGGGCTGGTTTCGCAAATCGACCGAGTTACGGGCGGGCATTACTGCTCTGGTCTGGATTGGCGCCATTAGTTCTGTCGTGGCAGCCGCCCTGGGGCTGGTTCTGGTGAATCAGGAAGACTACGGTGGCGATACGGTGACCATTCACCAGTGGGCCGGGCTGGCGACGATGCTCCTGGCGATTGCTGCCGTGGTGGCGCTTCGCGCGAAGCGCCTGGGGGTGTACCGGGGGCTGCTGATCGGTGCGGTTGCGGGCGTGAGTCTGGCTGGACATTACGGTGCCTTGCTCACCCACGGCGAAGATTACCTGACCAGTGTATTGCCCAAAGACACCGATTTTGCCGCGCCCACCTCGGGCCAGACGCAGTTTACGTTCGCCAGCGCCAGCACAAACCAGCCGCTAACCGACAAACAGGTGGAGGACCTGAATCTGGAAGTGCGGTCGATACTGGCGCATAACTGTTATAGCTGCCACAGCGCTACCAAGACGAAAGGCGAGCTGCGACTCGATAAAAAAGAGCTGGTCCTAAAAGGTGGTAAGAACGGCGTAGTCCTGAAACCGGGCCATCCGGAAGATAGCGAGCTGATGCGTCGGATTACGTTGCCGATCAGCCATAAAGAAGCCATGCCGACGAAGGGCAAGCGTCTGAGCGAAAAAGAAGTAGCCCTGCTCTCGTTCTGGATTCAGCAGGGCGCTCCCTGGCCCAGTGGTGCCGAAAAAAGCATTTATCGGGTAGCCGCCCTGGCACCCCGTTTGCCAGCAATCCCGTCGGCCCCCGCCCAGTTGACGAATCCCATCGACCGCTTTGTTCATCAGTATTTTCAGCAGAATAAGCTTGGCTGGAAGAAGGTAGTGGACGACCGGACATATATGCGCAGGGTCTATCTGGACGTAATCGGTCTGCTGCCCACACCCGAAGAAATTCAGGCGTTCCAGGCGGACACCCGGCAGGACAAACGAGTGATTCTGGTTCAGGATCTGCTTGGCCGGAACGAAGCCTATGCCCAGCACTGGCTCACATTCTGGAACGATGCCCTTCGGAATGATTATTCCGGTACGGGCTACATCACCGGCGGCCGATACGACATTACGAAGTGGCTGTATGCGTCGCTGAAAAAGAATAAGCCCTACAACTGGTTCGTGCGGGAGCTGATTAGTCCGAACAAGGAATCGCAGGGATTTATCAAGGGCATCAAGTGGCGCGGCACGATCAACTCCAGCCAGCGAACCGAAATGCAGGCGGCTCAGAACGTATCGCAGGTGCTGCTGGGTTTGAATCTGAAATGTGCATCCTGCCACGATAGCTTCATCAGCGACTGGAAACTGGACGACGCTTATGCCTTCGCCAATATTTTCGCCGACACGACGCTGGAAATAAACCGCTGCGACAAACCGACCGGTATTAAGGCCGGGCGTCGGCTGCTGTTTAAGGAACTAGGTGAAATCAGCGTGGATGCATCCACCGAGAAGCGACTTCGCGAGCTGGCTGATTTTCTGGTGCAGCCCAAAGACGGGCGGCTGTACCGTACGCTGGTGAATCGGATCTGGGCGCAGCTCATGGGGCGGGGGATTATCGAGCCTGTGGATGTTATGGATAACCAGCCCTGGAGCCAGGACCTGCTGGACTGGCTGGCGTATGACTTTGTGCAGAACGGCTACGACATCAAAAAACTGATGGCTACCATTCTGACCTCGCGCACGTATCAACTGCTCTCCGTTGGCATTAAAGACGCGGATATGCTCACAGCGCCAACCTTTGTGTTTCAGGGGATGGTTCGGCGTCGGCTCACAGCGGAGCAATTCGCCGATGCGGTGAGTCTGGCGTTCAACCCTGTTTACCCCGACACGGCTGTAGTGGAGATGCTGCCCAAAACAATTCGGAAGGAAATGCCCTTTCCGCGCGCATCGCTGGTGAAAAACGACCGCTTCCAGACCGCTCTGGGCCGACCGAACCGGGAAACGGTCAGCACCAGCCGTACTTCGCAGGCCAATCTGCTGCAGGCGCTGGAGCTAACCAACGGCACTACGTTCAACGAAGCGCTGAAGCAGGGGGCGCTTCGCTGGAAAACCGCCTATCCGTCGTCGGGTAGGCTGGTCACGGAACTGTATCGGAAAGCTTTGGGACGTAATCCGCTGCCGGGCGAAGCCGCCGTTGCGCAGAAGATCGTCGGAGCAAACCCGAGTGTGGAAGGGATTCAGGATCTGGTATGGGCGATTGCGCTTCATCCTGAATTTCAGTTGATTTATTGACCGTAAGACTGATACCGATATGCGAAGCCATTGGAACCGGCGCGAGTTTCTGCAGCGAACCAGTGCGGCCACGCTGGCGGCCTTAGCGGCTGGTGTGCCCACGGCCAGTTTACTATCCGGCTGTAAACGTACCGTGCCGGGTCAGACCAGCGGAACCGCCGATACGGTAATTCTGCTCTGGATGGCGGGCGGCATGGCGCATACCGAAACCTTTGACCCGAAACGATACACGCCCTTCGAGAAAGGCATGGAAGGGAATCGGGTGCTGAGCACCTTCCGGTCGGTACCTACCGTTCTGAACGGTATTCATTTCTCGGAAGGGCTGCAATCCATTGGGAACGTAATGGACAGAGGGGCGCTCATCCGGTCGTACGTAGCGGCCGACCTGGGGCATATCCTGCACTCGCGTCACCAGTACCACTGGCATACCTGCTACGAGCCGCCCCAGACCGTCGTGGCGCCCCATCTCGGCTCCTGGATTGCCAAGGAACTAGGACCGAAGAATCCGGTCATTCCCGCCTTCATTGACATCGGCCAGCGGTTCGATATTAACGAGGGCGAAGAACTGAAGGCGTTCCATACGGCCGGATTTCTGGGGAATGAGTTTGGTCCGTTTTTCATTCCCGATCCCAGCCAGGGTCTGGAAAGTGTTCGTCCGCCGGTAGGCATGGACGCCAGACGGTTCGAACGTCGGAACCAACTCTACAACGAGCTGATTAAAAACAGCCCCATGGGGGAGTTCGGCAGCGATTACCAGAAAGAATCCCTCCGGCGATCGATGGAGCAGGCGTATATGTTGTTGAATTCGCCCGAAGCGAAAGCGTTTGATCTGAGCACGGAGCCCCAAGCGATTTATGAACGCTATAACACCGGCCGGTTCGGGCTGGGCTGTCTGCTGGCGCGTCGGCTCACGGAGCAGGGCGCCCGGTTTATCAGCGTAACGACGGGTTACGAGCCGTTCAAAGGCTGGGATACGCACGAAAACGGGCATACCCGCCTGGAAGACATGAAGTGCCAGATTGACGGGCCGATTGCTCAGTTGATACTGGATCTGGAAAAATCTGGTCACCTGGACCGAACCCTGATTGTGCTGGCCAGCGAATTCAGCCGCGACATGATGGTAGAAGGTCGACCGGACGCCAAAGTGCAGGAGCAGGTCAGCCAGCCCGACGTGCTGGCCGATGAAAAGTTTTACGGTATGCATCGGCATTTCACGGATGGCTGCTCAATTCTGATGTTCGGCGGAGGAATCAAAAAAGGAGTTGTGTATGGCAAAACCGCCGATGAGCGCCCCTGCAAAACCATCGAAAATCCAGTACGGATTGATGGTATTCACCAGACAATTTACCACGCCCTCGGCATCGCGCCTGACACCCAGTACGAAATTGAAAAACGGCCGTTCTACACCACGCCCGACGGGAAGGGGAAACCCATTCTGGAACTGTTTGCCTAACCTAAATAAGGCAGAAGCGACCGACTAACTTGGCGTTAGCCGGTTGTATGCTTACTTCATGAATTGAGCAACATTTGCTTTCGTGACCAGCTGAAAGGGAATCAGCACTTCCTTCTCGTAAGGCTGGCCATTGGCAATCTTCACGGCTGTTTCGATGGCTTTAGCGCCCTGCTGCTCGGCATTCTGAAAAACCGTAGCATCCAGCGTTCCTTTCTGAACGGCCTGTAAACCATCCGGAATCGCGTCGATGCTCACGACAACCACTTTGTTTTTCAGACCCGCGTCAGTAAGGGCTTTTACGGCACCCAGACCCATTTCATCGTTATGGGCAAAGACGGCGTTGATATCTGACCCATAGGATTGAATCCAGTTCTCCATCAGCGACATCGCCTTGGCGCGATCCCACTCGCCGGTCTGGTGGGCAATGAGTTTCAGGTTCGGGTACTGCTTCAGAATTTCCCGCGCACCCTGCTCGCGTTTGATCTGGGCTGCCTGACCCATGTAGCCGTGAATCATGACGACATTGCCTTTGCCCCCTAATTTATCGGCAATGAATTTCATGGCAATCCGGGCCGATTCTACGTCGTCGGAACCGACAAACGCCGAGGGTTTTACGCTCGTTTCGGAGTTAACATTGATGATAGGAATCTTGGCGGCTAGCGCCTTCGTAACGGCCGGCGAACTGGCTTCTACTTCGCAGGGGTTCATGATGATGGCGTCCACCTTCTGCGCAATAAAGCTTTCGACCTGTTCAACCTGTTTAAGGGCTGACCGCTCAGCGTCAACGGTAATCAGCTCAACGCCCGCTTCCCCGGCTTTTTTGGCGATTTCATCGTGTACGTTGACAATGAACTCATTCTGCATACTCAGCATGGTGGCGCCGATTACCAGCTTTTTACCGTCGCCCTTCTGGCTGGTTTCGCTGGTGGTCGATTGGTTACAGGCCGTAACCAGGGCAACGAATGAAAGGGTAAGGCTGAATACAGTTAAGGAAGAACGCTTCATAAGGGGTTAATTCTTGGGTTGATTGACACTATCCAGCACAACGGCTCCGATGATGATAATTCCCATCACCACCTGCTGGTAGTAAGATGATACGTTGAGCAGATCCAGCCCGTTGCTGATGACGCCAATCAGCAATGCGCCGATCAGCGTTCCGGTCATGGTGCCAGTGCCGCCCGACGTGCTGGTGCCGCCTATGATAGCCGCGGCAATGGCATCAAGCTCAAAACCGGCTCCGGCATTGGGCTGCCCGGTGGTGATGCGGGAGGTCAGGACGATTCCGGCCAGGGCAGCCAGACCGCCACTCATGGTATAAACCGCCATTTTCACGGTACTCAGGCGAATTCCTGACGCTTTAGCGGCCTGTTCATTGCCACCAACGGCGTACATATACCGGCCCAGCACGGTCTTATTCAGAATGACCGCACAGACGATAAACAGCAGAATCAGGATGATAATGGGCATGGGAACGCCCAGCAACTGACCACCCCCGATGAAGTTGAACGAATCCGAGAGGTTGGAGATGGGCCGACCTTTGCTCAGAATGAGCGCCAGCCCCCGGCCAATGGTCATGGTGCCCAGCGTAACGATGAACGGAGGCACTTTACTGCGCGTGATTACAAACCCGTTGAAGGCGCCGAACAGCAGACCACTGGCCAGTCCCGCCAGAATCGGTACCGCCACCGGATACGTGTCCGGATGGGCGAACGTAGCGGCCACCACGCCGGTAACGGCCACCATGGAGCCCAGGGACAGGTCGATGCCGCCGGTGATGATGACAAACGTAACGCCGAATGCCAGCAGCGCATTGATCGACACCTGTGTCACCACGATCATCAGGTTGGAAACGGTCAGGAAGCGGGGCGTAATCAGCGAGAGCGCCAGACAGATCAGGATAAAGGCTATCACAATACCGACTTTGCCCAGCCGCCGGACGCGGGTATTGTAAGATTCCCGAACGGGTTTCAGATACGTATCAAGCGCGTTTTTCATGGGCATCATCAATCAGCGGAACGTAAAATTAAGGGTGCATTGCATAGGCCATAATGGTTTCCTGTGTGGCTTCTTCCTTAGAAAGCACAACCGTCTGTTTTCCTTTAGCCAGAACCAGAATTCGATCGCTCAAACCCAGGATTTCAGGTAGCTCGGATGAGATCATGATGATCGCTACGCCGTTCGCTTTCAGTTGGTTGATTAGTTTATAGATCTCGGCTTTGGCACCAATATCAATGCCGCGCGTGGGTTCGTCGAGAATGATTACGTCGGGTGAGGCCAGCAGCACTTTGCCAATCACGACTTTCTGCTGGTTACCACCGCTCAGATACACTACCGGTTGCTCCATATCGGCAGTTTTTATCCGTAGCTCGTCGATGATCCGGGCGGTCGTTGCAACTTCGCTGCGCTCGTCAACAAACGGGCCCTTTACGTGACTGGTCAGGCTGGCGAGGGTGATGTTCTGCCGGACGGACAAGCGGGGAATAAAGCCCAGGCCTTTCCGGTCTTCGCTGACGTAACCGATGCCGTTGCGGATGGCGTCCTGCGGAGAGTTTATCCGGGCTTTCTGGCCTTTGATGAACACCTCACCACCATCGGGCTGGTCCAGCCCAAAGATAGCGCGGGCAATTTCGGTTCGGCCGGCACCCATCAGACCGGCGATACCCAATACCTCGCCTTCGTGAACGGCAAAGTTAATATCCGCGAATTTACCGTTTCGACGAAACTGCCGGACCGACAGTACCTCGTTTCCGCGCCGGGCAGCCGACTCCGGAAACAGACTGTCAATCTCGCGGCCAACCATCAGGGCAATCAGTGTCCGGTTATCCAGCTCGGCGGCTGGCCGGGTTTCCATGTAGCGTCCATCGCGCAGCACCGTAATAGTATCGGCGATGGTGAATATCTCGTCCATTTTGTGCGAGATATAAATGATCGCCACGCCTTGTTTCTTTAGGTCGCTGATGATGCTAAACAGCGTAGCCACTTCCTTATCCGAGAGCGCTGAGGTCGGCTCATCCATAATGATGACCCGGGCGTTGTTTGAAATGGCCTTGGCGATCTCAACCATCTGCATCTGCGCTACGCTCAGAAACTTCAGTCGGGTCGAGGGGCGGATGTCCAGCCCAAGCTGCTCCAGAAGCCGACTGGCCTGTTGGTTCAGGTGGCGGTCGTCCAGCCAGCCAAACAGCCGGGTGGTTTCCCGGCCAAGGAAGATATTCTGCGCAACGGTTAATTCGGGAACAGCCAGTATCTCCTGATGAATCATGGAGATGCCCTGCTTCAGAACGTCGTTTACATTATGGGCTGTGAGGTCACGACCTTCAAACAAGATTTCGCCGGAGTCGGGCGTTAGCAGACCTATCAGGATCTTCATCAGCGTCGATTTCCCGGCTCCGTTCTCGCCCATCAGGGCATGCACTTCGCCGGGCCGCACGTTCAGCTGCACATTGTCGAGCGCTTTCACGCCCGCGAATGTTTTCGTCAGGCCGCGTACCTGAAGGATATAGTCCTGAGGGAAACTCATGGCGTAAGCAGCAGGTAAAGTCAGGTGGTATAATTCACAACTGCCAGCCATAGTCATGGCCGGCAGTTGGCTTTTCAGACGGCGAGGCCTTCTGAGTCGATAAAATAAGGTTGTCGTGAATCCGGCTTAAGCAGGCTCTTTGCTGTATCCAGCAAATTCTTCAACCCCTGTTTCTTTCCAGCTTCTGGAAGCGGCCGATTCGAGTACAGCTTCGCAGACTTTCTGGGTTTCCAAAGCATCCTGGAAGTTGGGGGAGCAGGGTTCGCCGGTTTCCAGACTCTTGAGGAAGTCGGCTACCTGGTGAATGAAGCTGTGCTCGTAGCCGATGCCCAGGCCAGGAACCCACCATTTATCCATATAAGGCTGATCGCCATCGGTTACGTGAATCGACCGCCAGCCGCGCACGATTCCTTCATCGGCATGGTCAAAATACTCCAGCCGGTTCAGGTCGTGCAGGTCCCAGCGGATCGACGCGTTTTCGCCGTTGATCTCGAAGGTGTACAGGGCTTTGTGACCCCGGGCGTACCGCGTTGATTCAAACAGACCCAGCGAGCCATTGTCGAAGTGGCAGTGGAAAATACAGGCGTCGTCGATACCAACCGGCTGCACCTGACCGGTGAGCTGGTGCATGCGCTCTTTCACGAAGGTTTCCGTCACGGCCGATACGTCGGTGATGGCGCCGTTGATCCACATGGCCGTGTCGATGCAGTGAGCAAGCAGGTCGCCCGTTACGCCCGAGCCCGCAGCTTCGACGTCCATACGCCAGGTGCCGGCTCCGCCCTGCGGTACATCCGCACTGATGGTCCAGTCCTGCAGAAAGTTGGCCCGGTAGTGAAAAATTCGGCCGAGCTTACCCGAAGCTACGATCTGTTTGGCGAGCGTAACGGCCGGAATGCGACGGTAATTGTACCAGACCGTATTGGCTACACCGGCTTTGTCAATTGCATCGACCATCTGCTGGGCTTCGGCCAGGGTGCGGGCCAGCGGCTTCTCGCAGAGAATCATTTTACCCGCTTCGGCCGCGGCAATCGCAATCTCGGCGTGCGTATCGTTGGGCGTACAGATATCAACCGCGTCGATATCGTCCCGGGCGATGAGGGCTCTCCAGTCGGTTTCAATAGACTCATATCCCCACTGATCGGCAAACGCCTGCACTTTCTGGGCATTGCGCGAGCAGACGGCTTTCAGAACGGGCTTGTATTCTAGTTCGGGGAAAAAATGACTGACCTGGCTATAGCCGTTGGAGTGGGTCCGGCCCATGAAACCGGTACCAATCAAACCGATTCTTATTTCTTTTTTCGTTGCCATTTTGACGGTGTGTTAACTGCTTATTTCTTTTGGAAATACAGGTAGCGGTTTGTTAGTCAGCCTCGTACCAGCCGTGTTTCTGGCGAACTTTGATCATCGTAGCCAGAATGTCGTTCCAGGTTTGCTGGTTGGTCATTACGCTGTTCGGGAACATGCAGCCATCCCAGCAGATATGCCGGAACGCCTTGGTAAGCTGGCCGTTTTCGTCCCGCATCCAGAAGCCTGCATCATTTACCACGTCAAGTTTGCCGTTGGGGTCTAGTGCCTGGCAGTGACGGCCCGTTTTATCGTGTGAGCCAGAGCCAAAGACCGTACCGTCGTTCTGCGCAACGTGGAAGTCGATGGTCCAGGGGCGCAGCGCAGCCGTTACTTTCTTGAGCCCTTCAGTCAGGGCCGCCCGGTCGTTCCAGTCGAAGTCCGGGGGTAAAATCCGATCCTCCTCGCGGTTATAACCCAGCAGATACAGCAGCGTATGGGCCATATCGGCCTGGAAACCCATATTTGGCCGATCGACCGCAACCAGCGTATCGACCATTGTTTTCCAGCTATGCATGCCACCCCAGCAGATTTCGCCTTCAGCCGCCAGCTTTTCGCCGTAATCGGCCGCTACGTCGCAGGCTTCGCGGAAGGTCTGTGCAATCAGTTTAGAGTTACCCGTTGGGTCGGCATCCCAGGCCTGGGGCGAACTGGCCGAGTCAATGCGGATTACACCACTGGGCCGAACGCCGAGTTCAGTCAGTTTCTGGCCGATATGGCAGGATTTACGTACCATTTCGACAAACGTAGCCCGATCTTCTTTACTGCCCAGAACCGGACCGCCCCAGATTGGCGCAACCAGGGAGCCTATGTTCAGGTTGTGGCCACTTACTTTATCGGCCAGTCGTTTGATCTCATCATCCGACATGTTGATATCGAGGTGCTCGAAAAGAGCCAGATCGACACCATCAAATTTTACGCCGTCCACTTCAGCCGAAGCCGTTAATTCCAGCATGGTGTCGAAACCAATAACCGGTTCGGAGTCAGGGCCTTTTCCGACGACACCCGGCCACATGGCATTGTGCAGTTTGGGATAGTTATTCTCGTTCATGAGAAGGAAAGATTAACGTAAGGATTAGGTAATCAGGTATCAGATGTTGGCGGGTTGGTAAAATGCCAACCCGCCAACGATCAATATTTACAGCACCAGATCCGGGTTGTTCGGGCCGAAGTGCTTCAGCATCACGATTGGGTCGGTGGTGGAGGGGTTGGTAATGGTCACGCCTTCCATAGCCGCCTTTTCGCTGACGAAAAACTCATCGTTGGTCAGCTGACCGTAACGAATCAGAGCGGGGGTTTCAATGTCCCATGCGCCCATCTTGCCGTGACCCTGCATGACGATCAGGCCGTAGGCGGCACTGTCTTTAATGGTGACGGTCTGGCCCGGCATAACGGTCAGTTCTTTGGCACTGAAGGCATCCGACTTATAGCACACCCATACTTCGCGGTAGCCTTCGGCGGCCATCTCGGCTTCATCCCGAACGGGTTTGGGCACCATATAGCGATTGGCCATCATCTGCGGATCGGTATTCAGCTCCCAGTCGATGGCTTCCATCAACTGGTCGTAATCGCCAATCCGGTCTTTAGGCGTACCATTCCACAGTAACTCTTCTGGAATAATCGCTTCGTTGACCAGTGACTGGTACATGGCAAACACGTCGGAGGCTTTCTGCGGCTCATAGGTGCAGAGGCTGCCCGGCGCGTGGAGCAACCCCGGCGGTACGTCCCAGCCCGTGCCGGGTTCCAGCCGGTAGGCCGACGAGTAATTGGTGATTTTGTTATCGCCTTTGGTGAAGTTCTGCAGGCATTCCTTGATCTGCTCTCTGGTGGTGCCGGGGGCGATGCCAATGAACGTATAGGGGAAATCACCGCCGTGGTTGTTCAGTTGCGGTGGGAAGTAATAAGCCTCCGGTTTGCCCAGCTGACCGATCAGGGCTGCTTGCTCGTCGTTATGGTGCAGGTGGTGGGGGAGAGGCCCCATGTTGTCAAAGAACTTGGAGTACATAGGCCAGCTACCGTATTCATTCCACAGCCGGTCGCCAATTAACTCGCCCCGCAGCTCGTCGATGGCATCCTTCAGTAAAAACTGCTTTTCTTCATTACCGTCGTTGAACACGACTGCGCTCAAGCCTTCGTTTTCGCCCGTCAGGGGACCGTTTTTAGCGGGGGTCGTAGACGACAGCCACCGCTCATCGATGCCACCGCGTTCGCCACCCAGGACGTAATAGTCATCGGGGTGCAGCTTGATGCGCCGTCCGGGTACGCAGAACGACCGGGGTACCCAGGTGGGTGCCAGCCGTAAAATGCCTTTGCCCTGTTCCAGTGCTTTTTCGGCCAGACTTACTGCTGAGGTTGTTTCCATTAACGTTTGGGTTTGATCAGCTTATGCTGAAAGGTTTACGAATTGATTGATCTGTTCCTGGTTATCGAGTATTTCGATTTCGATCTCATAGGTCCGGCTTTCACCGGGCTCCAGAAAAATGAGCGACTGCTGCTCTCTGGCTTTGGCCTGCCCAATGGGCGGGTGGGTACCGGGTTCAACACCGGTGACGTATTCGCCCTTGCCCCAGTGCTGCCAGTTCGTCAGCCACGGCAGCTGGTCTTTCTGAAACCGCATGGCTACGGCAAAGCCGAGCTGCGGATTATACAGACCGGCCGTGCACTGGCCTGAGCTGTCGGCCCGAGCATCGATAAAAGCAACCGCTTCGCCGGTGCCCGAATGCGTATCCAGTGGAGCCGGGCAGGTTCGGAAGTCGTAGCCTTCCCGGAAGATGTCTCCGTTGATGCCGCCCTCGCGCGCCTGCCAGTCGCCCTGCCAGACCAGTTTCGTGCCTTCGTCGACCAGGGGCCAGCCGAAGTTGAAATGGTAAAGCAGCATGTGGGGAGCCGGAGTGTTGGCCCGATTAATTACTTCGTCATGAATCCGGATTGTGGGCTGTCCAATCGTTCCGGAAATGGTTCGTTTCAGTTCCAGGCTGGGGCCAAAGACTTTCGTTTCCAGCATCCGGCCGGTAATGCTCATGTCCAGCTTTCCCGTAACGGGGTCGGGCTGAATGATGGATTCTATTTGGGCGGGAATATTGCTGATCTGTCCGTGAAGGCCCCGCTCGCCGTAGGCATCCTGCTCGGGTCCGCCTACATGGGTAAGGCCGCAGGTCGTCAGCAATCCACCGTTGAAGGTCCGGAGCCAGTCGATTCCCCGGTCGGTGAACGGTTCGGGGGGCGTAATGCCGGAATGACTCAGCCAGGCCAGGCTATGCTGATTAAAAAACGCATCGGCAATGTCCATCGCCCGGTCAAGGACTACTTTATAGCGCAGACCCGTGCCGGTGTTAATCCAGGCAATTCGGGTTCCGCGGCCCGCACCATTGTCGAGTACAGCGGTTTCAATGCCTCCCAGCTGAGCCGGATTCGATACTTTATCTTTCCAGGGTTGTGGTGCCAAATCTGTTTTCACGTTACGCCCAGGTAGCAGGCGGGGTTGTTACGTTACTATTGCTTGAGCATCAAATTCCGATACTGCACTTTCATGGGGGGGCCAACGTGTACCTGTACGCCCAGCAAACCTTTCGACTTGCCGTTTACGGTATCTTCATCGGTTACGTCGCTCATCAGTACGCCGTTGATGTAATGCTGTAAACGATTCCCTTTGACGACCAGATGAAACGTGTTCCAGTCTTCGCTTTTGATTAACGTCTTGAGCGAATCGGAGCTACCCAGCGACCCTACGACCGTCAGGTCACCCCAGGCATTTCGTTTAACGTTTGCCCGAATGGCTTCCGGCGTTTTTTCGCCAGTATAAGCGGGGATAACCGTTTTCTGTCCCCGATAGGCCAGCGTTGTTCGTTTACGTTCTTCGTAGTTCTGGCCCGTATACCGGTTTTGACCATCAATATCGGCCTGATAGCCACGTAAGGCAAAAGGGACGTCGGTTAACTGATCGCTCCGGTAGTTGATGCCCGAATTGCCGGCCTGGGTTATTTTAAACTCACCTTTGAACTCGAAATCGCCGGGTTCACCACCCCGCCAGATGATAAATGAGTTTGTTTTCAGCAGGGTCGTCGGGGTTATTTCACCGACCAGATTACCGTCTTCAACCCGCCAGTAGGTCGGATCGCCGTCCCAGCCCTTCAGCGTTTTCCCGTCAAAAATCTGGACGAAACCGTCTTTTTTATCTTTCTTTTTCTGCGCCACGCAGGCCGTTTCAATGCTGGCGGTCGAAACGACCGCCAGCATCAAGCCGACCTGAATAGCCTGGCTACTCATGGTTCTAAACATCTTGCTGCGCATTATTTAGGACGAATTACTTTCCTTTCGAAGCTGAACGGGCCGACTTGTATACCTCGTTGTTCTGATTGCCGCCCGATTTCAGGTAGGCGATCAGGTTGTTCAGCTCTTCGGGATTCAGGCTGTTGATCAGGCCCGGCAGCATGATGGACTCTGACGAGTATCGCTTCGAGGTAACGTCTTTCTTCGGCAGTTTCCGGAGCTGATCAGCCGCAAAGGGGTTCTGCGAAATCATGTAGTTCAGCTTATCCTCATTCACCAGACGACCCACAACGGATTGACCGTTTTTAAGGAAAAAGATCGTTGACGCATACTGATCCGAAACGGCCTTGCTGGGGTTGATGATCGCATCGAGAATATCCTTGTTCGAGAACCGAGTACCCAGCTGGGTCAGATCCGGGCCAATATCACCACCCGTTCCCTGCATGGCATGGCAATGACTACACAGAATAGCGGAATAGATTTTCTTGCCCGTATCAAAGTCCAGGTGCGTTTTGGCGGTGTCAACAACGGCCAGCGCGTTTTCCAGCGTCCAGCGTCGGCCGGGGCCTTTCGGGGAGTAGCCGCTCATGGCGATATCGTTGCCCGAAGTGGTCAGCAGGTCGGCCCCGGAGAGCTTGTTGAACTTCTCGAACTGGTCTTTGGGAACGTGGTTAAGCGCCAGCTTACGGGCCCGGTCAATGAAACCCACATAGCTGCGCCCGCCCTCATACTTGAAGGCATTACCAAACCAGGTAAAGTATTTCGTGCGCAGTTCGGGTGTCCAGCCCGCATCGGCCCGGCTCAGCATGACCGCGTAGTACGTCTGCTGAAGCGGGGGAACTTTGGCCAGCATCTTCGCGATATCCATTCCGTACTGCGGGTTGCGCAGGATCAGGTCAGACGATGCCGTTGCGGTTTCCAGACCGAGGTTCTTACTGCCGGGTTCGTCTTTTTTATCCATCAGCGCCAGAGTTTTTTCCACTACGCCCGGAGCTTCCATATACACCAGCACCTTGCTCAACCCACGGTTCAGCAAGGCCGATTTTGCCGGATAATGCGGGTTCAGGTACGTAACGACTTTTTCCTTGTCGGCCGCTTCGGGCGCACCCATCCGCAGGAAGACCAGTTCGAAAGCGCGGAGCAGATCGAACTGCTGCGATTCGGAAAGCTGGTCATACTTGATCTTCATCAGGGTATTCAGCGCCTGGCTTTTCACGGATGCGTTGCCTTGCCGGGCCAGCGCAATGATGGCCTGCGTAGCGCGCTGCGGATCGGTTTCGGCCAGCGCTTTTTCCTGCCACTGGGCTACGGGCTGGTGCTCTACGGCAATCCGGGCTGCGTAACGCACAAAACGGTCGGGATGATTCAGGTTGGGCCAGGCAATAGCCAGAGCTCCGGCATTTGGTTCAACGTGAAATTTCTCCAGGCTGGTTCTGAGTTTGTGCTCCGCCGTTAGGGTAGGTGTCAGGGGTGTGGTTGACACCTGATCCGACCCGTTATAATACACCCGGTACAGGTCAGATTCCAGCCGGCGTCCACCGGTCAGGAAATACATAGCACCGTCGGGTCCAATAATGCCGTCGGTCAGTGGGAGGGGCGAGCCAGAAATAAACTCTTCGCGTTCGCCACTGTAGGTAGCCCCCTGCGGCTTGAGGTGAATGGAGTAAATAATACCAAAACTCCAGTCGAAAGCAAACAGCGACTCTCGGTATTTTTTAGGGAAACGGGCATTCTGTCCGTAGAATACGTTGGTCGGAGAACCCTGGCCGATGTTCAGTACCGGTGGCAGGTTGTCCGGATTGCCCGGCAGCCACTTACTGTTACCCGTGCGCCAGCCGAATTCCGCACCACTCGGTACGTGGCAGATCCGGGTAGGTCGGTACCAGGGCAGACCAAAGTCCCATTCCATGTCCGAATCGTAGGTGAACATATCCCCCGTTTCGTTGAAAGCCACGTCAAACTCGTTGCGGAAGCCCGCGCCAATCAGTTCCCAGCGTTTTCCTTCGGGGTCAATGTTAGCGATCCAGCCGCCGGGGGCCATGCGGTCGTTGGCGTGACCGCGCGGGTCTTTAATAAGCGGAAACAAGTTGTCTTCTTTCCAGTTGGAAGGCAGCCGATACGCATCCATCTGCGGTACGTCGGTATGGTTACCAGCTACGACGTAAAGCGATTTTTTATCCGGAGACAGCACCACACTGTGCGGTCCGTGTTCGCCTTCGCCTTTTAGTTCTCTCAGCAGCGAAACCTTGTCGAATTGATCGTCGCCATCAGTATCCTGCAGGCGGTACAGACCGCTGGGTTTGGGAAACTGCTGGCTGGGCCGGTTGTTGACCATCACATACAGGCTATTGAATGCATACAACAACCCCTGCGCATAGCCCATGCCGACGCCGGATTCTTTACCGATGGTGAGCTTCTCAACCGTAGGCTTGGTTGAGCCGGAACTAATGGCCGGAATGGTCAGCCGGAACAGCGCCCCGTACTGATCCGAAGCGATCATGCGGCCTTTGTCGTCGAACGTCATTGACACCCAGGATCCCTGCTGGTTCTCCGAGGGGCTGTAAAGATGCTCCGCCTTAAAACCCGGCAGCAGTTTGAGATTGTCTACTTTGGGATTCTCCGCTCCCTGCCTGTCCGTTTCCGGGTAGTGTAAACCGACCCAGGACGCTCCGATCAGCACAAGCGTAGAAACGGCGGCTGCTAATTTGGCCGATCTATAAGTCGAAGACATAATAATTGGGGTTAGAAATAATACTCAGAGGGTAATGAGGACAAACCGGCGGATGAAGAGCTGGGCTGATCACTTTCGGTTTGCATTAATTGGACTGAACACGTTGAAAAGCTAAAAACAAGCCGACTTTACTAGAAGAGCCGGCTTGTTTTTAGGGGTAATCAGAAATTAGGCGTTAACGCAGCCTCTACAGCCGGCAGACCATAATAGTCATCCAGTACGGTAAAGGCGTTTGGCGGAGGAACGGCTCCTTTGGGGAAGTAATAAGCCTGCGGGTTGGCTTTTACGCGGGCGCCGTAGGCCCCAATGATTTCCTTCACGCGGCCGGTACGGGTCAGATCGAACCAGCGTTTGTTTTCGAAGGCCAGTTCAACCCGTCTTTCCTTAAAGATAGCCTCGCGCATATCGGCCTGCGATGACGCTGTCGTAGCGGCCAGTCCTGCCCGCGCCCGAACCTGGTTCAGATACGTAGCAGCCTCACCCGTTTTTCCCTGTTCGTTAAGGGCTTCGGCTAAGAACAGAAGCACTTCCGCGTAACGGTAAACCGGCCAGTTCTGCCCCGTGTTGTTATGCAGCGCGTGCGTCCGGGCATACTTCTTAATGTATGGATAGGTTTTGTTATCCCGCAGGCTCTGGCTGAGCGTAACGTAACCAATGGAAATATCCTTCCGCTTGTCGCCGGGTTCGTAGGCCGCAATAATGTCCGGTGTGGGAATGTTATTACTTTCCTGCGAGGTAGGCTGCGCGTTCGAAGTACCCGTAATCGGCTGAATCTCGGCAGCGGTTATGGGCGAAGGAATAAAGCGGTAAATCTGGTTGCCGTTATAGCCTGCCGACCCTTCCATGTACTGGATTTCAAAAACCGACTCCGGGTTGTTCTTGTTCGTGTTTGTAAACGAAAAGGCGTCGTTGTAATCCGGCATCAGTTTGTAGCCGTCGTTGGTAACCACATCCTTCATCAGCGTTTCGACCTGCGCCCATTTTTTCTGGGTGAGGTACAGATTTGCCAGCAGGGTTTTCGCAGCTCCCGACGTAGCCCGGCCGGCTTCCTGTTTAGCCTTGTTGAGCAACAACGTACTAGCCTCTTTCGCATCTTTTTCAATCTGCGCATAGATCTCCTCAGTCGACGACAGGGGCAGGGCTGCATCTTCACGGCTCGTAACCGGGGTTAGATGCAGGGGAACCTTGCCAAACAAACGAACCAGATCAAAGTAGGCAAAGGCTCTGAGGAACAGGGCCTGCCCTTTCAGGTTGTTTTTCGATGCGGCTGCAAAATCAACCTTATCGATCAAGGCCAGAATCTGATTGGTGCGGGCAATGATCTGGTAGTTAAGCCGGTATTGCACCAGTACGTTATCGTTCGCGGTAACGCCGTTGGCGGTTGGGACGGCAAAGTCAGCGACGTTCTCCGTTGGGTCCACGGCGCCGTACAGCACGTTCCGGGCGTAATAGGTATTGTCGGAGTGCATTTCCTCCAGAACCCACGCCCGTTCGTTGAACATCTGGCGTAGCGGAACATAGGCACCATTGACGGCCTGCTGAAAATCGGCTTCCTTGGTGAAGAATGTGGCCGAACTCAGGGCCGTTTCAGGAATTACATTCAGGAAATCTTTCTGGCAGCTGGTTAAGGACGCCCCTAGTAGCCAGACTAGTATGAATTTACGTTTCATATACTTTTGTATGAGTTTAAGAGTCATTAGAAGGTGTTCAACCGCCGTGCATGATCATCCAATGACTGTCAGAGACAAAGAATGAGCACTAAATGACTATAGATTTAGAAGTTCAGGTTGACACCCAGGGTGTATGTGCGCGGGACCGGGTAGTTCGAGAAATCAACGCCCTGGCTCAGGTTGTCTCCGGGGCCATCACCGGCCTGGTTGGCGCTGGTTTCCGGGTTAGGACCACCCCAGTATTTCGTGAATACGTAAACCTGCTGAACAGACGCATACAGTCGTGCCGATTTGAACAAACGGTTGAGAGCGCCGATGTTATAGCCAAGGGTTATGTTTTTGATGGTGAAATACGACGCATCGGCTATGAAGTGGCTGCTGTGCCAGTCGCGCTCAACACCCGTGAAGTTACCCCCGCCATTGGTCGCGCCAAACATGCCCTTACCCGGAGTAATCACGGTGCCGTCACTGCGAACCCGGAACCGATCTTTCACGCCTTCCACCATGTTGAATACGGCATCGAGGTTAGCTGTGCTATAGAGGTGACGAACCCACAGCTGATTTCCGTATGAGCCCGAACCCGTAATCGAGAAATCAAAGTTGCCGTATTTCAGGTCGTTGGTAATCCCGTAGATGAATTTGGGGAAAGGACTGCCGATAATCGCCCGGTCGTCGGCATCACCACCGTAGGTGATCTTGCCATCACCGTTCACGTCTTTAAATTTGATGGTTCCAACCGCTGAGCGTCCCGGAATACTTGGCGAATTTCGCAGGTCTTCGGCGTTCATGTAAAAACCCTGCTTAACCATACCATAGAACTGGCCGAAAGGCTGTCCAACCTGAGTGATGTGGAAACCAATGCCGCTGTATACCCGGTCGATACCGGGTGCCAGTGCGAGAACCCGGTTCCGGTTAAACGAAATGTTGGCGTTAGTCGTCCACTTTAGTTTACCCATTGTGTTTTTGCTCGTCAGCGAGAACTCATGGCCCCAGAACTTAATCTCACCAATGTTGTCGTTGAAGTTCGTAAAGCCCGACTCCTGCGGAACCTGCACGGCGTAAAGCAGATTCGTGGTGCGCTTGGTATAGAAGTCGTAGATAAACTGAATGCGGTCGTTGAACAGACCCAGGTCAAGACCCATATCAAACTGCTTGGTCGTTTCCCAGCCTAAGTTGTTGTTAGCCAGTGACGTAACGACAGCGCCCGTAGCAACGTTGTTGCCAAATACCGCATTCGTGGTGTTGTTGACCAGCGCGTATTGGGTATAGTTACCAATGTTGTTGTTCCCGATTACGCCGTAGCTGGCCCGCACTTTAGCAAACGAAATCTGCTGGATAGGCTGTAGGAAATCCTCGTCCGAAACAACCCAGCCGACCGAAGCCGAGGGGAACGTACCCCAGCGGTTACCCGATCCGAACCGGGACGAACCATCACTCCGAATAGCGGCCGTAAACAGGTATTTGCCCTTGTAGTTGTAAGTCAACCGGGAAAGGTAGGAGAGCAGGCTCCATTCATTCACGCCGTTGTTTGTACCACCCCGGTTGATATTCAGCGCACCCTGAATAGTCGGCAGCCGGTCATCTGCGTAGGTATCGGCCTGAAGGCGGGTAAAATCCTGCCGGAAACGCTGTTGGGTGAAACCAGCCAGTAACTCAAAATTGTGTTCGTTAAAGCTCTTGGCGTAGGTAGCCAGGTTTTCGTTCAGCCAGGATACGTTTTCCAGACTTTGCCGGATCGAAACGGCCGTGGTTGGAATGGGAACGTTAATAGCGCTGGTAGCCGTCGACGGGTTGAAGAAAAAGAACTTGGAGTTCAGGTATTCAACGTTCATGGTCGATTTGAGCGTTAAACCCGTAATCGGCCGGTACTGAACATAGGCGTTGGCAAGCAGGTTGGTGTTTTTGGTTTCGTTTGTCAGCTCCTGCGCAGCCCGTACCCAGTTCGGGTAGTTGAAGATATTACCGGTGCTTCCCGGGAACGTATTGAACTTGGTCAGCTCGCCATTGGCATCATAGATCGGCATGACCGGCCAGGTGTGCAGGGCGTTAAACAGGATACCGGTACCACGGTCACCATCGGTTCGGGGCGTATTGTCATACACGTAGGAAGGCGCAACGTTGAACCCAACCGATATCTTATCGGATATGTTGTAGTTGGAGTTCATCCGAAGCGAATATCGCTTGTATTTGTTGTTGAGCACAACCCCGTCCTGATTGAAGACCCCCGCCACTAACGACGTGTTGGACTTCGCGGTATTATTCGAAATGCTCAGGTTATAGCTCTGAATAGGCGCAACCCGAAGTACAGCATTGTACCAGTCGTTGTTTTTGCCTTCGTACTGAGACGGGTTCTGAAACTCAACCGGTACGGCCTGACCCTGATCTTCGTAATATTCCTTCTTAAACTGAGCGAACTCAACTGCATTCAGCATTTTTACCCGGCCTCGCTGAGGCACTTGCTGAACCCCGGCGAAGGTGTTGAAGCTGATGTTGGTCTGACCGGGCTTGCCTTTTTTGGTGGTGATCAGCACGACCCCGTTGGCCGCCCTCGAACCATACAACGACGTAGACGCGGCATCTTTCAAAACCGAAATGTCATCAATTTCGTCGGGGTTCAGTTGGGCAATGTTACCCGTGATCGGGAATCCATCAATGACATACAGCGGATCACTGCCGGCCGTAACCGAAACCTGGCCGCGAATCCGGATAGAAATACCCTGACCTGGCTTACCCGTTGTCTGGTTGATCTGAACCCCCGCTAACCGGCCCTGTAGCTTTTGACCGATCTGCGAAACGGGCAAATCTTTGATTTCCTGCGCACTGACCGTCTGAACGGCACCGGTTACTTCTTTTTTCAACTGGCTACCGTAACCAACGACCACTACTTCGTTCAGGGTCTGGTCGTCGGGAGTCAGCGTAATGCTCATGGTGGTTTGATCGCCAACCACGACTTCGCGGCTCGCATAGCCCACAAAGCTAAAGACCAGGGTAGACCGGCTACTGGGCACGGAAAGCCGGAAACTACCCGTGGCATCGGTGGTCGTGCCCTGTGTAGTTCCTTTTACGAGTACACTCACGCCGGGCAGCCCACCCCCCTTTTCGTCGAGCACTTTCCCCGATACGGTTACGTCAGTTGGCTGGGAAAAGGGCAGGGCCGTTTTAGGCGAATGCATCGCAATCAGTTGTCCATCTGCCGGTGCGCTGCTCGCTTGCAGCATTGGTTTTGGCTTCTGGGCAAAGCTTGCAAACCCGCCTGCTACCATGCTTAGGGTTATTAGTTGGCAGAGCTTATTCATAATGAAGACAATTGAATTAGGTAAGGTATAAAGGAATTGACAACCCCGAAAGGGATAATTGATTACTCAAATATTACTAGAAGCCAAGCGCATACTTTCCCATACTTACCCACTTTTGTAATTATTCAAATAATTAACTTAGATTTTCTCATAGAGCATCAGGCTAAGTAGATTTGACTACTTAGCCTGATGCCAACCCGGTTCATCGACGAAAAGAGAACTGTGTCGGAAAGAGATTTAAGTGGGAATTTGACAGAGAAAGTTTGCCAGTAAAAACACCTAGCGAACAAAGGCCATGGCTACGCCCCCATCCACGTTGAGCACGTTGCCCGTCGACTTGCTCAACAGACCGTTCACCAGCGCCAGACACGCGTTGGCAATGTCCTCGGGCAGGATGATCTCGTTCAGCAGCGTCCGCTTAGCGTAATAGGCCGGCAGCTCCTCGACCGCTACGCCGTAGGCTTTGGCCCGCCCCTCAGCCCAGGCTCCGGCCCAGATCTTCGAGTCGGAGATGACCGCATCGGGGTTGACTACGTTGACCCGGATGTGGTCCTTGCCCAGCTCGGCGGCATTCAGCCGGCTCAGGTGCAGCTGAGCGGCTTTGGCCGAGCCGTAGCCGGCGTTGTTGGGGCCTGACACCAGAGCGTTCTTGCTGACAATGTTGATCACGTCGCCCCCCAGAGCCTGTTGGCGCATGATGGCAACGCCCTGCTGGGTAACCAGGAACTGGCCTTTGACCAGCACGTCATAGAGCAGGTCCCAGTCTTTCTCGGTATGGTCTTCCAGGGGTTTGGAGATGGACAGCCCGGCGCAGTTGACGACGATGTCGACTCCGCCAAAGGCCACCGCAGCCACCTGGTAGGCTTTCTGAATCGCATCGGCGCTGGTTACGTCCAGTTGGGCCGTCGTATGTGTGTCTTTACCGTATTGCTTCCGAAACTCGTCGTTCGCTGAAGCCAGCCGGTCGGCGTCGTTGTCATTGATGACGACAACGGCCCCTTCGTTGGCAAATTTTTTGGCGATGGCCTTGCCGATGCCCCCGGCGCTGCCGGTGACCAGAGCAATCTTGCCCGAGAGGGGTTTGGGCTTGGGCATGCGCTGGAGCTTGGCTTCTTCCAGCAGCCAGTATTCAATGTCAAACGCTTCCTGGCGCGGCAGCGACGTATATTCCGAGATAGCCTCGGCGCCTTTCATGACGTTGATGGCGTTGGTGTAGAACTCAGCGGCTACGCGGGCGGTCTGCTTGTCCTTGGCGAAGGTGAACATACCCACCCCCGGATAGAGAATCACCACCGGGTTCGGGTCACGTATGGCGGGCGAGTTGGGATGCTTGCAGGTTTCATAGTAAGCCTGATACATGGCCCGGTATTCGTCGAAAGCAGGCATGAGCTTTTCTCTGATGGCAACCGTATCGCTCAGGTCTTCATCCGGGGGCAGGGTCAGAACCATGGGACTGATTTTGGTGCGCAGAAAGTGGTCGGGGCAGCTCGTTCCCATCGGTGCCAGCCGGTCGAGGTCATTCGAGTTAATGAACTCCAGCACCCGCTCGTCGTCGGTAAAGTGGCCAATCATGCGGTTCTGGCTCGAACAGAGTCCGCGCAGGGTAGGGGCCAGCCGGGCCACCTGCTGGTAACGGGAATCCTGATCAATGCTTTGCAGCCGGGCACCCCCAAAGACGGGCCGCTTTTTGCCGAAGTTATCTTCCAGATACTGCGCGCAAATTTCAATGACGTCCAGCGTGTTTACGTAACTTTCGTAAGCTGTTTCGCCCCAGGTAAACAGGCCGTGTGAGCCGAGCATGATCCCGCGCAGGTTTGGGTTCTCGGTAACGCACTGTTCCAGTTTCAGCCCCAGATCGAAGCCGGGCCGCTGCCAGTCGACCCAGCCAACGGTTCCGTTAAACAGCTCTTCGGTGATGCGCTTGCCGTCTTTCGAAGCCGCAATGGCAATGGCCGCGTCGGGGTGGAGGTGGTCGATATGCTTATACGGCAGAAAACCGTGCAGGGGCGTATCGATGGAAGGCGCTTTCGAAGCAAGATCGAAGATTGAATAGTTGAACAGCTCCACCATCTCGTCTTCAAACTCCAGCCCCCGATAAATCTGCTTCAGGCTACGCAGCCGGTTCATATACAGGGCGGCCAGGCCACTGCGCGTCAGCGTACCGATGTCGCCCCCGGACCCTTTGATCCACATGACCTCGGTATCCTGACCGGTAAGGGGGTCTTTAGCGGTGGTTTTACAGGAGGTGTTACCGCCACCGTAATTTGTTAGCCGCAGATCGGCTCCGAGCAGGTTGGAGCGGTAGATCAGCAGCTCGACTTCCCGTTCGGCGGGATTGCTGCTAGCTAGTGAGGCTGCCTTGGCTTCGTCCCAAAGGTAGCTGACGTGCCGGTATTCTTTAATGGCTGATACCATGGTTAAGGGGTTGATAGGAACGTTAAGAATTAGAACTGAATGACTTCTTTGTCTGATTCAGGCTGAAAGTAAGCGGTCGGTAAGTGGACGCTTTCCTATACTGTCCTATTTTATTGACTATTTTGAGTATCTTTTTGTATCCAACTAATAAGTCATGCTGTATAACATCAAGATCAACGACTACTCCAATACGCCCAAGTACCAGCAGATCTTTAACTCAATCGTAGAGGGTATCGAAAATCGGGATATTCTGCCGGGTGCCAAGTTGCCGTCCATTCACGAGGTGTGTGCAGAATTCGACGTGGCGAAGGGAACCGTAGAGCGGGCTTATGAGCTTCTGAAGGAGAAAGAAATTATCGGCGCCGTAAAGGGAAAAGGCTTTTATATCAACTACACCCGAACCGGTAAGAACCTGAAAATATTTCTGCTGTTCAACAAGTTAAGCGCGCACAAAAAGATTATTTACGATTCCTTCGTCGAGGTGCTGGGACCGGGCGTGGCCATTGATTTTTTTATTTATAACAATGACTTTCGGCTATTCCGCGATTTGATTCAACGGCAGACCCGTAACCACACGCACTACGTTATTATCGGTCATTTCTTCGAAGGGGGTGAGAAAGCCGATGAACTGATCAATAGCTTACCCAAGCATAAACTGGTGATTCTGGATAAATTGCTGGAAGGCGTTTCGGGCAAATACGCGGCCGTGTTTCAGAACTTCGAGAAGGATATGTATCAGGCGCTGACGGAGGCCTTGCCGCTGCTCCGGAAATACACCACGCTCAGTATCCTGTTTCCGTCCTATACCTACCACCCCAAGGGTATTCTGAACGGCTTCTATAAATTCTGTTTCGAGTATAATTTCACGGCCCGGGTGATTCAGGATATTCAGCAGGAGGTGATTCAGCCGTACCAGGTGTATATCAATCTGATGGAAGAAGACCTGGTCGAACTGATAAAAAAAATAAAGCAGACAACCTATATCGTCGGCCAGGAAGTGGGCGTCTTGTCCTATAATGAAACGCCCCTGAAAGAGTTTCTGCTGGAAGGGATTACGGTGATGTCCACCGACTTTGCGCAGATGGGCCGGACGGCGGCTCAACTGGTCCTCAGCGAAAGCGTCGAACACGTCGAAAATCCTTTTCGACTTATTGTCCGCAAATCCCTTTGACGTAACGTCAGATAGCAACGAACCCCGCCTGTTTACAGGCGGGGTTCGTTCTTTAATGAGATGTCGGTAACCGGTTAATTATCGCCTGACTTATTGCGGGCAGGTGCGTTTCCAAAGCGCCGATTCGAATGGCCGCTACCAGCACTGGTGTTCCCTTCGCGCCGGAAGGAGCTACTACCCGACCTATCCGGGCGTCCCTGACCACCGCCACTGGTGCGGTTACCGTTCCGAGCCTGACCCTGCCGTTGAGCGGGGGCTGCGGGCGTAACGGCCGCCGTCGCAATGTCGAGCACGTAAGGGTGCTCGTTCACGACCGGAACGTTCTTGCCAATAAGTTTATGAATATCCTTCAGATACGCCGTTTCTTCGGCATCGCAGAATGAGAGCGCAATGCCGTCGTGACCCGCCCGGCCCGTCCGCCCAATGCGGTGAACGTAGGTTTCGGGAATGTTCGGCAGTTCGTAATTAATTACGTGCGACAGCTCATCGACGTCAATACCGCGTGCGGCAATATCAGTTGCCACCAGTACCCGTGTTTCGCGGCTCTTAAAATTCGACAGGGCGCGCTGGCGGGCATTCTGTGATTTGTTACCGTGAATAGCCTCGGCCTGAATACCGGCTTTCAGTAAATCTTTAGCTACTTTGTCAGCGCCGTGTTTGGTGCGGGCAAAGACCAGAGCCGACTTGATTCGATTGTCATTCAAGACGTGAACCAGCAGCTTGCGCTTGTCTTCCTTGCTCACAAAATACATGGCCTGCTGAATGGTGTCCGCCGTTGATGATACGGGCGTAACTTCAACTTTGGCCGGTTTATACAGGATCGTATCGGCGAGTTTGGCCACGTCGGGCGGCATTGTTGCCGAAAAAAACAGCGACTGCCGACGCTCCGGTAGTTTAGCGATAACTTTCTTTACGTCGTGAATAAAGCCCATGTCGAGCATGCGGTCGGCCTCGTCCAGCACAAAAAACTGAACATCGCGCAGGGAAATAAACCCCTGATTCATCAGATCGAGTAGTCGTCCTGGAGTGGCAATGAGCGTATCGACACCCGCTTTGAGCGTGTTGACCTGGGTATGCTGGGAAACACCCCCGAAAATAACCGTGTGGCGCAGGTTCAGGTGGCGACCGTAAGCCCCAAAGCTTTCGGCAATCTGAATGGCTAATTCACGCGTTGGCGTCAGAACCAGCGTCTTAATCCGACGGGGTGCCGTGGGCTGTTTACTGCGATCTTCGTTCAGCAGCTGCAGAATTGGAATTGCAAAGGCGGCCGTTTTACCGGTACCGGTCTGGGCGCAGCCCAGTAAATCCCGGCGGCTTAACAGAATCGGTATGGCTTGTTGCTGAATGGGGGTTGGGTTGGTGTATCCTTCTTCGGCGAGGGCCTTCAGGATAGGGTCAATTAATGATAAATCGGAAAATTGCATGTGTTAGCTGGACGTCGGCAGGCAGTGGAAGAGGTTGTTTGAAGTCCAGCGTCCAACGTCTAAATGGAAGTTATTATCTCTCTAACCGCACAGACGTAAATAAAGTGCCCCGTTCAGGGAATACAGGTTGCGGCACTACTCGTAGATGCTTCCTGCGGCCGTCTCGACAATGCCTTTCGGCATTAGCCAGGCCATCAGCTTACCCACTTTATTCAGCACGCCCGTTACGACTTCAGCCCTGCCCGTCAGCGTCGCTTCGACGGCCTGCCGGGCTACTTCGGCCGGGGTCATGTTAACGCGTTCGGCGGCTTTCCGGGCTTTCTCACCAATCTGCGCCCGAGCGCCAAAGTCAGTATCCGTCGAACCGGGACAGACGCAGGTGACTGATACAGACGAACGTTTTAAATCCTGCCGTAATCCCCGGCTGAAACTAAGCACAAACGCTTTCGTGGCTGCGTACAGGCTCAGCCCCGGCACGGCCTGATAGGCAGCTGAACTGCCAATATTCAGGATATAGGCTTTGGACTGCTGCCGAAGCTGGGGCAGGAACAGATGACATAACTGCACAAGCGCCGTCATGTTGACACGCATCATGTCGGTATGCTGATCGATTGAGTGATTTTCGAACGGCCCACTCAGCCCGTAGCCAGCGTTATTGACCAGCATCTGAATGGCGTATTCATTCTGGTTACACCAGTCGAAAACGCGCCGGGCCGCGTCGGGCTGGGCGAGATCAACGGCCAGGAAACTGGTTTTAACCCCGTAGGTGGTTGCCAGTCGCTGGGCGGCCTGCTGTAATAACGACTCCGACCGGGCTACCAGCAGCAGGTCGAACTTTCGGCGGGCCAGCTCATCGGCAATGGCGAGGCCAATGCCCTTGCTGGCTCCCGTAATGAGGGCACAAGCCATAGAAAGGTAACGGGTTATAAACGAAGAAAGTCGTAGCGTTGTGGCGACCGGTTGGTCAGCCACCACGCTACGACTTTAGAACGCTACGGCGATTAGATATTGACTTTCGAGATAAACCGGTGGTAGAACGGCGTTTTGCTGTTCTCGTGCTTAGGCATGTATTTACCCGTTACGACCGGCACATACATGACCCGACGGCGGCTTGCTTCGCCCATGTACGGGGATTGCTGCGCCCGGTGCCAGAGCCGTCCGTCATGAACCGACAGGTCGCCCGCATTGATGTCGAAGCCAACCTCGTGTTTGTCGGGATCGTTATCCACAAAATACTTCTTGCGGAACAGCATCTTGAAAAGACCCTGCTTGTGCGTACCGGGAATCACGCGCAGGCCGCCGTTTTCGTAAGGCGTTGGGTTGAGGTGGATACCCACGTTGAGCATGGGCATGATCCGCTGGCCGAGGAAGATGTCGCGGGGGCTGTCGGTATGCCAGCCCATCTGCGAAAATTTACTGTTGGGAGTCCGAACGTAGTGGTTAAGAATAAGCCCGTCTTTTTCAATTTCAGCAATACGGCCTTCGTAGGGTTGGAGAAGGTCAACAGCAGCCTGCAGGCGCGGGTCCTGCAGAAACTCATGGAGCGCGGTGCTATGCTGGGAGAGGAAGCACATCCGCTGAATCATGGGGTTACCGGCTTCATCCTGACCGAATTTAAGCGGCACACCGTTGACTTTGTCACGTCCTTCGGCCAGCCATTCTTTTTCAATGCGCTCGACCTCACTAATGAATAGCTTAACAGTTTCAGGATGGATGAAATTACGGAAAACAATGACGCCATGTTTATTAAAAAACTGACGCTGTTCGGGGGTAATCGTTTCGCCCAACGTAAAGGGCGGCAAGTCTAATTTGCTCATATCGGTGGTTTACTTGTCGGGGTTCGCGTTCAGTGCCAGCCGGCAACCACATGCCGTTGCATGGCCCGCAGCCAGGGTGGTTTTATAAGCCCCAAATCTACTAAATTTACAATTTTCGAATTACTTTGCCGCAATTTAATTAATGCGACTTTAATTAACGGTCATTTCTTTCGCTGTGCGTTCACTATGTGATAAACGGTTAATAGTTCTATTAATCAGCGGTTTAGTGCAGTCGTTTTCCCCTCTATGGGCTCAGTCGGATAGTTTGACTATACCTCATCAACTGCTGTCTTCCACGCCCGTCCGGACGCGAAATACTCTTATTTTACCAATTATAGCCCGTTCCATCGAAACCGACTGGTCGCTGGGGCTGGCGGGTTCCTTTACGTTCCGGTTCGATCGGGCCGATACCGTAACGCGTACGTCCAATAACCAGGCTTTGGTCCTGTACTCCCTGCGCCGACAGTTCATCGCGGCCGTCAACGGAACAACTTATCTGCCCGGCGAACGATATATCCTAAACCATCAACTGTCCTTTAGCTACTTTCCCGACAAGTTCTGGGGGCTGGGTAAGGATAGTCCCGAACAGAATGAGGAAGCCTATACGTTCCGGCAGTATTATTTGTATCTGCACCTGCAGCGCAGGCTTCAGGATCGTTTCTTCGCCGGACTAATCTATGAATTTCAGCGGGTGCTGGATGTTGATTACCAGCCGGGTGGTTTGCTCGATCAGCTGGATGTGCCGGGGCGGGACCCGTATCAGGTATCGGGAACGGGGCTTAGCCTGACTTACGACTCGCGTAACAATGCCTTTGCACCGGACCGGGGCGGCTTTCTGCAGATTTACGTTTCGCACTTTACGCCTTTGGTTGGTTCCGACTTTCGTTACACCAACTACGTTGTTGATTTTCGGCGGTTTATCCGGGTCTATCGGCAACAGATTCTGGCTATACAGGCGTATGGGTTCTTTAACTCGGGAGAGGTCCCACTGCGAAGTCTGGCCAGTCTGGGCGGCTCCAACAGCATGCGCGGATTTTATGACGGACGCTACCGGAGCAAAAATCAGGTCGTCGCGCAGGTAGAATACCGCGTGCCGCTGTTCTGGCGAATTGGGGCCGTCGGGTTTATGGGGGTAGGAAACGTAGGCAATTACGTCCGGGAGCTGAATCTGAGGCAGCTAAAATACTCGTATGGCGGTGGCATTCGGGTAGCGCTTAATCGCCGGGAGCGCATCAATCTGCGGATTGATTACGGCTGGGGGCGTGGTCAGGGCACTTCAAACGGCCTGTATTTTCAGCTGGGTGAAGCGTTCTGAAGACTACGGATCAATATTCCGTTCGGCGTCGTTCCAGCCGCTTAGGGCCAGCCGCTTGCCAAGCCAGTAGAGCGGGTAGGTGAAAACGAATGCGCCCAGTACATCGACCGTATAGTGAACGTGCTGAACAAGCAGCAGGCTCCCCACAATCAGCGATCCAATCAACGCCAGCAGCCGGTCCCACCACTGCCGAAAGCACAGAAACATCAGAAAGATGGTGGACGTATGGCCTGAGTAGAATAAATCCTTCGTGATATACGTCTTGCCGTAAAAGGCATTGCTGATAGGGTCAATGAGCGGAATCAGGCCAACGGGCGGGTCGAGTGGTACCAGATTGATACTCAGCATCCGCGACAGACTGACGATGATATAGCTATAGACAAACATCATGAAGACAGCCGGGCTGCGCCGGGCCCGAATAAGCAGCAGCAGCGCCGTCGCCCAGATAATCAGAAAAATAGCCAGAGAAACATCGGTCGGCGGGAGTTGATTCAGGACCCAATCATTTAGCACGGGGCCAGTATGCCGCTCGATCGTCTGAAAGAAAAAGGGGAAGGTCAGCAGTAATCCAAGGATACCCAGCAGGCCAAGGATGAATTTAGTGCGGAAAGCCGGGTGACGCCAGGCCGCCCGCCAGGCCAGATCGCCGGTTGGATCAGGAGTAAGAATCGACATTGAGTACTGGAAAAGGCCGCAAAGCTACAAACTCAAACGGGTAATAACCAGTCTTGTTTGGTTACACCATCAGGAGCCGCCAAACGCCCGATGCCAGCAGCAGCAGCAAGCCTAGGGGAGTCAGCACTTTCCAGCACAAAAACATCATCTGGTCAACCCGGATACGGGGAAACGTCCAGCGTACCCACATTTGCAGCAGAACGGCCAGGAATACTTTCGACAGCAGCCAGAATCCGCCCGTCAGGTTTCCCCAGACTGTACCCGGTGCGCCACTCGTCCAGTCGGCTAAGCGGACGGGGCCGAGGTTGGGCAGGGGAGTATTCCAGCTTCCCAGAAACAGCACCGCGCCCAGAAACGACACGAGCAGCATCATAGCGTACTCGGACAGATACAGCAGCGCGAACCGCATGCCGGAGTATTCGGTATGGAATCCGCCAACGATCTCCGATTCGCCTTCGGGCAAATCAAACGGAGCGCGGTTGCTTTCGGCCAGGGTACAGATAAAGAAGACGACGTAGGCAATGAGCAGAAATGGATTCCGCAGAATGTTCCAGGCGAAGATGCCGCCCCAGCCGGTTACGTCCACCCCCAGTGCTTTGAGGCCAAACAGGTAATTCGTTTCCTGCGCGTAGATGCCCTGCTGAAAGCTGATCGCCTGCAGATTGAGCGTCTGACAGATCATCACGACGCACAGAATAGTCAGTCCAAGCGGAATCTCGTAGGAGATAATCTGGGCAACCGACCGCATGGCTCCAAACAGCGAGTATTTGTTGTTCGATCCCCAGCCAGCCATCAGTATCCCCACTACGTCGAACGACACAATAGCCATCAGGTAGAAGACACCCACGTCTGCGTTAGACCCCTGCAGGTCGGGCGTGAGGGGCAGCACGGCAAAGCCCGCGAATACTGACGCGAAAATGATAGCCGGAGCCAGCAAGAATAGCCGTCGGTCGGCACCAGTGGGCACAATATCCTCTTTCTGAAGGAGTTTCAGCAGGTCGGCGAAGAGCTGCAGCAAGCCCCACTTCCCCGTTTCCATAGGGCCGAGCCGGTCCTGCATGAAAGCCGATACTTTACGCTCGGTGTACACGCCGACTACGACAAAACCGGAGGCAACCGCGAGGAAAATGGGAATGGCGAGGAACATAGCGAATCAGTAAGGGGGATTGCTTGTCCTTAGGCAGTTGGGATCACCTGAGGACAAGCAACAATTAAAACTCGGCCTGTTTTGGCGCGCGCGGGAATGGAATGACGTCGCGGATGTTCCCCATGCCCGTTACGAACAGTACGAGCCGCTCGAAGCCGAGGCCAAAACCCGCGTGTGGGGCCGAACCGAATCGGCGCGTATCCAGATACCACCAGATGGTTTCGGGATCGATACCCACCTCCTGCATCCGGGCCGTCAGCTTGTCGAGGTCGTCTTCACGCTGCGAACCGCCAATGATTTCGCCAATACCGGGGAACAGGACGTCCATCGCCCGAACGGTTTTCCCGTCCTCATCCTGCTTCATATAGAACGCTTTGATCTCGCGCGGATAGTTGGTCAGGATCACCGGCTTTTTGAAATGCTTCTCCACCAAATACCGCTCGTGTTCCGATTGCAAGTCAACGCCCCAGCTTACTTCGTACTGAAACTGGCCTTTCCTGGCGGGCTTCGAATTGACCAGAATGTCGATGGCTTCCGTATAGGTCAGCCTAACGAACTCATTGCTAATCACAAACTGAAGTTTTTCGAGCAAACTCATCTCGCTTTGCTCTTCTTTCTTCTTTGTTTTTTCTTCCTCTTTCAAACGGTTTTCGAGGAAGGCCAGATCGTCGGCACAGTGCTGGAGGGCATAGCGGATAACGGTTTTTACGAAGTCCTCGGCCAGATTCATGTTATCTTCCAGCTCATAGAAGGCCATTTCCGGCTCAATCATCCAGAACTCGGCGAGGTGCCGGGTCGTGTTGGAGTTTTCGGCGCGGAATGTCGGCCCGAACGTATAGATTTTACCCAGCGCCAGCGCGCCCAACTCACCTTCCAACTGGCCTGATACGGTGAGGTTTGTCTCGCGGCCGAAGAAATCCTGGCTGTAGTCAACCTGTCCGTCTTCGGTGAGAGGTGGCCTGGTAGCGTCGAGCGTCGTCACGCGGAACATTTCGCCCGCACCCTCGGCATCAGAAGCCGTAATGATGGGCGTGTTCAGATAATAGAACCCGTTGTCATTAAAATATTTATGCACCGCAAAGGCCAGCGCATGCCGGATACGGAGGATGGCGCTGAACGTATTGGTACGTGGACGCAGGTGGGCAATCTCGCGCAGGAATTCCAGCGAGTGCCGCTTGGGCTGCAGCGGGTATTTATCCGGATCGGCGGGGCCGTAAATCTGAACGTGGGCAATCTTCAACTCAACCGCCTGTCCCGCTCCCTGCGATTCAACCAGCTGACCCGTTGCCGCCAGGCAGGCGCCCGTCGTAATTAGTTTAAGGGTTTCTTCGGGCAGCTGACCGGCTTCGGCCACAATCTGAATATTATTGATCGTTGAGCCGTCGTTGAGGGCAATGAAAACGGCGTTTTTACTCTCGCGCTTGGTGCGAACCCAGCCCTTTACGGTCACATCGGTGCCGATCGGGGCGGTTTTTAATAGCTGCTGAATGGGTAAATAACTCATGCTGAAAAGCGACCGGATGATATTGGCAGCCGCAAAAGTACGGATTGTCACGCGAATCGCCCACTGCCTACGCCCCTGAAGCAAGCTTAAAGCTAGTGAGGCCAAGTGATAACGGACAATTCTTGCCCTAAAACCGCCTGAGGTTCGTTACAGACTACCCGTGCTGATAGTCAGGCAGGCAGTGAACGTTGAGGCTTGTCGGCCAAATAATACAATTCCAGTGTTTAAGTAGCCTTCTGTAGCCACCTAGGCAGTTTTTGAGTTAATGCGTTTATCAATCTCGATGCTATCAGCAACACGAATTATTTTACCTGCTTCATTCATGTCTCGTATCCTTTACATTGTTCGTCATGCCAAAGCCGAGGATCGGGCTATTTTTATGGCCGATCATGACCGCGAGTTAACTTCAGAGGGAATTATAGCAGCCGCCCGTATGGGTCGTTACCTGCGCGATCAGGACGTACGGCCCGATGTCATTATCAGCAGCACGGCATTCAGGGCTAAAGACACGGCCAAGGTGCTGGCCGAGCAGCTTAGCTACGATCCGGCGCAGATCCGGCTCAGCCCCGACCTGTTTGATGGGGGACCAAAGGCCTATATGGCGGCCGTCAATGCGCTGGCCGACGATACCTCGTCGGCAATGATCGTTGGTCATAATCCCGATGTGTCGTATTTTGCCGAATTTCTGACCCACGAGAACGTTGGTTCCATGAGCAAGGGAGCAGTCATCGCTGTCAGTTTTGAGGATCTGACCTGGGCTGAAATTTCGTCCAGAACGGGGAGTATTACGTTCAGGATTGCGCCTAAACAACTGCCCGGCGAGAAATAATTTCGGCTGGAAATCACGGTTTAGACGCTGGCTACTATAAACTGTTAATTGAGGGGGTATGAATCGCAATCGTCGTATTTTTATTGTTGTGTTTATCGCTTTCACGGCCATTGTGGCCCTACTGGCCATTGATATGGGCCGTCGGACAACGGCGCCTTGGAACAAACGCCGGGAAGTCGAGCGTGCTTTGCCGACTGAGGTCGATGGAACGGCCACCGATACCCTGGCGGCCGATACGTTATTAACTCCTTAAATTTATGCTTCAACTTTCCGGCGTTCATCACGTCGCTATCATTTGCTCGAATTACGAAGTTTCCAAACACTTCTATACTCAGATACTGGGCCTGTCTGTCGTTGGAGAAGTTTACCGGGCCGAACGGAATTCCTATAAACTTGATCTGGCTGTGAATGGACAGTATCAGATTGAGCTTTTCTCGTTTCCCAACCCGCCCGCCCGCCCATCGCGCCCGGAGGCCCTGGGGCTGCGCCATCTGGCGTTTGCCGTTGGCGATCTTGATGCGGCCGTTGCCCACCTGAATCAGCAGGGCGTCGTTACCGAGTCGATTCGGGTGGACCAGCAAACGAACCGACGCTTCACCTTTTTTGCTGATCCGGATGATCTGCCGCTGGAACTGTATGAACAATAAGTGGGCTGCCTACGCATAAGCCCCGACTCATTTACGTTCCGATTACGTCTGTCAGCACCCGGACCAGCGCATTAACATCGTCGGAGGTATTGTACAGATGCGGAGCGATACGAAGGGCGCGTCTCCGAGCCGATATGGATACATTGTTCGCCTGCAGGGCCTGCTGAACCGTCATGGGGTCAGCGTGGTCGGGTAGCCACAAACCAACCAGGTGATGACTACGGCCGCGACTGCCATTTTCCGGTTCGACATGGCAGCCGAGGGCTTCCAGCGCGGGCCAGGCCCCAGCCATCAGCTCATTGGTGTAGTCCTGAATGCGTTGTGGCTGCCAGTCCAGCAACTGCATGAGAGCGGCTTCAAGCATGGGCATCTGCAGAAAATGCGTTGCTTCACCGACGTTGTAACGGGCGGCTTTCGGTCGGTACTGGGGCTGGTAATCCATCAGCCGGTGAAACTGATTGCTGTCCAGCCGGTTCATCCAGCTTTCTTCCAGCGGAATACCATCGTCGAAGGCGGGACCGTAATACGCCAGGCCAAGCGAGTAGGGGCCCATCAGCCATTTATATCCCGCGCAGATAACGGCATCCGACCGGATGGCCTGCCAGTCGAAAGGCAGGGCACCCACGGCCTGTGTACCGTCAATGGCGAACCACGCCCCAATTTCCCGCGCCCGCTGGCCAACGGCTTCCAGATCGAACCGGATGCCATACATCCAGTGAACTGGCGGGACAACTACCAGCGCCGTGTCTGGGCCGATGGCGTCCAATAAACGCTCATTCCACTGAGGACCTTTCGGAAAATCGTCGGGCATGGCCACAACGGAAAGGTGTAAACCCAGTTCGGTGCATACCCGATCCCAGGCATATACATCGCTGGGAAATTCGCTTTGAACCAGAACAATATGCTGTCCCGCCCTGATACCGGGTTTGCGGGGCAGGTTTCGAGCAACAACGGCCATGCCATAGGAAACGGACGGAATAACGGCAATTCGGTCCGGGTCTGGGCTATTGATCAGTTCAGAAAACAGCGCCCGCACCCGAACGGCCCCGGTGAAGAAATCGTCCGGTCGCAACCCAAAGGGATTGGCCTGATGGGCGAGGGCCTCATGCCCCGCTTGCTCAACCTTTCGGCTGAAGGGTGAGCGAGTTGCACAGTTCAGATAATGAACGCCTTCCGGCAAGGTAAACTGATCTTTCTGACAGCTTAATGCCGAAGAAACAGGAGACGCAAGCATACTTGAAAAATTTTTTAAAAAATAATCGATAGGTATATTTCGGTACGATATTTGTTTAACTTTATTGAGAAATATAAACAAAAGAGCCGATATGACACCTATGTTAAGCGTTGGTTCCCGAGTTTACCACCCTGTGTTTGGTGATGGCGTCGTCATAAACGTACAGAGAAACAGTTATACCATTCGCTTTTTGCAACAGGGCGTGAAGATACTCAAATTCAACGCGCCCCTGACCATCCTTGAGCCAATAGACGCCGGTATGCAGGCTACCCGGAAAATTGGTTCCGGACAGGCTTCCGCGCCAATCGCTCAGAACCGGAGCTATGTTGGTGAACAGGTAAAGTCGGGCAAAGCTATGGCAGGGCATAAGCCGTATCGCCGATCCGGACGGATAAAAACCTTACTCAATGAGTTGCCAATGGGCGGTTCTTTCTTTACAAACCTGATTTTGATGGATCGCCTGCGTCAGCCACAAACGGGTGCGAGCCTGAAGAATCCGTCCGAAAAGCGAAAAACAGAACGATATATACAAAAAATGTACGGTAGCCTTACGTCGCTCAGGCTGCTCTACACCTACCAGCATTATCAGCTCATCGGTCGCAAAATCGGCTTTGATGCCTGAGAAAGGTCCATGTATTTTGGGTTAGTTAGGTTTGGGGGCTCCCCGCTACGGCTTCAGTAGCGGGGACTTTTTTTGTCCGTTAACCCTTTCGGCTTCGACTCCGGGGATGATACTCCCGCAGGGTCTGCTGCAGATAGTCGCGGTCGAGATGGGTATAGATTTCGGTGGTCGTAATGGATTCGTGGCCGAGCATCTGTTGCACGGCCCGCAGGTCAGCCCCGCCTTCGATGAGGTGAGTCGCGAACGAATGCCGGAAGGTGTGCGGACTGATCGTTTTTTTGATACCGGCCTGAGCCGCTAATTTTTTGATGGTCGTGAAGACTGATATGCGGGAAAGCTGTTTGCCACGCAGGTTCAGAAAAATAGTGTCCTCATCGCCTTTCTGCACATCCAGCTGGCTTCGAACGTGGTCGACGTAAAGCCTGGTATAATGCATGGCATCCTGCCCAATGGGCACGAGTCGGACTTTGTCGCCCTTGCCCAGCACCCGGATAAAGCCCGCGTCGAAATAACAGTTGGTGAGCCTGAGACCGAGCAGTTCGGACACGCGCAGCCCCGAACTATAGAGCACTTCGAGCATGGCCCGGTCGCGGGTGCCGCCGGGCGTGGACAGGTCAATCGCGGCCAGCATGGCTTCAATTTCCGGAAAACTGAGCGTATCGGGTAATTTGCGGCCGAGTTTAGGCGCTTCGAGCAGTTGCGTAGGATCGTGCTGGATCAGGTTTTCAAACAGTAGATACTTGAAGAATGATTTTAGTCCCGATAGCATCCGGGCCTGGCTGTGAGCCGACAGACCCAGGTCGCCCACGTAGCCCAGAAAATTCATTAGTTCCTTCTCCGTCACCTGCGTCGGCTCCAGAGCGGGGTTGGTCAGCAGAATAAACTCGTAGAGTTTCTCGGCATCGTGCAGATACGCTTCCACCGAGTTTTCGGCCAGCGACCGTTCGAGTTTGAGGTAGTTCTTAAAGGCGTTTATATAACTTTGCCACATAGTTGGTAGTCCGGACGGCCACGTCCGGACGTAAAAATCACTCCCGTAACCTCCGGACGTGGCCACCGGGACGCCGTATTCTCCGGCTACTTCCATGAAACAGATCCTGATCATTAACGGCCCTAACCTGAATCTGCTCGGCAAGCGCGAGCCGACCATTTACGGCAATCGCTCCTTTGTCGATTATCTGAAAACCATCGAAGAGCTGTTTCCTGACGTGCAACTTCGCTATTTTCAGTCGAACCACGAAGGCGAATTGCTGGATAAAATTCACGAACTGGGTTTCGACGTAGACGGGATTGTGATCAATGCCGGTGCCTATACCCATACGTCCGTTGCCCTCGCCGACGCCCTGTCGGCTGTAACGGCCCCGGCGGTGGAGGTACATATCAGCAACGTTCACGCCCGCGAGTCGTTCCGGCATCATAGCTTTCTCTCGGCCAAGTGTAAAGGTGTGGTTGTAGGTCTGGGGCTTATGGGTTATGAACTGGCAGTACGGTATCTGCTGAGTCTGGAGGATACGCCAAAGCTGGTGTAGCCGTAGCTATTGCCTTTTGTTCGTACCATTTGATCGCTTCTTAACCCTACAATTCCATGATTACGTTTTATCCCGGCCCGTCAAAGGTGTATCCACAGGTAGCCGATTACGCGGCCGAAGCCGTGCGCTCGGGGATAGTCAGCCTGAATCACCGCAGTCCGGGGTTTATGGAGGTGGTAAAGGAAGCGATTCACCTGCTGCACGAAAAACTCGCTATTCCGGCCGATTATCATATCGCCTTTGTGTCGTCGGCAACGGAGTGCTGGGAGATTGTGGCACAGTCGTTGACGGGCGAAACCTCGCTGCATCCCTATGGGGGGGCCTTCGGTAAAAAATGGGCGGAGTACGCCTACCGGATCAAGCCGCCGTTTAATCTCAGCCAGGCCGATACGCTCTGCATCGTTCAGAACGAAACCTCCAACGGTACCCAGGTGAATCGGGAAGCCCTCGCGCAGTTTCGGCAGGACTTTTCGGGGCTGGTTGCCGTCGATGCCGTTTCATCAATGGCGGGCGTGGAGTTCGACTGGACACTGGCCGATGTCTGGTTTGCTTCCGTGCAAAAATGCTTTGGTCTGCCGGCAGGCTTAGCCATGCTGGTCTATTCGCCCGATGCTCTGAAACGGGCCGAAGCCATTGGCGAGAACGAGCATTACAACAGCCTGCTATTCATTCACGAAAACTTCAGCAAGTATCAGACGCCCTATACGCCCAACGGCCTGGGAATTTATTGCCTGATGCGCGTGCTGCAACAGATCCCACCCATTGCCCGCGTGGCCGAAGTGACCCGAAAGCGGGCGGCTGCCTGGTACGCTTTTTTTGAGCAGACGATGGCGGGTTCACCCTTTAACCTGCTGATCAGCGACCCCGCCGTCCGGTCCGATACGGTAATTGCGGTTGAGGGTTCTGAAGCCGACGTAAAGGCTATGAAAACGGCTGCGCAGCAGGCGGGCATCCTGCTTGGTAACGGCTATGGCGACTGGAAAAATACCACCTTTCGGATCGCCAACTTCCCGGCCATAACCGACGAAGAAATTGAGCAGCTAACCCATTTTCTGCGAACGTATCCGACCTGAACAGGCGCCGGTGTTTTATTTGCTGCTAACTAACTGATTGGAGTTTGTCTGCCCCTATGTTCGACGTCAAAGAAATCGTTTCCGTTACGCTCATTCTGTTTTCCGTGATCGACATTGTTGGTTCACTGCCGGTGATCATTGACCTGCGTAAAAAAGTCGGCAGGATCGAGTCGGAACGGGCAACCCTGGTGTCGGGAGCGCTGATGCTGTCGTTTCTCTTCGTGGGCGAGCGGATTCTGAAGTTGTTCGGCGTTGATGTGGCCTCTTTTGCGGTGGCCGGAGCGCTGATTATCTTCCTGCTCGGCCTGGAGATGATTCTGGGCCGCACGATTTTCAAGCCCGATGAAAGCACGGGTGGCGCTGCGCATATTGTGCCGATTGCCTTTCCCTTAATTGCGGGAGCCGGTACGCTGACGACCATTATCTCACTCCGGGCCGAATATCAGACGGTTAACATCATCGTCGGAATCATCCTGAACCTGATTCTGATCTATATCGTGCTGAAATCGTCGGAATGGCTCGAAACCCGAATCGGGCCGGGCGGACTGGATGTGCTGCGTAAGATCTTCGGCATTATTCTGCTGGCCATCGCCATCAAACTGATAAAAACAAATTTGATTGCTGATTTTTAATTTCTTACAACCGGCTGTCTGACAAGCCTTTTGGTCAGAAAACCGGTTCCAAACGTCTATGACATCACCCGATTCGCTCAATCAGGTTGCGGAGTTTCACCGCACTTTCCACGCACCTATTCTTGATACGCCCCAGATTCCTTCGCCAGCCCGCTGCCAGTTGCGCGTGTCGCTGCTGGCCGAAGAGCTGGACGAATTTCGCGAAGCCATCGCTGCGGGCGATCTGGTTGCCGTTGCCGATGCACTCTGCGATCTGCAGTACGTACTGTCGGGAGCCGTGCTTGAATTTGGCCTGGGCGAGGCTTTCAAGCCGTTGTTCGATGAGGTGCAGCGCTCGAACATGAGCAAAGCCTGCCTGACCGCTGCCGAAGCCGAGGCCACCGTAGCACAGTACCAGGCCAAAGGCGTCCCCTGTCATTACGTCGAATCGGACGGGAAGTTTCTGGTCTACCGCGACGCCGATCACAAGACGCTCAAAAGTATCAACTATTCACCCGCCGATCTGGAAACGATTCTAAACGGTCAATAAATGTTGTCATTGGCGGTCATGCCATAATTATCAAAAGCAATGAATGACCAAATATGACCTTAAATGACATCTAAAGCGTATGGAAAATTACCAGTACACTGCCGTTGAGCGGTTTCTGCGCTACGTGCAGATCGACACCCAGTCCGATCCGCAGTCGAAGGCCAACCCAAGCACAGAAAAGCAGAAAGATCTGAGTCGTTTGCTGGTGCAGGAACTGCACGAAATGGGCGTAACGGATGCCGAACTCGACGAATGGGGTTACGTATATGCCACCCTGCCCGCCAATACTGACAAGGCGAATGTTCCCACCATCTGCTTCTGCTCACACGTCGATACGTCCCCCGACGTAACCGGTGCGGGCGTGAAGCCGCTTATTCACAAAAACTGGGACGGTACCGACATTGAACTGCCCGAACGCCGGGCTGCCGGAGAACCGGCGCAGGTCATCCGCGTAGCTGACCATCCGGACCTGAAAAATCAGGTGGGTAACGATATCATCACCGCCAGCGGAACAACCCTGCTGGGGGCCGACAACAAAGCGGGCGTGGCTGAAATCATGGACGCAGCCCATTACCTGCTGACGCATCCCGACGTAAAGCACGGCCGCATCCGGTTGTTGTTTACCCCCGATGAGGAAGTGGGGCGCGGGACGGAAAAAGTCGATATTCAAAAACTGGGCGCTGATTTTGGCTATACCATCGACGGAGAAGCCCTCGGTACGCTCGAAGACGAAACGTTCTCGGCCGATGCCGTTACGATTACGATCCAAGGCGTCAGCACGCACCCCGGCTTCGCCAAAGGCAAACTCGAAAATGCGCTCAAAATAGCCGCCGACCTGCTGGCATCTTTGCCCAAAGACGCTCTATCGCCCGAAACGACCGAGGACAAAGAAGGGTTTGTGCATCCGACGCGCCTGGAAGGAAACCAGGATCAGGCGGTGGTGGAGTTCATCATCCGCGATTTTACGGAAGCGGGGCTGCACGAAAAGGAAACCTATCTGCATAACCAGCTCAACGACGTGTTGATGGCCTATCCGGGCTCCTCGGCTAAATTTATGGTGAAGCAGCAGTACCGCAATATGAAAGACGTTCTGGATCAGCACCCGGCCGTTGTGGAGAATGCCCTCGAAGCCATTCGGCGGGTTGGGCTATCGGCCGAACGTCGCAGCATCCGGGGCGGCACCGACGGCTCGCGATTATCGTTCATGGGGTTGCCCTGTCCCAACATCTTTGCTGGCGAACACGCGTTTCACTCGCGGCAGGAATGGGTATCGGTGCAGGATATGCAGGCCGCCGTCGACGTCATCGTCCATGTAGCTCAGGTCTGGGAAGAGCGGGCGTAATGGTAGACCTGCAAGGTTTTAAAAACCTTGCAGGTCTGATTGGTCATTTCACTGAACATTCTTCGAAGTGAGCAGGTTAAGCAGGGCAAACCAAACGGGCAACGTCTATGGAAAGTCAACTTGATCTCGATACACCAACCGATACCGGCACGGCATCGCCCTACGACGTTACGAGCGACGTCGCGGGAATGAAAACGCTCTTTGTAAATCTGTTTTTTGTCGGTACGCCCGGAGTCGGAAACCCGTGGGTACTGGTCGACACCGGATTGCCGGGTTATGCCGGTCAGATCAAAAATAAAGCCGAAAGCCTGTTCGGAATGGGCACGAAACCCCAGGCAATCGTTCTGACGCATGGACACTTCGACCATACGGGCACGCTGAAAACATTGCTGAAGGACTGGGACGTACCGGTTTACGCTCACAAGCTCGAACTGCCGTACCTGACGGGTAAGTCGAGCTATCCACCACCCGACCCGGCCATTGGCGGAGGGATGATGGCCTATACGTCGTTTATATTCCCAACCGGCCCCGATAATTTTGGCGACCGCATCCAGGCAATCGCCGACGATAACGTAATTCCTGAACTCCCGGGCTGGCGGGTTATTCACACGCCGGGCCACGCACCGGGTCATATCTCGCTCTTCCGGGATGCCGACCGGACGCTGATTGCGGGCGATGCGTTCGTAACCACCGACCAGAACTCGGCTATTGCCGTAGCGACGCAGCGGGAGGAAGTGCATGGGCCACCGGCTTACTTTACCTGCAACTGGGAGGATGCCCAGCAGTCGGTGAAAAAGCTGGCCTCGCTGAATCCGCGGGCGGCCGGAACGGGCCACGGCGTTTCCATGCATGGGCTTGATCTCGAACTGGGGCTGAACCGGCTGTCGCATCATTTTGATGAACTGTCGATTCCGTCGAAAGGTCGTTACGTAAAACGGCCAGCCGTTACCGATGAGAGCGGGATTGTGGATATGCCGACGCCGACTTCATTTTACGTAGCTCGCGCGCTAAGCATCGGTCTGCTGGTTGGTCTGGCGGCTTATCTGCTCTGGCCCAGCAATGATGACTAGGAAATTTTAAGTTCTAGCGCATAAAAAGACACGGCTACCGTAAAATCGGCCGTGTCTTTTTTATGTCCACTCCGTGAGATTGATAGCGGTTGGGCGATGAGGATTGTACCTTTGCGCCGAAGAAACCTGTTTAGTATGGCTCAGAAAAAGCCAAAGTTTTACGTTGTCTGGCGTGGGCGCGAAACGGGCGTGTTTGACTCATGGGACGAATGCCAGAAGCAAACCGCCGGCTTCGACGGGGCGCTGTTTAAATCGTTCGATACCAAACCGGCTGCGCTGAAAGCGTTCAAGGAAAAACCGCATCTGCACATTGGCACGACGCCAAAGGCGGCTACGCAGGGAAAAGTGCCCGGCCTGGTTGGTTCGCCCATTGAAGACAGCCTGGTTGTTGATGCGGCCTGGAACACCGCCACCGGCGACATGGAATACCAGGGTATCTACCTGGCTACCCGGCAAAAGGTGTTCCTGAAGGGCCCTTACCCCGATGGAACCAACAACATCGGTGAGTTTCTGGCCATTGTTCACGCGCTGGCGCTGCTGCATCAGAAAGGCAGCAACATTCCTATTTATTCCGATTCCAGAACGGCCATCGGCTGGGTAGTGAAGAAAAAGGCGAACACCAAACTCGAAGAAACGCCCCGAAACGCCGAACTCTTCGACCTGATCGACCGCGCCGAAACCTGGCTGCGAACGCATGTCTACGCCAACCCGATCCTGAAGTGGGAAACTAGTGTCTGGGGTGAAAATCCAGCCGATTTTGGTCGGAAATAACCGGGTGTCGCCAGCGTTGTTAATCTAACCCGTTTTCGTTCCGATCGTGTTCGCCTTCAAACAGTTTATCATTCAACAGGACCGCACGGCCATGAAGGTCTGCACCGATGCCTGTGTGCTGGGGGCGTATGCTGACGTAAGGGGCCAGCGCCTTCTCGACATTGGCACCGGTACGGGGCTGCTCGCGCTCATGGCCGCGCAGCGTAACTCCGCAGCCAATATTGACGCCGTAGAGATCGACGAAGCGGCTTTCGGACAGGCGATGGAGAATGTTGCCGCCAGTCCGTTTGCCGATCGGGTGCGGGTTGTGCACGAGCGGATTCAGGACTGGACCGGTAAGTCGGCGAACCAATTGTATGACCGGATTCTGACGAACCCACCGTTTTATACGAACCACCTCCGTTCGCCCGATGCCGCCGTTAACCGCGCCCTGCACACCGATGAACTGCCGTTCGAAGACCTGATTGTCGCCGTTAACCGGCTCCTGCAACCAGATGGGCAGTGGTGGGTACTTTTGCCACCCTACGAAACCAAAACCCTCACCGAACTGGCCGGGGAAGCCGGGTTAAAACCGTTGCGTCGGCTTTCGCTGCACCACAATGCCCGCAAGCCGGCCTTTCGGATCATAACGGGCTTTTCATACGGCGAGGAGCCACTCATCAACGAAACGCTGGACTGCTACGAGTCGGACGGACGCACTTATACGCCGGAATTTCGGGCGCTGCTGCGTGATTTTTACCTGATTTTTTGATCTTCTTTCCGACCTTTACGAATGATTTGACGATCGGTGAACGGTCTGCCGGTATGGTTGCGTTTAATCCGTAGGCCCCTGATCGTTACGCCTTGATTTAGTACATGACTGAACCGCTTCAACTTACCGTCCTGATTCCGCTGTACAACGAAGAGGAATCACTGCCTGAACTCCACGACTGGATCGTGCGGGTCGTGACGGAATATCATTTTACGTACGAAATCCTGTTTGTGGACGACGGCAGTACCGATGAGTCATGGGCCGTAATCGAACGCCTGGCGAGCGTCAATCCAAACGCGCGCGGCATCCGGTTCAACCGGAACTACGGTAAAACAGCCGCCCTGCAGGCTGGCTTTCAATGCGTTCGGGGGCAGGTCGTTATTACCATGGACGCTGACCTTCAGGATAGTCCGGACGAGATTCCGGAACTGTACCGGATGATTGTTGACGACAAATACGACCTTGTGTCGGGCTGGAAGCAGAAACGCTACGACCCATTAACCAAGACGCTGCCAACCAAGTTATTCAATGCCGTCTCGCGCTGGATTTCGGGCGTGCAACTGCACGATTTCAACTGTGGCCTGAAAGCGTATCGGCAGAAAGTAGTAAAAACTATTGGGCCATCGCTATACGGGGATATGCACCGGAATCTGCCCATTGTGGCGAACTGGAACGGCTTTGGTCGGATTGGCGAAAAAGTTGTGCAACACCGCGCCCGTAAATACGGCACCACCAAATTCGGGCTGGAGCGTTTCGTGAATGGGTTTCTGGACGTACTCGTCATTGCCTTCGTTCACCGCTTCAGCAAGCGGCCCATGCACTTTTTCGGGACATTTGGTACGCTCTCATTCTTTATTGGTACGATATTGGCTGTCTGGTTAATTGCCGAGAAACTGATTAACATTGCGCAGGGGATCCGGTACCGAAACGTAACTGATAACCCGCTGTTTTTCTTTGGGTTAGTGGCCATCATTCTGGGGGTTCAGTTATTTCTGGCGGGTTTTCTGGGCGAAATGCTGGTGCGGCAGTCGCTGACCAAATCCGGCGATTCGCTGATTGCGGAGCGGATTGGCTTTCTTGATAAAATGACCGCTTGAGCGAAATCCGGTAACATCCTGTTTCGCTTTGTATATTTGCCTTGTTCTATACATTCCGCGTTACGTAGTGTTGCGTTCTTTCCGGCACTGCTTAGCGCGGAATGTGTGTTTTTAGTTTCAGATAAACTCCAATTATTACAGTTTTTTCTTTAAAATAGTATGCAAGCATTTTTAGAGCCGACTCCACTCGATCCAATGGCAAAAACTCCTTCCAAAGCCCACCCCTGGCATGGTATTTCGCCGGGCGAAAACGCCCCCCGCATCATTACTGCCTTCATTGAGATTGTTCCAACCGACACTGTCAAGTACGAAATCGATAAAGAATCGGGCTATCTGAAAATCGACCGGCCTCAGCAATATTCCAATATCATTCCGGCGCTTTATGGCTTTGTACCCCGGACGTTTTGCGGTGACCGCATTGCCCGCCTGGCTTCAGAACGGTCGGGGCGGACCGTGGCAGAGGGTGATGGCGACCCGCTCGATATCTGCGTGCTGACCGAGCGTGAAATTACCCACGGCGATATCCTGCTGCAGGCTATTCCCATCGGTGGTTTCCGCCTGATCGACAAGGGCGAAGCCGACGATAAAATCATTGCTGTTCTGAAAGGTGACGCCATGTATGGTCAGTATAACGACCTGAGCGAGCTGCCCGAAGCGGTTGTGAAACGGCTGCGCCACTACTTTCTGACGTATAAAAACCTGCCTGGCGAGCCCGCCGTTATGGAACTGGCCAGCGTGTATGGCCGTGATGAAGCCCTTGAGGTTATTCAGACGTCGATGGACGACTATGCCGACATGATCTAACGTAACCGATACGCCGTAAAAGGAGCAGGAAACAGGAGAATGGCGCCCAGCCAGATTCCCGCTTTCCTGCTCCTTTTTGTTTTGCCCGTTTATGAACCACTTATCCGCCTATAGACGCACTCAACATTTTTCTGGGAAGTCGGCCGATTTAGCCATTAATTTTGTTTATTCCGTGTAGGAACACACAACCTATTACCAATACATGCGACAGTTTTTTAAATATGTTCTGGCCACCATCGTAGGTCTGATCCTGTTCTCCTTCGTCGGCTTTATTCTGCTTGTGGGTATGAGTGCGGCCCTGACGTCGGCTTCGGAGAGTAAATTGGCGGTAAGTGCAAACTCCGTATTGAAACTGGACTTGGACGAGCCGATTCAGGAGCGGAGCGAAGACAACCCGTTTAATGGGTTTGGGCCCTTTAACAGCACCGGCGACGCAATTGGTCTGGTTGAGCTGAAACAGGCTCTGAACGATGCCAGGGACGACGATAATATTCAAGGCGTTTATCTGCAGGCCGAAAACCCACAGGCTGGCTGGGCATCGCTCGAAGAGGTCAGAAATGCCCTGATCGACTTCAAGAAATCGAAAAAATTCGTGTATGCCTATGCCGAGACCATGACCGAGAAAGGCTATTATCTGGCTTCGGTGGCGGATAAAATCTATCTGAATCCGGCTGGCGAACTGGAATGGAACGGTTTGAACGCAGAACTGTCGTTCTTCAAAGGTACGCTCGATAAACTGGGTATAGAGCCCGAAATCTTCCGGGTAGGTGAGTTTAAAAGTGCGATTGAGCCCTTTATTCGGGAAAATATGAGCGAACCTAACAAGCTTCAGGTGACATCCTTTCTGAACTCGGTAAACGATCACATGCTCGTGAAGGTAGCCCAGAGCCGGGGACTGCGCGTGGATTCGCTCAAGCGCTATGCCGACAATCTAGTTATCCAGAAACCAACTGATGCGTTACGTACTAAACTCGTGACAAATGTTGGGTATCAGGATGAAGTGGAAAACCTGATCCGTAAACAGCTGAAGGTTGAGGAAAAGAAAAAAATCAATTACGTTTCGCTGAGCAAGTACAAAGACAATAAAGACAACGCCGAGGGAAGCAGCAGCAACCGGATTGCGGTGATTATTGCTTCGGGCGATATTGGCTCCGGCAAAGGCGATCAGAACAGCATTGGTTCCGAAACGATTGTCGAAGAACTGCGTAAAGCCCGGCTGGACGATAAGGTGAAAGCGATTGTGCTGCGCGTGAACTCGGGTGGTGGCAGCGCGCTGGCCTCCGACGTAATGTACCGGGAAGTGCAGTTGGCGCGTCAGAAAAAGCCGGTCATTGGCTCCATGTCCGACTACGCAGCTTCAGGCGGCTATTACATGCTCATGGGATGCGACAAGATTGTTGCGCAGCCTAACACCATTACGGGATCTATCGGCGTGTTCTCGCTCCTGTTCAATACTGAAACTTTCTTTAAGGATAAGCTCGGTGTAACGTACGACCGGGTAAAAACTAATACCAATGCCGATTTTCCGAGCGTAACGCATGAAATGTCGCCGGTTCAGAAGCAGGCCCTACAACGCTCAACGGAGCGCATTTACGCCGATTTTACGTCCAAGGCTGCGGCCGGACGGCATCTGCCGGTCGACAGTATCCGGGCTATAGCCGGTGGTCGCGTCTGGACGGGAACGCAGGGCAAAGCCATTGGCCTGGTTGACCAGCTCGGCGGACTGGACGACGCGATTAAACTGGCTGCTCAGTCGGCTAAGCTAAAAGAAGGTGATTACCGGACGAGGTACCAGCCGCGTAAAAAACCGTTTTTTGAGCAGCTGATGAGCTCGTTCACCGATGATGAGGATACCCGGATTCAGGCGCAGCTGGGCGAACTTGCCCCCTATGTAAAGTATCTTAGAAAGCTTAAAACGATGGAAGGCATTCAGGCACGACTGCCGTTTGAGATGGACATTCGCTAACGAAGAATTTTGGTTTGCCGTGTTTGGAAGACCTGTAGGGTGGTAAATACCTTACGGGTCTTTTTTTGCCCTGACCACTTTTCTTTACCTTGCCTACTAAGAGCTACGACTGTTCTGATGCAGACCCTCCCCGTTCACCTCGACCTGTTTGCGCTGATTATTCTGCTGGGTATAGCCCAGGGATTATTTCTGGGCGTATTCTTCCTGACGGGTGAGCGTGGCCGGAACGTCGCCAACCGATGTCTGGGATGGTTTATGCTGGCGCTGGCGGCTGTAACGAGCGAAATTTTCCTTTGTTACACCAACTATATGTTCCGGCTGCTGGAACTGGTTGATTTTTCGGAGCCGGTTAACTTTACGGTCGGACCGCTTTTCTTTTTTTACGTGTTCGCGCGGCTGCACGGTCGGTTACCCCGGCGCTGGGGCTGGCATCTGCTGCCATTGGGGATTTGGATGGTTAATGCTCTGACCTGGTTTTATCAGCCAATCGAGTTCAAATACGACTCTTACGTTGACTCCTATCATCCGGAACTTCCGTTCGTACCGACGCAGCACTACCTGACGGAAGATTTTACCGGCCTACGGGATTACGTCAGCGAGTTGACCATGCTGAGTTGTCTGGTGTATATCATTCTGGCGCTCATCGAGATTCGGCGCACGTATAGCCGTCAGGGGCTTTCGTGGCGGCAGTCAGCACCCGCCCGGCTGGCGCAGCTCAGAAATCTGACGCTGCTCAACCTGTCGTTCCCAATCCTGATTGGGTTGGTAAAGCCGCAGTTTTACGAAGACCTGGGGGACTACATTCTGGCCTGTCACGTAACGGCTCTAATTTACGTCCTTAGTTTTCTGGTGATGCGCGGCTCTGATTTTTACAAAGTTGAAGAACCGTTGGAAAGCCGGAGGGAACCCGTGCCGGTCGAACCCGAATCGCCCGCTGAACCCAGGAAGAAATACGAGAAATCAGCTTTATCGGAGGAAGTTGAAGAGGCTGTGCTGGCGAAGCTAAACCGGCTGCTGGAATCAGACAAACCTTTTTTGCAGCCAGACCTGTCGTTGCCCAGACTGGCACAGCAACTGAATACCAGCCCACATCACCTGTCTCAACTGCTCAACGACCGGCTGGGGCAAAGTTTTTTCGACTGGCTGGCAACCCACCGCATTGCTGAAGCTCAGCGGCTGCTGCGTGACCCGGCAACGACTAACCTCAAGATTGACGAGATTGCGGAGCGGGTTGGCTATAATTCTCCTTCTGCGTTTCATACAGCCTTCAAGCGACTCATCGGTCAGACCCCGGCCCAGTACCGGGAAGCAGCCGGAACCGGATCGGCGACGCCAGAACCGGCCGAAGCGGCTTCGTCCCGGTCGGCGCGAACTTCATAATCATCGGGAAATAGCCCTTTCGGTGGTCAGGAAGGTAGTTTTGGGCCATTAACCAATTTAATCCTGCAACTCAATGGCTCCGGTTACTCAGCCCACTTCCAACTCGATCAAAGGGGGACATTCAGATTCTCTACGTCGCTATGACCTCGATTGGCTGCGCGTCATCGCCATCCTGACGTTATTGTTCTACCATACCGGCATGATTTACGTGAGTTGGTGGTGGCATATCAAAAGCGCAGAGCATAGCCAGCCGATGGAGGAAGTCATGCGCTGGCTGCACCGCTGGCGCATGCCGCTTTTGTTCTTCATCTCCGGGGCGGGAACTTTCTTTGCCCTGCGCAAACGCTCTTTTGGGGCATACGCTGGCGAGCGGGTCCGGCGCTTGTTTGTGCCGCTGGTGTTCGGCATGTTCGTCGTGGTCCCGCCCCAGATTTATTATGAGTGGCTGTTTCGGAGTCGCTTTAGCGGCAGCTATGCCGAGTTCTATCCGGTTGTACTGGAATTTAAGCCATATCATGGCGGGCCAGATAGCGGGGCCTTTAGCTGGCACCATCTCTGGTTTGTGGCCTATCTGTTTCTGTATTCCGTGTTGAGTATCCCCCTGTTTCGTTGGTTAAAATCAGCGCGTGGGCAGCGTCTCACCGATCATATTGGTTCGCTCATTGAACGTCCGGGCGGGGTAATGGTGCTGGGCTTTGTGGTAATTTTCAGCAGCCAGATTTTACTGAAACCGTTCTTTCCCAATGAAACCCATGCCTTGATCAATGATTGGGCCTACTTTGTCAAGAATCTGCTGTTGTTCTGGTTAGGTTATGTATTAATCAGCCGTCGGGCCTGCTGGCAGACCCTGACCGATCAACGAAGGCTGTTTCTGTATGCCACATTGGTTAGCACCGTTTTACTGTATGCCATCCGGACGGTTTATGAGCCTGAAAACCAGCGGGTACTGGTAGTCGAAGTCCTTTACGAAATGAATGCGGATTGCCTGACGTGGTTCTCGGTATTAATGACGGTGGCTTACGGCTATAAATACCTGAATGTTAACCGTCCTGTATTGCCCTATCTGAACGAAGCGGTCTATCCATTTTATATTTTGCACCAGACGGTCATCGTCATCATCGGCTATTACGTTCTGACAAAAACCCGCCTGGGCGTTTACGATGGATTTCTGACTGTAAGCCTTTCATCGTTAGTGGTTTGTGTTACTTTGTACCTGCTGCTCATCCGGCCATTCAAACTAACGAGATTATTGTTCGGTATGAAATAAGTTGGCCGTTTACCCCGGAGCATCTAAATTTACCCGATTACCGATCAACCAATTACCGAATCTCATGCTCCGTACTGATTGGACCCGCGCTGAAATAGCCGAGATTTATAATTCACCTGTTCTGGACCTGATTTACCGGGCGGCTACCGTCCACCGCCAGCACCACGACCCACAGGAAGTGCAGGTTTGTACGCTTTTATCGGTTAAAACCGGCGGTTGCCCCGAAGACTGCGCCTACTGCCCGCAGGCGGCTCGCTACCATACGGCGGTCAAGGTGCATAAACTGATGGCGGTAGATGAGGTGCTGACGGCCGCGCAGCGCGCTAAAGACACGGGCAGCACACGTTTCTGCATGGGGGCGGCCTGGCGGGAGGTGCGCGACAACCGCGACTTCGATAAGGTGCTGGAAATGGTACAGGGCGTCAATGAAATGGGGCTCGAAGTGTGCTGTACGCTCGGCATGCTGACCGAAAGCCAGGCGCAGAAGCTCAAGGATGCGGGCCTGTATGCCTACAATCACAATCTCGATACCAGCGAGGAGTTTTACGGCGACATTATCAGCACCCGTACCTACGACGACCGGCTGGATACCTTGGGTCACGCCCGCAAAGCCGGGATCTCGGTCTGTTCGGGTGGAATCATCGGCATGGGCGAGTCGGAGCAGGACCGGATCGGCATGCTGCACACACTGGCTACGCTGCCTCAGCATCCGGAGTCAGTGCCGGTAAACGCGCTCGTGCCGGTCGAAGGGACGCCCCTGGAAGATCAGCCGCGCGTATCGGTCTGGGAAATGCTCCGCATGATTGCCACCGCCCGAATCATTATGCCGAAGGCGATGGTGCGGCTTTCGGCCGGGCGCGTCCGGATGAATACCGAAGAGCAGGCCTTGTGCTTCCTGGCGGGGGCCAACTCGATCTTCGCCGGCGATAAACTCCTGACTACGCCAAACCCCGGCGACGACCTCGATCAGCAACTGTTCCAGACGCTGAACATCCGGCCCCGCAAGGCCTTCAAAAATCAGGATCAGCCGGCCGTTGTGTTCGAGCAGATTCCTCTGTAAACTGTAACACCGGGCGGCTCACGGGTCTGTCCGTTTATAAGCCAACCAAACTTAAAGCCCGGCTCCTGAATAACCATACCAGGAGCCGGGCTATTTTTTTATTCAGATACCCGAAAAGAGTATCTGGTCAGGCCTGTTTGCGCATCGCCCACAGACCTAAGATAGGACCGGGAAGCAGGCTGTAGAACAACCAGCCTGTAACACCAAACTGCCCCAGCAGCCAGGCCATGAGCTGAATAGACAATACCGTTAACAAAAAACCGAAGCACGTAACGAGCGTCAGAATACTCCCCCGGTTTTCAACAGCGGTGTTGCTGGCAACGAGGGTCGAAAACTGCGGAGAGTCGCCAGCGACGCTGACTCCCCAAACCAGGAGAAACAGGCCGAACAGAAAAGGCGGAGCAGCCAGCAGCAGGGGAGTCAGCGCGATACATAACCCTGATGTTAGGAGGAGATACCGGGCTACCCGCGTGCTGCCTGTCTGCATGGCCCAGTACCCGCCCCCCACGCACCCCACGGCTCCTGCCGCAATAGCCCCGAACGCCCATAAGGAATTTGTTATGGCTACGTCAGGATGCTGTTGCTGGTAGAAGCCAATCAGGGTTGGCAGAAAAGCCCAGAGCGTGTAAAGCTCCCACATATGGCCAAAATAGCCGAACATGGCCGGTCGAAACGGGGAAGGTTTCCAGATCGAAACCAGCGCCTGAAACCGAAAAATGTTACCCTGATATTGGACCGGTTTTGCCGGGACCACCAGCATCAGTAAAACCCCACCGCTAATAGCCAGCACACTGACCGATACGATCAGGGCGCGATACGGGATACTGGCGCCTAATCCCCGGATCAGGTACGGAAAGGCGGTGCCCAGTACTAAAGCGCCTACCAGAAAGCCCATCGCCCGACCTAGTCCGGATTTGAACTGGTCGGCGGCAATCTTCATACCGACGGGATAAACGCCAGCCAGAAAGAAGCCAGTCAGGAATCGGCTAACCAACAATGAGCCTGTATGTAGAGGTAACAACAGCCAGATCAGATTGACCAGCGCGGCCAGCAGAGCCGACACCAGAAAAACGTGAGTTGAGCGAAACCGGTCGGGCAAGGCAAAGAGGGCATAGCTTAAGGTTCCGGTGATGAAGCCAGCCTGCACGGATGACGTAATCCAGCCGGTTAAACCCGTGGACTTAAGTAAAGGCTGAAGTTCGGGGAGGATGGCGGTACCGGCAAACCAGAGAGAAGTGCCGGCAAATTGAGCGAATACGATAACCAGCAGTTGAACACGGGTATCCAAGGAAGCATGCATTGTCAAAGATAGGTATTCGAACGAATCCGGTGTCTCCAGCAGGTATAGTCAATAAGCCGAACAACTATACTTGGAAAATAAGTTTACGTTTTTATGAAAATATAAATAACAAAGATATTGATAAATAAAATTTTCGTGTAAATTTCGGCGTAGAACCATACGATCCCGGTAGGGTTTGTCGTTGCTTAAAAAAAACACCTATGATTTTTAGACCAATGAAAGCTCTGCTCGTCGCGGCTCTGTTGACCGGGCAACTCGCTCTGAATGCCTGCCAACCGCAGAACGAAGCCGTGCTTCCCTCAGAAACCGTAACATCCCTGAACAAGGCCACAGTATCTGACTGGACAGCCGTTGACGCTGACATCTGGGCAGCCAGTGCAAAAACGCCAAAGGCACGCGTTGCCGGCTTCATCGACAATGCCATCACCAGTGCGGTTGTTGAAGAAGGTTTGGTGGTTGCGTTTCACCGCGATCCGGCTACCGGAAACGTTCGTACGCTGCCCGCAACGATAGGCGATCAGTCGCTTTCGTTTACGTACTATGCTACCAACAATAAAGGTATTGTCAGTCTGCAGCAGGAAGCTCCTGAACCTGTTGCCGGGGAGTACCGCTGGGTCGTTGTACCGAAGGAAGTTGCTGCCACGGTGAACTGGAACGATTATAGCGCCGTAAAACAGGCGCTTAAGCTGGAGGAATAAAGTATACAGCACCATTACGCAAACGGGCGGCTCACTGAGCCGCCCGTTTGCGTAGGCAGGAAGTCAACTGGCTTAGTTCCAGTCGGCATAATCCTCGTTAAAATGGTCCATAATGATCCCCGCCAGTTGCTTTGCTTTCTGTTGCTGAACAGCGGGGCCGCCTTTGATATTCACCCGGACGTTGATGATATGGTTGTTATACAGTACGTGCATCGTGTTTTTGGCCGGCTCCCATACTGCCTTATCTCCGATATTCGACAGAGCGATAAACTTACCTGTGCTCACGGCTGGCTTAACAAACTGCGTTGCGGCTGGCGTGATACCCGACACTCGATTGGATGAATCATTCATAGCTGACGCATCTTCGTCAATATCGCCATTGGCGCCACCTTCGGGTTCGATTGCCGGACGCTCGGCACCTGTACCTTCGGTTTCAGGGCCGGTATAAGCAGGTTTCCCGCTGGTGCTGCCCATCTGGCCATACACCTGGCTGGTATCTCCCTGAAACATTTTATTGAACGTATAGGCAGCGTGGTAGATAGACGGGTACGGCTTGGGGCCACCGAAACCAATGGCAGCCGAACCACCAGACCAGCGAAATTCGCATCCGTTTTGGTAGTCGAGTGTTTCCATCTCATCGTGGAGCCCCAGATTGAATACGCTCTGTACAAATCCTTCACTCAACTGATTACAGGGTTCATCGTACCCGAAGCGATGGTCGGTACTGAGCAGCCATACACCCGTTACTTCCCTGGCCAGATAGGCGCTGCCGGTGCCGGCCGCATCATTGGCGTCGTCGGTTGGATTGCCGTTATCGCCCTGAAAACAGGACATCAGAAAAGCGGCCGGGAGGGCACATAGAACAAATGTTTTAATTTTCATGATGAATGGAATCGTAGTTTTTATTACTACTAATTAGCGGGGCGGGTTGTTTCGGTGAGACTTCCGTAATTTTGGGCAGAATTACCCACCTGCATGTCTCATATCGAAACAATTTCGCTTGCCCCCGGTCGTAAAGTTTACTTTGCGTCTGATTTTCACCTCGGTACGCCTTCTCCCGACCAGAGCCGCCTGCGCGAGCGGGCCGTTGTGAACTGGCTCGATCGTATTCGGCCAGACGCCGAGGCAATTTTCCTGGTTGGCGACGTGTTCGATTTCTGGTTTGAATATAAGCGGAGTATCCCCAAAGGGTTTATCCGGTTGCAGGGCAAACTGGCCGAACTGACCGACGCCGGAACCAAAATCGTTTTGTTTACCGGCAACCACGATATGTGGATGAATGACTACTTCACGCAGGAAATGGGCATCCCGGTTTACCGGAAACCCCGCCCCTATATCTTCAATGATAAGCGATTTCTGATCGGACACGGCGACGGCCTTGGCCCCGGCGACTTTACGTATAAACAACTCAAGCGGGTGTTCGAAAGCGGGCTGGCGCGTCGGCTGTTTCGGTACCTGCACCCCGATCTGGGTATCGGTCTGGCGCAGGCCTGGTCGCGTCGGAGCCGCATCAGTAATCTGGCGAAAGGAGAAGAGCATTTTCTGGGCGAAGACCGCGAGTGGCTGATGCTCTACTGCCGGGAGGTAGAAGCCCGCGAGCATCATGACTACTATATCTTCGGCCATCGGCACCTGCCGCTTGATCTGGCCGTATCGCCCGGCAGCCGTTACGTTAACCTCGGTGAGTGGGTAACGGCCAAAACTTACGCTGTTTTTGACGGCACAGACCTGCAACTGAAAACGTGGACCGCCGACGTTCTAAGCTGAGCAGTCACCGTTACGTAAAAAACGAGCGATAAGGAAATAGGGGTTTGGTTGCGATGCGTTAGTTCCGATCCTGAAGGATATCTTTACGGGATACGTTTTCGCGGGGGGCCTGGTTGATTTCGCTCCGCCACTCTTTATTTTTCAGATCACCCCGCTTGACCGACCGGATGAAGTTGGCCCAGGCAAAGGGGTTGGTAAACGCGAAGGTAGGCATCTGGCTACGGCCAATGATGGACTCGCGCCCAAAGAACTGCTGGTTCACGAAATTCTGGTGATTGGCTACGGCCCCCATCGGCATTGTGGCCGCCTGCCGCAGAATGGCCTGCGGATCCATGTTTTTAGCCAGGTTGGCGCGCTCCTTTTCGTCGGGCAGTTTCAGATTCACAAACGCTTCCTTGAACAACTCTTCAGTCGCGTAGGGATACACCTTCACTTCGGCCAGCGTTTTAACATCTTCCTGAAGCGCCACCACCGCCGAATACGTCAGGTCGGTCAGGCGACGCGGAATGACGTGATACTGCGTTCTGAAGCCTACGTAACTGAAAATGATACTATCGCCGGGAAAGACCGGCAGGGCGAAATAACCGTTTGGCGCTGCGAGTACCCCTCGTCCGGCTTTCGGGATATAAATATAAGCGCCGGGCAGCGGCTCATTGGTTTTGCCGCCCGTGATAAAGCCCGTGAACGTCACTTGCCGGTCCTGCCCCTGTGCCCGCGCGACCGAGAATACTCCCGCCAGAACAAACAACACCAGAGCTAACCCCAATAACGTCAATGATTTTTTCATAGGCACACAAACCATAATACAAAGTAAACGAGGAAAAGGCAGGTTATGGTTTCTATTACTCCAATTTTAAGAAAGATTAAGAAGCCAAATACGGGGGGAAAGTGCTGATCAGACAGGCCTGGTCCGGGCGCCTAGTCTCAGGCAAATAACTTCAGGAAAGTGATGATGAAAGGCGCTGCCAGTAGCAGGCCGTCGAAGCGATCCAGAAACCCACCGTGGCCCGGAATGCTGCTGCCGGAGTCTTTGATGGCAATACTTCGCTTAAATAGCGACTCAACCAGGTCGCCGTAGGTACCGGTTACCACGATAATCCCGCCAACGCAGTACCACTGCCAGGGGCGAAGCTCGGGCGCGAAATAAGCCAGACCGAGGGCGATCAGCGCGGCCGCGGCCGCCCCGCCAAGCGCGCCTTCCCACGATTTCTTGGGCGAGACCCGCTCGAACAGCTTACGTCGGCCAAAGTGCGTACCGGCGAAGTAAGCACCAATGTCGCTGGCCCAGAGCAGCAGCAGACAGCCTACAATAATCGTTGGGTGGTAGGTGCCGCCCCGCAGGGCCAGAATAATTAGCAGGGCGAAAGGCATGGCTACGTAAATAATCCCTAAAAACGTAAAGCCGATGTTGGTGAATGGCTTCATGTCGCGCTTTTTGTAGAGCTTGATCAGGAAAATCATTGAGGTAGCCGGGCAAAGCAGGAAATAGTTGCCCGTGCCCATCATGCCGGTTTCGACAAAATAGGCCAGCCCGCACACCAGACAGCCGACCAGTGTGCCGTAGGCCGTCAGAGGCTCGAAGCCATCAAGGCCGAGCAGCCGGTAAAACTCCCGCTGGGTCAGGGCGCTGATCAGGGTGAACAGCAGCGCAAACGTCCAGTCGGCGTACAGAATCATAAACAGAATAAACGGAACCCCCGCTACGGCAGCAATAACCCGCTGCTGAAGGTTCGACATCTTAGCTAAACGTTGCTTCATTCTCCAGAATTACTTTGGCCAGAACCGCGTCTTTAGCCAGTACGTGTACTTCACTTTTGCCCCAGCCAATTGTGGGGTAACTGCTGCTCTGCCGGTTGATAACCACCGCCGGAATATCATGTTCGCTGAGCAGCGCCTTGGCCAGCTCTGCCCGGTGGGGCAGGGGCGTAATATAAACCGATTCCCAGTTTTCTGACATAATTTACATGCTATAGAGCAGAACTTTCCTTAACGGGTGGGTCACTGGACGTCGTGCACGTGATTTCGTTTCCTGAAAAAATACAGCAGGCCCGTCGTCGCGACCAGTGAAACCAGCGCGATGGTCAGCGGCACGGACTCGGTGCTTTCAATATCTACCGGAACAACCCTGCGCTGATACAGGTACACCATCAGGACCGTGAAGCCGTTATTGACAAAATGCGCCAGAATCGGCACCCATAGATTCCCTGACCATACGTATAGATACCCGAACAGCGCGCCCAGCAGCATCCGGGGGAAAAAGCCCAGAAACTGCAGGTGAATAGCGCTGAACAGCGCAGCCGCCAGCCAGATGCCAACGTGCTGATTGCGGGTCCAGTAGCTGAGGTTACGTTGCAGAATACCCCGGAACAATACTTCTTCGCCAATGGCTGGAATAACGGCAATAACCAGGATCGCCATCAGAAGCTGACCAACGGTTTTAAAAGTTGTCAGGTATTTGGTTAGGCCGTTGAGCTTGTCTTCCTGATCCCGCATCCACTGTTCTAGTGGGGCCAGTGTTTCGGGCAGGCGGATATTCTGATTCCATTCGATGATGAGTCCGTCGAATGGCATAAACGCAACCACGATCAGTGCAACAGTGCTCAGCCCCGCTACATAGCCAAGAGGCCGGGCGCTAAACTGCCCCCAGGTTCGGCGCTCAATCCAGTACCAGTACGCCAGGGCGGGCAGTAGAAACGTACCGAGGTGATTGATTGCCTGGAGTGTCATTAGTTCATACCAGCCGTTGGGCGAGGCCGACGGATGAGCTGCCAGCTGGGTTATATAAGCCTGAGCTTCAGTAGGCTCCAGGCCCCTGAAAAGAACCAGTAATGCGAACAGAAAAAGCGTGCTGACAACGCCCCCCATCAGCACAAAACCGACGAGCATACTGAGCCCACCGAGTGTTGGTGGCCGCGAACCGGGGCGGTCGGGCGTATAGATTGGTTGCATATTTCCTGTAAATTTACAGACTCGTTCGCATAATCCGCAAAAGGGAACCAATTCAGCCTTTGGATTGTGCTAAAACTTAGCGTTCGCTAACGGATTGGCAGGCCACATCAGGCTAAACAATCCGTGGGCCTGTTCTGGTTTAAAAAGACACAGACAGGAAAGTTGAATAACGACGCGCCCGGATTATTTAAGAAAGAATTGAACATGGTCAATATTGGCAACATACAACTCCCGGATTTTCCATTGCTGCTGGCACCCATGGAAGACGTCAGCGATCCGCCGTTTCGGGCGGTTTGTAAAGCCAACGGAGCCGACCTGATGTATACGGAGTTCATCTCGTCGGAAGGGCTCATCCGCGACGCAGCCAAGAGCGTACAGAAGCTGGACATCTTCGAGTATGAACGCCCCATCGGCATTCAACTCTTTGGCTCCGATGTAGAGACAATGGGCGAATGCGCGAGGATTGCCAGCCGCGCCAACCCCGACCTGATTGATATTAATTACGGTTGTCCGGTCAAGAACGTAGCCTGCCGCGGGGCGGGGGCGGCTTTGCTGCAGGACATTCCGAAAATGGTGCGCATGACCGAAGCCGTTGTTAAAGCGACGCACCTGCCCGTAACGGTTAAGACTCGGCTCGGCTGGGACGATAGCACCAAGAACATAGAGGACGTAGCTGAACGATTGCAGGATATTGGCATCAAAGCCCTGACGGTGCATGGCCGCACGCGCGTGCAGATGTACAAGGGCGAGGCCGACTGGACGCTCATTGGCCGCATTAAAAACAATCCCCGGATTCAGATTCCAATTTTCGGTAACGGCGATATCGACAGCCCGGAAAAGGCGCTTGAATACAAAAATCGGTACGGCGTCGACGGCGTCATGATCGGTCGGGCCAGCATCGGGCACCCCTGGATTTTCGACGAAATCAAGCAGTTTGTCCGCACCGGCGAACACCGCCCCGCGCCAACCGTAGCCGACCGGGTGGCGGTTTGTCGGCAGCATCTGGATTTTTCGATCCGCTGGAAAGGTGAGATAGTAGGTCTGTTTGAAATGCGACGCCATTACGCCAACTATTTCCGGGGGCTACCCGACTTCAAGCCTTACCGAATGCGACTCGTTACACTGGACTCTTACGCCGAAACGAGTGCGGTGCTGGACGAAATAGCCGAGCGGTACGCCGAAGAACTCGTTTGACCCGTATTAATATCTGTTTACGTAACGGTTGATAGCTTAATGCGTAAACAGAGAGAACAAATGCTCCAGAACAGCAGTCCAGAACCCGTCGTTATTCCGCAGAAACGGCCGCTGCTGGCCTGGGCGCTGCTCTGTACACTGGCACTGGTGTGGGGGAGTTCGTTCATCCTGATCAAACGGAGCCTCGGTGCTTTTCCGCCCGAGCAGGTTGCCGGTGGACGACTGCTGTTTGCCTTGCTGTTCTTTCTGCCGTTTATGGGCACGCAAAGCCGTCAGGCCGAGGTCCGGACGTCCGTTCAGCATCGGTGGGTGGCGCTCCTGGCATCGGGTATCATTGGGTTTGTGATTCCCGCTTTTCTGTTTGCCGAAGCGGGCGCTCATCTCAACAGTTCGCTGGCGGGCGCACTCAACTCACTCAGTCCGTTGTTTACGTTGATTCTGGGCGCCGTGTTTTTCGGGCAGGCGCTTAAAATCCGGCAGGTAGCGGGTATTCTGTTGGGGCTGGCGGGGTCATTGCTGCTGGTGTTTTTCAGCGCCACGGGTTCGTTTCAGGTGAACGGCTATGCGCTGCTGGTGGTACTGGCAACGATCTGTTACGGATTAAATACCAATCTGATTGGTCGTTACCTGAGCCACCTGCCCGCGCTGGTATCCACAGCCTGGCTGTTTGCCTTCGCTGGGCCCATTGCGCTCCTGACGCTCACCCCAACTGATTTCTTTGTGCGCGTGTTTAACCCTGCGAACAGCTGGTCGCTGGCGGCTCTGGTTACGCTGGGGGTGTTCGGGTCGGGCCTCATGTCGATTTTCTTTAACCGGGTCATGCAGCTATCGTCGCCCCTGTTTGCGGCTTCGGTTACGTATCTGATTCCGATTGTGGCGCTGGGCTGGGGCATGCTCGACGGCGAAACAATTTATCTGGTGCAGTTTGCCGGTATGGGCGTATGTTTGCTGGGCATTTGGTTGATAAACAAGTCCTGATTTAGTTTGCGGTTCCCAGCTAATAATTGGGATAATTGACAACAAACGGCCCTCACGTCATGTACCAGACAACCCTCAACGACCAGCCCATTCAGATTGACTTTACGGCCAGCGGACCAACCGTTAACGGCGAAATCTTCGCCTGGGACCTGGTCCGGCTTACCGACCGAACGTTTCACATTCTGCACCAGAATCAGTCGTTCACAGCTGAACTGCTGGAACTGAATACGGCCGAAAAGACGGTCAGCCTGCGGATCAACGGCACCATTCACAACGTACCGCTTAAGGACCGCTTCGATCTACTGCTCGAAAAAATGGGCATGAGCAGTGCCGCCAGTGCGAAAGTCAACGATTTGAAAGCTCCCATGCCGGGAATGATCGTTGGCGTTTCGGTTCAGGCGGGCGATGCCGTAAGCAAAGGCGACAGTCTGTTTATCCTCGAAGCCATGAAAATGGAGAATGTTTTGAAAGCACCCGCCGACGCCACGGTTAAGTCCATCCGCACAACGCAGGGCGACCGGGTCGAAAAAGGGCAGGTCCTGATTGAGTTCAGTTGAGTAGTTCAACCGGTTAGCGGCTTTTGAAGGCATGGACGATCTGCATTCCCGGCGAAATTTTCTGAAGCAATCGGCTTTGGCGGCCGCAGCGCTGCCGTTGCTGCCCACAACTTTTGCGGAAGCCGGTATAATGGCGGATGGTGCACTGCCCGACATTCATATCTTCTCGAAGCATCTGCAGTTTCTCAGCTACGCAGATATGGCCGCAGTGGCCGCCGAGATGGGCTTCAAAGGCATCGATCTGACCATACGGCCGCAGGGCCACGTGCTGCCCGAGCGCGTCGAAGCCGATCTGCCTAAAGCCGTTGAGGCCATGAAAAAAGTTGGACTGGCTCCCCAACTCATGACTACGGCTGTGGATGACGCCAGCGACGCAACCAGTGTTCGACTACTAAAGACGGCCGCGGGGCTTGGCTTCCGGACGTACCGCATGGCCTGGTATCAGTACGACGCCAACCGGAGCCTACCCGAATCCATTGATCAATATCGGCAGCAGATGCAGGCGCTGGGGCAACTAAACAAGACCCTGGGTCTGGTAGGTTGTTATCAAAATCACGCCGGGCAGCTGGTAGGCGCGTCGGTCTGGGAACTGTGGGAAATGCTCCGAACCGCCGACCCGCAGCACATGGGCATTCAATACGACATCCGTCACGCGACCGTTGAAGGCGGCTTATCGTGGCCCAATGGGCTGCGGCTGCTCCAGCCGCGCATAAAAACCCTTGTGCTGAAAGATTTTCGGTGGGAAAAGAAAGACGGCAAGTGGGTCGTGCAGAATACGCCCATTGGCGAGGGAATGGTTGATTTCAAGACCTATTTCGGACTGCTGAAAAAATATAATCTGCGGGTTCCCATATCGCTGCATGTGGAGTATCCACTGGGCGGAGCTGAAGAAGGAGCGACGCGCCTGTCGGGCAGTCCCGAGAGAGTCTTTGCGGCTATGAAACAGGATCTGGCCCGAATCAGGGAACTCTGGCAGGTCGCCTAATTCCCTTTCTCTTTACGTTAGCTACAGGTCGCTAACGCCTTTTTGCTATCTTTGCCCGCAAAATTCCCCTTCATGACGTCGCAAACAAAGTATAAACGCATTCTGCTCAAACTGAGTGGAGAGGCATTGGCTGGTCCATCCGGCTATAACATCGACCCCGCCGTACTGGAGCAGTACAGTCTGGAAATCAAACAGGTAGTAGACATGGGCGTTCAGGTTGCCATCGTTATCGGCGGAGGCAACATCTTCCGGGGCGTATCGGGCGAACGCTCGGGTATTGACCGGGTGCAGGGCGACTACATGGGTATGCTGGCGACGGTGATCAACGCAATGGCCATCCAGAGTTCGCTGGAAAAGCACGGTATGTTTACCCGCGTGATGTCGGCGATCAAAATGGAGCAGGTCTGCGAGCCTTACGTACGTCGCCGGGCCGTACGCCATCTCGAAAAAGGCCGCGTAGTCATTTTCGGCGCCGGAACCGGGAGCCCCTATTTCACCACCGACACCACCGCCAGCCTGCGAGCCATTGAGATTGAGTCTGATGTGGTGCTGAAAGGCACCAAAGTGGATGGCGTATACACCGCCGATCCGATGAAAGACAAAACGGCTACGCGGTATACCAGCATTTCGTTTGAGGACGTTTACGAAAAGAAGCTAAGCGTTATGGACCTGACGGCCTTTACCCTCTGTCAGGAAAACAACCTGCCCATCATCGTGTTCAATATGAACGAGCGGGGAAGCCTGCTGCGGGTGATACAGGGCGATACAGCTACCGGAACGTTGATTGCGTCGAACGTAGATTAGCAAATCAGTCTGAAGTTGTATGGTCATGCGGTTGTTTCATGACCAGGCGTGTGCCTCCGGGCAGCTTTAAGACTTTAGGACTGGACAACTTAAACTAAACATGGAAGAAATCGAGCTATACCTCGACGATGCAAAAGACACGATGGAAAAAGCGCTGAAGCACTTATCCATCGAATTAACCAAAATCCGCGCCGGTAAAGCTTCGGCTCAGATGCTCGACGGGATTCAGGTAGAATATTACGGCACCATGACGCCCCTCAATCAGGTGGCCTCCGTCAATACGCCCGATGCCCGTACCATTGTTGTGAAGCCCTTCGAGAAAAAACTCATTGGTGAGGTGGAGAAAGCCATTCGTAACTCGAACGTTGGGCTGGCTCCCAATAACGACGGCGAACAGATCCGGCTCAGCGTTCCGCCCCTGACCGAAGAGCGTCGGCGCGACCTTGTCAAGAAAGTAAAGCAGGAAGTGGAAACTGCGAAAGTAAACGTCCGGAACATCCGCAAAGACACCAACGATGACATCCGCAAACTGGTAAAAGAAGGCGTATCGGAAGATGCCGTCAAACAAGGGGAGGAGCGCGTTCAGAAACTGACCGACGCCTTCATCGCCCGTATCGACGATACGTTTGCTGCCAAGGAAAAGGATATTTTATCGGTGTAGGCTAACGTGGGTAGTTATAACACAATGTATGGAACAAAGCTGATCATGCTGGTTGCTTTTGGGCTGATAGCCTGCGAGGGCGGCAGCTTCAAGAAACGAAATTGTAAGTCCTGCGAAACGGTGACGTATGGCCAGCAGACGCAGCCAAGACGGATTGTAAACCAGGTCTGCGGGGATAATCAGGTTTCGGCCTATATCACTGCCAACACCATCAGCAATAGTAGTCTGACCGTGGTTACGACCTGCAAATAATGAGGTGTAGGGCCTGAACCAGCGACGTATAGCCTATTTGTAATAGCCAGTCCAGCTCACCGGGACTGGCTATTGCTTTTCTCTATTACGTATTACCCGCCTTTGGGCGGGGATAAAGACGACCTTACTACTTCCAACAATCCCTTCGCTCCGCCCGGCGTTTGGTCTAAACCCGTATCTTTGGGCTACGTACCGTTATATTTTATGAACCAACCTACTCTATTCCAAAGGCTTCGTCCGCACCTGATTGCTGTGCTGGGATTGCTCGTGCTGGCCATCATCTATTTTTCGCCGGTGCTGTCGGGCAAAACGCTGTCCATGTCCGATGTGCAGCAGGCGTCTGCATCAGCCCGCGAGATCCGCGAGATAGCGCAGCAAACCGGTGAGAAGCCACTTTGGACCGACGCCGTTTTCAGCGGGATGCCCGCCTACATGATTGACTTCAATTACCCGTATATATTTGTTTACAAGGCCATATCGACGGTAGTCTGGTGGCTTCCTGCCGACGCCAACATTGTGTTTGTCGTGATGCTGAGCACGTATCTGCTGCTGTTTGTGCTGGGCTGCAATCCGTGGTTGTCGGCTCTGGGTGCAGCTGCCTACGGCTTTGGAACGTTCGGCATCGTCAGTCTCGAAGCAGGTCACGTTTCCAAGCTGTTTGCGATGGGCTACGGAGCCGGTGTGCTGGCGGGGGCGATTTTAACCCTGCGCGGCCGCTATTGGGTTGGCGCAGCCATCACGGGACTGTTTATGTGCATGGAATTCGGCGCTAACCACATTCAGATTACCTATTACCTGTTCCTGACGCTGGGTCTTTACGTACTGATTGAAGGTATTTCAATGGTTCGGGCGGGCAAGTCGCGGCAGTTGATGCTCGGTCTGTCCACGCTGGCAGTGGCCAGTGCGCTGGCGGCCGGGAGCTTCGGTAAGCGACTGCTGGTGCTGAATCAATACACGAAAGAAACCATCCGGGGTACTTCTGAGCTGACGGCTAAAACGACTAATCCCGACGGTAAATCGGCCAGCAACGAATCGAAGAGCGGTCTGGATAAGGAGTATGCATTCAGCTATAGTTACGGTAAGGCCGAAACCCTGACCCTGCTTATTCCCAACTTCTCCGGTGGCGCTTCGGGGGGCGGACTTACAACCGATTCGGAGTTCTATAAAGCTCTGGTGAACCGGGGACTTGACCCGGCTTCGGCGAAGCAGTTTGTTGAACTGGGCGCGCCGACCTACTGGGGCGATCAGCCGATGGTGGGTGGTCCGGCCTATGCGGGGGCGGCTCTGCTGTTCCTCTTCGTGCTGGGGCTGTTTGTTATCCGTGGGCCCATCCGGTGGTGGCTATTGAGCGCAGCTGGTCTGATGATCGTGCTGGCGTGGGGCAAAAACCTGCTGTTCGTTAATGAGTTCCTGTTCGATAACCTGCCCTATCTGAATAAATTCCGGGCTATGACCATGGCGCTTTGTCTGGCGCAACTCTTTCTGGCGGTCGGAGCCGCTTTGGGTGTGCAGACCATTATTAGTCAGAAGCTAACCTTCGCTCAACTGCGTCAACCGCTGTTTATTAGTCTGGGCTTAACGGCGGGGGTAGCCCTGGTGCTGGCCCTGCTGGGCGGTGCCTTCTTTTCGTTTCAGACTCCCAATGACATAGACATCCTGGCGCGGTATTTTGGCGAGGCCGCAAAAGACTTTCAGACGGCGCTCATCAACGACCGACAGAGTATGCTGCGGGCCGATGCCTTCCGGTCGCTGGTTATTATTCTGCTGGCTGCCGGGGCCATCTGGCTGTTCGTCACGAATAAAATCAAGCCTGTTGTGTTCTATCCGGTACTGCTGGCGGTGGTGATTTTCGATCTGTACGCCGTTGACAAACGCTTTCTGAACAATGCCGATTTCGTGTCGAAGACGCAGGCTAATACGCTATTTGAACCAACCGCTGCCGATCAGCAGATTCTTCAGGATAAATCGCTGGGGTATCGGGTATTCGATCAGACGGTTGACTTCATGAACAGCAACCGAACATCGTATTTTCATCGCTCCATTGGTGGCTATCACGCGGCTAAACTGCGCCGGTATAACGAGTTGATTACGTATGCGTTTCAGCCTAACACGTTGAATCTGCTGAACATGCTGAACGCGAAATACGTCATTCAGGCCGGCCAGCCTGACCCGGCCAATCCGCAGCAGCAGGGGGGACCTGTCGCGCTGCCGAATCCGCAGGCACTGGGTGCCGCTTGGTTTGTTGGAACGGTGCAGCCGGTGGCCAATGCCGACGAAGAAATTGCGGCCATGAAAACGCTGAATCCGCGCGACTCGGCGGTGGTGGATAAGCGGTTTGCCGATCAGCTCGCTAACCTGCCGACTCAGCTGGATCATACGGGCAGCACCATTCAGCTCACCAGTTACCGCGGTGACCGGCTGACGTACCAGGTGAATGCCGTGCGTGAAGGACTGGTTGTATTTTCCGAGGTTTATTACCGGGGGCACGAGGACTGGCAGGCGTTTCTCGACGGTAAGCCCGTGCCGCACATGCGGGCCAATTACGTGCTTCGGGCCATGCGTGTTCCAACTGGAAAGCACACCATTGAATTCAGGTTTGAGCCTCCGTTGGCTAAAACGGGCGATATGATCGATTTGATTTCCAATGTACTGCTGATTCTGCTGATTGCCTTCGTTATTTTCCACGAAGGCCGCCACCGGCGCTCTCAGGTGATCCTGGCCCCTGAAGCGGACGTTCCACCCGGCCAAAGCGGTCCGGGTCCGGAGCCCGCCAAACCAACGGCTAAGCCAACAAAAGCTAAAACGCGCTAACTATAAAAACCTGCTTATCGGCGGGTAGGTAGTACACATCAGAGCGGACTAACGTAGCGTTGGTCCGCTCTGATGTGTTTTGGCCCTTACTTGGCTTCTGGTTTAGCCTCAGGTTTAGAGGCTTCTGTCTTGCTGGGCCGGGTTTTGCCATACGAACCCATCGAGATTTTCCCCCTTTTTGATTTCTTGTCGCCTTTACCCATGACTGGTGTTTGGTTTAGTTGTGGTTTTCTCCACTATTACCCAAAAAGGAAGCGGTTTGTTTGGGGTTGGGCCTATCAGTTGTTCGGTTATCTTTACCTTTCCAATGTCGAATACATGCCTTATCGCCATACCGTTCGCCAGACGACTTATGTTTTCGACGATCTGAAAACACTGCTGGCCCGCGCTACGCCCCTGCGGTCGGGCGATGAACTGGCGGGTGTTGTGGCCCGGTCGGCGGAGGAACGTATCGCGGCTCAGATGGCCCTGGCCGATCTGCCTCTGACGACATTTCTGAACGAAGCCGTTGTTCCGTATGAGCAGGACGAAATAACGCGGCTGATCCTGGACACCCACGACGCCAACGCTTTTGCCTCCATTCGTCACCTGACTGTTGGTGATTTCCGTAATTTCCTGCTGGGTGAATCCGTCCCCATAATTAGTCAGCTCAGTGCTGGCTTGACGCCTGAAATGGTCGCGGCTGTTTCGAAACTCATGCGGAATCAGGACCTGATTACGGTCGCGGCCCGCTGCGAGATAATCACGAAATTTCGGAACACGATAGGAGGGCGGGGGCGGCTTAGTACCCGGCTACAGCCCAATCACCCCACCGACGATGTCCGGGGTATTGCGGCTAGCCTGCTCGATGGACTGCTGTACGGTTCTGGCGACGCCGTCATCGGCATCAACCCCGCCACCGACCATGTGCAGACAACCGTCCGGCTGCTGACCATGCTCGACGCGGTCCGCGAGCGATTCGCCATTCCAACCCAGACGTGCGTCCTGGCACATCTGACTACCACACTGCAGGCAATTGAGCAAGGCGCTCCGGTAGACCTGGCCTTTCAGAGCATCGGCGGTACCGAAGCCGTCAATACGTCGTTTGGCGTCAATCTGGCGTTGCTGCGGGAAGGGCTCGACGCAACCCGGTCGCTGAAGCGAGGGACGCTGGGGCAGAACGTAATGTATTTTGAGACAGGGCAGGGCAGTGCGCTCTCGGCCAACGCGCACCACGGCCTGGATCAGCAGACGGTCGAGACTCGGGCTTACGCAGTGGCTCGGGCGTTTGAACCGCTGCTGGTCAATTCGGTCGTCGGGTTCATTGGACCAGAATACCTGTACAACGGCAAGCAGATCATTCGGGCGGGGCTGGAAGACCACTTCTGCGGCAAACTGCTGGGCTTACCCATGGGTATAGACATCTGCTATACGAACCATGCGGAAGCCGACCAGGATGATATGGACACGCTGCTGACGTTGCTCGGTGCGGCCGGGATTACGTTTATTATGGGCGTACCCGGCGCCGACGATGTGATGCTGCACTACCAGAGTACCAGTTTTCATGATGCACTGTACCTGCGTGACCGTTTCCAGCTGCGGCCCGCGCCAGAGTTTGAAGCATGGCTGGCAAGTATGGGCATGCTGGATGATAAGGGCCGGCTGGTGCCGGTGAGCGCGGGGCATCAGTTGCTGGAAGGGCTGAACATCTGACGCGTTCCGGCAGGCTGCGCTTATTGACAATTGCTGAACATGACCAATTACGACCCCTGGGTTTTTTTACAAACGCACACCAGTGCCCGTATCGCGCAGGGCCGCGTTGGACATAGTCTGCCAACCCGTGCGTGGCTCGACTTCCAGCTTGATCATGCGCAGGCTCGCGATGCCGTTTACTCGCAGCTGGATACGGCTGGCCTGCTCGGTCAGCTTCATGCCATTCATCCCAACCCTATTCTGCTGCGCAGTCTGGCCACCGACCGTCGGATGTACCTGCAACGCCCTGACCTGGGGCGGAGGCTCGATGCGGTGTCTGAACGTAATCTGAATGCCATGGGGACAGAGCCGCCAACCCTAAGCCTGGTCATTGCCGACGGGCTGTCGGCAACCGCCATCAACCGGCACGGAATTCCGGTGGTGACCAATCTGGTGAACGAAGCCAGAAAGCAGGGCTGGCTGCTGGCGCCGTTCTGTCTGGTTGAACAGGGACGCGTGGCAATCGGCGACGCCATAGCGCACGCGCTGGGAGCCGAGATGGTGGTTGTGCTGATTGGCGAACGGCCGGGGCTTAGCTCCCCCGACAGTATGGGCGCTTATCTAACCTACGCGCCCCGGCCCGGCCTGACCGATGAGTCACGTAACTGCATTTCGAACATCCGGCCGGAGGGTCTGCCCTATGAGTTTGCCGTGCAGAAGCTGATGTATCTGCTGACCGAGATGAAAACCCGGCGGCTATCGGGCGTAGAACTGAAAGACGAGATGCCTATACATACACGACTGAATACTTCTTCCCCGGCAGAGAACGCACAAACCCCCGAAATTCCAGATTGAGCAGCAGCGAGGCTAGCCGACCCATCGGTATCTGCGACTGCCAGCTCAGATCGTCAATGTGCAGGTCCGCTTTCTGACGCAGCAGGGCGACAATCTGGCTTTCTTCCTCTGTAATATCCACGGGCAGCGCCGGAGCAATGTTTTTACGTATGGCCTGTTCCGATAGCTGTCCGGGCGCGCCAAGATCCCAGTTCAGGGCTTCAATAAGGTCTTTGGGGCTGGTGTAAATCTGCGCCTTGTTTTCCCGGATCAATTTGTTGCAGCCCGCTGAAAAAGTCTGGGTCAGCTGCCCCGGCACGGCGAAGACTTCGCGGTGGTAGTTGTTCGCGTATTCGGCCGTGATTAGGGCCCCGCCCTTGGCCGCGGCCTCGACCACCACGATGACATCACTCAGACCGGCAATGATGCGGTTGCGGGCCGGAAACAGGTGCGCATCGGGTTTGGTGCCGGGGGCACTTTCGGTCAGCAAACCGCCCAGACCGAGCATTTCCTGCGCCGTTTTTTGATGAATATTGGGGTAAATAATATCCAGCCCGCTGGCCATCACGCCAATCGTTGGGGCTCCACTAGCCAGGCTGGCGCGGTGGGCCGCGATGTCGATTCCGTAAGCCAGTCCGCTAATCACACTGACACCGAATGGCACCAGCGCTTCGACGATATCCGTGGTGATGCGCCTACCGTAGTCCGTAGCCTGTCGCGTACCAACCAGGCCGATGGTGCGCGGGGTGTTCAGATCGCCAGCGCCCTGGTAATAGAGCAGCGCCGGGGCATCGTAGAGGGTTTTCAGACGGGTCGGGTAAGCCTTGTCGGTATAGAACAGAGTCGTGGCCCCCATCTTTTCCAGCCGCCTGAGTACCTGTTCGGCTTCGGTTAGGGCACTGGATTTCAGAATGGCGCGGGCCGTTACGTCGCCAATGCCGGGTACTTTCAGCAGGCGGGATAGGGGAGAGCGGAACACGTCGGGCGCGGAGCCGCAGTAGCTGACGAGCTGGCGAATAAGGATGCTGCCTACGCCGGGAACGAGCGTCAGGGCAATCTGGTGAAGGTTATCAGTCACGGTGTCGGAATGGACGCTTCCGGCGGAAGCGGGTTTCGCAATCTTACTGATTTTCGGGCGTAAATACCAGTTATCCGCCTGGAATGGGCATCGGGCCGGTAAAATTTCCGTTAAGATATGTCCGCTATTCATAGCACACTCGTAACGGTGTCGTCATATTCAGGTAAAAGGTGAATGGTTGTTTTGCAGATATTTTTTGGACAACCTACATCTCATGCTTACGAGTAAACTACTTCGTTCGACAACGGCCCTTTCTTTACTGGCAATGGCTGCCTGCACAGACCATCGTGATGTCAGCAGCCCGCCTATTACGGTTCAGAATCGATCCGTAACTCCCGTGCTGGCCAAAGTACTTCCCGGCGCCGTGGGCGGGCGGCTGAGTGCCGACGGCATAAAACTGTATTCTCTGCTGAGCAGTGACGACAAACTGGAACAATCTCCGAATTACGTCTTTGGTGGATCGGCCGATGGAGCAGGTATCTTCCAGAACCCCGACGGAAACTACACCATCCTAGTCAACAACGAGGATAATTTCGCCGTATCGCGGGTTACGCTCGATAAATCGTTCAAACCCATCAAAGGCGAGTATATCCTCAACTCCGACGGAGGAACGTGGCGTCTGTGTTCGGCCACGCTCGTGACGCCCCTTGAGCATGGCTTTGGCCCCCTGTTTCTGACCTGTGGTGAAAGCGGAGAAGAATCGCGTACGCATGCCGTTCAGGTTGACGCCGATCCGCAGCAGGCGGGTATTTCGCGGGAGGTGGCCGGTCTGGGCCGCTGGAGTGCCGAAAATGCCGTGCCACTGCCTAAAACGGCTTATCCAAACAAGACCGCCATTCTGATTGGCGACGACGATTCAGGCACCAACGGTGGTCAGCTGGCTCTGTACCTCTCCAATACCGTTGGCGATCTGGAAAATGGTTCGCTCTATATGCTGAAGCGGCCAGACGGCAATCAGAAAGAAATGGATATGAAAGTAGGCACGAGCTATGACGTTGAGTTTACTAAAATTGATAACCACAAAACGCTGACCGGCGCGCAGATTAACGCGAAAGTGAATGAACTGAAGGCGCTTAAGTTTGGTCGGGTCGAAGATGTGGATTATCGGAAAGGCAGCGGAGCCAATGGCCGTGAAGTGATTTTCGCCGTAACGGGTCAGAACAACACGGGCGCCAATGCCGACTACTCCCGCTCGAAATATGGCCGGATCTATCGCCTGACCATGGACGCCAGCGATCCGACCAAAGGAAAGCTGGAGGTACTTCTGGACGGCGACGACCGCAACGGAATTGCCAGGATGTTCCAGGACCCCGATAACGTCTGCGTGACGACGAACTATGTGTATATTATGGAAGATCCGAACGAGTACGGCGACGAAAAACACGATGGGTATGTGTATCAGTATAATCTCAACACCAAACAGCTGACGCCTATCCTCGAACTCGATCACCGCCGGAACGAAGCCGATGCTGCCAAATATAACGTAGGTGGTGTGTCGAAACCGGGCTCGTGGGAAAGCAGCGGCATGATCGACGTGTCGGACGTAACGGGTCGGCCCAATACGTTCATGCTGGGTATCCAGGCCCACACCTGGCGGGGCGATCAGTACAAGGGCGTAGATGGCGGCTCGAAGCGCACCAGCGAGAACCAGGCCAGCCAGTTGATTCTGATTGAAGGGCTGCCCCGGTAATCAGTAACCGCAATATTAAGACCGCCAGACCGGATGGATTCAGCCGGTCTGGCTTTTTCCTTCAACGACTTTTACGCCACAAGCTCATGGTTTCAGAACAAACGCCGGTCAGATCCATGGATGAGCCCAACCACCCAAATCCCTGGTGGGTAGTGGTGGTTGCCGCTGGTGCGCTGTTTGCCATTGGGGTGTATGGGCTCCTCATCGGGCCGAGGCTAACACCTGCCGAAACGGTTAAGGCGCAGTTCATGCGCGACATCAACGAACTGGATAGCACGGTGAGCCAGCTACAGCGGAGCATTGCCGCGCATCAGTCCGCTTCGGGGGTTCAGTCGGCGTTTCGGCAGGCCCGACTGGCCTATAAGCGCGTCGAGTTTCTATCGGCTTACTACAGTCCTGAAACGACCCGCGCACTCAACGGCCCGAATTTACCCGACGTAGATGATGATGGGCGTGTCAACGTACCCGAAGGGTTCCAGGTGCTGGAGGAGCTTCTATTTCCGGGTGGCGATGCCAGCCTTAAGGCAGATGCCATTCAGCAGGCGGCCATCCTGCGCTCCAACGTGCACCGGCTGCGTAAAATCTCCGAAACCAATGAACTGACCGACAGCCACATCCTCGACGCGATGCGGCTGGAAGTATTCCGGATCATTTCGCTCGGCATTACGGGTTTCGATTCGCCCGTTGCCGTTCATTCCCTGCCCGAAGCCATCAGCGTGCTCGAAAGTCTGCGGGATCAGCTCGCGCACTACCATCTGGCCAGCACCAACCCGTCGCTGGCTGCCTGGCTTGATCGGGTCTTTGCGGGCGCGGTCAATGCGTTACGGGCCAGTCCCGACTTTGAGCAGTTCGACCGGCTGACGTTCATTCGCCAGCAGGCCAACGTGCTAAGCGGGCTGTTGCTGGATGCCCAGCACGCGTTGTCGATTCCGGTTTTTACGGAGAGTCGGCTGCTGTCGGCTTCGGCCCGGACTCTCAATGACCCCGGCGCCTTTGATGCGGGCTATTTTGTGAGTAGTCAGGACGACCGTCCCACGCCCGAGCGTATTGCCCTGGGCAAGATGCTATTCTATGATCCCATTTTATCCAGCAACTCGGCCGGTTCGACTTCAACCCGAACCTGCGCAAGCTGTCACCAGCCCGACCGGGCTTTTACGGATGGTGAATCCAGGAGTTTCGCCCTTGGTAAGGATGGGCAGCGTATCAGCCGCAACGCGCCAACGCTGCTGAACGCGGCTTTGCAGGCTACTCAGTTTATGGATTCGCGGGTGGTGTTTCTGGAAGATCAGGCCAGCGACGTAATCGCCAACAGGACAGAAATGCACGGGTCGCTGCCGGTTGCCGTCGAAAAGCTTCGGCAGCGCGTTGACTACCGGCAGCGCTTCGAAAGGGCATATCCGGCAGGGATTACCGAGCAGACGCTCAGGAATGCTCTGGCCAGCTACGTCCGGTCGCTGACGAATCTCGACTCGCGGGTAGATCGGTATTTACGGGGAGAGTCCGTAGCATTAACGGTCGAAGAAAAGCAGGGATTCAACCTGTTCATGGGGAAGGGAAAGTGTGCGACCTGCCACTTTTTCCCTTTGTTTAACGGTACGGTACCTCCGGCCTATCAGGAAACGGAAAGTGAAGTGCTGGGAACACCGGCTACCGCCGATGGCCGCTCGGTTGATCCCGACGTTGGGAAATTCGTGCTGACCGGGCGGGAGCCGCACCGTTACGCGTTCAAAACGCCGACCGTACGTCATGCGGCTCAGACCGCACCTTACATGCACAATGGGGTATTTCCGACGCTCGATGCCGTCGTGGATTTCTACAACAAAGGCGGTGGAAACGGGCTGGGCTTTAACCTGCCGAATCAGACGCTGCCGTTTGATAAGCTAAACCTGACAACCGCTGAAAAGAAGGCCCTGGTTACGTTCATGAAGGCGTTATGAGTCCCTTTTAATCCAGGCTTTGCCGAAGCTGGTCCAGAAACGTTTTTAACTCCTGGAGTTTAGACACGAACCGGGCATTTTCGCGTCGGCGGGCAGCCCGGTTCTTCAGCTCTTCGCGGGCACCGGGTAACGTAAGCCCCTTTTCGTTGATTAATTCGAAAATTTCTTTCAGATGGTTGATGTCGGCCTGGGTATAAACCCGATCCCCGGACCGATTTTTCTTGGGCTGAAGCGTTGGAAATTCTTTCTCGTAATACCGAAGTTTAGAGGCATTGATCTGAAACAGATCCGCTACCTCTTTTATGCCATAATACTGCTTACCTGGGTTTTCCATCTGACAATCCACTATCGCGAGCCGAAAAACCGCAAGTTTTCTCGTAAATTTGTGTCCTATTTTAAATGTTTATTAAACGGTATGTATTTGTCGGTTACTCACGGCAGATACTACCCGATGGCTGACCGTTACGGCCTCCAACCGCTATGACTTCCCACGAGATACGCCGGCATTTTCTGGATTTCTTTCACTCCAAAGAACACCTGATTGTTGCCTCTGCCCCGCTTGTTGCCAAAAATGACCCAACCCTAATGTTTAACAACTCGGGGATGGCGCAGTTCAAAGATTTCTTCCTGGGCAACGGTACGCCCCCGTCGAAGCGCGTCGCCGATACGCAGAAATGTCTGCGCGTGTCGGGTAAGCACAATGACCTCGAAGATGTTGGCTTCGATACGTATCACCACACCATGTTCGAGATGCTCGGCAATTGGTCGTTCGGGGATTATTTCAAAAAAGAAGCCATCGCCTGGGCGTGGGAACTGCTGACGGACGTTTATAAACTGCCGAAAGACCGGCTTTACGTATCGGTGTTCCAGGGCGACGAAAAGGACAACGTTCCCTTCGATCAGGAAGCGTTCGATCTCTGGAAACCCATCGTTGGCGAGGACCGGATCATCTACGGTAACAAGAAAGACAACTTCTGGGAAATGGGCGATACGGGTCCCTGCGGTCCGTGTTCAGAAATCCACGTGGATCTGCGCTCGGCTGAGGAAGTAGCCCAGAAACCCGGTAAGGAGCTTGTCAACGCCGACCATCCGCAGGTTGTCGAGATCTGGAACCTGGTGTTCATGCAGTTCAACCGCAAAGCCGACGGTTCGCTGGAGCCGCTGCCTGCCCGCCACGTCGATACGGGCATGGGTTTCGAGCGGTTGTGCATGGCCATTCAGGGCAAAAAATCGAACTATGATACCGACGTATTTACGGGTACTACTCGCGTCATTGAGGAGCTATCGGGCAAGTCCTACGGCGGCTCCATGGAAAAGTCGGACGTAGCGATGCGCGTCATTGCTGACCACATCCGGGCCGTATCGTTCGCCATAGCCGATGGTCTGGTGCCGTCGAATGCCAAGGCGGGTTACGTCATCCGGCGGATTCTGCGTCGGGCCATTCGCTATGGTTATTCGTACCTGAACCTGACCGAGCCGTTCATGACCAAACTCGTGCCGACGCTGGCTATGCAGTTTGCCGATGTATTCCCCGAACTGAACGCTCAGCGTGATTTCGTAGCGACCGTAATCCGCGAGGAAGAAATCGCCTTCCTGCGAACGTTGGGTACGGGTTTGAAATTAGTTGATAACATCACTCAGGAGTCATTGAATGAGCTTACTGCTGCAAGCGCATCATTAAGTAATATAACAGGTTCATTAGCTGAGCAATTTAAACCTTGGGTTAAGGGTAGCCAAGTTATAAGTTCCTTTATTCCTTCTTTGACTCAAGCGGCATCAAACTTTAAAAGTATTAACACTGAGTTCCTGAACCAAAATAAACTTTCAGTTGAGGCAATACAAAGGTTTGCGGAGCAGAATAAAATGTTAATAGAATCAATCAAAAAGGCAACGGAAAATTTGCCAAAAGTAAGTGAAGCTATTCGTCAACAATTCAACGAAGCATACTCAAAAGCCAAGGAAAGTTTAGACGCAACCAAGCTTAAGGGCGAAACCGTTTTCGAACTGAACGATACGTTTGGTTTCCCGGCTGACTTGACGGCGTTGATCGCCCGCGAAAAAGGGTTGAGCATCGACGAAGAAGGCTTCCAGAAGGCCTTGCAGGAACAGAAAGTGCGTTCCCGCAAGGATGCTCAATCGTCGGCGGGCGACTGGATTGAACTGACTGATCTGGACGAGAAAGTTGAATTTGTTGGTTACGACCAGCCGGATGCTTACGCGCAGGTAGTGAAGTACCGTAAGATTCAGAACAAGCAGGGGACGCAGGTACAGGTGGTACTGGATAAGACGCCGTTTTACGCGGAATCGGGTGGTCAGATCGGCGATACGGGTGTGCTCGAACTCTTCACGGGTTCAGACCGGATCGGTACGCTGACCGTGCTGGATACGAAGAAAGAAAACGATCTAGTCATTCATATTGTCCAGAACGTCGAGGGTATCGACGACCTGCTGACCAGTGCCGATTCGGTATATGCCGTTATCAACACGGCGCGTCGGGGGTTGACTGCCAGCAACCACTCAGCAACGCACCTGCTGCACTCCGCCTTGCGCGAGGTGCTGGGCAGTCACGTCGCGCAGAAAGGCTCTTACGTTGGCCCCGATGCGTTACGGTTCGACTTTTCGCATTTCAGTAAAGTGACCGATGAGCAACTGGCCGAAGTGGAGCGCATTGTGAATGAGAAGATTCGCGAAGATATTCCGCTCGACGAGAAACGTAACGTTCCCATCGAGCAGGCAAAACAGATGGGCGCAATGGCCCTGTTCGGCGAAAAATACGGCGACTTTGTTCGCGTCATCACCTTCGATCCGAACTACTCGGTCGAGCTTTGCGGAGGAACGCACGTTCAGGCAACGGGCCATATCGGTCTGTTCAAGTTCACGGGCGAAGGCTCCGTATCGACGGGCGTCCGGCGGGTTGAGGCTAAAACGTCATTGGGCGCTGAGCAACTTGTCAACGAGCAGATGGCGGTGGTCAGCGAATTGAAGGAGCTTCTGAAAGCCCCGAAAGACGTCGTGAAGGCGGTACAGACGCTGCTTGAAGAGCGCAGCGCCCTGCAAAAGCAGGTGGAATCGCTACAGAACGAAAAAGTACAGCAACTTAAGAACCAGCTTCTGGAGAAAGTTGAAACCGTCAACGGCCACAGCCGGCTCGTTGAGCGGGTTGACGTACCCTCGGCGGATGCGCTCAAGCAACTGGCTTACGATCTCAAGGCGAAGGTAGATAACCTCGCCCTGGTTCTGGGGGCAGATATTAACGGCAAGCCGCAGCTCGCGGTCATGCTGCCCGATTCGCTCATTCAGGACCGGAAATTAAACGCCGGTCAGGTTGTAAAAGACCTCGCGAAAAATATCAAAGGCGGTGGCGGTGGTCAACCATTCTTCGCGACGGCGGGTGGTTCCGATCTGTCGGGTCTGGATGCGGCTCTGGCGCAGGGTAAAGCCTTGCTGAGCGAGTAAGCGACTGGAATAAGCTTAGGTTCGGCGGTGAAGTATCTGTATAATGGATACTTCACCGCCGAACTGTTTTCAGGGGATGTCTAAGTGGTCTGAGTCGAAGTCCGCTCTTCCCTAGCTTCCGTAATTTTCTCATTAGACTCCTCCAGGTCATCCTGTTCAGGCTGCGGAATCTCATTCGGTTGCTGAGCCTGCTCCGGTACATACGTCAGCGCAATGAACATAGGGAAGTGATCGGAGCCGCAATTGGGTAAACGCTGAATCCGCTGCAACTGAAAATGCTCGGAAACAAAAACGTGGTCGAGCGGCCAGCGCAGAAAAAAATATTTGGCGTGAAACGTATTGTATAAGCCCCGACCAATGCGGGGGTCCAGCAAACCGCTTATCCGCTGGAACAGCCGGGTAGTGTGCGACCAGGCTACATCGTTCAAATCGCCCGCCACAATGATAGGGCCTGACTTGGTTCGGGCCTCTTTGCCAACTAGCAGCAGTTCAGCGTCGCGCTCGGTTGATCGGTCGTTCTCGGTAGGGCTCGGCGGGGTGGGATGTACCCCATAGAAATGAATTAACTGCCCCGAGGGCAGCTCCAGCTGCGCGTAGATGGAGGGAATGTCGTCCTGAATCAGAAACCGCAGTTCGTGCTGGCGGATGGGATAGCGGGAGTACATTAGCATACCATACGTGTTTTCCAGCGGATACAGAATCCGATATGGGTAATTCGGCTCAATAGCCGCCAGTTCATCCTTCCACCGCTGGTTGGCTTCCAGCACCAGCACTACATCCGGTTTATATTGATCGGTCATATCCCGGACTTTGGGCGTCTGCGTATTGTCCATAAAGACATTGCTGACCAGCAACCGGATGGTATTACGCTCTGAAGTTTCGTTGTTGCTGTTATGGGGGAGTCGCACAACCTGTTTCCGGTGCAGGGGCGTAAACGGATAAATCAGCCAGCTCTGATAAAGCAGTGTTGCCAGCAGCCCGATCGGAACGATGATCAGGAAGCCCTCGCGGGGGTAGCCGATTGCCAGCCAGCCTAAAACGCCAATGCCCGCCAGAACGGTGAGCTGCAGATGCGGAAAATCCCACATCCGAATCCACCAGTAATCGAGCCGGATCAGGTTGATAAACGACGCTAGAGTAATGACAATGGAGTATATGAGCAGAGCGTAGTCAATAGCATACATGGATCAGAGAGTGATGGCGGTTATTGCACCTAACCCCAAAAGACAATTTGCTGTTTATCGCCTGCCCTAAATTCTAAAGTCGATTCGGCGTATAGGCTAAACAGTTTGCTCGGCTATTCCAACTGTTTTTTAGCTAACTTGCGCGAATAATTATAGTTTAATCGGTGAGGAGACCGGCAAACCGCCTGGAAATGTTCTTCTGGTTTGCATTCAGCGGGGCTGAGTGCCTGCATCTCTTATGAATCAACCCATTGGCGTGTTCGATTCGGGCTATGGCGGGCTGACCGTTCTGCGCGAGATCGTTCGCAAATTACCCCAGTACGATTACGTCTATCTTGGCGACAATGCCCGGACGCCCTACGGTCCCCGCTCATTTGATACCGTATACCAATACACGCTTGAGTGCGTAAGGCACCTGTTCGACCGGGGGTGCCGATTGGTCGTACTGGCCTGCAACACGGCCTCCGCAAAAGCGCTCCGAAATATTCAGCAGCTTGACCTGCCCGTTCTGGCACCCGGCCCCAGTGGACCATCCCGGCGGGTGCTGGGCGTAATCCGGCCGACAACCGAGGTCATCGGCCATTACTCCAGGAGTGGCCACGTCGGAATTCTGGCCACGCGGGGTACGGTTACGTCTGGGTCTTATCCGGTCGAGATTGAAAAGTTTTTTCCAGGGCTGCGTGTCTATCAGGAAGCGTGTCCAATGTGGGTGCCGCTGGTCGAAAATGGCGAATACGCCAGCGCCGGGGCCGATTATTTTATTCGGCAGCACATCGACCGGCTGCTCGGACCGGCAGAAAACATTGATACCTTGCTACTGGCCTGCACGCATTACCCGCTTCTGTTCGATAAGATCCGGCAGTTTACACCCGCTGGTACAACCATTCTGACCCAGGGCGGCATCGTAGCCGACCGACTGGCCGATTACCTCGACCGACATCCTGAAATAGACGTGCAGTGCAGTAGGGGCGGGGAGCGCGTTTTTCTGACCACCGACTCAACCGAGGACTTTGACCGACAGGCAGCCGTTTTTTATGGCGAGCCAGTACGGTCGGCACATTTGAGTCTATAATAAACTCCAATAACAAATGAGTTTGAAAATTGTATCATAAGAACTATATAGCTGTCGATTTGGTGTATATACATCTTTTATAGCCTGTTTTTTATTGATCGTCAGTTCTGCCTTACGTGGCTAATTTTATGGATCTAATTAATCTATAGAATTGGTAGAATCTATATCGTCATCTGCATCGTAGTTAACTAATACAAAGTGGTATTACTGAATGGAGTCCGTTAATATATTAATCGTCGAAGATGAGGTAATCTTAAGTATGGATTTGTCCTACCGGCTTCGGCAAATGGGATACCGGGTTGTCGATACGGTCGATAATGGCCTCCGCGCCCTCGACATCTATCAGAGCCAGCCTATTGATCTGGCCTTACTCGATATTCATATTCTGGGAGAATGGGATGGCATCGAAACGGCCCGGCGGATGCGCCAGATCAAGCAGACGCCCCTTATTTTTCTGACGGCCATGACCGACGCCATGACCATCGAACGCGCCCGGAAAGTGTCTCCTTCGGCGTATATCACCAAACCGTTCAACGACCTGAATCTGCAGATCGCCATCGACCTGGCGATTCATAATTTCGCACATCAGCAATCGGCCATAGTTCCCGGCCGTATAGCACAGGTAGACAACAGATCCGTTTCGCCCATGACCGAACCACCCGAACCGGCCAGGGGCGAAACGATCATGTTTTCGAAGGAATACGTTTTTGTTAAGCAGAACTACCGGTTCGTGAAGTTTCGGCAGGCTGATATCCTGTATCTGCAGTCGGAAGGAAATTACACGGACATCATTACCCCGACGCACAAATACACCCTGCGCATGGTGCTGAACAAGGTTCTGGATAAGTTTCAGGCGGCCAATACGTCGCGTCCCGATATTATCCGTATTCACCGATCCTATGCCGTAAATCTGCGCCAGATTCAGTCGTTCAGCGAGAACGAAGTCTCGCTCGGAGATCGCACACTACCCATTGGCCGCAGCTACCGCGATGCGTTCCTGAAGGGGTTTGCCTTTATGTAGCCTAATCGTGGTCGAATAGCCCTGATCCGTTTTTACCTACAGACACAGGTCCATTAGTCCGTACCCGTATAGGCTGCTGTAAAGGCGCGTACTGCCTTTTCCCGCCAAAATTTCGTATCTTTGCGGTATATTCTGAACGAGAAATCGCATTATGATCAACGTATCTAACGTCTCGCTCCGCTATGGTAAGCGGGTGCTGTTTGACGACGTCACTATAAAATTTACCTCCGGCAACTGTTACGGCGTTATCGGCGCCAACGGAGCCGGTAAGTCTACCTTTCTGAAGATTCTATCTGGCGAAATTGAGCCGCAGACCGGCTCGGTTACGATGACGCCCGGCGAGCGGATGTCGGTGCTGAACCAGAATCAGTCGGCCTACGACGAGTATCCGGTGCTGCAGACGGTTATCATGGGCAACAAGCGCCTGTATGACATCATGCAGGAAAAAGACGCCCTGTATGCCAAAGCCGATTTTACGGATGCCGACGGCGAGAAAGCCGCCGAACTCGAATCGGAATTTGCCGAGATGAATGGCTGGGATGCAGAGTCGGATGCCGCCAGTCTGCTGTCGGGTCTGGGTATCAAAGAAGATATGCACTACTCGCTGATGAGCGATCTGAACGGTTCCGAGAAGGTACGGGTGTTGCTGGCGCAGGCGCTCTTTGGCAACCCCGACGTGCTGCTGCTTGACGAGCCGACCAACAACCTCGACGTAGAGTCGGTGATCTGGCTCGAAAACTTCCTGGCCAACTTCAATAACACGGTTATCGTCGTCTCGCACGACCGTCACTTCCTCGATCAGGTTTGTACGCAGATTGTGGACGTCGACTTCAGCAAGGTTAAGCTCTTCGCCGGCAACTATTCGTTCTGGTATGAGTCGAGCCAGCTTGCTCTGAAACAGCGGCAGGACCAGAACAAAAAGACCGAGGACAAGCGGAAAGAGCTGGAAGAATTCATCCGGCGGTTCTCGGCCAACGCGTCGAAGTCCAAGCAGGCGACAAGCCGGGCCAAACTGCTCGAAAAGCTTACGATTGACGATATTCAGCCATCATCGCGTAAGTATCCCTACGTAAATTTCAAACCGGAGCGCGAGCCGGGCGACCAGATACTCACCGTCGAGAACCTGACCTATACGGCCGAAGACGGCACCAGGCTGTTCGAAAACCTGTCGTTCACGGTGAACAAACAGGATAAGATTTTTCTGTATAGCCGCGATGGTCTGGCCGTTTCGGCACTAATGGATATTCTGGCGGGTGAACGTAAAGCCGATTCGGGTACGTTCCGCTGGGGCATCACGATCACCATGTCGTATTTCCCGACGGATGCTGAGAAAGAAAAGTTTTTCCAGACCGACCTGAATCTGGTAGACTGGCTCCGGCAATACTCCGAGGAGAAGGACGAAAGCTTTATTCGGGGCTTCCTGGGCCGGATGCTGTTCTCGGGCGAGGAATCGCTGAAGAAAGCCAGCGTGCTATCAGGGGGCGAAAAAGTGCGCTGTATGCTGTCGAAGATGATGCTGTCGGGCGCGAACGTCTTGATGCTCGACGAGCCGACTAACCACCTCGACCTCGAATCTATCGAGTCGCTGAACAACGGCCTGATTGATTTTAAAGGGCCGATCCTGTTCACCTCCCACGACCACCAGTTTGTGCAGACGATTGCTAACCGGATCATCGAAATCACTCCGGCGGGTATCCTCGACAAGTTGATGACCTACGACGAGTACCTGACCGACGAGCGCGTAAAAGCCCAGCGCGGTGAACTGTACGAAGCCGTAGCATAACGAGTTATAATTAACATAAAAAAGCAGCTGTTTGTACAAACAGCTGCTTTTTTATGTTAATCCTCTTCTGCAAGTGACAGCAGTTCGTCTTTCAATTTAGTGTTTGTGCTATACTCCCAAATAATGAGCACTCGATGTAGGGATCTGGCTCTATACTGATCAGTCAGCTCATTAATCGTCAATCTGACTTCGTTCCAGGCATTAAGTTTGGCAAAGCCCTGCGCGATCGCGGACAGGACATCGGCTTTAAGCGCGCCATCTAAACCAGCGCTGACTTGCAGGGCTTGCTGGAGTCCGGCTTTGTCGCCCAGCTTGGCAAAGCCCTGCGCGATCGCGGGCAGGACATCGGCTTTAGCCGAGCCATCTAATTGGGATATGACCCGAAATGCTTTTGACGAATTGCCTGTTATTGCTAGCGTACGAATGGCCCAGTTTTGAGTCGCTGCATTTTTGGACTGGCTTAACTGGCTTACTGACCATTTCAAATGTTGTACCTGGCCCCAGGAGGTCTCCCAGACAATATAGCTAATCAGGCAAAGGCTTATGAGGCTAATCCCAATACCAAACCGGGTACGCCAGCGCCGGGTAGTCTGCACTAACAACTCTTCCTTAACGATCTGTTGTGGCCCCCATACAAGATAGGGTTTCTGAGTCCGTATAAGACGCCATTCTCCCCAGGGTAATAAATATCGATTAGAGCGGTCATTCGCCAGCCATTCGTTTACACGCCGGTCAAGGAGTTGATTTGCCTTTGCCTGATCGGTCAATAATTGATTGGCTACTTTATGCAGTGCCGGAATTAACCGTTCGTGAGCCAGTTTACAGCCTTGTGCTTCGCGGATAACCAATCGAACGTCGGGACGACTCAGATAGTCAAGTGATTCCAGAATTTCGGCTTCTGTTAATGCATTGGCTGTCCGATCCCGAATGACCCCGTGCGGAAGTACGCCGGCCCGTACGTTATTTTCCAGATTCGTCAACGCCAGCAATACTTTCAGATCAATCTGGCTGTTGCGGGCTTCCAGTACTTTCCGAATAAATCGCTCGAGCAGACCCTCCACACCACCTAGCCGCTGATAGGTTTTTCGGTCAAAAGCAGCTTCTCCCGTCGTTCGCTGGCCCGCTAGGAGCCATGCCAGAATTTGTACTTCTACGGGCGATACGCGGCCTTCTTCCCGGTCGGCAAGCTGGCGTTCGGCCACTTCTTCAATAAATTCTTCGTCGAACACCAGGCCAACCTCCTCGGCCATTACCTGAAAAATAGCGGTGGCCTGCCTGGGGGTAAACTTGGTTAAAATTAACAGTTCCTGGGGGCCAAGACTATAGCCCATAAGTTTTTGCAAATCAGATGTCTGGTAATAAAAATCCCGCCGAATCGATAACAGGATACGATGGTTGCTTTCATGCCGACTAGCGTACCAGCCAATCAATGCCTGCACAAACGGGTCGGTATCAAGGCTCTGATGGCGCTGAAAGAAAAACTGCTCAAACTGATCGAAGAGCAAAACAAGCGGCTTACCCGTTCCGGATGCTGTCTGTAACAGCCTGGTCAGGTTAGCCTCCATTGGCAATGGTTCAGTAAGTACAAGTTGTTCAGTAAGCGCCTGTCGGACAGAGAAGAGTGGGTCCCGGTCGGTAAACTCTACGTACACACATCGGAACCGTGATTCATCAACATTGAGCCGGGGTCGCAGACCCGCCTGAAGAAATGACGTTTTACCGCAGCCAGACTCACCATGCAGGATACCAAACCTGAACGTTTTGGCCGTAATAATATTGAGGCATTCACGCAGGTCGTCTTCGCGCTGCAGTTTAGCGAACACCGACGCATCTTCAGCTTCAAAAGGCACTAGTCCTTTAATGGCGTTCTGACCAACGGCAACCGGTACAACGACACGTTTTGGCGTTGCCTGCAAGGCTACCACAAATGCGCCTATAAACAACAGGACGCCTACGATAGCCCAAGCCCAGTTGTACCAGGACGGTAAGGCTATTAAGGAAAAGCCCGTTATAACTCCGTTTAAAACAGGAGGGTTAAATAAAATGATCCAGAAGCCAAAACAGGTCGTTAATATCCTGAGCCAGTTTCGTGTGCGCCAGGCTATGGCCAAGCCCGTAGCGACATCCTCAACTTTTTGGCCCAGGTCCTGCGAGGATTTAATTTGACCTTCCATGTTAAGTGAAAAGTAAAGGGTTAGACTGGCAGTTATTCGCTTTTGTGAAAAGCCATTTGCCATTCTACGTATATTTTTTAACAATCTGTAATCCAATCTTATAAGCTTTCTACCATTTTATTTAACGTGCTATCGAAAACTGTCTCCGTATCTGAGTGGCATACAATTGGTAAGGTGATACTGCTGGTTCGGGTATGGTTTTTTCCTGTTGAATATTCTTGCGCGCGGGTTCAGGAGCGTTACGTAACACCTTTGTGCTACTAAACGCTTAACAGTCGCCAAACAACACGAATGAACAACATGGAAACGGAGCCAGAAACGGCCTTATCATCGAGCCGAATTATGGAAGCGGGTATGGGTTTCCGGGCTTCTCAAACCCTGCTGACAGCCATTAAACTCAATCTGTTTACCGAGCTGGGCGATGACTCTGTTGAGGCAAGTGAGCTTAAAAACCGGGTTCAGCTTCATTCTCCGGCTATGCTCGATTTTCTGGATGCGCTGGTTGCCCTCGAGTTTCTACAGCGGGAAGGCACCGGCCGGGAAGCCCGGTATGCCAATACGGCCGAGACCCGGCTATTCCTCCACCGGGGGAGTCCGGCCTATATCGGTGGACTGCTGGAAATGGCCAACGACCGCTTATATCCGTTCTGGGCAAATCTGGAAGAAGCGCTGCATACCGACAAACCCCAGCATGAAGCGAAATTCATCGACCGGCCCCTGTTTGACGTGATTTACGACGACCCGGCCATTCTGGAGCAGTTCCTCAACGCCATGGCGGGCGCTCAACTGGGCGGCTTTATGGCCCTGGCCGAGAAATTTGATTTCAGCCGGTTCCGGTCAATGTGCGACGTGGGTGGAGCTAATGCCATGTTGTCTGTCTGCGTTGCCGGGCAGCATCCGCACCTCCGCTGCCTGTCGCTCGATTTGCCGTCGGTTGTGCCGGTCGCCCAGAAAACCGTCGATCAGTTCGGCCTCAGTAAGCAGATTCGGGTGGGCAGCATTGACTTTATGACGCAGGAATTTCCAGAGACTGACATTATCATGATGGGTAATATTCTGCATGATTGCAGTCTGGAAGACAAACAGATGCTCATCCGGAAAGCGTATGATGCCTTGCCATCGGGTGGAGCGCTGATTGTAATCGAAAACATTATCGACGATGACCGAAAACGTAATGCCTTTGGTCTTCTCATGTCGTTGAATATGTTCATGGAAACCGAAAGCGGCTTTGACTTTACATACGCTGACTTTCAGGCGTGGGCAGCGAAGGCCGGTTTTGAATCGACCGAAAAACTCTCGCTGGTGGGACCTTCCAGTGCCGTAATCGCTTATAAATAAATTTATCAGATAGTAGAAGGAAGGTTATAGGCGTAGCCTGGCGCTACGCCTTTTTTTTGTGAATATGTTGCGCGGAACGATTGTCAATTATCTGACAATCAGAAGGGTATTTGTTATAGATGGCAGGTTGTAAGTCAGGTGGTAGCTACTAGTTTTAGGAAAAAGACGATTTGGTTAGTTATACAGTACGAACCCCATATTTATGCAATCCTTCGATCTTATTGTGATTGGGACCGGTTCTGCCGGTAAAACAGTCGCTCAGACTGTTCGGGAAGCCGGTAAAACCGTAGCCATTATTGATAAATTACCTTTCGGCGGCACCTGCTCGCAACGGGGGTGCGATCCTAAAAAAGTGCTGGTGGGCGCGGCCGAGATTGTCGCCCGTTCGGAGCAGATGCTGGACAAAGGCATTTCAGCCGTACCCGCAATCGACTGGCCGGCGCTGATGGCCTTCAAGAAGACGTTCACCGATCCCATACCGGAAAATACCGAGAAAAAATTTGTCGATCTGGGTATCCAGTCGTTTCACGGTACGGCTACGTTTCTATCGGCCAATACCCTACGCGTTGGGGATGACGAGCTAACGGCAAAGCAAATAGTGATTGCGGCAGGCGCTAAACCCCAGCCGCTGAACATTCCGGGCGAAGCGCTGCTGATTGACAGTACGCAGTTTCTTGAACTGCCGGAGCTGCCACGCGAAATCGTGATGGTTGGCGGAGGCTACATTGCCTTCGAGTTTGCCCATATTGCCGCCCGCGCAGGAGCAAACGTAACTATTGTGCACAGAGGTAAACGCCCGCTGGAAGGCTTTGATGCCGACCTGGTTAACCTGCTGGTTAAGGGCGTGGAGGCCATTGGTATCCGGATCGTGCTGGAAGCGAACGTAACCAGAGTTGAAGGCGAACCCGGCGATCTGACCGTTCATTACGACCGACAGGGGACCTGTGAGTCGGTAGCAGCCGGGCTGGTCGTTCACGCGGCTGGTCGTGTGGCCGATGTGGCTGAGCTGGCGCTGGAGAAAGCGGGCGTTGAGGTAGGCGAGAAGGGTGTAAAGGTCAATGCGCACCTGCAAAGCGTCTCGAACCCGGCGGTGTATGCCTGCGGAGACGTAGCCGATAAGGGACTGCCTCTTACGCCTATGGCCAGTTATGAAGGACGGCTTGTGGCCGAAAATATACTCAACAGCAATCGGCAAACCTTCGATAGTGACCCCGTTCCGACAACGGTATTTACGGTGCCGCCCATGGCCTCCATTGGTTTAACCGAAGAGCAGGCCCGGAAGCAGGGACGTAAAGTGAAAGTGCTGTTCCAGGAAACCAAAGACTGGTATAGCAACCGGCGCATTAATGAACCGGTGGCGGGATTCAAGACGATCGTCGATGAAGAGTCCGGGCAACTGCTGGGGGCACACCTGCTGGGAGCGGGCAGCGACGAAGTAATTAATCTCTTTGCGCTGGCCATGAAACATCAGATTCCGGCAAAAGCCCTGGGCGATATGCTATTTGCTTACCCCACGCACGGGTCTGACCTGAGCTATATGCTACCCGACTAGGTTTACGTCGATCGGGCAGACCGATTAATTTCCGGTAAACCGGATGATGCAGCAACGCATTGGCGGCAAACTGTTCGCCTTGTTTAGACCAGTGTCCATCACAGGCGACGTAAAGTTCAGCCAGATTGTGCTCATAGGCGAGAAATCTGGGGGCAAGTGGAATAAAGCCAATCTGTTGTCGCCTGCAAAAATCAGCGAGTACCGCGTCGATCCGATTTGACTTTCCCTGCTTCAGGGCTTTCAGGTCGGGCAGCGTTGGCAACGACACAATCAGGACTTTCTTTCCGCGGGCCTCCTGTATCAACTGATTCAGGGAATGGCGAACATATTGCCATTCCTGATCGCTGAACTGCTCGTACTTCGTATACTCACCTGCCAGATAATCGCTGGATTGCCTTTCCCCCAGTAAGCGAAACAGGCTGGAGTTCATCAAAACATCCGCCTTGAGTTTATTACTGAGGGAAAGAGCTGTGTATAAGGAGTCAACAATCTTCAGAAGCGACGCACTCGTGTGATTCCCATAAAAAATGGATTGCCCAACGTTCGCCAGGCTGTAACGTAATGTGTAGTTGGGATAGTTTCCCTGCCAATAGGGTACGTATTTAGGCCAGTCAACGAGGGTGTATAACCGCTGTTCGTTTAAAATCTCGAAATCATTGGCGGGAAGGAAGCCAATAATCAGCACATCGGCGCAAAAGGCTTTTGCTACGCCTTTGTACATTAAGTAATAATTGACCGGGTTAGAACCATTTACGGCGAAATTAAGGTGTTCAAGTCCCGTTTCACGCTCCAGAATCGAGCTGCATCGATCCGGCTCGTTAACCATATAGCCTTCCATGAAGGAATCGCCCAGGATGGCAATGCGTTTTTTCTGCGGAGCTGGATTGACCACTTCCCGCTGTCGATCCAGGCCGCCCACCGAATTGGATATCCGCCATAACGAGTCACCTGCGCAATTAACAACGGTCTGGCAATCGTTGGGCAGGTGCATCCGCCCGGCAACAGGATTGAGGTCACCCGCTGGAAAAGGTTTGATCGAAGCCACACCGGGTGAAACGTAAAATCGGCGAAAGACAAACGGTTCACTCTTGACGAAGTCAAACGCCAGCGCCAAATGACCAATGACTTCTACTACAACCAGCACGAACAGAACCGATAGGAATGATAAGGATATGTTCTGGACGGTTTTGAACGTAGACAGTAGGCCTACACTGAACAACAGCCCCAGACAGTTCAGAATCAGTAAAACACCGACTACATTCTGATAGGCTATGTTTCCTGCCAGTCCATCCGCGTTACCCCTCACCTGATCATAGATAGACGTAAGCCCAAATAAACCAAGTAATAGTATGGCTGAAGCGCCCCAGAAGCAGGCTGCTTTTTCCATACGTAGGGTATGGTTATTCATAGACTTACAGTGCTAAAGAAGTTTATTAATCAGACAGGTCATCAATGGAAAAGCGTTGTCAGCTACCGGTCCGAAGCCCTAATTTGAGTAAATATAGACTAGCATTAAATCAGGAGAAGCGCTTAGTATTTGCCTTGCTTAACTAGCTAGGAAAAGAAAACAGCGAAATAGTGCTCTTTTTTAATGAATGTACCTTATAATCAATAGATACCAGATAAGTAAGGGCGCACTTTATTTAAAGGTAAAAACCAGGCGCCCAGATCAAGCGTTTTCTTCCTGTCTGCTTTAATGAGTAACCCTGCTCCTGATGGTGTCCACTATACCGATACGCTGTATTCTCGCTGCCAGCCTGCTGTCTGGAGTTACGCTGGCGCAGGATCAGTCGATAAAAATTATCGAGCTGGCGCAACTGAAGCAGGTGCTGGACCAGCCGGACGATACGCTGCGCGTGGTGAATTTCTGGGCGACCTGGTGCATGCCCTGCGTTAAGGAACTGCCTCATTTTGAGGCTATACGGCGGGCCTACTTGGGCAGGAAGGTGAGTGTATTACTGGTGAGTATGGACGACAGAAAAGACCTGAACACCAAAGTGATACCATTTGTCCGTAAACGTGGGATTCGATCGCGGGTGGTCCTGCTAGATGAACCAGACCCTAACAGCTGGATCGATCAGATAGCGCCGGAGTGGTCGGGTGCCTTACCGATGACCTTGATTGTCAATGCGAAACAAAAGCGCCGTACGTTTATTGGAAAAGCCCTAAAAGCTGGAGAACTTGGCGTAATCATTAACGCCCACAAACTCTAAAACGCTGCTCGTCATGAGAAGGACTCTGTTATTTTCAGGTTTCGCACTAGTGCTACTAATGTCGCTGCTGAGTGCTCGGCTGGTATCGGACGGTTATAAAGTTGGGGATGTAATTCAGGATTTCAAGCTGAAGAATGTAGACGGTAAAACGGTTTCACTGGCCGATAAGCCGGCGAAAGTATACATCATCGCCTTTACCTGCAACACCTGCCCGGTCGCTAAAGCGTATGAAAATCGAATTATCGCCCTGAACGAGCAATTTGCGCCTAAAGGCTATCCGGTTGTGGCTATTCAATCCAACGACGCTGAACAGTCGCCCGGCGATTCGTATGGAGCCATGCAGCAGCGGGCCAGCAACAGGAAGTACGCATTCCCTTATCTGCACGACGAGACGCAGGCCGTTGCGCGGGCATTTGGTGCCACCAATACGCCCCACCTGTTTGTGGTTCAGCGGCAGGGTGACCAATACCGGGTCGCTTATATTGGCGCTATTGACAACAGCCAGCGGGATGCGGCCGGGGCCACCCGAAAGTATGTCGAAGAAGCGGTTAACGAACTGCTGGCGGGTAAACCCGTAACGACGACTTCAGCTAAAGCCATCGGCTGCGGCATTAAATGGAAGGACGCTTAATTGATTTCGGATAGAAAGCATCAGAGGCCGTATGAGCAGAATCTGCTTATGCGGCCTCTGATGCTTTCTAGACCAGAACCTATATAGTCTTCGGTTGCAGGAACTCCGCGTTCTGGTAATACGTCAGGGCCTTCGAGGGACAGCGATCTACCTGCTCGGCAATGCGGTCGCTGCCAGCACCGGCCATGTTGACCCAGGGCCGGGCTTTCGGGTTAAACACCCTGAACAGCTGCGTCCAGCATAGTTTTGAGTGAATGCAGGCCGCGGGTTTCCAGACGACGGTAATCTCACCATTGGTGTATGTCTTTGTAATTCCAGGGCTCGGGTTCGGGCTAGCGGGGTCCATGACATCAGGCAAGTTGCTCGACTAAGATAGTCTCAAAATCAATAGGCTCCTGTAACGCCCGGTGAATCGGGCACCGATCAGCCATTTCCAGCAGGCGTGCCCGCTGCGCATCGTCCAGATCCCCATTCAGGATCAGCCGCATCGTGAACAGCGACCGATGGGTTTTGTCATCCCGCGTGAAGTCAACGTGCGCCACCACCGAATCAAGCGGCCAGCCTTTCCGGTCGGCATACATCCGCACCGTAATGACGGTGCAGGAGGCCAGCGCCCCCGCCAGCAGTTCTCCCGGCCGCATGCCCCGGTCCTGCCCACCTACTTCAACGGGTTCGTCAACGACAACGACCTGCGAATCGGTGGAAAGGTGGGTTTCATACGGGGTTCGCTCAATGCGGGCAGTGATAGTAGCCATATTCTTTAAACGATGTCTCGATTATTTTCCCCACTCAGCCGGATTCTGTCGCCAGGCTGCCAGCGACTCCATCGTATCCGCCGAAATATAGTCGAGTGCCTGAGCCTCGGTCAATAAGGCATCGTAATCGCTCAGACACACAAGCGGAACGTTTTTGGCCTCAAAGTTCTGCGCGGCAACCGGAAAGCCATAGGTGAAAATAGCGGCCATGCCTAACACCTCAGCCCCGGCCGTGCGTAACGCATCGACGACCTTGAGCGAGCTGCCGCCGGTCGAGATAAGGTCTTCAATGACGACCACACGCTGCCCGGTTTCCAGCCGGCCTTCAATCTGTTTGCCCATCCCATGCGCTTTGGGTTCCGGCCGGACGTAACAGTAAGGCAAACCCAGCGCATCGGCAACCAGCGCTCCCTGCGGAATACCCGCTGTGGCCACGCCCGCAATCACGTCAGCGGTCGGAAACTGCTGCCGGATGGCATCGGCCAGCGCCTGTTTGATGAAAGTACGAACCTCCGGAAAAGCGAGCGTAACGCGGTTGTCGCAGTAGATGGGGGATTTCCAGCCCGAACTCCACGTAAAGGGCGAACCCGGCTGAAGCCGGACCGCCTGCACTGTCAGCAGGTGCCGGGCTACGACTTGTTGAATAGTTAATGAATTCACAGATAACAGAAAGGTAATGGAATCAAATGTAGAAAAAGGGGCGCAGACCCTCTTCAATTTATCGGAATAATTACTAAAAAAGCAAATGTGATAAACCTCTTGTATCACAGCCAAGTAATGTATAGCTTGGTCAGAAATCTGCCATAAACTAAGTTTTTTCTGCTTCCTCTTTTGAACGATTATGCTAGTAAATCTACCTGGGCAACCACCTGATTTGTTACTGGAGAGCGTGTTGCAGACGTCGCTCAATGGGATCGTGTTGTGCCGGGCTGTCCGGGATGCTATTGGACAGATTATCGATTTTCAGGTTGTTCGCTGCAATGACCGGGCTGCGGCAATGACGGGGCTGTCAACGGCGCAGATGCTGAATGCTTCCATGCTAACGGTGGACCCGGATGGACTCATGAGTGGTATTTTCGAAAAATACCAGCAGGTGGTTGAAACCGGATTGCCTATGCACATTGAGCACTATTATAAGGGGGGCGATGTATGGATGGCGCAGTCTTTAGCCAGCTTTAACGACGGTGTGCTGGCTGCCTGGGCCGACGTAACGGCACTTAAACGCGCAGAGCAGGCTCAATTACGTGAAACCGACCTGCTTCATACTATTCTGGACAATACCCAGACGGGAATTGCCGTCATGCGGTCGGTGCGTGACCGGTCTGGTAAGGTTGTTGATTTTACGTTTACGCACCTCAACCACGATGCGGGCCGTATGACCCAGCGCGACCGCACGCAACTGATTGGACAACTGTATTCGGTTGCCTGGCCGAATGCCCGCACCAACGGCGTTCTGGACTGGCACATTCAGGTGGCTGAAACCGGTGAACCCCTTAAAATGAATGGCGTTCATCTGCACGTTGATGGTTATGACGGTTGGTATAATATCCGGATTCGCCCGTTTAACGACGGCGTAATTGCCACGTTTGTCGACGTAACGCCCCTCAAACGAGCCGAACTGGCTAATCAGCAGCAGGCCGACCTGCTGCGGTCGGTGCTCGACAATTCATCCAGCATCATCATTGCCTTTCAGGCCATCCGCGACGAAGCGACGAACCAGATTCTGGATTTTCGGTACATAGCCCAGAACGAGGCCAGTCGGCAAAGCGTCAACCGGACCGACGAGCAGGTGATTGGGCATACGATGCTCGAATACTTCCCGCATGTGATTCCCACGGGCCTGTTTGACCGGTATGTACACGTTATTGAAACCGGGGAACCCGCCCGCTTCGAGCAGGAATACAACTACGATCAGTTGAACAGTTGGTATGAAATTTCGGTAATGAAGTGGCATGACGGGTTTGTACTGACGCTCGTTGATATTACGGCCAGCAAAAGCCATCAGCAGCAACTGGAGCAGGCCAATCGTGATCTGCAGAACGCCAACGAAAACCTGCGTCAGTTTGCCTACGTTGCCAGCCATGATTTGCAGGAGCCCCTGCGCAAAATTGTGGCCTTTGGCGATATGCTCCAGGATCAGTTTGCTGCTGAGCTGGGCGGGCTGGGGCAGGATATAATCAATCGGATGCAGTCGGCAACCGGCCGGATGTCGGCCCTGATTCGGGACGTACTGGCCTATTCGCGCATTACAACCCAACGGGAATCGTTTCAGTCTATCCCCCTGGAAAAGCTCCTCGCCGAAATTCGCCATGATCTTAATCCGGAGTTTTGCGAGGTAAACGGCGTGCTGGAAACCGAATCTCTGCCAACTATTCGGGGCGATCGGGCTCAACTGAGCCAGTTGTTCACCAACCTGCTGGTCAATTCCCTGAAATTCAGAATCCATAACCAGCCGGTTGTAATTCGGGTGACGTCCCGTCTGGTCACCGGACTGGAGGGACCTATCGGCCTGAACCCTATGGCGAAATACCACGAAATCAGCGTTCAGGACAACGGTATTGGTTTTGACAGCAAATATGCGGATCGCCTTTTCCGGGTTTTTCAGCGGCTGCACACCCGTCAGGAATACAGTGGTACAGGCGTTGGTCTGGCCATTTGCCGGCGGGTCGCCGAAAATCATCGGGGCGCTATTGCTGCCTCCGGCCAGGCAGGGCGGGGCGCTACGTTCCGGGTTTATCTGCCCGAGTAGCGGTTGACCGGAAGAACTCTGTTCGGGTAAATTCGGCTAACTGTTTGCCTTTCGATTGAGACGAACCTTCACAGTATCGATCCGGGTACCGTCCATGGAAATAATGGTAAAGCTGAACGGGGCGAATTCTATAATCTCGCCAACGGCGGGTAAATCTTCATGCGTAGCCAGAATCAGGCCGCCAAGCGTATCATAATCCCCTTCGGGGATCGTCCACCCATATTTTTCGTTTAGATCGTCGATCTCATGGCGGGCGCTTAGCAGCCAATTGGTATCGTCAATCTGCCGTTCGACCCAGTCTTCATTCGTGTCGTATTCGTCCTGAATTTCGCCGAAGATCTGCTCAACCATGTCTTCAACGCTGACAATACCGGCCGTTCCGCCGAACTCATCGACAACCAGCGCCAGACTTTTACGCTCCGACAGAAACCGCAGCAGCAGATCCTGCGCGGGCATGGTTTCGGGAACAATAATTATTGGCGTAATGATCTCTTCGACAGTTGCTGGTTTCTTAAATAGAGCCAGCGCGTGGCAATAGCCGATCACATCGTCGATGGTGTCGCGGTACACAACGATCTTCGAGTGGCCGCTGTCCTGAAAGGCCTGCCGTAGCTCTTCGACGGAGTCATCCACGGCAACGGCCGCAATTTCGGTGCGCGGCACCAGGCAATCGCGCACCCGCACGTCGCGGAACTCAATGGCATTGTTAAAAATACGGGTATCAATCTCTACATCCTCCTCAGTCGTTGCTTTCTGGTTTAGCTGCTGGAGATAGTGATTGAGATCGGTTAAGCCAAACACGGGCCGGATTTCGGGATTTCGTTTGCCCAGAATAAAGCGAATGAAAAAGCGCGCTGTCCCGACCAGGATTCGTACAATTGGGGCTATAGCCTGGTAAATAATCCAGAGCGGAACGGCCAGCCATTCCAGAAATCGGTCGGGATGAATCAGTGCCAGACTCTTGGGCAGGTAATCGGCCAGGGGCAGAAAAACAACCGTCAGGATAAACGTTTCCAGAATAACCAGTAGCAGCGAATTGTCGTAAGCGTCCGGAATCATCGCCATCAGCAGCGGATTCAGGACCGTAACCCCCAGGACTGTGTACAGCACCAGAAAGAGCGTATTCCCCGTCAGGGTGGTTCCTACGAAAAGAATAGGGTTCTTCAGGAAACCCGACACAAGCTTTTCGCCCAGCGGTCCCTGCTTGCTGTGTAACTCAAAGTAAAGCCGGTTCACTGAGACGTACGCCATCTCGACGGCTGAGAAAAAGCCGGCCAGCACAAGAGCAAGTAAGGCACCAAAGAGGAGGGCGTACGATTCCATTGTTTGTGAATGAATACTAACAAATGAAGGATAAACAAGCTTGTTTATCCTTCATTTGTTAGTATTTCTTTTTCTTCTTACGCTCGTTGATCATCTGCTTGATGGTCGGCGAAACGGTTTTTTCGCGTTCGAGCCGTCGGTTCTTTACGTACTGGAACGTCAGCAACGATCCCAGACACAGCATCAGCAACCAGTAACTTTCACTAAAGGTTGTGCGCTGATACTCGGCAATCCAGATCACCAGAAAGCCGGCTGCCGCTGCCAGAAGAAGAATTTCATAAAGTTTCATAACAGTATTGCTCGGTAAGAGACGGTCTGCTCTAAGCAACCGACTTTTCGCGCATCCTGACAAACTCCCGGTACCGCCGGAAGGTAGCGATCAGGAAGCCAAGCATAACGATCAGCGTACCAATCCACAGCACATTGATCAGGGGCTTTTCATATGCCTTCATCACAATATAGTCGCGCTGCGTACGGTTCACAGCGAACGTAAATTTGCCCGTGCGGGGATCAATCTCGTTGAGCTGAATCCGAACACCCAGTTCATCGCTCACTTCGGCAGGGTGTGCTACCAGACGGTTTTTGATAATGAAGGCCGGGCTCAGAACGTGCTCGCCGTTTTTGTCGAGCACCCGAACGCGGGCGCGAACGGCCGCGTCGTTGGGGCCTATCTCCATGCCTGCGACTTCAGTCGTCCGAACAACATCGTCCAGAATGGCGACGTAATCATTCAGGAAAAAGGTGTCTTTAATCGCCACCGAATAGGTCTCGGTCTTTTCCCACTGGTCTTCAGCGTTCGGGTCCGGCACCGACGATACGAAGGTATACATGTCCCGGTCGGCCTTATGCCGGATGTCCGGTGAGGCTAGCAGACCCATCCGCTCGTTAGCCTGAGCGCGTGGATACAGCGTGAAGATCTTGCCGTTGGGTTCGCGATACTCTACCTCGTAATATACGTTCTCAGGATAGAGCGCCAGGGTATCGCCTTTCTTGTGGTAAACCTTACCGTTCTGCTCAATGTCGCGCTGAGCAATCCCGTGGAAGTCGCCTTCAATGACCGTAATATCTTTACGGGGAACGTAGCCCGGTACGTCGCGGACTTCGATGCGCTGGCCCCGGTAGGTCAGTTGATACGGACCCATACGTTCCGGCTGGTTCAGCCAGAGCAGCGTGTTTTCTTTATTTTCTTTGTTATCGTTCTTGGTGAACTCTTCCTGCTTCGAGATCAGCAGCCCGCTATTGTTCAGGGAAATCACCTTCGAGAAACCCGCTGAATACAGGATGCCGATCAGCATCAGCGCCACGCCGATATGTGCGATTGCTCCCCCTGACAGCCGGTAGTTACCCCGGATGATGCCCAGCAGGATCGAACCGTTGGTAATCAGCGCAAACACCGAAGCCACCAGCAGAGCCATGTAGATCGGGTTCTTAATGGAGCCGAACGCAATCAGGCCCGCGCTGACAAGCAGGGTCAGGATGCCAGGCGTAACAAGCGCATCCCATTTCTTATACTCGACTTTGCGCCACCACATGTACTGACCAACGCCCGTCAGCAGCGCAATTGCGACGAAAAACCAGATCTGGAATTTGTTATAGTGCGCAATCTGGTCGGCGGGCAGGGCCAGGTTCGACACCTTGCCGAACGCTTCCAGAATCTTGTTATAAACCGGAATAGAGGTCGTGGCAATAACCTGGAACGCAGCCAGACACAGCACCGTAGCGCCGATGAACAGCCAGAACTCTTTTGTATAGACCGACGCTTCCTGCTCGTCGCTCGGAATGGTTTTCCATTTCCGGGCCGCCAGCGCGACCGCCAGCACTACAAATGCGAGCAGATACACCAGCAACTGCCCCGACAGCCCTAAATCGGTGAAGGAGTGAACCGACGCGTTTCCCAAAATACCGCTGCGGGTGAGAAACGTCGAATACAGAATCAGCAGGAACGTAGCGATGGTCAGGATAACCGCTGTTTTCAGGCCGGTCGAACTGCGTTTGGCAATGAGCATGGTATGCAGAGCGCCCACCATCACGAGCCAGGGAACGTAAACCGCATTTTCGACGGGGTCCCAGTTCCAGTAGCCCCCGAAGTTAAGGGTTTCATAGGCCCAGTAACCACCCATCATGATGCCGATACCAAGAATCATAGCGCCAAAGAGCGTCCAGGGCAAAGCCGGCCGAATCCATTCGAGGGGCTGATTCCTCCATAAGCCGGCGATGCAGTAAGCAAACGGCACCAGCGTCAGGGCAAAGCCTAAGAACAGCGTTGGTGGGTGAATGACCATCCAGTAGTTCTGGAGCAGCGGGTTCAGGCCGTTCCCATCTTTGGGCACAAAAGTCGGGTCCGCCGTAAAAATAGGGGCGTCGGGCATGGCTTCCTTTAGCAGCAGGAAGGGCGAGGACCCCAGCTTGAACGTTTCGCCGAAGACTACGCCCAGAATCATGGACGCCAGAAACGCCTGCACCAGAGCGAACACCGTCATCAGGGGCGCTTCCCACTGTTTGCCGCTCGTTCGGATTAGCACGGCCCCCAGCGACGCATTCCAGAACAGCCAGAGCAGGAACGAACCCTCCTGACCTTCCCAGAAGCAGGAAATCATGTACTGTACCGGCAGCGCCCGCGACGAGTGACTCCAGGCGTAGTGATACTCAAAATAATGGTTGTAAACGATATAGAACAGGGTCGCAACAACCCCGGCCACAGCCGCGCCATGCAGATAGAAGGCCCAGCGCGCCAGCGTTCGCCAGTCATCCTTAGGCTCTGGTTCAGCCTGTGCCGCGGGCGCTTTACGCTTTGCGGTTTTGCCGCCAAAGCTCGCCTTGCCCGACTCACCCGCGTAGGCCAACTGCGGTTCTTCGACAGAAACGCTATTTACTGCGCTGCGCCGACCGATAGCCGACAGAAAATAAGCCACCGTTGCCACCAGTGCCGTAACAAACGAGAGAATGACAAGGAAGTGGCCGAGTTGTCCGACTGTAGTATGTATCATTGACTAAAGAGTAAAAGAACGAGAGAGCGATAGAGCGAATAAGGCCTTGGCAACCAGTTCACTCGATCGCTCAATCACTCAATTATAGTTTTGCTGTTGCTTCGTGTTCGGTAGTCTCCAGCTTACCATCCTGGTATTTCGACGGACACTTCAGCAGGATCTTGTTGCACTGAAAATGGTCACCCTGCATGGCACCGATCACGACAATCTGCTCCGAACGGTCAAAATCCTGAGGCTTGGGACTGTTATAAACGACTTTCTGTTCGCGGTTTTCGTTGTCGACCAGCGTAAACTCAAAGTGGTTCGGGTCAATGGCGGGGTTATAAAGCATATCCACAATCTGGCCCTGCGCATTTTTTTTAACCTTACCGACAACGTGAATCATTTTGTCGTCGCCGTCCTGCGCCAGCTCAGACGCTTGCTTGAACGTAACGTACGAACTGGCATCGCCCGCCGTTGCGACGATAATGCCGATGGCCAGCGCGATCACGATAATACCGAGGATGTGAGAAAGTTTCATGACGGGTTTAAAGTCGAACGGACGGAGAAACAGGTTTTTCTTTTATTTCTTTTTCCAGTTTACCAATCTGCCGGTCGAGCCGGACGAGGTACAGAATAATGCCGACGAACACAGCCGCAATAACGGCCACAACTACCCAGATTTTACCGTCAGCGCGCAGTTGGTCGGCCATTTCGACGCCATCGGCAACGGGTTGCTGCGCCAGCAAGCAATGGCTAAGCAGGAGCAGGGGCGCTAACAGGACTTTCTTCATTGAAAATGTCTGCATAGTGTAATCAGTTAACGAAAATCTCGGGTTATTCATTCCCGTATTTATTCTTCCAGGGCGGCCTTTAGTCGACGCAGGCGAACGCGCAGTTCCGTAATCCAGACGCCCAGCAACGTAAAGCCGATGATGGCCGGGTAAAAAACCATCCGCATGTGGTTATCCATGTCGTATTTGCCGAATGCCGGGTTGCCGCCATTGCCCGGATGCAGCGAGTCGGTCAGCCTGGGAACAATGAAAATCAAGGGAATAAATACTGCAAAGGCAAAGATATTATAGACGGCCGAAATCCGGGCGCGTCGCTGCTCGTCGTCGAACGAACCGCGCAGGATCAGGTAAGCCAGATACATCAGCATGCCAACAGCTACGCTGTTCAGCTTCGGGTCATTCGGCCAGGGCTCGCCCCAGGTAAAATTCGCCCATAGAGCCCCCGTTGCGCAGCCCAGCACGCCGAACAGGATAGCCGTATTGGCAAACTCCACCGCTACTAAATCATCGTCAAACCGGCCGCTACGCAGGTAACGAATGGAATAGATAGCCGACGTCAGCAGCAAAATAATCATCCCGAACCAGAGCGGTACGTGGAAGTAAACATTCCGGATGCTCTCGTTCAGAATGGGCTGGCGCGGCACCACGCCGAGCAGGCCCTGCAAGATGACGTAGGTGAGAATCAACACCGCGAGGGCTTTCCACCAGGTATTTTTCATAATCAGTCAATTTGCATTAGGACACGTAATCCATTAACTCCGCCATAAAAACGGAAACAGAAGCCACGACAGCGTCAGTACAATCGCGTCAATAGCCAGCACCGTGCCGATTTCGCTCCAGCTCACGCTCCGGTCAAGACCGTCCAGGGCATTCTTCGAAATCTTCAGCAGCATCAGCAGTAACGGTAGGATAATTGGAAAACTCAGCACCGCCATCAGCGTCGCGGGGTTTTCGGCCTTGCTGGCAATGCCCGAAACCAGCGTTAGTGAAGCCGCAAAGCCAACCGCCCCCAGCACCAGCGTCAGCAGGTACAGCAGAACATCCTGCACCGGATTACCCAGCACGAAGGCGTACGTACCAAAGCCCAGCAGCGCCAGCACCAGCATCAGCGCCGTATTGTAAAAGATCTTCGACAGGATAATCTGTTGTGGACTGGCCAGCATATAGTAGTACAGCTGCCGGCCGGCCCGTTCCTGGACGAAGCTTTTGGCAATAGCGTTGATGGCCGTAAACAACAGAATAATCCAAAAGAGCGTATTCCAGACGATAGGCGTTAACTGACCACGCCGGGCGTTAAAACTTAGGTAACAGACAAACACGGCCCCAACGATGTACAGCAGCATTCCGTTGAGGGCGTAGCGTTGCCGCCATTCCAGCAGAAACTCCTTCCGCATCAAAGCGCCCATCTGTCGTACGGATTCCGTCATCGTCTTTAAATTGCGCAAATTTACGGTGCAATGACGAAGGGAGAAAGAAATAGTTTCAGCGCCCGAATGCCGTTGATAATTTCCCTGAACAGAGGGGTTGCTGCGTATCAGGCTGTCTGGCGGGCAGCATCTGCCATCAAGACAGCCGATGCATAACGTTGCTGCGGATCCTTATGCAAAGCCGTTTCGATAAGGAGTCGAACGGAAGGGGGACAGGGGCTTTCCCAGACAGGGGGGAGGTGCCGAATAGCGTGGACCTGATTACGCCAGGTATGTCCAACAAACGGTAGCCTGGCATGATAAATAAAATAGCCCAACACACCAACCTGATACACTTCTGCCCGAAAATCGGGAGCTCCGGCAGACTGGTGAAAAATGTCGTCGGTTAGCCGCTCGGGTGGGATAAAGTCGGTTATGCCCCCAAAGGGAATTTTTTTCGTTGAGCGATCACGCCAGAGATAGGCAAGATCAAAATCAATTAGTTTAAGCTGTTTTTTCCTGTTCACCAGCAGGTTGCTATAGTGCAGATCGCCGTGCAGGACCTTTCGGGAATGAACTCCGGCAACGGCCTCCAGGAGTTGATAGAATAGCGCTAGGCGGTGTGCTGGCGTGAGGGTAGAATGCCGGCGGAGGATGAACCGGCGCAGACTTATACCCGCAAAATAATCAAGCACACCAATAGATTCGTTGGCGTCAAGCTCAACTAGCCGATTTACCCAGGTACAGTCCTTAAGATGAGACAGAACTCTGAACTCATACAGAAACAGCTTTTTCTGCGACCGAATCCGGCTGCGGGAAGCATGAGGGTGAGTGAACAGTTTCTTAAGTACATAAGGCTCATGGGCCAAATTCTCAACTAGATAAATACCAATGGGAGGGGAGGAAGACAAGACTTTAAGCACCGTATAGTCCTTAATACGGGTACCAGGGGACAGCGTAGGAAATGGATGCTCGGCTTTTTGCCGGAGCGAGTCGGCAGTGACCAAGATACCCCGCTGAATAAACGTTTCGACGGATGGCTGGATGGCCGCCCGCACGTTGGGTAAAGGGGCCGCCAGCTGATGAGCAAAAAACTGAGCTACGTCGGTAAGAGAAACTGGAATTCTAAAAACATTTAGCAGGGCTCCTAACTCAGCGTTAAGCAGTAGGATTTCACCAGAATTTTTATTTAGTAGCCCAGCCTTAAACGCCGGATCCTTTATGGCGGCTGGGTCAACAAACGAATAATCGGGTGCCAGAAAATAAGCGGTTTCCAAGAGAAAAATGTAGAGTATAAACCGACATAGGGGCAAATGCATTTGCCCCTATGTCGGTTTATAGGTTTATAAACTGCTTCAATTACTAGCAGTACTTATTTGACTTACTCGACTTGTTTGATTTCTTCGAGCCACACTTTTGGGATTTACTCGACTTGCATTTAGGTGGTTTGGGTGTGCAGCCACCCCCACCAATGATAAATCCGGCCTCAGTTGCGGAGAGAATGTCCAGCTGACTGGGCGAAATGCGGGCTTGAAATGCTTGTAAATTTGTCATGTGATTTTTGGATTAGGTAAATAAAAAACAGAACTTATATGGTACTGAGCTGAAGGTAAGAATTTAGGGATCAGAGCAGCAACAAAATTAGCTGATTACTAAGCAATTTTATTAAGTGGTCTTTTTCAGGATTTTAGTCTATTTATCTAAGTGATTAATATGTGTATAGCGTGTCTCCCGAATTCATTTTTTTAGCGTAAACTGTTGTCTATTATTGATTTATTATAGCTTGGATCTGACTCAGTAAAAAGAAGTGGCGAAACCAAGTTTAGCTGATCGGCAAAACCAAACAGATTTGTTTAATTCATAAATAGCCATGTACTTATTTGGTCGATATGTTGCCCTTCTTCGCAGAATAGTAGTCGGAACAGGTAACGGTATTATAGGCAGATAATGACGCTTGTCTGGACTGATCGCCGGATAGCAGCCTTCCGGTAACTTTATCTCGCTTAACAGCGTATATAAAACTACTTTGCCTGCTTTGATAGCTTTACAGCTATACGGACAGATTCTAATTTAATCGCGTGATCAAAAAATTTCCAGTTTATCGCCAATTGGATTTAGTAGACTGCGGCCCAACCTGTTTGCGCATGATTGGCAAACATTACGGAAAGACGCTGTCACTCGAATACCTGCGCGATGTTTGTTTCATCCGAAAAACAGGGGTGAGCCTGGCTGGAATCAGCGATGGAGCCCAGACGGTTGGTTTTCGTACGATGGCCGTCCGAATCCCGCTTCAGGTCTTACTGAATGAAGCGCCCAAGCCTCTGATTGCTTACTGGCGGCAGCGTCATTTTGTGGTGGTCTATGCCAGTACGGCCAAGCACGTTTTAGTTGCCGATCCGGCACAGGGACTCGTCAAATACACACATGCTGAATTTCTGGAAGGCTGGACCGCGCAGCCAAACGCGCCCGAAGTGCCTGGTGCCGCGCTGCTGCTGGAGCCTGGCCAGACGTTTTACGACGATCCAGACGAGCCGCAGGAAGGCTTGCGGCTGAGCTATTTCTGGGGATATCTGCGCCCATTTCGACGCTACCTTGTCCAGATTGGGATCGGGGTGGTGCTGAGTGCACTGCTGACGTTTATTGTCCCGTTTCTCATGCAGGCCGTTGTCGATCGGGGGATCGAGTATCAGGATATTGGCTTTGTTAATCTGCTTCTGATTGGTCAGCTCACTATATTTCTCTGCCAGCTGATCACAAATTTCGTTGAGCAGTGGATTCTGATGCATATCAGCAGCCGGATTAATATTCGACTGATTTCTGATTTCCTAACCAAGCTGATGCGTCTGCCGATTTCCTTTTTCGAAACCCGCAATACCGGCGACATTCTCCAGCGCATCGACGATCACGTCATCATTGAGCGGTTTTTGACGAGCTCATCGCTTACGGTTGTGTTCTCAATGTTTAATATGCTGGTGTTCGGTGTGGTTCTGGCACTGTATAACTCGGCTATTTTTGCCGTGTTTGCCGTTAGCGCCGTTACTTACGTTGCCTGGACCTGGGCGTTTATGAAATCGCGCAAACGGATCAATCTGCGTCGATTCGACCGTATGTCCGATAACCAAGGCTCGCTGCTCGAAATTGTATCGGGTATTACAGAGATCAAGCTGCAGAATATCGAAAATCAGAAACGCTGGAAGTGGGAGCAGGTACAGGCCCGGCTGTTTAAGATTGGAGTTGAGGACATGAGACTAATGCAGATCCAGCAGCTCGGAACATTCTTTATCGGGCAACTGAAGGACATCTTTATCACGTATTTATCGGCGAAACTGGTTATCGACGGACAGATTACCCTAGGCACAATGCTGTCTATTCAGGCTATTGTGGGGCAGGTAAATTCACCACTAAGCCGGTTACTTGGTTTCATGCGATCAGCGCAGGATGCCAAGATCAGTCTGGATCGACTCAGTGAGGTGCACAAGAAAGATGACGAGGAACCTGCTCAGGCGGGACGAACCCGACATCTGGGCGCCTGGTCGGGCATCGCTTTTCAGCATTTGACTTTTTCCTATGGAGGGGCCAGTACCCCACCGGTTCTGAAAGATATTAATCTGGTGCTTCAGCGAGGGAAAACAACCGCACTGGTAGGCGCCAGCGGCAGTGGCAAAACGACCCTGATGAAACTGCTACTGAAGTTCCACGTCCCAACCAGCGGACAAATCCTGATTGGTAATCAGGATTTGCAGGCAATCCACAGCGGCTGGTGGCGTAGTCAGTGTGGCGTGGTCATGCAGGAAGGATTCATTTTTTCGGATACGCTCCTTCAGAATATTGTAACCAGCGATGAATCGCCCGATGAAGAGCGACTCAATTATGCCATCTATGCTGCCAATTTATACGATTTGATCCGGAATCTGCCCCGGGGGCTGGCTACGAAGATCGGCAGCGAAGGCCTGGGGTTGAGCGTGGGACAGAAACAACGGATTTTAATGGCGAGGGCAATCTATAAAAACCCTATGTTTTTGTTTTTCGATGAGGCAACGAGTTCACTCGACGCGAATAACGAAAAAATAATCATGAACAATCTGGCCGAATTTACCCGGGGGCGAACAGTTCTGGTCATTGCCCACCGGCTCAGTACAGTACGGAATGCGGACCGGATTGTGGTGCTGCATCAGGGCGAGATCGTTGAGACGGGTACCCATGCCGAACTTGTTGATAAACAGGGCTACTACTATACACTAGTGCATAATCAGCTGGAACTTAGCAATTAAGACTATGCTGCATTGTTTACGCCGTTTGTTATTATACCGTGTAAATACACCGGCTGGCTGCTGGCTACTGCTGGGATTACTGCTGGCGGAACTACCCGTTGTGGCGCAGACATCGCTGTCGTTAGCCGAGACGCTACGCCTGGGGGGGATTCATAACACAGACCTGCAACTGGCTATTCAGCGCGAAGCAATTGCGCAAAGCAATCAGCGAATTGGCGTACCTGACCGGCTACCATCGGTTGTTCTGGGCGTTAGTCAAAATAACTACCTAAACCAATATAACTCGCCCACAAATTTTGTGCGCGGTATCTATCAGGATAATTCGTTAAACGGAGGAATCAGTGGAAGTCTGCTGCTCTATAATGGTGGCCGACTTGGGCTTAGCCAGATTCAGCTTAACCAACTGGCTCTGCGGGCGGCTCTGGAAACGCAGGCCGTGCGGCAGCAGGTGAACCGGCTCCTGGTGGAAGCCTACTACCGGGTAGTTGTGGAAGGCGCAAAGCTAGGCGTCAGGTCCGAAAGCGTAGCGCTTTCAAAAGCCCGATGGGTTGATTTCAAAGCGCAGGAACGACTGGGCAAGGCCAGCACCTTTGATGTGCTGCAGGCCGAAAACCTGTTTCTTATCGATTCGACGAGTTATTTTCAGCAGGATATTGAGTACCAGATAGCTCAAAATCGATTACACACCGCCATTGGCTGGAATCGGTTTGAGCCAATAGTCCTGACGGATAGTCTGACGCCAACTTTGCATCCAGCTATTTTCTTTAACCTGAGTGGTAAGCTGATCAGCCTGAATTTCGACCTGCGAAGTCGCCGGATTGGGGTTATGGTTGCAGAAAACACGATTCGTCTGCAAAAGACGGCCTTTAAGCCGACGGTGCGGCTTAATTCGTCGATCTATCAGAGCTTTACCGGAACCAAGTTTCCGGATATTCCGCGTATCAACGGAAATGCAACGAGCCTGCTGTTAGCTGGTTTTTCGTTGAGTGTTCCCTTACTCCCCGGTCGGGAAGCCAGACGCGCTGTCCGGCAAAGTGAGCTGGAGCGGGGGTTGAGCGAAATTACTGTACGGGGCGCCGAGCGCCGTTTGCTTGCTGAAGCTGACCTCCTGGAGCGTTCGTATCAGGAACAGTCGCGAATTGTGGCTTTGTCAGAGCGGTTGATCAATAACGCGGCCCGTAGCCTGACCATTGCCCACAATCGACTGCTGGGCGGTTTCTCTAATCTGATCGAATATCGATCAGTCCAGCTGGCCTATACAGAAGCAAAACTGAATCATTTGCAGGCTCTATACGCGCTTAAGCTTATTGAATCGACTGCACGGCAGTTGATTGGTACTTTAAAATAAACTCCTATGCCGCCACCTGTCCTGCCTGCCCCCCCGGTTGATGAAGCCGACGAATTAATGGCACAAATGCCTAGCTGGCCGTTGCGTTGGGGCATTAGTCTAATGTTCGGTGTGGTACTGCTCATCCTTGGCCTGGCCTGGTTTGTGAAATACCCTGACGTGATAAAAGGAAAAATTACGATCACGACCAATAATCCGCCAGCTACGGTAGTTGCCCGGAGTAGCGGTCCCATTCATCTGCTAACCACCGACAAAACGATGTTGAAAGCGAATCAGCCATTTGCTACCATTGGTGGGGTAGTTCGCTATGAAGATGTGCTGGCGCTACGGAAAACCCTAACCTTGTTCAGAGCGGTACTCGACAACGATAGAGCGCGGGCCGTTTCCCGGTCACCAGCCGGATGGCTTCCGGAAGGACTTGAACTGGGCGAGTTGCAGGTGCCCTATAACGCCTTGTTGCTCCGTTGGAAAGAATGGCAGGCCCTGGCAGTACGGGGGAGCAGTAACTGGCAACGGAAAGGAATCGTCAATGAACAGATAGCCGGTTTTGAGCAAATCAGTGCCCGGCTTGGGCGACAGCTGGAGTTGCTTGAACAGGAGTATGCCCTATTGCGCCGATCCTACGAAACCCGCTATAAACCGCTTCAGCAGTCAGGGAGTATTTCAATTGAACAACTCGAGGCCAAACGTGATGAACTGATGGCGAAAACAAAAGCAATTGAGATTGCCCGTGCCAGCATTGCCGAAAACGAGAACCGGATCATTGCTCTCAGAAGCCAGAAGGCTGAATATGATTTTGACCAGACCGATCGACAGCTTGCCGCCAGTAATGAGCTACGGGATGCTTACACCGGTATGCTCAACGCCATCACAACTTGGGAAACCGCCTATGTGCTGAAAACGCCTATTGCCGGTCGGCTGAACTACCTCAACTTTTTGCACGAAAATTCGGTGCTGGTTGCTGGCCAGGAGGTAGCCGGGATTGTTCCAGCCCCCGGCAAAGATGGCAAGGGTGAGTCTGGACTGGCGGTACCGGGATTGGCGGGAGCGTATGTTGGGGAGCTATTCATTGATCCTTTCGGATCGGGTAAAGTGGCGGTGGGGCAGGTTGTCAACATCGCGCTGCTAAGTTTTGGTAAAAAAGAATTTGGAATGCTGCGGGGGAGGGTAGCGACCGTAGCAGATATCAGCACGACCCTGAGTGCAGGAGGGCAGCCTCAGACGGTTTATAAGCTGTATGTGTCACTCCCCAATGGGCTGACGACAACAGTGAATAAAAAATTGCCATTTCGCTATGGAATGGAAGGAACGGCCGAGATAATTACGAAGGATATCCGCGTACTGGAGCGAATATTTGATAGCGTTCGGGCTGCGCTGAATCAATAGGTATGACTCACTGCCGCCGGGAAAAGTCGCGTTCAATTGCAAACGTAACGTTGCCCTTATTTCAGCGCAAAGAAATAGTTTTGTGTTCTGATTTGCTGCATGGATTACTCAACTATTATTACCCTTTGCGGTTTCTCGTTTCTGGCCGGTTTTATCGACGCCATCATTGGCGGGGGTGGCCTGATTCAAACGCCCGCCATTCTCTTTACGCTGCCTCAGTATCCCGTCCCGACGCTTATTGGTACGACCAAACTGCCTTCGCTGGCGGGGAGCCTCATGGGCGCTTTCCAGTACACCCGGCGCGTAGCCGTTGCCGCGCGGTTCATTGGTCCTACCATGGGCATTGCCTTTATTGCATCGTGGCTGGGGTCGTGGACGCTCACGCGGGTGCCTAACTCGTTCATGAAGCCGCTCGCGCTCGTCATCTTGAGTGGGGTGTTTATGTATACGCTTCTGAAAAAAGACTTTGGCCAGATGCCCCACCGGACAGTATCGCCAGAGCAGCGTCGGATACGTATGTGGATCATGGGCGCTCTGATCGGCTTCTACGACGGCTTCTTCGGCCCGGGTACGGGTAGTTTTCTCGTGCTGGGCTTTATTGCCCTGATTGGCTTTGATTTCTTACAGGCCAGCGCGCACGCCAAGCTGGTTAATGCGGCTACCAACCTCGCCAGTGCCCTGTTTTTCGTCAACAAAGGCGGGCTGCTGTACGTAGTGGCCCTACCTATGGCTGTAGCGAATCTTTCGGGAGCTTTTCTGGGGGCCCGGCTCGCCATTCTGAAAGGAAATCGCTTTATCCGGATGTTTTTCCTGCTGGTTATTGCTGCCACCATTCTGCGGTTCGGCTGGGACATTTACGGGGCCTCCTGAATCGGGCGTTCTTCTTTTTTGGGCTTGTTCTTGCATCAACAAACTTTCCGCCGTAATCTTGCGTTAATTAAACTGAATCTAAATAAAGACAGCCGTCTAGTAGCGGCACCCAGGGCTATGAGTAAGCGCAGCGTAGCAGACTTGAAAATTGGAGAACGGGCCACGATCCAGTCGTTCAACGATCAATTGATGTCGCTCAAACTGCTCGAAATGGGGTGTTTGCCGGGCGCCGAGATATGCCTGCATTGCAAGGCTCCGCTGGGTGATCCAATCTGTCTGAACGTCTCGGGCTATTGCCTGTCGATGCGCCGGTCAGAAGCTGCTACGATTCTGATTGATAATTAACGGTATTCAGTTTATGCGGTTCTCCGATGGAGTCAGCCGTAGCGACCGGTACGCCGGAGCGGGCCCGGCGTAGTCCGAGTGCCGTAAACCGTAAAGTGCCTTGAAATCGTCTCCTGTACTTGCCCTTGTTGGCAATCCGAATGCTGGTAAGTCGTCACTGTTCAATCAACTGACTGGGCTTCGTCAGAAAACGGGGAATTTCCCCGGCGTCACGGTTGATAAAAAATCCGGGACGTGGCCCATGGACGCTCACACGTCGGCAACCGTCGTTGATCTCCCCGGCGTTTATTCCATCTATCCCAAATCCTTAGACGAGCAGCTCGTAACCGACATTCTGGCTAATCCGGCTCACCCCGATTACCCCGATGTAGCGGTGGTTGTCGTCGATGCCTCCAATCTGCACCGGAATCTGCTGCTGTTTACGCAGGTCGCCGATCTGGGCGTGCCGACGGTGTTGGCGCTGAACATGCTCGACGTAGCCCGGCAGGAGGGAAAAGAAGTCAATAGTGTGCGGCTGGCCATGCGGCTGGGCGTACCAGTTGTACGGATTAACGCCCGCACCGGTGAAGGAATCGACCAGATTAAAAAAGCGGTGCTGGGCCAGATAGAGGAGCCGACACTGCCCGGCAAGTTGTTTTTTGATCCCGCCGATGAGGTAGAGGGCCTGATTGTAGACACTAAAGCCCAGTACCAACTCGATAACAATTACCTGGCGCTGCAATACCTTATCCAGCACGACGGATTCTCGTTTCTGAATCAGCAGCAGCGGGTCGGTCTGGATGCCCTGATTGAGAAGCATCAATTCAGCGAACCGACATTTCAGGCTAACGAAACCATTACGCGTTATAAACGCATTGCGGTCGTGGTGGCCGAAGCCGTCACCAACCAGCGGCCGGCCAACCAGCCGACCTGGAGCCAGAAGCTCGACCGCGTGCTGCTGCACCCCATTTGGGGGTATGCCATTTTCGCCTTTATCCTGCTGCTGATCTTCCAGGCTATTTTCGCCTGGGCGCAGCCCTTTATGGATGCCATCGACACGGGGGTCGCCTGGCTGAATGGTCAGTTAAAAGATAACTTGCCACCGGGGCCGCTGACGGATCTGCTGACGGACGGGATTCTGGCCGGGATAGGGGGGATTCTGGTGTTTATTCCGCAGATTGCCTTCCTCTTTTTTCTCATCGCGCTGCTCGAAGAATCGGGCTATATGTCGCGGGTGATGGTCATCATGGACCGGATCATGCGCAAATTTGGCCTGAATGGCCGGAGCGTAGTTCCGCTGATTTCGGGTGTGGCCTGCGCCGTACCGGCCATCATGGCGACGCGCAGCATCGGAACCCGGCGCGACCGGCTGATCACGATTCTGGTAACGCCCCTGATGAGCTGTTCGGCGCGATTACCCATCTACACCATCCTGATTGCGCTGGTGGTGCCCAGTCGGCGCGTGCTGGGCCTGTTTAACCTGCAGGGATTAGCCCTGATGGGACTTTATCTGCTCGGTCTGGTGAGTGCGCTGCTGGCGGCCTATGTCCTGAAGCTCGTTCTGCGAACCAAAGAGCGCGGGTTTTTCATCATGGAGTTGCCTACCTTTAAACTGCCGCGCTGGAACCACGTGGGGCTGACGGTCTGGGAGAGTGTGCGGGCGTTCGTCTGGGAAGCCGGACGGGTTATCCTGGCCATTTCTATTATCCTGTGGGTGTTGGCCAGCTACGGACCCGGCGATGCCCTGGAACGGGTCGAAACGCAGGTTCGGCAGCAAAACCCGGCGCTGGCCGATGATGAGCTGCAAAACCGGATTGCATCGGAGCGGCTGGAAGCCTCATACGCCGGTCATTTCGGCCATTTTATCGAACCGGTTATTCGCCCGCTGGGCTACGACTGGAAAATAGGCATTGCGCTGCTCAGTTCGTTTGCTGCCCGGGAAGTGTTCGTTGGAACGATGGCAACCATCTACAGCATCGGCGACGGAGGAGACGATGCTGACACGACCGTTCGTGAGCGGCTTCGGCAGGAACGTAATCCCGCAACGGGTGGGCCGATGTACACGCCCGCGCTGGCCTGGTCGCTGCTGGTGTTTTACGTATTCGCCATGATGTGCATGAGCACACTGGCCGCAACCCGTCGCGAAACGAAAAGCTGGGTATGGCCGATGGTGCAGCTGGCGTATATGATGGTACTGGCTTACGTATCGGCCTTTGCTACGTACCAATTGCTCACGTAAGCGCATTAAAAAGCCCTACCAGCCGGAAGCGAGTAGGGCTTGTTTACAAGACAAAATCTATTACCACAGTAGCCCCTTTGCAATGAGCGGGTAAATGAAGTGGTAAACAATATAGGTGAATAAGGCGATTGTCAATCCACCCAGAGCAGTTGTTTGATCGAAATTGAACCGGGTCTTGTTGCGGGATGGCCTGGAGACACGCCAGTCCCGCTGGGCTGTATGTTTCATGTGTGTCGGTATAAGGATAGTTATCTCAACACAAATTTGGGACCGCATTTTCGCTGATTTTAGCGCAGAAACCCCCTTTTTTTATTAAACGTGTAACTACTTGATTTTTCGTAGAACACTTTTTCCGGACGTTTCGTAAACGGTTTGTAACCATTATTAGACTAAACTACTTGCTAAATGGAGAGTGTGGAATAATTGCCACATATATGTTCCCCAATCTCCACATATTACTCCCAACGAAGTGCGTCGACTACATCGGAAGCAACCATGCCGATCGGGCCACGCTGTTCCGCGACCCGGTCGCCAGCCAGACCATGGGCATAAACGCCAAGCACAGCGGCCTCAACCGGATCATAGCCCTGCGCTAACAGAGCCGTCAGCACCCCCGTCAGTACATCACCCGTACCGCCCGTACTCAGACCCGGATTGCCTGTGCCGTTGAAATGAATTTCCCCGGCTGGCGTAGCAACGGCTGAGTAAGCGCCCTTCAGCACCACAACAACCTGATGCGTTTTAGCGAAGTCGCGCAGAATCCCCAGTTTCTCGTAATCATCTTTCCATGTCTGGGTAAGCCGCTCAAATTCTTTTGGGTGGGGCGTCAGAATGCTGTTGGGCGGGACCTGCTCCAGCAACTCCCGATTTTCAGACAGCAGATTCAGGGCGTCGGCATCGACAACAATAGGCTTCTTAAGCGTTGGCAGCAGTTCGCGGAACATCGCCAGCGTTTCGGGCGCTTTACCAATACCGGGGCCAATGCCCACGGTCGTGTAATCACCAGGGGGCGGACCTTCGACCTCGCTGGGGCCGGTCAGCACGTACTGATGGCCGTCCGGGCGGCACATCGCTTCAGGAACAGCAGTTTGCAGAACCGGGTAGCCACAGCGCGGAATCTGGACCGTCAACAACCCCACGCCCGACCGCAGGCAGGCCCGCGCCGACAGTACTGCCGCGCCCATTTTACCGTAGCTGCCCACCAGCAGCAGAGCGTGCCCAAAAGTGCCCTTGTGGGAATAGCGGTCGCGTTTGTGCAGGAGCAGCCGGGCCTCCCGGGGATGGGTAAAATAGTAAGGCGTGGGCGCAAGGTCAATATACCGTTTATGGAGACGAATATCGACGGTATGCCACTCACCCACGTAACGGCCGTTTTTAGGCAGCACGAACGCCAGCTTGGGTAACTGAAACGTAATGGTATAGTCCGGCTCGATAATAACGTCATCCTCGGCGTTGGGCTGATCGGCGTAAAGACCGCTGGCAATATCCACCGCGACAACCGTTGCCGGAGCGCGGTTGATGGCTTCGATGGTACTCTTGACAATCCCTTCGGTTGGGCGCGACAGGCCAGAGCCCAGGATGGCGTCAATGACGACTTCATTGTGCCGCAGAGCCGGAATATCGCGTGAAAATTCGATGTAGTTAACCTTTTCGGTGACCAGCTTCAGCCGACGGTGGTTGTGCATGAAGTCGTCCGACTCGCGCGGGGCGTAACGAACAACATGAACCTCCACCGGATACTGTCGTTCGAGCAGCAGCCGGGCAATCGCCAGACCGTCGCCCCCGTTATTACCCAGGCCACAAAAGATTTTCGTCAGGGTTGTATCGGGAAAGTGATCAACGAACCAGTCGACGAACGCCAGCGCAGCGCGTTCCATAAGATTGAGCGGGGCAATGGGTTCGTTCTGGATGGTGGCTTGGTCGAGGGCACGGATTTGGTCAACGTTCAATATTTTCATGGGAATGGCGTCGATTGCGCTGGGTAATTTCACAAAAGTATTTTCTGACACCGAGAAGTTTACTATCTTTGCGGCTCATTTCGCAAATACTTATCTGGCGATTTATATACGGTCATGAGCGAGTTAATCAAATTAGTGGAGGCAGACAACGCGCAGCGTCGCGCCGAGTTGCCCACGTTCCGGGCAGGCGATACGGTGAACGTACACGTCAAAATCCGCGAAGGAAATAAGGAGCGTATTCAGGTATTTACGGGCACGGTGATTCAGCGCCGGAACCCAAGCAGCGGTGGCGAAACCTTCACCGTTCGCAAAGTATCAAACGGCGTAGGTGTAGAGCGGATTTTCCCGGTTCTGTCGCCGAACATCGACAAAATTGAAGTGGTTCGTCTGGGTAAAGTTCGCCGGGCTCGGTTGTTCTACCTACGCGGCCGTCAGGGTAAAGCGGCTCGTCTGAAAGAGCGTAAGCCAAAAGCAGTTGCAGCGGCTTAATTGCCTGCCCCTGATTCCTAACTTATGAAAAGCTGTCTGCAAAGGCGGCTTTTTTACTTTTGTCTGCCTACAATCCAATGAACTTCTTTAAATACCAGGGTACCGGCAATGACTTTGTGCTGATTGACGATCGCAACGGAACCTTCCCGATTACAGATCAGGCATTAGTCGAGCGCTTGTGTCACCGGCGGTTCGGCATTGGAGCCGACGGCCTGATTCTGCTGCAGAGCGATCCGGAGTATGACTTCAGAATGGTGTATTTCAATGCCGATGGGGCGGAGGGCAGTATGTGCGGCAACGGTGGTCGGTGTATCGTCCGGTTTGCGCACGACCTGGGCCTGTTTGAAAGCGAAACCCGCTTTAGGGCCATTGACGGCGAGCACGTGGCGGTAGTGTGCGAGGACGAGATTTTTCTAAAAATGAGTGATGTGTCGGGTATTGAAGAGCGCGCCGGAATGACCTTTCTCAATACCGGCTCGCCCCACGTCGTTCGCTTCGTAGATGAACTGGAGTCGCTCGATGTTGTTGCTGAAGGGCGCGCTATGCGTTATGATCCGGTCTTTCACCCCGGCGGCACCAATGTTAATTTTGCACAGGTTATTGACGACCACACGCTCTTTGTCAGAACCTATGAGCGGGGCGTGGAAGACGAAACCTATTCCTGCGGCACAGGCGTAACGGCGGTAGCGCTGGTAGCCCACCGGCAGCTGAACATGCCCGATCCGGTTTTCATACAAACGTTAGGAGGGAATCTGCGCGTATCGTTCAATCCGCAGCCGGATGCGCACTTCAACAGCATCTACCTGATTGGCCCGGCCAGACAGGTTTTTGCGGGAACGATAACTGTTTAGTTGATTGGGGAGTTCATCAGAAGGGTAATCCAACTTCCGGTTATATAATGATCATTTACAAAGCAAAGCACTGGTTACCGGCCATCTGGCATTTTCATACGGGTCCTACGGCAAAAGGATTGGTTCAGCGACTAATAGCTGTTGCTGTTTACGTAATCATTCTGACGGTTGTTGAACTGAATTACGTTGACCTGCGGCTAAAAGACACCCCAAGTTCATTTTTGCAGGCAATGGGAATTCTGCTTAGCCTGCTGCTCATTTTTCGCACCAATACCGCCTATGACCGGTTTTATGAAGGACGTCAGGCCTGGGGTGTGCTGGTCAATAACTGCCGGAATCTGGCTATCTTTTTCAACGCAGTGCTTCCGCCTGAGGACTCTGGAAACCGGGAGTTCTTTGCCAAAACAATCTCGAATTTTCCCTTTGCGCTCAAGAATCACCTGCGGGATATGTCTACGCTGGATGAGCTGGACATTACCGAAGAAGGCGAAAAGCGGGATCTGAGTAACTTTGATCACCTGCCCGCTGGTGTCTCCAACCAACTTTGGGTGAAAACCGAACACCTGTATCGGCTGGGCCACTTCTCCGAGTCCCAGCATATCAACCTGAATCAGTACCTAACCTCTCTCATGGATGTCTGCGGTATTTGCGAGCGGATCAAGAGTACGCCCATTCCGTTTTCCTACAGTCTGTTTATCAAGCTGTTCATAACGCTTTATGTTGGCGTATTGCCATTTACGGTAATTGATGTGTATGGCTACCTGACAATTCCGGCCGTGCTGCTGACATCGTATATACTCATCGGACTAGAAATGATCGGGGAGGAGATTGAAGACCCATTCGGGCTGGAACGGAATGATCTGCCGCTTAACCAGTTAAGTCAGTTGATCCGGGTGAACGTGCATGACATTCTGCAGATGTACCTGCCGCATGTAGAGAAGCAGGCCGCCAAGCCCGGCTTTACGATCATGACGTAACACCGTCAATCTTCGGCTTCAATGATGCCGCTGTGCAGGTGGTAGATTCTCTTATTCTGAAATTCCCGCTGACGCAGCAGGTCTTTGGCGGCTATCCGGCTGCGGACACCATTGGTGCAGATAACAATCAGATTGTCGTACGGAGCCAGTTCAGCTTTGCGGGTGCGAATGTCCGGCAGGGGAACGTTCAGACCCCCCAGATTAAACTCCTCAAATTCCCACTCGTCGCGCACGTCTACCACGGCGGTGCCCGGCTGCTGACGCAGCGTTTCGAACTCGGTCATGGTAATGTCGGTATAAGCAGAGGCAGTCATACTTTCTCTAACAACAGAATTTCTTTTGCTGTTCGATCCGCGGTAGTGACCGGTACTTTTTGCTACCCGGCTTCAACGAAGGTTAGGAGAATGCCGATCAGGATGAGAGCGTTTAATGAAATAGAAAATCCATTCAGGAACTAAGGTCTGTCAATCTGTCAGCTGGGACACTACTGGAACAGGATTTGATACCCGCCGGTTAGCTGTTTTAGGCATTTACTCCTTTACTCAAAACACATTTATGGAAGCCGTACAGAACGAAAAAGGCGATGCTACGCGGGGACAGATTTCGATCCATACCGAGAATATCTTCCCAATTATCAAGAAGTTTCTTTATTCTGATCACGAAATTTTCCTGCGCGAACTGGTCTCCAACGCCGTCGACGCCACGCAGAAATTACGTCAGTTGGCCTCTTTTGGTGAATTCGGGGGTGAGCTGGGTGAACTGAAAGTAACAGTTGCGCTCAATGAAGAAGCAAAAACCATTACGATCAGCGATAATGGTATTGGTATGACCGCCGAGGAGATCAAGAAGTATATCAACCAGATTGCTTTCTCCGGCGCATCGGATTTCCTGGAAAAATACAAAGATAAAACCGACGATAAAGGCCAGATCATTGGTCATTTCGGACTGGGTTTCTATTCGGCGTTTATGGTGGCCGAGAAGGTAGAAATCGTTACCAGATCGTATCGCGATGAAGCCGAGGCTGCCCGCTGGGTGTGCGATGGCTCGACGGAGTTTGAACTGACGCCGGCCGACCGTACCGAACGGGGCACCGACGTCATTCTGCACATCGCGCCCGATTCAGAAGAGTTTCTGGATAAATCACGTCTGCGGGGTATTCTGGACAAATATGCCCGCTTCCTGCCGGTGCCGATTGAGTTCGACGGACAGACAATCAACAACACAACCCCGATCTGGACCAAAGCGCCGTCTGATCTGACGGACGAAGACTACAAGACGTTCTATCGGGAACTGTATCCGATGAGCGAGGAACCGCTGTTCTGGATTCACCTCAACGTTGATTATCCATTCAACCTGACCGGGATTCTATATTTCCCGCGCATCAAGAACGAGCTGCGATTCCAGCGCGAAAAGATTCAGCTGTATAGCCGTCAGGTGTTCATAACTGACGAAGTGAAGGACGTTGTACCCGACTTCCTGATGATGCTGCACGGCGTGATCGACTCGCCTGATATTCCGCTGAACGTATCGCGTAGCTTCCTGCAGGCTGACGCGAACGTTAAGAAAATTAATGGCTACATCACCCGCAAAGTCGCCGATAAGCTGAACGATCTGTTCAATGCCGACCGGAAAGCGTTTGAGGAGAAATTCGACGATATTGGTCTGTTTATCAAATATGGTATCCTGAGCGACGACAAGTTCTACGAAAAGGCTAAAAACTTTGTGCTGCTCAAAAACACAGAGGGGGCTTATTCGACGCTGGACGAGTACCGGGAGAAAGTGCAGGCCAACCAGACCGACAAGAACGAAACGCTGGTGCTGCTCTATACCACCGACCGCAAGCAGCAGGATGCTTACATTGCGTCGGCCGTCCGTCGCGGTTACGATGTCCTGCTGATGGACAACGTCATTGACCCGCACTTCATCAACGCCCTCGAATATAAACTGGAGAAAGTGCATTTCGTGCGGGTAGACGCCGATACGCTCGATAAACTGATCGACAAAGGTCTCAACAACGAGAGCGTGTTGTCGGAGGCCGATCGCACGAAGCTGAAAGAGGTATTTGAGCAGGTTCTGGATAACAAAACGCTGACCGTTAGTGTGGAAGCCCAGCCGACCGACGAACTGCCCGTAACGATCACCCTGCCGGAGTTCCTTCGCCGGATGAAAGACATGTCTGCTCTGTCGGGTGAACAGTCATTCTACGGCAATATGCCGGTTGGGTATAACGTAGTGGTCAATGCTAACCACCCGCTGATTGGCAGGATTCTGACCGAAACCGACGCCGATGCGCAGAAATCGCTCGTGATGCAGGTCTATGATCTGGCGCTGCTGGCCCAGAACATGCTGACCGGTGCCGATCTGACTGCCTTCGTTCGCCGGACGGTGGAAAGATTGTCATAGTTTTCATTATTTTGTTTTAATCCTCTCAAAATTAGGCTCGCTTGGTTTTGAGAGGATTTTTAACGCATATATGTGTTAACTTGTAATCTAGTAAAAGGACACTTCTAATAGGTATTTGAATGCAGCTTTTCTTCCATGATGTTGGTATCAGCGGTGCTGATCGTGATTTTCCAAAAACCGTCTTCAGTAGTATATCGCTTCAAACTATAGAGAAGAATATACCCCAACATGTCAAATCAGAAGTATTAGAGGCTCTTGATCGCGAATTTATAAGTGGTGAATTTAACTGTTGGGGGGTACCTGCAGGCGCCGGAAGTGTAATAAGACAATTGGAAGTAGGCGATGTAATGCTATTAATACGTACAACAGGTGGAGATGGGGATATACCCGCACTTTGCAGAGTGCGTGCATATTGGAGGGAACAGTTGGCTGAACTCTCTCATGCGTTATGGGGAAGCGCCCGATTCCCTTATATTTTCTTCTTTAAAACCGAGTCTATTTCGCTTACATGGGCAGATTTGAAAGAGCACGTTGGTTATGCGCCGAACTTTCGGCCTAGTGGAAATGTGTATCGTGTGCGTCATGATAGACTTAGAGAATTTGGTGGAATAGAAGGCTACATGAATTTTATCACTGGCAGAAACCGGCCAACTTCGTACTCATCTTCGTTGCCCATAGGATACGTCTCAGAACCAATAGAGGACGATTATCAAGAAGGTGAGCGTTTGATTAGGGAAAGTAGTTACTTTCAACGTAATCCACAATTAGTTAGACAGGCAAAAAAACTCTACGGGAATTCGTGTCAGGTCTGTGGCTTTAATTTTGAAAACAAGTACGGAGAAATTGGGGCTAACTATATCGAATGTCATCATTTGAACCCACTTTCGGAGCGTGAGAATACTTCGGCCAACTTAGTGACGAATGTCGCAGACGTAAGAGTCGTTTGCTCTAATTGCCATAGAATGTTGCATAGGCAACGTCCAGCTTTAACCATCGAAGAGTTAAAGCTGCGTTTGCGCTATTGATATCACAAATAGTTAAAATATTAAGCAAAGGTATTTCTATTGCTAACCCTGCTTCACAAAGTGATTATTGCAACCTATGGTTATTTGCCGAACGTGTAAACCATATTTTACGTCGGGTGAGTAGCCGACCAATGACGAACAGCAGGACGGCAGCGACAATCACGACGGCAACCAGCGGTAGCAGAATCGTAAATACAGACAGCCCCACCGAGGCCACGTTCTCGCCTGTGGCCACAACCGGGTTGGCAATCCCACCCGTGGTAGCCGTTGAGCCCAGTCGCAGCAGGCTTGTCCCGGCCTGAACGATCCCGGCCGAACTACCGCCCAACATCAGCCCGAGTCCCCAGTGCAGCACCGGATTGTCGATGTGCAGAAAAGACGTACTCAGGAGCGTACCGGCAATGATAGACGCGGGCGTGGCCAGCGTATCCAGAACGTTATCGAGCCAGGGGATATAATACGCCCCAATCTCGAAAACCGTAGCGATGGACAGGCCCAGCAGGGCAGGCCATCCGCTGAGCCATTCGAAGCCGGTCATCGTGCCGATAATACCGAGTTTGGTGGCTATACTGGCAATCAGCAGCGGTACAAACACCCGAAAGCCGCAGCACGCGGCCAGCCCCACGCCAATACAGGCACTCATAATCCATTCGATGGACATAACGTAGCGTTTAGGAAGCCTAACGGGTTTTAGACCGATCTGGTTTAGCCAAAAAACTGCGGGTTGAAGTTCATCAGGAACGCTTCGTCAGTGGCGCGGGTCAGAGCGGTGTAAAGCCAGCGCACAAACTCCTGGTTCACCTGACCGTCGGGCAGGAATCCCTGATCCACAAAGACCGCGCTCCACTGGCCCCCCTGAGCTTTATGGCAGGTGAGCGCGTAGGCAAACTTCACCTGAAGCGCGTTCAGATACGGGTCGCGCCGGACGGCCTCGGCCCGTTCTTTTTTGCTCTTAATATAAAAGTAATCCTTCATGACGCTCTCATACAGCGCCTTGTACTGATCCGACGTCAGCGACGGCACGGGCGTGTGGAGGGTATCGAGCATGATTTTCGCTTCGAAGTCGGGCTGCTCTTCGTAATCCACCAGCCGTAGCGTAACGGTGGCAAATCGGAAACCGTGAAGCTCTTCTTTGTTCCGGATTTTCAGCACCTCCGCAAACTCGCCGTTGGCCAGAAACCCGGCGGGGGAGTCTTCTTCCAGTACGGTATAGTTGTTACGGGCAATCATCAGCATGTCGCCCGCGTCGAGTTCTTCTTCGCACTGATCAATCATGCGCCGGACAAACTGGTTGTACTGCACAGCCGTTTTGTTCGAGCGGCAGATGATAGCCGTGTTTTCACGACCGTATTTATCGTAAGCGTACCGGATGCCGTCTTCCAGCTTGTTGAGCGGCATTTTATAAATGTCGCTGAACGAACGTACATTCAGGCGAATTTCAGGTACGTCGGCAGAGGATGCCGCGGGTTTATCGCTCAGCAGCGCATCAAAACCAACGGCTTTGGGCGTAGGGTCTTCGTCGGACAATAGCAGCCGCAGGCCGGTTGCGTTGTAGAGAATTCCTGATTCTTCGTCCTGCCGCATAACTTCGGTCAGTTCCTGCTCATACACCGTCATGTCGAAAGCGCTGGACAGAAACCCCCGGTCGAGCGCTGGGCTGAGGTCACGGCCAACGGGCGGCAACTGGGCCGTATCGCCGACCAGCATCAGCTTGTTGCCGGGGTTTTCGAACACAAAGTCAATCAGATCGGTCAGCAGCCCTTTACCGCCAAAGTCGGCCTCGTCGGAAATCATTGAGGCTTCGTCCACGATAAAGAGCGTATCCTCGTGGTAATTTTTCTGCCGCTGAAACGCCAGCGTCCCCGAACCGGGTTCGGCAACCTGTCGGTAAATCTTGCGGTGGATCGTCTGGGCTGGCTTTTTGGCATAGTTGGCCATGACTTTGGCGGCCCGGCCGGTGGGTGCCAGCAGCACCGACTTATACCCAAAACGGGGGAGAATTTTTATGAGTGTACCGACGAGTGTGGTTTTACCTGTTCCGGCATAGCCGCGCAGCAGAAAACAGTCGCGGTAGTGTTCAAACTCTTCGTGGGCGATGAACGCGCCAATCTTTTCAAAAAATTCTTCCTGACCGGCAGTAGGTTTATAAGGGAAACGTTTGGCCAGTAAATGGGCGGCCGTTTGGGTTTCGTTCATGCATCTAAGATACGAAAAAACGAGCAGGCATAAAAGTGGGTGGGATTGATAATAAATTTTGCCTTTTCTGCATCTTCGCTTTATAGCCTAAGCCTTTTTTGTTACTTTCACCCTCAACTAAACCCTTCACAATCATGAAAATACGCCAGGTCCTGCAAGGCAAATCGATCAATGCTCTTTACACGGTTTCATCGGGCCAGACCGTTCGGGAAGCGCTCAACGTCATGGCCGATAAGAATATTGGTGCTGTGCTGGTTGTAGACGACGATCAGCTGACCGGTATTTTCTCGGAACGCGACTATGCCCGCAAAGGAATTCTGATGGGTCGCCAGTCGGCCGATACACTTATCAGCGAGGTTATGACGGCGCCGGTTATTACGATCGAGCCGGAGCAGAGCCTGGACGAGTGTATGGTGACCATGTCGGAGCGGCACATACGCCACCTGCCGGTAATGGAGAATGGTAAACTGATCGGCATTATTTCCATTAACGACGTTGTGACGGCGATCATCGGCGATCAGAAAACCCGGATCAACTCGCTCGAAAGCTATATTTCCGGAAGCCCCTACTAAACACTTTGCGAGCGAATCCGTTGGTAAGTCGGTAGGTAACGAAGGTATACTTTACAGACTTACTGCCTTACCAACTAAGTAACTAAGTAACAGTTTTGTACCTTTGCGTCCCAAAAACAAGTTAGCCACTGTGACGCAAGTTCTGGATTCGCCCCGCGAAGAAGTGTTAAAATTATACGGTAATCGGCTGCGGCTGCGCGTCTGCGGGCTGTACTGCGAAGACGACCGGCTGCTGATGGTGCGCCATCGGGGAATTGGTCCGACCGATACGTTCTGGTGCCCGCCGGGCGGGGGCGCTCAGTTTGGGGAAACCGCGCCGGAGGCTCTGGTTCGGGAGTTTGCTGAAGAAACCGGGCTGGATATTGAAGCGGGCGAACTGCTGTTTGTCAATGAGTTCATGCAGCCGCCCCTGCACGCGATGGAATTGTTTTTCAGCGTACAGGTAACTGGCGGAACGCTTCGTCAGGGAATTGATCCGGAAATGAGTCTCGAAGGACAGATTATTCAGGACGTTCGGCTGATGGCGTTTGACGAAATCAAGAGCTACCCACCCGAAGAAGTCCACGCGTTGTTCCGGCAATGCCAGACCCTGGACGATGTGTTCCGGCTGCGGGGGTATCTGCCACAGCCGTAAGTCAGGTTGTGTCACCGTATTGCTTTTTTTTGTAAGTTAGTTTCCTTGTTCAGAACAAACCGTTAGTCGATTCGAACCCGTGCAAACCATCGTAATGCCCACACTTACTGCGAGCATCCAGTCTGATTCGTTTAATCCTGGCCAAACCGCTAAGTCGGTATTGTGTCTGGAGGTGGGGCGTGACCGGTTTCGGTTTCTGGTTCAGGATGAGCGTCGGCGGGGCTGTTACCTCGAAGATTATACGTTTTCATCGCTGCTGACCGACCGGCCGCTGATGGATATTCTGCCCGATCTGTTCCGCGACCATCCGGTGCTTGCGGCCGGGCCATGGCAGGAGATTCGGATTGGCGTCAACTCGCCCTCGTTTACGCTGGTGCCGCAATCGCTGTTCCGAAAAGAGTATGCGGGAAGCTACCTGAAGCTGATGCGCGGCAGTGCACTGCCCGCCCATGAGTTTGCGCAGGCTTATGCCCACGAACCAGAGGGTTTTCTTTCCGTATTCAATCTGGAACATCCGCTGGCAGATTATTTTTCGGGCGCTTATCCGCTTCAGCCGCTGACGTTTATTCATCAAACAGGCGCTCTCATCCGGGCTACGGCCGATCTGGACCGTCGAGGTTTGAACCCGCACAATATTTACCTGTACTTCGAGGACGAATTTATTACGATCATCTACCGGCAGGATCATAAATTACGCTACTGCAACCGGTTTGGCTATAAAAATGCGCAGGATCTGGCGTATTACGTTCTTTACGTGCTGGATGAACAAAAGTTAGGCCCTGAAGCGGTACATGTTGCCCTGTACGGCGAGATTACCCCCTTTGCCGACACGTACACGGAACTATGCCGGTTTCTGCCGAACCTTACCTTTGGCCCCATTCCGCCAGGACTTTCCTTAACCAGCGAATTCGAAGAGCTACCCGAACACCGGTACCTGAGTTTGTACGGACTCGGCCTGCTGGTCGACAATGCGCAATAAATGGCCGACAATACGTTAGCTTTGTCCGTCATTTGTTTACTCAGCCTGTCAACTGACTACTGCTATGAAGCGCGTTGCTCTGTTTCCCGGTTCCTTCGATCCGTTCACCAAAGGTCACGAAGATATTGTGCTGCGGGGGCTGAAACTGTTTGATGAGATTATCATCGGCATTGGGCGCAACGCCCGTAAGGAGCGGTATTTTTCGCTGGAGCGGATGACCCGGCTGATTGAGGAAGCTTTTCGGAGCGAGCCGGCCGTACGCGTAATCAGCTATGATGATCTGACGGCCAACGTAGCCCGCAATGAAGGCGCTACGTTCCTGCTGCGTGGTCTGCGCAACACCACCGACTTTGAATATGAAAACGGTATCTCGCAGGTTAACCGGTCCGTGTACGAAGAAGTAGAGACCGTGTTTCTGATAACCTCTCCGCATCTTGCACCCATCAGCTCCAGCATCATCCGCGAACTGCACCGGTATGGTCGGTCGGTGGATGCGTTTCTGCCGTACCAGCTTGAAGAAAGTAAGGTATGAAAACCGCGTAACGGCAAGAGTCGGGCAGCGCTTAGACCCGTAACTTACTCACCTGGTCGATTACGTAACGAATGGAGCTGAACGAATTGGTGAGGGCCAGCTGCATTTGCCGCCGGTCGAACCAGGCCAGTTTTTCGATGTCCTCATCTTCCTGCGGGGCCATCTGGCTGTCGTCCAGTACACTCATGTGATACCACTTCGTGCGCTTGAGAATCCGGCTGCCATTCAGCGTATAGGTATGCCAGGTCGTGCAGATGCGTTCGCCGACGGATACCTCGATGCCGGTTTCTTCTTCGACTTCGCGGGCAGCGCCCTCCCGTGACGATTCGCCGTCGTCGAGCTTGCCTTTGGGTAAATCCCAGACGCCCCGGCGAAACATCAGCAGAATTTTATTGTCTTTACTGACCACACCCCCGGCCGCTTTGATAATTTTGAACGGTTTCTTGATGGCGGCTTCGCAGTCGCTTTTGCTGAGGCAGCCCAGCGTAACGGAGAGCAAACGACCCGCATCGGCTTTCTGAAGCAGCAGAAGCAGTTTTTCGACCGTAGCGGTCGTGGCATTCAAAACCAGCAGATGGCCATGCAGAGCATCCTCTTTCAGCGCTTCCAGCCGGGCGTCGATAATCTGATCGTAGTCCGGAACAGACTGACCGTTGGTAAGTTGAGCAGCGGCCTTCGGGCCAACGAGCCGGATCGGGCGGTCGTTAATAAAAACAATCATCAGGGCAATAGCGGTTCGAGTTGTAAAAGTAGCAAAACCGGCGTTCTGCTGCACGATTGAACCGGTTGCAAACCTATTCAGTTTCTTTATTTTTGCAACGAGCCAACTTCCTCCCTTTGTGGAACTTCTAATTATTTTATTGCTGACTATTCTGAATGGAGTATTCTCCATGTCGGAAATTGCCCTGGTATCTTCCCGGAAATCTAAATTAGAGACAGCCGCCAAGAATGGCGACCGTCGGGCGCAGGTGGCTCTGGATCTGTCTAATTCACCCAACCGGTTTCTGTCTACTGTTCAGATTGGCATTACCCTGATTGGCATTTTGCTTGGTATTTTTTCGGGCGACAAGCTGACGACCGATGTTCAGAACTTCGTGGCTCAGGTCGAGTTTCTGCGGCCCTATGCCCACTCGGTAGCGGTGATGCTGGTGCTGTTGCTGCTGACATACATGTCGCTGGTGTTTGGCGAGCTGGTGCCCAAGCGCATTGGTTTGTCGAATCCGGAAGGAATCGCCAAGACAATGGCCGCTCCCATGATCTTTCTGTCGCGGCTGACGGCCCCGTTCATTACCCTGCTGACAATCTCGAGCGATTTACTACTCAAGATTCTGCGGATACGGCCCAACGAAAGCGCCGTAACGGAAGAAGAAATCAAGAGCCTGATTCAGGAAGGCACGTCGGGCGGAGCCATTGAGGAGATCGAGCAGGAGATTGTGCAGAACGTCTTTCAGCTTGGCGACCGCAAAATTACCTCGCTGATGACTAACCGGCAGGAAATCGTGTACCTGGACCTGGAAGACGAACCTGCCGAGAACAAAGCCAAAATCATTGAGCATAGGCATTCGGTTTACCCGCTCTGCAATGGGAGTGTCGATGAGGTGGTAGGGCTGATTTATACGAAAGACTTTCTGGGCAAAGACCTTGATGAAGAACTGCTACGGCTGAACGACATGAAACGGGAAGCCTTATTTGTGCCGGAAAACAACCGGGCCTACCAGGTCCTGGAGCGATTTCGGGAGCGGAAGCAGTACGTAGGCGTAATCGTGGATGAGTACGGGGGTGTTTTGGGCGTCGTTACGCTCAACGACATTCTGGATGTGCTGGTGGGCGATATTAACGACGAACCGGGTTCTGACTACGAGATCCGCGAGCGCGAGGATGGTACCTTCCTGATTGATGCGCAGCTGCCCTTCGAAGATTTTCTGTCGCACTTCAACATCACCATTACGGCTCAGAACCGGCGCGATCTGACGGGTTTCGATACGCTTGGGGGCTTTGCGCTGCACATCTTGAAGGATATTCCGCAGACCGGCGAATCATTCCAGTGGCAGGCCTACCGGTTTGAGATCATGGATATGGACAAGAGCCGGATCGATAAGATTCTGGTGCAGAAATTGGTCGAAGAATAGCGGTAGGTCCAAACAGACAGAGCGTTACGGCTGTTATTAGGGTGAACCAACTCAATCATAACCATGCGCTCCTTCATGCCCGATACCAACGACCTGACTGGTAACAACGTCAGCCGAATCCCGTCTGTGATGGACAACGACCCCCACGCCGACGAGGAAGTAATCAACCAGCAGTCGGGGGAACAGTACCCGCACGCTACTGACCATACGTCTCCGCCATCGCCCCGAATTGTCCCTGACGATCTGGCCGATTCGATTGCCTACGCTCTCGACGGCAGTGGCCCCGGTCCGACCAACAGCCAGCCTCATGTTTCCGGCCATAAACCCTACACGGAAGGTATAACCGGCGCGGGACTGGACGACGAGGAGGAGGATCTGCAGACATGATCGGCAGCCGGTTACCTACCAGGTCGGCCAGACGGGAAATACTTCGCCCGCATTAAACACCGATGCCTTGGCAGGTAGCTCCATAAAGGCGTTTACGTCGAGCAGATTGGCAAAGTCAGCCGAGCCCGAGCCGGGGAGCGGGTGTGCTACACTATGTCCGTCGGGTTCAGAGCTTACGCGAACCGGCAGGAAATACGTCAGCTCCGGCCGGAACGTGAAGGACGTAGTCAACCGGGCGTAACGAACAGGAGCGGGTGGCAGTCCCAGTGAGGTGCGCAGATAGGGCATAACGTATCGATAGGCGCACAGAACCGTCGAAACCGGATTGCCGGGTAGGCCAAAAACGGTTTTGCCGTCGGCTGATGTACCAAACCAGAGCGGTTTTCCTGGTCGCTGTTCGATTTTATGAAAATGCTTTTTGACCCCCAGCCGGGCCAGTACGTCCGGCACGAAATCAGCCTTTCCGGCCGATACGCCCCCGCTGAGAATCAGCAGGTCGTTTTCACGTAAAATCGCTGACAGCCGGTCCGCGAGTATGGTTTCGTCATCAACAATGTGGTGGAGTGTGGCCGTTACGCCCAGCGAAGCCAGGGCCGCCTGAAGCAGGTAGGTATTCGAGCGCCGAATCTGGTGGGGCAGGGGCGTTTCGCTCACATCGACCAGTTCATCGCCCGTCGAGATGAGGGCCACGCGGGGAAGACTCGTAACGGATAGTTCAGTCTGGCCAACCGATGCGGCTACCGCCAGCTCGGCCGGGCCTATAAGCCGCCCCGCCGACAGTAATTCATCGCCCGAACGTCGGTCGGTGGCCTGCCGATGGACGTGCTGGCCGGGTTGTACGTCTTCAATTTCAATGGTGGCCTGTCCGTCGGTTATTGTCACATCTTCGTACCGAATCACCGTATCGGCCCCGATGGAAAGCATCGCGCCGGTCATGATTTCCAGACAGCTATTCGCCTGGCTGAGTGTTTGCTGCGGCTGCCCGGCGCGCTGCATACCGACTACCGGAAAGGTTCGCTGGCCGTTGGCGAAGTCAGTAAACCGGATGGCGATCCCGTCCATCGCAACGCGGTTAAAGGGCGGAAAATCGCGGTCGGCCCGAATCGTCTGGCGTAATACACGGCCCAGCGCGCTGGTAAGCGAAACGGTTTCAGCGGGCAGATGGAGCCGGTGTTGCTGGGTAATGGCGAAAGCGTCGGCGACAGAAAGCATAGACAAAACAAGCGGAAGAATACAAAAACTAAACGGCGAATAACGAAATTTGGCACCGGGCTTTTGTTATTCGCTCCTTAAATTTTACCTAAAGTTATGATGGGTTTTTCGCACCTGAACGCCGAAGGGAACCCCGCCATGGTGGATGTGGGCGCCAAGACGGTAAGCCGACGCACGGCCAGAGCCCGCAGCATCGTTACGCTCAACGACGAAATCATGCAGCATCTGAGCGGTCAGGATATCACGACTAAAAAAGGGCCAGTCTTTCAGACGGCGATCATTGCCGGTACGATGGCTGCCAAACGAACCGACGATCTGATTCCGCTCTGTCATTCGCTGGGGCTGGATAACTGTCAGATTACGATTCGGACCGAAGGCAACGAAGCTATTGTGGATTGTCTGGTGTCGACCGAGGGTAAGACTGGCGTTGAAATGGAAGCGCTGGTGGGGGCTTCGGTGGCGGCTCTGACCATCTACGATATGTGCAAAGCCTTTTCGCACGACATCGTGATCCGCGAAACCAAACTAATGGAAAAGACGGGTGGTAAACGCGACTTCAAACGGGACTAAGGCGGTGCTGAACGGGCTGATCCTGACGGGTGGCCGCAGCAGCCGGATGGGCGCGGACAAATCGCGGCTGACCTACCACGACAAACCCCAGCGCGAGTTCCTGGCGGATCTGCTGCGGCCGTACTGCGAAAAGGTTTTCTGGTCGGTCAATGCAGAGCAGGCGGCTGAGCTGACCGGAATCGGGCAACCATTCATCGTGGATGCGTTTGAAGTCGAAGGACCGTTGAATGGGCTCCTGTCGGCGTTTCAGCATGACCCTACGGTGGCCTGGCTCGTGGTGGCCTGCGATATGCCGCTGCTTACGTCCCGCTCGCTCGATGGGCTGGTAGCGGCACGGATGCCCACCCGGCCCGCTACCGCTTTTTATGATTCGGACGGCCGCTACCCCGAACCATTGCTGAGCATCTGGGAGCCACAGAGTCGGGCGTTGCTGCAGCAGGCCCTGGATGAAGGAAATCCGTCGCCCCGTAAAATCCTTCTGATGAACGATGCCGCTTTACTGACAGCGCCTGACGTTCAGGAACTGACGAACGTAAACGATCCAGCTTCCCGGTCGGCACTGGGTTTCTAAAACATCGGACTGATCCGGCAGGTTGTGAAGGGAGATTCTTTCTGATTGCCGTATGCCCCTTTTCCACCAACTATTACTGGCCGCTGGTTCGATGCTCCTTGGCCATTCGGCAACCGCCCAGCGAGTCGAGCCACCCACAAACCTGCGCGATTTTAGCGAGCAGCGCATTCGCCATCAGAAAACGCTGGGTTTCGCACTGGGGGGCTATGCGCTGGCCAACATTGCCATCGGCAGCATTGCGGCACCGCAAACGACGGGCGAAACCAGATCTATCCATCGCATGAACGTGTACTGGAATCTGGTAAACCTGGGCATTGCCGGAATTGGTCTGCTCGGTGCACGAAATCGTGGGGGAGACGAAACCTTGGCGCAGGCCGTTCGGGAACACGAGAAAATGAAGCAGATACTGTTGCTGAACGCGGGTCTGGACATGGCCTACGTGATGGGCGGTCTTTACCTGCGCGAACGGGCTAACATCCGGCCTGATAAGGCCGACCAACTGCGGGGCTACGGCAAGTCGATTATGGGACAGGGCGGATTTCTGCTAGCCTTTGATCTGGTGAATTATTTCATTTTCAAACGGCAGGGCGACAAGCAGGAAATGCAGCTGATAAGCGTAGCAACCGTGGGGATGGGCGTCGTCTTACCGATTAAATAAACTATTTAAGGTCAGTAAACGGATGACCGCCTGTCTGAACCAATCCGGACGGGGTGCGGTTCTGCGGTAATTTATCGTTCACAACACGATGTCAGCCATACTACAACCTTACCAACAATTCATTAATCAGGCCGTTGAGGTCATCCAACGCGATCCCGAAGCCCTGGGGCTGGCTGCGGGCGGCTCCTGGGCTTCGGGCGAAGTTGATTCGTATTCTGATCTGGATCTGGTGCTCGTTACGACGCAGCCGATTGCCCCTGACCTGGAGCCGATGCGGGCGTATGCGGCCCGGCTGGGCACAATGGTGGCTTCGTTCCGGGGCGATCATGTCGGCGAACCGCGTCTGCTGATCGCTCTCTATGAGCCGCCATTGCTGCACGTAGACATCAAGTTTCTGACCCTGCCTGAGTTTCACCAGCGCATTGAAGAGCCGGTGATTCTCTGGGAGCGTGGTCAGGCGTTGACAACGATTCAGCAGCAGACGCAGGCTGTTTACCCCGAATTTGATTACCAATGGGCAGAAGATCGCTTCTGGATCTGGATGCACTACGCCTTACTCAAGATTGGTCGGGGTGAGTTTTTTGAAGCGCTGGATTTCCTGGCTTTCGTACGTAATGTAATCCTGGGTCCGATGCTGCACCTCAGAAATGGCGGCTTGCCCAGAGGAGTAAGACGGGTTGAAACGGCGTTGCTTCCCGATGATCTGGCCCGCCTGCGCCGGACTGTAGCGACGCCCCAACGAAAACCTCTGATCGACAGTATCCTGGAGGTAATGCACCTATACGAAGACCTGCGGGATCAACTGGCTCCGGCTACGTTACACCGTAATGATTCTGCAAAACGGCTGGTTGAATCCTATTTTAAGGCGATTATTGCTGCGGAAACGGTTCAATCGTAAGACTGCGTGATGCCGTTGATGGAGCATGAGGGCCAACGGTGATTTAGAGACAAAACCACAGAGAACAATAGTGAAACGTGACGATGAGTTTATGCGCGAAGCCATTCGGCTGGCGCGTGAAGGAATGATGAGCGGGCAGGGCGGCCCATTTGGCGCGGTCGTCGTGCGCGATGGCGAGATTATCGGGCGTGGCTGCAATCAGGTCACCTCGACTAACGACCCGACGGCCCATGCCGAAGTCGTGGCAATTCGCGATGCGTGCCGGAATCTGCAGACGTTTCAGCTGGAAGGCTGCACGCTGTATGCTTCCTGCGAGCCCTGCCCCATGTGCCTGGGCGCTATCTACTGGGCTCGCCCCAGCCGGATTGTTTACGGCTCTTTTCATTCCGATGCCGCCGGGGCGGGTTTCGACGATCAGTTTATTTACGAAGAAATCGACAAGCCACGCGAGCAGCGGCATATTCCCATGCAGCAATGCCTGCGCGATGAAGCCAACGCGGTCTTTCGGGAGTGGATAGCCCTGGAAGAGCGAATCCACTACTGACGCGGATGAAGTGGGTTGACCGGAAAAGCCGTACTTTTGCAGCCGTTGGCGAACCACAGCGCGTTCGTCGGCAGCCACGTAGTAATTCCTAGCAGCTATGTCTCAAAAAATCGTTCGCGTCGGCGACATCGAATGTGGGTCGGATGAGTTGTTTCTCATCAGTGGTCCGTGCGTCATCGAAGACGAAAAAATTATGATGACCGTTGCTGAGCAACTCCGCGAAATCTCGGAAAAGCTTGGTATCAAGATCATTTACAAATCGTCGTTCCAGAAGGATAACCGGTCCAGCCTGAACTATTACAACGGGCCCGGACTAGAGAAAGGGATTCAGATTCTGGCGAAAGTGAAAGAGCAGTTCGGTTTTCCGCTGCTGACCGACGTTCATTATCCCGATCAGTGCGCGCCCGTGGCTGAGGTTGTGGATGTGCTGCAGATTCCGGCTTATCTGTGTATGCAGACAACGCTGACCGTAGCAGCCGCTAAAACCGGCCGGGTTGTCAACGTAAAGCACGGGCAGTTTCTGGCACCTGAGAACATGAAGCACCCGGTCAAGAAAATTGAGGATTCGGGTAATGATCAGATCATCCTGACCGAGCGTGGCTTTACTTTCGGCTATAACGACCTGGTGGTTGACCCGCGCAGTTTCTACCACATGGCCCGCACCAACTACCCGGTTGTGTTCGACGTAACGCACGCCATTCGCAAATACGGGATTCCGTCGGCCGACGCTAAAGGCGGGGCGCGGGAGTATCTGCCGGTGCTGGCGCGCGCGGGCGTAGCGGCCGGTGTGGATGGACTGTTCATTGAAGCGCATACGTGCCCATCAGAAGCGCTCTGCGATGCCGCTAGCCAGCTTGATATCCGCTATCTGGAAGAGTTTATGAAGCCCCTGCTGGAACTGCACGCCGTTGAAGTGAAATACCGGAACACCCTGCCGGAACTGGCGTAAAGAGTAGAGTCTATTATCTGCTGCGGAGAGGTCTCCGCAGCAGATCTTGTTTTTATGATCGATATTGAGCAAACCTTTACCGCCCTCGGCGGTCAGTTCGTTACGCCCGCGGAAGTCCTGACCCAAAAGCTTCGGACCATTCGGGCGGTGGTCTTCGACTGGGATGGTGTCTTTAACGACGGGGTTAAAACCGGCTCGGGCAGCAGCAGCTTCAGTGAAGTGGACTCGATGGGTACGAACCTGCTTCGGTTCGGATTCTGGCTGCACCATAACGGGCAGTTACCCGTTGTCGCTATCGTAACGGGCGTTACGAATGATCTGGCCGATGCGCTCGTGCGCCGGGAGCATTTCCACGCCTGTTATTCGCAGGCCAAACACAAGGTTGAGGTTCTGCAGCATTTTTTGGATCGATTCAACCTGCAGCCGAAGGAAGTTGCCTTTTTCTTCGACGATGCGCTCGATCTGTCGGTGGCCGAAGTGGCGGGCGTTCGGATCATGGTACGCCGGAACGCAAACCCGCTGCTGACGGATTACGTCGTGCGAAACGGTCTGGCCGATTATCTGACGGGTAATCCGAGCGGACAGTTTGCGGTTCGCGAGGGCTGTGAACTAATGCTGGGGCTGCTGGGTCAGTTCGATACGGTTATGGCCGAGCGGCTCCGCTACCGACCCGTTTACGATCAATATTATCAGCAGCGGCAGGCCATCGAACCCGCCTACTGGACCGTAGGAACCGCCGGTCCTGAACCCAAACTTCTTTAATCGGACGATCTGTCCGGAACGTATCCCATGCGAATTGGAATTATTCCATCCCGTTACGCGTCCACGCGCTTTCCCGGTAAACCCCTGGCCGACATTGGCGGTAAACCCATGATTCAGCGGGTGCTGGAGCAGGTGCAGCAGGCGCAGTTGTTAGATAAAGTAGTGGTTGCCACCGACGACGAGCGTATTGCTGAGGTGGTGCGTCGGGTAGGGGGCGAGGCCATCATGACCCGCACCGACCACCCCAGCGGCACCGATCGATGCTGGGAAGCCTATAACCGACTGGTGACTGATGGACTGATTCCGGGCCAGCCGACAGACTATATCCTCAATGTTCAGGGGGATGAGCCGTTTATTAACCCGGCGCAGATTGATGAGCTGGCGGCTGTGCTGGATGGCTCCGTTGAACTGGCAAGCCAGATGTCGCCGGTCGATTCGGCTGAGATTCTGCACTCGCCCAATGAAGCAAAGATCACGGTCAACGCCCGGAAGGAAGCCCTGTATTTCAGTCGGTCGGCGATTCCATTTCTGCGGGGTGTTGACCCGGCTCACTGGCACGAGCATCATACCTATCACCGCCATATTGGTATGTATGCCTACCGGGCCGACATTCTGGAAGCTATTACGCTGCTGCCGCCCTCTTCGCTCGAACGCGCCGAATCGCTGGAACAACTACGATGGGTAGAAGCCGGTTACCGAATCAAACTGGTCGAAACGCGTTACCAGAGCCAGAGTGTCGATGCCCCTGACGATGTAGACCGGGCGATCCGGTCGGCCCCCGAATTTGCTAAAAAGTCTACGCCTGAAGCGGCCGATTCAACCGGGCTGTAACTGCCAGAATACGTTCAGGATTTTCTGCTGATCCCTATGTCATCTCACCATATCGTTCGCGATAAACAGGAACCGGCTCTTCTGATTGCCAACGGCGAAGCCTGCCAGCCCGAACTCATGGGGCAGTTGCTGGAATGGAGCCCGGTAGTGGTAGTGCTCGACAGCGCCATCTGGCGGGTACTTGATCTGGGCATCAAAGTAGACGTGTTGCTCGGTGATTTCGACCGGGCGCTGGACCTCGATACGATTCGGGCGCAGCAGTACCCACTGGAGGTAGTCCATGCCCCCGACCAGAACAAAACCGATCTGGAAAAAGGAATTGAATACCTCATTGAGCATGGGTTTCCTGCCGTAAATATCATCTGGGCAACGGGCCGGCGGGCGGATCATAGCCTGACGAACATGACCAGCATCGTGCGGTACAAAGACCAGATCCGGATTGTGCTGCTGGACGATTACTCCAAGATTTTTCCGCTCGTGGGGCGCTTCGAGAAATGGTATGAAGCCGGAACGACTATCTCGCTGATACCCGTCGGCACGGTAACGGGCATCGCCACGGAAGGGCTACTGTATAATCTCCACGACGAAAGCCTCCGTCTCGGTTACCGGACTGGCAGCAGCAACGAAGCGGCTCGGGACGGGTTTGTACGGATTACGGCCGGGGAGGGTGACCTGCTGATTATGGAGTGCTGGGATTGATCGCTCAACCAAACTATTGTTTTAGCGGTGGACGAATAATCTCGCCTGAACCTGATTCAGCTTATGGTTCAGGTTCGCCTGCGGTAAGAGCTGTAGCCACGACCCCAGTAACAGCATGGCCCAATACGGGCGAATAAGCCGCTGATACTGCACGGGCAGTTGACCCACCCAAAGCAGCCCAGCCGTGAGCAGGCAAAATGTGCTGGGAGCCATCAGGCGTAGGTTTGGGGCATCAAACGGGCTTAGCGTGCGTAGTATGAACAGCACGCCTACGTAAACGAATCCGGTCATTACGAATAACTGGCTTAGGGTGGCCGTTTGCCGTTCGTCGTTCATAGGCCTGTAGGCCCGGCGCAGACGCCAGCCGCCAAGGCTCAGGAGCACTCCCTGAAGCCCCACGCCCAGCCAGGCCAGCCAGTCCGATCCGCCGACCGTAAAGTCTCGGATTAGTAAGCCCTCGTTCAGGAGTGCCCGCCCGAAAAGCCAGGCAAGCTGACCCGACGATTCGGTAGGAAGAAACCGCTCACCACCGAATGCCGAATCCGAGAAAAGGCTGTTTAGCTCGAAATAAGTCCCCAGGCCAGTAATCCCCGCAAGTGAAGCCGTCAGCAGCTGCCTGCCTATTGAACGCTGACGGGCTATTGGCAAGGAAAGTCGCTCTGGCGACAGCCAGCTAAGAAGAGCTAGTAGTCCGGTTAGTGCGAACACATACCCACCGACGTAACGAACCAGAAACAGTGCGTAACCCACCAGAATTAATACGATAGTTCGGCGCGGTGTTGGTGCGGTTAGCAGGCAGTGAAGCTGCCAGACCCACTCGGCCAGCAGGACCAGAAACACCGCTTCTGACCAGGTATAGGTCAGGAGTTTCAGAAAGCCGCCCAGCCACCAGACCGAGAGCATCCAGGTTGCCCGTTGCGTACCTAACCGACGGGTCCAGACCCAGCCCGAAACCATCAGAAAAAGTCCGTTGATAAGTTTGGAGGCCACCAGGACGGATAACCCGGTTAGCCCCGACAAACCCGCAATCAAGGCTGGGTAGCCAATGGGGAATGTGCCATTCCAGACCAGTCGGCCAGTTTCTTGCACCACGTATCCCCGACCCGCCAGCAGGTTGGCGGCCGACTGCAGGTAATAGCCCGAGTCGATACTCGTGCCGTGGTTGGGATTACTCAGAACAAGTCCTGCCAGTAGCAGACCGGTCATTGCGAAACCGGCCAGAAGATACCAGCGGCTCATCGGGTCAGAATAAGCCGGCCTTTCAATGAAATCGTATTGGCTACCGGCAGATCGGCGCCTTCAATGCTGTACAGGTACACGCCCCCCGCCAGCGCCGTTCCCGCATCGGAGGTGCCGTCCCAGAACCATTCATTCAGGCCGATGCGCGCCGGGCGGTGCAGTGTCCGGACGACGCGGCCCGTCAGGTCACTGATGAGCACCGTCAGATCGGCGGGTGGTGTCAGACCCGTCAAGATTATCGAGAAGCGGGTCTGCTGGCCGAATGGATTTGGGTAAACGCTGACAGCGGTCAGTTCCGGCTGATTTCTAACCGTGAAATGGATCTGGTAGGGAGCCCCCCGGTTGCCGCTCAGATCGGCGCTGATAGCCTCGAACCCGTAACGGCCATCGGGCAGGGGCGTGCTGGGCTGATAGCTCAGACGAAAAGCATTATCGGACCCCGCGGCTGTCCACTGCACGCCGTTACCGCGCAGGCTGAGCCGTTCGTAAGGGCAGGGACCGTTCGTGCAGGGACGCTGAAGATATAGTTCCACCTCAGTCGTGTCGGCACGTAACAGACGTCGGTTATCGTCCTGCACCAGAACGTCGATGACCGGCCGGGCGGATACCACATCACCATCGCTGATACGTTGACCATCGAACGCTACTTCTACAATAGGTGGCGTCAGGTCGGCCGGGAAAGGCAGGCTGCTAACCTGTCCGGCCGTACTGATTTCGGCTTTATTGTTCGTTTCGCTCGTTTCGGTAATCCGGTCGTCGGGGTCCAGCAGCAGCTCGAAGTAAGTCGTTCCACTTTCCGTAGGATCGTTGGGCAGTTTCCATTGGAGCGTATCAGTATAAAACGGAGCCGGTTGCGTAAACCGCTCCTCCCGGATGAGTAACCCACTGGCTTCGTAGCGCCGGAAACGAACCGTTAGGGGGTTGTTCGATACCCGTCCGTAGTTGATTAAAACGCCCGACACAACGACGGAGTCGGATGCTGCCAGCGAACCGCCCCGGTTGCCGCTTAACCGCAGACTTCCCGGCGCAACGGCAAAGTCAGCTTTCGGGAACGGAAAAACGCTCACGGCCGGGTCGCCCTGTAAGGTCATCTGCTGGGCCGTTGTTACCTCATACACAGACGTATGCGTTTGCAGATACCGTCGGATGGTTTCCTGCTGTAAGTAAGCGAGCGGCTTAGCCACGTAATTGCTGTCGGTTAGTAGCGCGTACAACTGATCGGAGTAGCTTTTCAGTGTATGGCCAAACCCGTTGTAGGTATGGGCCATAAACAGCACGGCGCCCCGGTTTGGCGTCGTGATCCAGTCGGAGCCGAAGGTCGGCAGGCCGAAATAGAAATTGCCGGCTGCGCAGCCATTCGCCAGCATAAATGGATAGCGGCCCTGGTTTCGGTAACCCATCCGGTCGTCGCTGGCAAAACCGACATCAATATCGGATACGTCCAGGCTTGAATGGCCAAACATGGAGATCATGCCGAAGCCCCGGTTAACAAGGTCCACCACCGAGAAGGACTCAACCGGATTATCGGTTTGTTTCGACAAGGTCGTAACGCGCCCACCGACGTAACGCGCTTCCACAACGTCTTTAAACTCGTCAACAAACTGACGGAACGTCTGAATCTCACTTTCGGTATTGCCACCGCTCAAGTGCAGAATGTTCTTACGCCATAGGGCGGGTTCGCTGGTATTTTCATGTTCTTTGACCTTGCTGAGGTAGTCCAGCACCGTCTGGGATCGGGTTGCGTTCAGCCGACCGATGGGCATGGCTGGTACGTTGGCCACTTCGCCGTTCAGTCCTTCAACCAGACCCAGATCTGAGCCGGGCCAGCCCGCATTCGGGACCAGGTCGAGCAGCAGACCATTGGGATTCTTACGGATACCCTGCGGATCACGCGATTGCCCGACTAGAAACAGAAATTTAGGTCTGTTACTGTTGCGGAGCATATAATCGGCAAACCGCCGAATGCCCAGCGGGTGCCGTTCTCCGTAACTGAACTGATCGAAAAGCTGGTCGATGTTCACCGTCAGGGTGTCATAATGACCGCCTGCTTCGGAAGCCCGGTAGGCCGCGTAGGCCCGGATGGGGTCGGCTACTCCGCTCACTGGCTGACGCAATATCGGGTGGGTGATGATGACATAATTAGCTGTCTGAGAAGCAAACGAACGAAAGGCAACCGGCTTGATTGACAGAACCGAAAGCGGCTGGCTGGTCATCAGTAGGGTTCGTTCGGTCTGACTATCACGTACCACGCCCCGCCAGCGGCCACCCGACAACTGGCCATCAATACGTCTCAGATCACCCGAATGTGTAATGTCGAACAGCCGACTGCCTGCCGGGACGTTCAATAGCTCCAGCGAAGACCGTCCGCCCGGGTTCAGGCGTAGATGCAGCCATTTGCGAGCCGCGCCCCCCATATCCAGGCGCTGGGGGTAGCGCAGTTTCAGGTACGAAGCCGATACCTCGTCTTCCTCCTCGCGGGGCAGTAGGCTCACCAGCACGCTGCCCGATTTGGTGAGGTCGTTCGGGGTTAGCTCAGTTTTAAAAAAGGTGGTGTTATAATCCTGAAATAACTGCGTGCCGAGCGTTCGCAACGACGTAGCGGCTGGCCCGGCCAGGTATTCAACCCGGTGGGCACGCGGGTTACGCCCGACGAGCAGGTAACTGATTTGCGGGTTGACACCGGCCCCTGCTACAAAACCTGTTAGCGAAAACGATTGGTCGTAGCGCGTGTTTGTCCGAACAACCGGTCCGGTCCAGCCTTCACCGACGTCATAGCCGGTCAGGATGGCCCCGTTGCTGTAACCGGCCCCGATTGGGTAAATGGTGCCAGCCGGGTAAGTCTGCGTAAAGACCCGAAGTTCTTCTTCCCAATGATACGGCTCAGGTGTCAGGCCCGAGAAGTCGGTATCGGAATAAGCCGTTATCCGCCTGCCGGGCCGGCCATCAGGACGCCAGGTCAGAAAATAAGCAGTGGTATCACTAAACAGGCTGTAGTAGGCGTGGGGCATGGCGCTGTAGGGCTGATAAAGCAGCGAATCCTGACTGCCATCGTTACCCCGCCCGTAGAACTCCACAAAATCCGGCGCATCGAAGCGGCTATCAGTTTCACCTTCCACGTAGATGGCCTGCTCAACGCCCCGGTGGAATAATTGTAACGTAGTGGGGTTGACCTGACCCACCGGAACGCCCGCGCGCTGTAGTTCGGCCGTCGTGATTCGGTACAGCCCCGGCTGCATTACGGGAATTTTATAGTAGGTCTGCTGGTAATTGATCCATTCATTGCCGAGAGGGAGATTCTGTGCCCAACTGGCCGATAATGAGAAAGTAAGTAGGAATATGCACGTACAAAGTTTTGGCATACAGAGCGATATACGGACGTGGCGGTGGGTTATTAATGTATGCTTAAGACTGCCGGTCCGGTTACAGGTAACTTAGAACTAGAGATAAGCGACAAAGCAAATCACTCCACAATCAGACGTAATGGACGCCCTGAGGGCATTACACTTTATGACTGGCCTGCGTTACCGTTCGTCTAGGGATGTTGCCATTTATCCGCCAATAATTAATTTTAAGCAATGTACCTTGCATTGCATAGTACCTTATGCTATCTTTGTTGCATCGGTTAATTGATCGGCTGATACGAGGGCAAATGATGGCCCCGGCTTCCGGTGTCAATTCCTTAATTAATTCACAAGTCAACCCTGTACACCAATGAATATTGAAAACGCTCAGGTGCAGATGCGAAAGGGTATTCTGGAATTCTGCATCCTGCACATCATATCGCGGGGCGAGGTATATGCCTCCGATATGCTCGACGAGCTAACCTCCGCCCGCATTATGGTCGTGGAAGGCACACTTTATCCCTTGCTAACCCGGCTTAAAAACGCCGGTCTGCTCGACTATAAATGGGTAGAATCGACCTCCGGGCCGCCACGCAAATATTATATCCTGACCGAGCTGGGGCGTAATTCACTGGATGCTCTGAACGAAACCTGGCAGGAGCTTGCCGAATCGGTTAATTCCATCGTTGGAAAAACCGTCCAGCATACCAAGCCTGCCAACGGGACCATAGCGCCGATGTCTATGCCTGATCCTTTAAATCCTTCATCCAACGCTTAACCTATTCTCTTCCCTATCACCATGAAAAAGACCATCAGCATTAATATTAGTGGCGTCATCTTCCATATCGAGGAAGACGGTTACGACAAACTCAGAAGCTACCTGACGTCGGTACAGCAGTACTTTTCGACTTACGAAGACAGTCAGGAGATTGTGACGGATATCGAAAACCGGATTGCCGAAAAGCTTCTTGCTAAACTCAAAGCCGCCGATAAGCAGGCCGTTTCGCTCGAAGATGTCAACGAACTGGTAGCGGCCATGGGTACGGTCGCCGATTTTGAAGCCGTTGAGGAAGAAGAGATTCTCGTCAGCACCGGCGGCCGTAATTCGGCGGGTAACAGTCAGACTGGAACGGGTCGTCCCGGCGCTTCGCAATCGAGTACGGGCGGTTCCAACGCTGGTAACTTTGGTTCGAATCCGGCGGGTGATGCTGCCTTTGCGGGCCCGCGCCGACTCGTGCGTGACCTGCGTCGGAAAACCCTCGGGGGCGTTGCGGCTGGCCTGGCGCACTACTTCAATATGGATGTTGTATGGATACGGCTGATTTTAGTCGCTCTGGTTATCGGCCTGCCGGCGCTGGCTGGCGCATCGAACAACGACTTCTTTGGCGGGCTGAGCGGCTTTACGGTCATTGTCTACATCGCCATGTGGATTGCCCTGCCCGGTACGATGGGCATTGAGGAAGATAAGTCGGTAAAAAAGTTTTACCGTAACCCGGAAGACAAAGTGCTGGGGGGCGTAGCCTCGGGCATTGCGGCTTACTTCGGCGTCGATACGGGGATTATCCGGTTGTTGTTTGTGCTGGGGATTGTGTTCTTCGGCGTTGGCTTCCTGCTGTATCTCGTACTCTGGATGATAGCGCCCCAGGCCAATACGCTGACCGAAAAAATGGAAATGCAGGGCCAGCCGATCACGCTCTCGAACATCGAGAACAGCATCAAACAGAACCTGAACATCAACGAAACGCCCAATAATGAGAGTACCCTGACGCGCATTCTGCTGTTTCCGTTTCGGGCCATAGCCACCATCATCAGCGGACTTGGCAGTGCTCTGGGGCCGCTGCTTAGCGGAACGGTCGCCATCATCCGGGTGCTGGCCGGGATTATGATGCTGGTGGTTGCTTTTGCCGCGATGATCGCTTGTCTGGCGTTCCTGGGCGCAGCGATCGGGGTTAACTCGGGTGCTCTGATTGGCGACAGCAGCTTTCCCGTTGCCTTATTCCGGGCCGATATTACGCTGCCCATGGTCCTGTCGGGCTTTCTGGCTGGTTTCCTGCCAAGCTTTGGCCTGGCCATCCTGGGGGTAATGCTGATCACTACCCGCAGCGTGCTGAGCAGCCGCACCGCCCTGACACTGGCTGGTGTGTGGATCGTGAGTCTGCTGGTGTTTGGGGGAACGGCCGCTCCCCTGATCAACGGCTTTCAGCGCCGGGGAACGGTGGAAGAAACAAGGATTTTGAACGTACCGGCGGCCATTCCGACGTTTGCCATGAACGAGCTGGACGACGATAACTGGCGGCCATCCATTGAACTGCTGGGCTACGAAGGCACGACGCTGAACCTGGTGGAGCGGTTCCGGGCGCAGGGCGCTACCCGCGCCGAAGCCCAGGCCAACGCCCGCCAGATCAGATATACCTACGTGATCAAGGATTCGACAGTACGTTTTGACAATGCGCTGGAATTACAGCCCAACGCGCATTTCCGGGCGCAGGATCTGGATATAGACCTGATGATTCCTTACGAGAAACCGTTTCGGATGACGAAGGATTTCGCCCGGTTTATCCGCAATGAATTCGGCGAGAAGGAAATCAACCGGATGGAAGCCAGCTTGTGGAAGTTTACGAGAACAGAAGGACTAGTTTGCCTGAATTTTCCCCGCGAGAAAAACCGCGATGCCGACAGCGAAGACAATGACGTAACTGATCTGACCGACGATGTGCAGGATGCCGTTTCCAGCGAACTGGGGGATGACTTCGACAACATTGGCGATCATACCCGCCAGTTTAACGTCAGTAATTTCTCAAAAGTAGACGTATCGGGCGCGTTTGTGGTGCGTTTCCGCAAAGGGGATGCCTATAAAGTGGTGGCCGATGGCCGCGAGGAAGACCTGGAGGACATTAAAGTTGACGTTGATGGCAGTACGCTGGAGGTGTCAGTTGATCGCCGGGGACTGTTCGACTGGAAGAATCGTAAACGAACCGGGCTGACGATCACCCTGCCGGCTATTCAGAATTTGAAGCTGTCGGGTGCCTCAAAAGCCAGTCTGGCCGGTTTTGACAACTTCAGTAATCTGAATATTCAGATGAGCGGTGCCTGCCGCACGGTATTTGATGGGGACGTTCAAAAACTGAACGTGGACCTTTCCGGCGCGTCGAATATCGTGTTGCGTGGGCATGCCAGCCAGCTGGAGGCCGACCTGACCGGCGCCAGCAAGATCGAAGCCACGAGCATGAACGTCGATAAGGCGTCGGTGGATGCCAGCGGAGCCAGCCATGCAGATTTTGGTCAGGTCGGTTCACTCGACTCCGAAACGTCAGGCGCCAGCAAAGTGACTCGCCAATAAGCCGACCCGAAAAATAGGTTGAACGGGGTGGTGAGCACTGGAACAGGTGCCGCTACCCCGTTCGTCATTTTATGGGTTACGTCCGTTGTTCGGCTTTTTTCTCCGCCTTTTCTTCTACTTTAGCCTCGTCTTTAGCTACCTCCTCACGTTGCTCCCGATTTTCGCGCTCAAAGACCTGAATCAGTACGATGAAATAGGACAGAAGAAGCGGGCCGATAACCAGGCCCAGAATACCAAAAATAGGGACGCCCAGCACGATACCGGCCAGCGTTACTAACGGGTGAATATCGCCCATGCGTTTGGCCAGCGTTATTCGCAGCAGGTTATCGATGTTGATAATGACCACGATGCCCACGATCAGAATCCCGACGCCCTGCCCCGTGTCACCCTGCGAAAGTTTGATCAGAGCGGCCGGCCCCCAGACCAGGGGTGTTCCCAGAACAGGAATAAACGCCATAAAAAAGGCGACAACGCCCCAGAACGGCGCGTCGGATACGTTGAAGATCCAGAGCGTTACGCCCGTCAGGACGCCCTGCACCAGACTAACCAGCGCCTGGCCCAGCACGTTAGCGTTTACGTTGTTCTTCAGCGATTCCCCCAGTTCCTGCTGCGTATCCCGTTTGAAAGGCAGGTATTTCTGGAGCCCTTTCTGAAAGGCTTCCTGCTGCACGAACATAAAATAGAACGTAAACAGCATCAGGCCGATGATGACAATGAAATCCAGCGCGCCCCCCGCCAGCGACGGAAGCAGCCGGCTGACGTAGCCCGCACCCTGCTGCACCAGCTGGCGCACGTTTTGCGGACTCGTAATCTTAAACCCAGTGAGGTCTTCCGCCTTATGAATCAGGTTCAGAATGTCCTCGGTATGCTGGCTGTAATACTGGATCCGACCGATGAGCAGCAGGCTCAGCGTCAGAAAAGGCATGATGATAACGACAAACGAGAAGATGATCAGGAGGGTCGTTACGAACTGACGGTTCCATTTGCGCTTGTGGACCAGAGCCGTAAACCACGGCCGCAAGACGACGTACAGGATACCCGCGCCCAGAAACGCCGTTACGTAGCCGCGTAGTCCCGCAATGATGAAGCCCGCAATGATGATCAGACTCGCAATGAGCAGAACCCGTTGCTGCTTGGGGGTATATATTGTGTTCATAAAACAGAGAGGGTGCCGGCGAGAAAGGCCGACCTGCTTAGAACACCGTAAAGCCCCTTAATTGTTTGGGCGGGCAGATTGCATCAGCACTCGGTGGCGCTCAGGGCCAGCCCGGCTTCTGACGTTTCCTTGTACTTGGTCGACATATCGCGGCCGGTCGCTTTCATGACCTTGATCACCGCGTCGAGCGAAATCTTCTGAACCGCTGCGGCCCCGGAGGTCGCCAGCAGAAAGGCATTATAGGCTTTAACGGCACCCATCGCGTTACGTTCGATGCACGGAATCTGAACGTAACCGCCGATTGGGTCGCAGGTCATGCCGAGGTGGTGCTCAATGGCAATTTCGGCCGCGGCTTCAATGGTGCCGATGGACCCGTTGGGCAGGGCACAGCGGGTCAGGAAAGCCGCCCCCATGGCCGAGGCCGTCCCTATTTCGCCCATGCACCCCATTTCGGCACCCGAAATACTGGCGTTGTGCTTTACTAAAAACCCAATGGCAGCCGCTGCCAGCATACCTGCCCGGAGCGTGGCACGATCATAATGGAAATGGTGCTTGGCCAGAAACGTCAGCCCCGGTATAACGCCCGATGCCCCCGACGTAGGTGCCGTGACGACAATTCCCCCGGCTGCATTTTCTTCCGATGCTGCCAGACAATAGGCGTTCAGAAATATCAAAAAACTGTCGGTTGACTGGCTGATGTGTTTGGCCTGCTGGTATAAGATAGGCGCTTTACGTGTCAACCTGATGGTGCCGGGTAAGGTGCCCTTATGCCGCAAACCACGCCGAACCGCCTTGTGCATAAAATCCAGAATCTGATCGAGCCGTTGATGAACCTGTGCCTGGCTGCGGTTGGTGAGCGCCATTTCGTTAGCCATAAGCAGCTCATCGAGCGCCAGCTTATTCGCCGTTAGCTGCGCTTTCAGCTCCGTCATGGTGCTGTACGGATATGGTACGGGTTGGGCAACCGGGGGCGTTTCCGCTTCACCTTTAAGGATAATGAACCCGCCCCCAATGGAATAGTATTCTTCCTCGGCCAGGGTTGCGTCGCCCGCCGTTAGGCGCAGAACCATCGTGTTGGCGTAGGGAGATTCGTACCGTTTCCGTTCAAAATGAATCTGCTGCGGTCCAATGGCCAGCGTTCGGTCGCCTACCGGTACCGGATAAACGCCAGAAGGGTCTTTGAGCAGGGCAAGCAGGGCGTCGGGGTCGGTGGTTTCGGGCTGCCAGCCAAGCAGTCCGGCCACGATGGCGCGGTCGGTACCATGACCTTTACCCGTCGCGCTGAGCGACCCGTACAGATAAACGTGCACCGCATCAGCGCGTTGCTGCGCGTCGTTGGGTAGCTCAGCCAGGCGCTGCCGGAAATCGAAAGCGGCCTTCATGGGGCCAATGGTGTGCGAGCTGGATGGCCCCGGTCCAACCTTGAACAGGTCAAACACGGAGGTGGTAATCGGGTTAGTCGTCATGTTGATGAAGAAAAGGAGGGGGTACGTGATTCCATTCGGTATCGATACCTCACCGGACATAATCACGTAAACTATCTATCCAGCGCCCGAATCTGATCCAGATACTCTGCTGGTAGCAGTATCCGTTGAGTCAGGGATCGGAGACCGAGCGCATTCAGCACTTTGTATAGACCAATGGAATACTGCAGCAGGGGTTTTTGAGGCAGATTCAGCAGCCGGCTAACCGGCTGCGGCATCAGCACGGCCTGTGCCTGCCGCAGCAAGGAATACCGCCAGCCACCCAACTGTTCGCGGTATCGCCGGAACAGCTTGTCCGTAAACTCGCTATGAACCAGGTCGCTGTTCAGATGGGCTACCCGGTCAATTTTCCACTCGGCATAGCTCGTCGGCAGGTCGGGTATCTGCAGCCCGGTGCCCACTTCGCGGAAGTGCGCGAACATGTGTTCGCGTTCGGCGTCGGTCAGCGGGCGGTGCAGGCTCTGGTAAGCCCGTTCGGAATAATCGATCAGCATGTAAAGGACGTCGCGGTAGGCCCAGTCCGGAATCCGGCGTCCCCGTTTTTCTTCAACTCCCCCATGAATCGCGTTGATCCGGCTGAGGGCCTGCCGGGCCTTAATATCGGTTGCCAGCAGGATCTCCTGCGCGTAGCGAACCGTCGAAAACAGCCGCCCAATCGGGTCGGCCGGTAGGTTACCCGTAAAGAAAAGCCAGTCAACGGCCCGGTTGAGGGCAAACTCGCCAGCGGCCCCACCAAAAATCAGCAGAATGACATCCGCATCGCCCCAGATCTGGCGGATGATGGAGTCAGCCGGGACAAACATGCGTGCCGACTCCTGAGGGATAGTAGCGTTCATAACGCTAAAACAACAAATTCGACTCTTCGATTCCTTTGTTTATGCTCTTCTGAATCATTTGGCGCAGCGGGACGCGTGTCGCCGTAGCCATTATAGCGCAGCCGGTTCTCGGCAATGCCATGGCGAACGAGATAAGTGCTGATGATCTTTGCCCGGTTTTCCGAAAGCGCCTGATTGAGCCGTCGGTCGCCGACGTTGTCTGTATGTCCCGCAATCTCAATGCTAAGTTTCGGCGTGGTCGCGAGTGTTCTGACCAGCTTATCGAGTTGTGGGTACGATTCAGGCCGCAGAACGTAACTGCTCTGATCGAAATACACGTTATCGAGCCGGACGCTCTGGCTCACCTGCAGGTTCCGAAAAACGCTGTCGGGCCTGGCCGTGGCCTTTGTTAACCGAACGACGTACTCATAGTCGGCGCAGGTATCGCAGGAAACAACCATCAGCTCTTCGCTCTCGGCATACCCGGCTGCATTCGTTACGACGTCAAGCGTATCAGTGCGCGTCAGAATGAAACCGAACGGCCTGCCCGCCTGGCTCTGACCCGTAAATTTCTGTTTCGCCAGCAGCGCCTGCACCGAGAACTGCGCCGGGAGTTCAGCCAGGGTTGTTTCATCCACGGCTTTCAACGTAAACAGCGTTCGCTGAGTTTTAACGGGCGGCTGTTTCTGGCCATACAGCCAGGATACATTGATCAGACACAGAAGGCACACCAGCAAAAGACGCATTACCACAGTGGTTGAGCCAGTTAACAGTCCGGCAAAAATAAGGGCTATGGAAACACAACACCAGATACCTTGTGCATTATTGCGATTAGCTACCCAGGCCCCAGTTCACTATACCCCTCAGGAGTCAGACGTATCTGCCTGTCCGCTGAACCGTAAGGATTTGTCAAAGAGAAGCAGTCGTTAGCCGCGTGTTGGGCGCAGGACCGTAAACCGCTGTTGCAGCAGGTAATAGCCGCCGAACAGCGCCCCACTAAAGAACAGGTCGCCCAGCAGGCCATTGAGAAAGAACGATGTGCCGTTGTAGAACGCCAGTCCGGCAACGTAGCAGCTCATCAGACCTGCCGACGTTTGCGGATAAAAGCTGCTGCCCGACCAGACGGCGTAGTTGGTAATCAGAAAGAACAGCACCGACGACGCGAGCGAAGCCGCAGCGATTCGCGTGGCCGTTTGGCTACCCGACAGCAGCCACAGGCCCAGCGCCCAGGTCAGTGTGAAGCTCAGATAAACGGACCCCATGTTGCCGTGGAAGCCAATGAGGGCGTCGCTCAGGAGCATAGCTGCCAGCGGAATGACCAGTCCCAGCCACCGGCGCTCGAACGTAGCCGCGCCAAACAGCGCCAGCGCAGCGATTGGGGTGAAATTCGGCCAGTGCGGTACCAGGCGGAACAAAGCCGTAGCAAGAACGATAGTGGTCAGCGTGGTCAGGCGAATCTGGAGCGATTTCATTCGTATATCAGCGATTAATGTATTGGATGGTATAAGCTGACCCCGTGAGCGTCAGCTTGGTTACCGCACCGTAATCAAGATTGATGCGGTAAGCATTCTGCAAAGATAAATCCAGAAACAGACACAGCAAAGCCCGAATCACTCCGCCATGTGAAACGATAAACACCGGCTGACTGGTCGTAGTTTCCGCCAGGGGCAGAATCTGCTCGGTCCAGAAAGCGGCAACACGCTCAAAAAGAATCTGAAAGTTCTCACCATTGGGCGTGGGAACGTTCACAAAATCGGCCATCCAGGGATCGAGTGCCTCGCGGCCAATGTCGGCCCAGGGCGTCATTTCCCAGTCGCCGAAATGGATTTCTTTCAGCCGGTCATCATACTGCACCTTCGGACGGTGCGCGTCCACAACGGCGGTCTGGCCCGGCGCGGTTTCGATCGGACTGCCTTGCGTCAGGGCTGACGCCAGATCCTCGGCCAGTCGGCGGCAACGGTTCAGGGGCGACGAAAAAATAACGGCCGGATCGTTGGGCAGGTGCGCGACTAACCGCTCGCGCTGCTCCTCGTAGGTATCGGTCAGGTCAACGTCGGTTTGGCCGTAAGCAATGCTGCGGCCCACGCTTACTTCGGTATGGCGAATCAGGTAGATGTCCATAAGTTTCAGTTTAGATTGACACCCACAACAGCGAGACAAACGATAGGTACACGATCACTTCGGCAAGCTGTTGGGTCGCGCCCAGGCAGTCGCCCGTGTAGCCGCCAATCCATTTGCCAAAGAAGCGCACCAGCCGCCAGCGCACCAGCGCCAGCGGGATCAGAAAGAGAAGGTAAATCCAGAGGCTGGTGTAAACCACCAGCGCCAGCAGGGGCAGCAGGCCCAGCAGGGCCGCCAGCACGAGCTGACTGGTCGTGATGCCCTGCGCAACGGGCTTCGCTTTGGCCGTGTCGTCCGGCTCGTCGCGGGCGTAGGGGAGGGCACGAATCACCGTAACGGCCGTTAGGCGACTCAGGCTATGCGCTGATACGTACTTCAGGGCGACCGTCCAGCCGAAAGCTTCGACCGAGAGCAGCGCCTGGAGGGCAAAAAACTTGACCGCCAGTAGTAAACCCAGTCCAATGGTGCCGTACGTACCCAGTCGGCTGTCTTTCATGATGGTTAGAATCTGCTCTTTGGTCCAGCCGCCACCAAACCCGTCGCATACATCAGCAAAACCGTCTTCGTGGAAGGCACCCGTAACCCAGACCGTCGCCACCATACCGAACAGCACGGGCAAAAACGTGGGCGGAAACAGTACCGTACCGAGCCAGTACGTCGCTACCCCAATGCCACCAACGATAATGCCGATTAACGGGAAGAATACCGTCGCCCGGTTGAGCGCATCGGCCGAGTGGTCGATATACTTCGGCGCCGGCAGACGGGTATAGAACATCAGGGCCGTAAAAAACAGGTGCATACGTAATGAATCGGTTTGGCAGGGCAAATTGTTTGACGATTCCGGCGACCATTAATTCAGGCAATTAACCCGCCAGGCTGTCCATGGTGGCCATGTCGTTCAGCATCGTAACGGCCGCCTGCACGAGCGGATAGGCCAGCGCGCAGCCCGTTCCTTCGCCCAGCCGCAGGCCGAGGTCCAGCAGGGGCCGGGCTTCCAGCCGGTTCAGCATCAGCCGGTGGCCGGTTTCGTCGGACTGATGGCAGAAAATGCAGTGCTGACGTACCGCTGAGTTGATGGCCTGCGCCACCAGCAGAGCCGCCGTAGCGATGAAACCATCGATCAGGATTAGCATACCATTGTCGGCAGCCTGGAGCATACCCCCGACGATGGCGGCAATTTCCAGTCCGCCCATGGCCGCTAACAGATCCATCGGGGCGGTTAGATGAGCATACCGGTCGGCTATGTCCTGCAAAACGGCGAGTTTATGCGCTAGTCCGGCGTCGTCCAGACCGGTCCCGCGCCCAACGCATTCAGTAAGGGGCAACCCCGTCAGCCGATGCATCAGCAGCGAAGCTGAAGAAGTATTGCCAATCCCCATTTCGCCAAAGCCCACCACATTGCAGTCGCGGTAACAGACGCCGTTGATCAGAATTTTTCCGGCGTCGAGAGCCGCTTCACATTCGTCCGGTATCATGGCGGGCTCGTAGCGCATGTTGCGCGTACCGGGGCGGATTTTATACTTGACGAAGCTCTCGGTGTTTTCCTCAAACGTTTCGTTGACGCCTACATCACAGACCAGTAATTTCAGGCCGTTCTGGCGGCAGAACAGGTTGATAGCCGCTCCGCCCGCAATGAAATTACGAACCATGCCGTAGGTTACGTCGGCCGGATAGGCACTGACACCCTCAGCCGTTAAACCGTGGTCGCCGGCAAAAACGAGCAGATGCGGATTGGTTAGTTTCGGGGTCTCGGTCTGTTGAATCAGGGCAATCTGAAGGGCCAGTTCTTCCAGACGTCCTAATGCGCCGAGCGGCTTGGTTTTGTTATCAATGCGCCGACGAACGGCCGTTGCAAGCGAAGTAGCGGTAAAAGTCATTGTCAGGATGGATACCAGCTGCAAAAGTCGGTATTGGTTTTTACATCACCACTATCACAAAACTCGAATGAAGCCTTCTGAAGAGTGAGGTTGGTTAACCAGACTGCCACTCATCAACTTTAACGACCGATTACTAAGTAATTAGACAATCGTCTAACTATTTAATTAGATATTTGTCTAATTATTACAAACGGCTTTTATGAACGCACTTTTTAAGGCGCTGAACGACCCGACCCGCCGACAGATACTGGACTTGCTGCGCGAAGGTGATCTGAACGCGGGTGAGATTGCCGAGCGCTTTGCTATGACCAAACCCAGTATTTCCCACCACCTCGACCTGCTGCGGCAGGCTGGCCTCGTTGACTCGGTCAGGCAGGGGCAGTTCATTACCTATTCGCTGAACACAACCGTACTCGACGACCTGCTGGCCTGGCTCCTGAGCTTTCAGAAGCAGACGACCAGCGTTCCGGAAAATACATCTGAGCAAACTCTGTAACCCATCCTGAATCATGAAACGAAACTCGTTCTCTCTCGAATTGCTGATCGTAGCCCCGTGGCTGCTGGTGTTTGCCTACATGGCGCTGAGCTGGAACCAGCTCCCAGCCAGAATCGTCACTCATTACGATATGCAGGGCAATCCCGATGGCTGGCAACGAAAGGAAACCGCGGCTCTGCTGGCCGTTGGACTTGGCGTTCTGCTTTACGTGCTGATGCGTTTCCTGCCCCGATTCGACCCTAAAGGCCGGATTCAGTCCTCGAACTACCACAAACTGCGGTTTGTCATCAGCTTTTTTCTGGCCGCCGTATTCGGCGGAATGTGGTATGTAGCCGGCCACCCGATTGACAATCAGCTGGTGCAAACGCTCCTGATGGCGCTTGTTGGCCTGATGATCGCGGGCATTGGCAACTACCTGACCACCGTAAAGCCAAACTGGTTTGTAGGGATTCGCACGCCCTGGACGCTCGAAAGCGAAACTGTCTGGCGCCGGACCCACCAGCTTGGTGGCCGGCTGATGGTGGCGGGTGGCCTGCTGAGCACGGTGCTGGCGTTTGTCATACCGATGGTGTATAAAATCGGGGTTGTGGTGGGTATCATCGTTGCGGTTTCTATTATTCCGCTGGTGTATTCTTATGTTTATTTCCGGCAGGAGAAGTCACGCCAGTTCAACTAATTAGCTCACTGAGTTTGGCATGAATCGTTTTCTCATTTCGCTCTGTTTGCTCTTCTTGTTATACCCAAACCTATCGGTACTGGCACAGGTCGAGGAGCCTATTCAACTTAAAACCGATGCCTTCACGCTGAACGGTACGTTGACGCTGCCCGCCGACGTAAAGGGCCCCGTCCCGGTCGTGTTGCTGCTGGCGGGTTCCGGACCAACCGATCGGGATGGTAACAGTAGTCTGGGTCTGAAAACCAATGTGTACCGCATCCTGGCCGATAGTCTGGTGCGTCAGGGTATGGCCGTTGCCCGTTACGATAAGCGCGGAGCGGGAGCCAGTCAGGTTATGGATAGGACGAAAGTCCGGTTGGCCGATGGTCTGTTCGATGCGGGTATTACCGATGCGGTGGGGTTCGCGCGCCAGTTGCAGGCCGACAGCCGGTTTTCGAAGGTCATAATAGCGGGCCATAGCGAAGGCTCGCAGGTGGGGATGGTGGCCGCCCGCCAAACCAGGGCCGACGGGTTTGTGTCCATTGCCGGTATCGGTCGGAACATTGCCGACGTTATGAAAGCGCAGTTTGAATATGCCCTGCCCGATTCGCTCAAAGCCGAAGCTAGCCGGATACTGGACTCGCTGCGGGTGGGTCGGACTGTGCCGAAAGCGAATCCAATTCTGATGACAGTATTCCGCCCCAGCGTGCAGCCTTATCTCATTTCCTGGATGAAACACGACCCAACGGCCGATCTGAAAGCCTATCCGGGGCCGGTGTTGATTGTGCAGGGTACGAATGATTTTCAGGTGCCGGTGAGCGAGGCCCAACTCCTCAAAGCTGCCCGGCCCGACGCTCAACTGGTACTCATTTCTGACATGACGCATATGCTCCGGACGTATGCCGGAACTAATCGGGCTGAAAATATCAAAACGTATACGGCACTAGGTCAGCCGCTGACAGCCGGTCTGGCAACGGCCATTGTCCGGTTCGTAAACCAGCTATGAGTTGAGATAAAGGCCTGAATCAGTTGGCCGAGTAATGCTGCAGGTACGAAATCAGCCGTTCGAAATGCATTTGTTCGTACGGGTTCTGGGTCTGGCGGATCAGCAGATGCCGGTAGATGTCAATCAGGCCCTCGAAGTGAGGGTTGTGGTTTAGCCGGGCTGCAATCAACCCTTTATAACAGCGGTGCGCCTGATTATACACGTAGGGGCAGGGCTGATTTGGCTGGTCGTTCAGCAACTGGTCGAGGGTAGGTAGCAGGCAGGCGCTATCCAGAAAATCAAATCCTTTGGTTTCAAAAAAAAGCGCGATCTGGTCACAGGCATCGATTAGTTCGTCGTCGGAGTGAATCTTGAAGCGCGAATACTGAAACCCGTTGAACTTCCCGATCGACATCAACAGTGTGTTGGCATCGGGTCGGTAGTCAGGCATGTTGTTGAGAAACTGCTGGGCGATCTGTTCGACCTGCTCATTGCGCGAGCCGAAGTTCACTTCCAGCATGATCTCATCCCCGTAAAATGCTGGTGAAAGAATAACGTTCTGAAAACCAATGGGCAACGTTCGCCGGTACTGCTTCTTCTCAAGCAGCAGCTGATACTGATGCGTTACAAAAAACGGCGTCAGATGTTGGTAAAGGTTCGTTTCAAACGGCGTAACGGTCATTGGTACCCATTCAGTTGAATCCGAAAAACGGCGGTGTCGGATAGCGGCATAACTAAATTAGCCTCAATTAGTTTAGTCGATTTAGGAAAAATTTCAGGGCATCGGTTAAGAAAACCGGAAACCAATTGGCGGGTGAGTGCGTTTACCTGATACGCGCCCGATTGGGCCGTCAATCTGGGGACGACCGGAATTGACAGCTTGCAGAGGTCGCGTGTAAGCATGCCGGGAGTTGGCGGAATTTCCCGACCCGAACAAATCGTCAAAACAATAACTGGCGAGTATAACTACGCCATGGCTGCCTAATCCGGAGGATTAAGCAATAGCCATTGTCTCCCCGGCCTACGTGCTGCTGGCTGGATCAGGAGGCATCGACTCGCAGCGCTGGCTCGGTTTATGGTGTTAACGGCCGAGTGAGACACAAGCACCTACGGATGACGCTTGGTCTGGTATGCACCGGGCCGATTCCCGACAATCCCAAGCATACCTAAGCATGTAGAAAGCACGACGGTTTCCTTGACTGGACGAGAGTTCGAATCTCTCCGTCTCCACCGTAAAGCCCTGACGACCTCGGTCGTCAGGGCTTTTTTGTCTTCATATTCTGAAAGTAATATATTATGTGCTGCACCAGCTACCTGTAAACGTCTCCAGCTCCGATGGTTTGAGCGGACTGCGATGCAGTAAATGATCCCGAAACTTATCGAGCTTATCGGCTGCCTTCTCCGACCTGCTAAGGTCTGCACCCATAATAAAAAAGCTACCACGCAAGGTTACCGGGTAGCTTCTTGGCTGGGTAGGGCAGATTGGTTACATTTGAAACTGTTCAATTTGTATCAACATGAGTACCTCAGAAATAATAGGGATAGTATTGACTGTAGTTTTTGGAATACCATCAGTTATAGGTTTACTTCAAAGCTTACCATCAAGATTAACTTTATTAATGGATGAGAGGTTAAACTTATATTCTAACGTTAGTAAAAACATTCAAGGACTTGATATTACATTTAAGGGTAATAAAATTAACAAAGATTTCTATTTGATAAAAGCTAGCTTTTTTTATCAAGGTAGAAAGGATGTTTTAAAAGAGCAAATAAATCAACCGCTATCTTTAGAACTACCTGAAGGATCTATTATTCATGATTTTAATATTTTATCTAAAGAGCAGAATTTAGACATTACTGTTGAAGTTAGAGGCAATCAATTGCTATTTGATTTTGACTTACTTAAAAATAGTGATTATATATATTTTCAAATTTTTGCGGAAATTGGCGATTTTATAGAAGATAAACTTGTAGCACGCCATAGGATTGCTAATGTAAATAAAAAAATAAAAACGATTAGATATATTGACTATGAAATTATGCCTAAGAAGCTGTTTGGGAATTGTTAAAGGCTGAGCGTCGAGTCATTTTTGTATCGACCAAGATGCAAAGCAATGACCAAACAGTGGAAGCCACTGACCGACGCCCAGTGGGATGCAATTTCTCCTTTTTTACCACTTGATCGTCAGCGGACTCATGATTTGCGACAGATTGTTAACAGTATTTTGTGGCTGCTACGCACAGGATGCCAATGGCGCAATCTGCCTACCGAGTGGCCTAATTGGCAAACCGTCTATTACTATTTTAGACGTTGGAAACAGGATGGTACTTTTGGTCGAATCAATCTGGCCTTAAATCAACTTGACCGTAAGCGGGTCGGTAAAGAAGCATATCCATCTGCAGTATGTATTGATTCACAAAGTGTTAAGTTGGCTCCGATGATTTGGGAGAACCGAGGTCTCGACGCGAATAAACGAGTGAATGGCCGAAAAAGGCAACTCATCGTTGACACCCAAGGGCGTCTATGGCTAGCAGATGTCCATTCTGCTAATCAAGCGGATGGCCCTTCAGCCGTATCGATGGTCAGTGACTTACTATGGCTAGTTGGAGAGCGTTTGGAGAAAGTCTACGGTGATCAATCTTATAATGGCGTCTTCGCTCAAGAGTTGGCTAGATGGAGCCTTGATTTTGAAAAAGCGTCTCGTCCTGAATCAACTCTGGGCTTTATACCCGTAGCCAAACGGTGGGTAGTGGAACGGACCATTGCTTGGACGAATCACTTTCGAAGGATTGTCAAAGATTATGAATACACGATATCATCTTCGGTTTGCTGGCTGTACTTAGCCAACATTCAGATTATATTGCAACGGATCATTTGAATGGCAAAAGATAATTCCCAAACACATTCTAATATAATATTCTTTATATTATTTGGTTTTATGGGGTCATTTATGATGTTTCCTCTAACTAATATTATATTTAGTGGTATGGAGACCGTAGATATATATTCGGATGAAGTTATAGCCACTTACTATTCAAAGAATAAGATTATTGATATAGATAGTGTAAGCACCGTATTCAACTATAATCTAAATAGGACTAATAAATATATAAATGAGCTAAGAGAAAAAGGGCAGCCTTTAGATAGCACAGAAGTAAAAGACATTTCAAACTTTTACGCATCATATAAGCGATTTGCTGATATTGACAGGAAGATTTATAATATATTTAATGAAAAAGTGAGAAAAGAATATAAACCTTATGACCTTTTTTTAAACCTTATACTAAAATTTACGAAATTAACAGTGAGTATTCTGTAGCATATCGTATTGATTTTTCTATGTTAATTCCCTATATTTTTTTATTTGTTTTTGGGTTAGTTGTACTTGTTATTACATCCAGGCAAGCCGTTGGGCAGTATAATTACAATCAATTAATAAAGGCAATTGCAAAAGTAAAGAAAAATTTATCTTAACCGACCCGCCCGGTGTCTCCACCGGGCGGGTCATTTTTGTACAATCTATCCTAATCAAACAGCCCTGACCCGCAGGGGTTGCTGATGGCCTTCTTAGTTAGGCTGAACCCGTCTAAAACGCTCTTGCTGCTGTGGAGTTCTGGCTGCGGGCTGCTCCATCATACTTGCGGCTCGTTGTACCTGCCGCGAGAGTTCAGTAGCTTTATCTTTTGTCGATTCGAGTTTGGCAACAAGCTCCTGATTCTGCTTTTTGATGCTGTCCAACGACGCATACAGGTTTTTGAGCTGCGCCTGAGCTTCTTCCTGTTTGCCATTCATCAATTCAAGCGCTTTGCCCGACTCCTGCCGCTGGAGTTCAAGTTGCTGGGCAATTTGTTTCTCCTGCTCAACAAGTCGGCTATATTCCGCACTAAACTTCGACAGATCCTGCTTCATCGACCGTACACTGGCCTCATTTGTCTCAAGCTGTTCAGTAAACTTGGCGCCTGTCGCGTTATCCAGGCAACCCCCATCGACCCTACCACCCCAATACAGGCAATTAAAATCTGCACCAGTGGACTCGATTCAGAACTTGACTTAGCCATGGCTTTTCGGTGTTGGGGTTTGGCCGCAATAGATACACCAACGGCATAAGTCAGTTATCCAACAGCTCGTCAACACAAAGGAAGTTACAGGCCCAAACCAGATTTCCGTGCGCCCCCTTTAGCCAACGGTCATTCCGGTTGGCGTTCGCTGCATCCTCAACAGCCCCACGCAGCAGGCACAACCGCTATGGCTCGTTCAACGAGCTTATATAATTCAGTAAATGTGATAGGGGAATTCGTAACTTGCTTAACACCAGTTTTTCAACCCTGAAACGTTATGCCTCAGCCGCCAAGCAATGCCCTAAGCATGGACTACCTGAACAGCGTAAAGAAGCAGTTTGCCTATTACAAATTGCTGGGTGAGCAGACGATGGACCAGTTGCCGGATGAAGCCCTGTTCTGGCAAGACAATTCAGAGAGCAATAGTATTGCCCTTATCGTGAAGCATCTGTGGGGAAACATGCTTTCCCGCTGGACTGACTTTTTAACCACTGACGGCGAGAAAGAATGGCGCAACCGGGACGAAGAATTCGAGCCTGATAGTCAGACAAGGGAGGAGTTGATGGCGCGATGGAATGCCGGCTGGGCCTGTTTGTTCAACGCGCTGAACTCCCTGAGTAGTGAAGACTTACAGAAGGAAATCTTTATCCGGAATATGGGCCACACCGTTATCGAAGCCATCAACCGACAACTGGCTCATTATCCGTACCACGTTGGCCAGATCGTTTTTATCGGGAAAATGATCTGTGGCGAAACCTGGAAGAGCTTGTCGATACCCCGGGGAAACTCGAAGGGATACAACGCCGAGAAGTTTGCTCAACCCAAGCGCACCGAACACTTCACGGATGAGCGGCTGCGCTGAGATGTCGGTTTAGGCCAATACCGAATAGCCCGATAAGGCTCGATTCGAGTGGTTCTGCAGCTTAAGGCCATCTGCCGGGCAATCACAGGCTAATGCGGATAAACCGCTTCAAGCACGCCAAACAGATATAAGATTTAGTGGGTAGGTAGAAGAGGAACACTTTTACGGCGGTAGGGCGCGGCCGACGGTCAATGCTGTGTGCCTGGCGACAGCTCGGACAGGCATTTCTGAACGTAACCCGATAGTAGCGGATAAAAGCTATTAATAGGATAACCAATACGCCCGCAAGTGTATAGTTTAAGTTCATGATAGTATGATTTGAGTATATATTACCTCAAAAATACGGATGCTCTGCTGCTTCTACCCGGCGATAATTGACAATACTCTCTATATTTACTATTTGGTTTTTTTGTTAATTACTAATTAAACATATTATCAAAATTATAATAAATTTTCATTATTAATTGTTATCACATCCACGTATTCCTATAGTTTAAGAACGACAATAAGGTGGGAACAGACAGCTCGATTTTGAATGAAACCAGCGTACAGCGCTTATCTGAGCACTTTTCGCCTTTTTCATGTGTCTCCAGGTTCAATCATTTGAACGGTATTCGGTGCAGCAAATGGTATTGAAACTTGTCGGACGTATTGGCGGCTTTCCCCGCCCTGCTGGGGCCACTCGGATAAATTACACTACCTTCACTGAAGGGCACCAGCCAGCCTTGCTGGGAACAGGTCAGGTTCTGCAAAGACGCTATAGGCCGGCCCGGCTACAGAGAAGGGGTTAGCCGTTAATGGTAACTCAGGAGCACGCAATCTTATACACGACTGAATGAATTATGTAATAATAGCAACCAGGAGACTTGTACCTTTGTATCAACCTCTTAAAACTGTGTCGGTTGACTTTTTTAACATTAAACCATTCAAACGTATGAACGCTGAACAGACTGTTAATCAATGCAACGAGTCCTGCACCTGTACTCCCGATTGCTGCGCCAGTGGCCAATGCACCTGCAACTGCTGCCAGGATACCTGCTGCGGCTCTAAATAAGAAGATTGGTTAAAATAAAAGGCCAGGGCTTATGTAAGCCCTGGCTGTATTGATGGGTAGCATTTCGTCCATCCTGTGGGGCAGTGAGACCCTATAAAGCGATACGCACGTTAATCGGTCCGCTGAGTCCAGACCGTGCAGTTTCCAGTGGCTGATTGGCTTTTTGCATAGCCGTCGTTTCGGAGTATTTCTGGGTTAGCTTCACGATTAACCGCCCATAGTGCGTCAACAGGCTACAATGCTCACGTAAAGCCATTCATTAACGCGCGTAGGTTAATTACTTAAGCAGGGCACGTAGAGCCGCTTCGTCGCGAAAACCAATCTGACGATCCACCAGCTTGCCGTTTCTGAAGAGTAAGAGTGTCGGCAATTCATCCACCTGATAAGCGGCTATCAGCGATTTTTCCGTATCGGCATTCAGTTTAACGATGGTCGCCTGTCCAGCCATCTCTTCAGCAAGTCTGTCGATAACGGGGGCCATTTTTTTGCAGGGCGCGCACCAGGGCGCATACACATCGACCAGCACCAGGGGCTGCGCCTGAACCAGGCTGTCAAAACGGTCGGTTGTCCATTGAGCCTTGGCCGCCGACCGGCTTACCCCCTCTATAGGCATCATCCGGGAAGACCATTTCAGATAGCCCCCCTTCAGTTCGTGTATATCCGTGTAACCCAGCTGCCGTAACTTCTCAACGGCTCCTTTGCTACGTCCTCCCGACAGACAGTAAACGAATACCGGCTTGTTTTTATCGAGGGTACCCAGGGCCTGGCTAAAGTCGTCTCGTTGTGAGTTGATATTGACAGCACCCGGCAAATGACCTTCGGCGAACTCGGCGGGTGTCCTGACGTCAATTACCTGTGCCTGCTGGCTTTGTTTCAGCATAGTAGCAAACGTATCGACCGAAACCGTTTGAGCGAGCAGCCGATGGCCGAGCAGGAGCAGAAACAGAATGTATTTCATCATCAGTTAGAATATCCTGTCACAAGTTACGGGGAAGAAGGCCATATCCCAAGTAAACCCCACATTCACCGAAGCCTTTAATAAGAGCTTAGAACAGATCATTGAACTAACTGATCAAGCCCGACCTGATCCAGATAAGGGGTCAGACGATGAGAATGGGTAAACGTACAGATACAGGTTAGCTTTCCCGTTTCTTTGTCAAAACACATTTCGGCAAAATAATGGCTAAAGCTATAAAGCTGCCGGACCCGGCATAAATCGACCCGCCGGGCTAAGGGGATGCCCCATAACCGCAGGGCCCCCTGTTTAATGAAAAGAGGCTTTCGGTCGTAGGAATCTCGATCAATAATCATTAAAATAAAGTTGAGTAAGTAAATCGTTAGCCTACAAACAGTTAACCCAGGATAATGAGCAACCCGGACTCGTTTAACTGAGCAAATGGTCTGTAGGCAGACTCGGTGAAGAGCCGCTTTTCACGCCAGAACAAAGCCGCCATCCATTCAGAAAAGAAGAGGATGGCCTGATCCCCTGTGTCACGGGAGATCAGCACCCGCGGTTTACCGCCCGCCGTTTTGTTGCTATGGCTGTCAAAGCGTTAAACGACGTTGGGCAGCGTGGTAATATCCCACCAGTATTGACGGAGCATACCAAAACAGTCCAGCCACTGGTTGTTAGTTGCTGGCTTCGTAATAAAGGAGTTGACACCACAACGATAGGATTTTCTGATGTCGTCCGGATCGTGGGACCAACTCAGCATCACAACCGGTATTTCCCGATACCGATAATGGGATTTAATGATCTGCGCAAAATTGAAACCCACCTGGCAGGTTGGAAGATATAAATCCAGCAGGATCAATCGGGGCAGTTCCTGCTCATTTTCCGAACAGCTTTCCAAGTAAAGAATAGCCTGGGTAGAGTCTGACATCCAGACTGGCTCGACTTCCGGAAATTTCTGGAGCAGCACCCACCGGATCAGGAACCACTGATCGGCGTTATCTTCCAGGACCAGAATGGTGGGCTTGGCTGAACGGGCTTGTATAAGTCGGTCTACGGCCATCGTTACTCTGTTTACATATGAATATTTACCTATTAAAGGAATAATTATGAAAAAACTAATTATTGGGCGGGCGAACAACGTAAAATATAGTTTGCCAGTCTCTTCTGAAAGCGGTGCGTATAACTAACTTTTTGAGCTTTCCCAGTATAGGGCTTTTTTATGCTTCAGCCCGCTTCGTGTCAGAAGCCTGATTCATTATCAGTCTGTTACGATATATTTTCTAATAAGTAAACAAACTAACTGTTACCAAACACAACACCACCGATAGTGGTTATACGTTGCGAAATCAACAGAACCGTACAGAGACGGTTGTTGCCAACTGCTTCTTTACGGCTTATTCTCAACAAAACTAATTACAACTATGCCACGAGGAGACAAATCGGCGTATACCGATAAGCAAAAACGGCAGGCCGAACACATTGAGGAAGGTTACGAAGACCGGGGTGTACCCAAAGAGGAAGCTGAAAGCCGCGCCTGGGCGACCGTTAACAAAATGTCAGGGGGCGGTAAAAAAAGCGGTTCAGGGCGCGGTCAGGCAGAAAATAAGGAGCCAGCCCAAAAAGGTGGTAAAAAAGGGGGCACAGCTTCGGCGTCGCGCTCAGCCGAAGAACGTTCTGCTTCGGCCAAGAAAGCGGCAGCAACCCGCAAGCGGAACGCCGAGAAAAGCCACGCTTCCTAAGCCATCTCGCTGTGCGAAAGCCAGGAAATCCAGCTATACGGTTAACGCCTGTCTCTACGTAAGCGGCAGGCGTTATTGTTTTAAGCTGCGGGTTGCGGTCAGTGCTTACTTATAGCAACGGCAACCGGAGTAGGGGCAATCAGTGGCATACCCACCAGAAATTTTTCTTCGTCATGCTGAATCACGACGCTCGAACGGTCGAGCAACTGGTATTTCATCATGATATTCTGCAGGCCAATCTGGTTGGAAGGAACCGCAATTTTCTTTTTCTGCAGGTTGTTTTCAACGTACAGATTCCCGCCCCGGGTGTACAGCCGAATGGTCAGCGGCCGATTGACCGAAATGATGTTGTGCTTGATGGCGTTCTCGAACAGAATCTGGAGGGTTAGGGGCGGAATCAGATACGTCAGGTACCGTTCTTCGATCGTTGTTTCCAGGAAGATGCCGTCGCCATACCGGGTTTTGAGCAGGTGAAAATATGCTTTGATAAAATTCATTTCATCCGACAACGGGCAGAGGTCCCGGTTGTTCTGCTGGAGCAGGTAGCGGTACACCGACGACAGCTCGTCCAGAAACCGTTCGGCCTGCTCGGCGTCGGTGGTAATGAGCGACGACAGCGAGTTCAGGTTGTTGAATAGAAAATGAGGGTTAATCTGGGTTTTGAGAGAATCGAGCTGGCTTTGCAGGTTCACTTTTTTCAGTTCCTGAGCCTCGGTATAGGACACCTTCCAGCGCTGGTAGAGATAGATTCCCTCAAAAACGGCCGCTACCTGAACCGTACCCACCACCGAGACGAGCGTATTGAAAAAGTACGGCCTGAACTGAAGCGATGCGCGGGAATGCCAGAGGCCGATGATCTGGTAGAAGAACGTCTGCGAGATACGAATCAGGCTGGCGAACAGAATAAACCAGATGAGTTGGTAAAGCACCCGCTGCAGAGTCTGCGTCAGTTCAGGGTAGCGCTGGCGGGAAAAAATAATCCCCCATCGGTTGCTTTCCCAGACCAGCACGGTACCCAGAATGAAGAAAAACGGAATGCGCCAGTCGTTCGGAAACGGAACGTTGGTGTAGCCATACATCATCCACTGCCCGACAAACGCCAGTACCGGAACGCCCAGAATACGCATCCATTTGTCATTCAGTCGCTGCATTTTATTGACCGATCCATTCGGTGAAGCTGTTTATCCGGTCTAGGCTGACTAAAACCGCCTGTTCGGTTCGCGGTCTGAGGTCAATTGCAAGGAGGCCATCCGCCGAGGGTTGAGTATGCAAAATGGCCCGTGCCTCGACAAGAAACTGGCTGTTGACACGAAAAAAACGATTGGGTTCCAGCAGGCCCTCCAGGGCATCAAGCGTATAATCCACGACATAATGAGTATGGTTCCGGCTGTACAGATGAGTTATCCCTTCGTTTTGATAAAAATAAGCAATATCGGCGGTGTTGATGGAAATTAGTTGCTGGCCGGCTTTGGCCAGAAGCTGGTTACGCGGTTCCTGAGTGCGGTTCTGCCTACGGAGGTCATTGACCAGATCGCCAATATCATGCGACGTAACGTTACGTGAAGCCAGCGCATTAAATTTGCTGAGCGCCTGTTCGAGCTCTTCTTTTTTGATGGGTTTGAGCAGATAATCGAGGCTGTTTACCCGGAAGGACTCAACGGAGTGTTCGTCGAATGAAGTCGTAAAAATAACCGGGCATTCGACCTGCACCAGGTTGAAGATTTCAAAACTCTGGCCGTCTGAAAGCTCAATATCCATCAGGATCAGGTCGGGCCGGGGGTTGGCGTTCAGCCATTCGACGGTTGATTCAATCCCGTCCGTCACGCCAACGACGGTAGGAGCCTGCTGGCTGAGGGATAACAGCTTGATTAGTTTCTGCACGGCCAGCAGCTCGTCCTCGACGATTAAAATAGTCATAATACGTTGATATTACGGGTCTTAATTTACCGGTCAAATCAGTCCGAAAAAAATGACCGGTCAGAATAGCCGCTGAATTGTTAATATGGCCGGATGAATTGTTGGTTACCAGCTCCCTTGGCCAAACTGTTTAGTCGCTTAAGGGCCAGTTTGCCCGCTATTTTGTTATCTGTCTATGACCCGTAATCAACTCGACGACCTCATCGCGCAGGGCGAAAGCAATCGGCTGGAGTTCAAACGTTCGATCTCGTCCGCCCACCGTATCGCCCGAACGCTGGCCGCTTTTGCCAACACCTCGGGCGGAACCCTGCTCATCGGGGTCGCCGATGATGGCCGGATAGTGGGTGTGCCGTCGGAGATACGCGAAATGCGCAAGATTGAAGACGCGACCGACCGGCTCATCGACCCTGCGCTGACGATCAGCTACGAAACAATTGCGCCCGATGGTCGCAAGGTGCTGATTATTACCGTTGCCGAAAGCGAGGAAAAGCCGCACTACGCCGTAGATGAAGCCAGCAAACGCACTATCTACGTCCGGGCAAAAGACAAGTCGGTGCCAACCAATAAGCTCATCATTACCCAGGAGCTGGCCGATGCACAGTTGCTGAAAACGCCCATGGCGCGGGCGTTGATTCAGTACCTGCGTAAGAACGACCATATTACGGCCGACCGCTTTGCCCGGCTGATCAACGTATCGGACTACCGGGCCACCAAGCTGTTACGTCAGTTTGCCGAGCAGGGACTCCTGCTGCTGATTGACAAACCCCGGCCCACGCGCTACGCGCTGAAACTTACGGAATGAGGATTCTGCGGTAAGGCAGCCTAGAATTTACGAACTTTGCCACCCTATGACCTTGGAACAACGTATCAGTAAAGAAACGATAACGGATTTTTTTGTCGATTTACAGGCCCGTATCTGCCGGGCACTGGCCGAAGCCGATGGTGTTGGGCAGTTTCGAGAGGACGCCTGGGAACGGCCGGGTGGGGGCGGAGGTCGTTCGCGCACGCTGGCCGACGGGGCAGTTATTGAGAAAGGGGGCGTGGGTTTCTCCGCAGTACACGGCGAAGCCACCGAAGCGACGCTGCGCGCACTGGACCTGACCAATCAGGAGGAAACGCCGAGTTTCTATGCCACCGGTGTTTCGATTGTGCTGCACCCGCGCAACCCGATGGTGCCCATCATCCACATGAACGTGCGGTATTTCGAACTGAGTACCGGCCATAGCTGGTTCGGCGGAGGTATTGACCTGACCCCTCATTACGTCGTGGCGGAGGATGCCCGCTGGTTTCATCAGCAGCTGAAAGCCGTCTGCGACCGTCATAATGCAGACTATCACCCCCGGTTTAAAACCTGGGCCGACGATTATTTCTTTATTCCGCACCGGCAGGAAACGCGCGGCATCGGTGGCATTTTCTTTGATTATCTGAAACCCGCCGACGCGGTCCACAAGGCTGATCTGTTCGCGTTTGTGCAGGATGTGGGTAATGCATTCGCGCCGATCTATACGCACTTCATGCATCAGAACCGCGATCTGCCCTTCGGTGAACGCGAAAAGCAGTGGCAGTTACTGCGCCGGGGGCGTTACGTCGAGTTTAATCTGGTCTGGGATCGGGGTACGAAGTTCGGGCTGGAAACCAATGGCCGCACCGAATCCATTCTGATGAGTATGCCCCCGCAGGCCAACTGGACCTACGATTTCCGGCCCGAACCGGGCAGCCGTGAGGAGCAAACCCTGAATCTGCTGAAAAAAGGAATAGACTGGGTATAAGTCATTCACCGCAGGGTGCGGCCGAAAACAGGATTATCGCGACTGCATACTGCTCACCGTCAGGGGGCTGACATCCCAGGGCTGATCGGGATTGTAGTGCAGTTGTCCCTGTTCGATGCTGAGCGGACTCTCGAAATTGTTGTGGTATAGCTGGCCCGTACCCAGTCCCTGCGGCAGCAGGTTGCGGAACTGGGCCGTGTACTGCGCAATGGCGTTCAGACCGATGTTCGACTCCAGCGCCGAGGTTATCCACCAGCCGATGTTGAGCCGTCCGGCCAGTTCAATCCATTCGTCGCAGTGGCGCAGCCCACCCAGCAGGGTAGGCTTGAGAATAATGAACTGCGGCTGGATCTTCTTCAGTAGCCGAAACTTATGCACATATTCCATCTGACCGATGAGTTCTTCGTCAAGGGCGATAGGCAGGGGTGAATGGCGGCAAAGCTCCGCCATCAGGTCGGGCTGACCGGCGCGGATAGGCTGTTCAATTGAGTGCAGGCCGTAAGTCGCCAGCCGCTCCAGTTTAGCCATGGCTTCTTCGGGCTGGAACGCGCCATTGGCATCAACGCGCAGGGTGATCTGCTCCGGCGTAAACCGCTCGCGGATCATGGCCAACAGATCGCATTCCTGCTCGAAATCGATCGCGCCAATTTTGAGTTTGAGCGTGGTGTAGCCGGCCTGAAGTTTATCCTCAATCTGCTGACGCATGAAGGTCGGGCTGCCCATCCAGATCAAGCCATTGATAGGGAGCGAACGACGGCCGTCTGTAAAATCTGATGCAAGGATGATCTGTTTGCCACCGGCCAGAAAATCGAGCATGGCCGTTTCGAAGCCAAACAGGATACTCGGGAACTGCTGACTGATGAGCTGGTTGAGCACAATCGGAACGTTCCAGCTAAACAATTGAAGATCCAACTCGTTGAAATCCCGGCAATTCTGCGCCAGCTGTGCTTCAAAGTCGGGCCGGTCATCATAGCTCAGGCCCCGTAGCGGACCGCATTCGCCATAGCCAATGATAGACGGGTCTTCGTCATCATAAAGCCGGATCAGATAAGATGTTTTGTCCGTGAGGGTGCCACGCGACGTACCCGCTTCGAAGCGAAAGTGCAACGTATATTTCAGGTAGTCGGCTTTAAGACTCATTGTACCGATTAGTATTGGCGGGCGTTCACAAACCTAAAAGTACTACTTTTGGCTGCTCAAAAAAGGCAATGTTACGAAATTATTAGTGAAGCAACTGGTGCTATTCTTGATACTCCTTCCATTCAGTAGAATTTATGGGTTGATAACCGGAATCCGTAATTTACTGTATAACAGGGGGTTGTTTGAAAGTTTTAAGCCTGATATACTGACTGTAAGCGTTGGTAACATAACGGTGGGCGGAACCGGCAAAACACCCATGATCGAATATTTGATTAAACGGCACAGAGCGGATAAGTCGGTCAGGCCGTTTGACCTGGCAACGCTAAGCCGGGGATACGGTCGGCGGACCACGGGATTCCGGATTACCCAGGATCAGGATACGGCCGAAACCGTTGGCGACGAACCCCTGCAGCTCTACCGGAAATTTGGTCGGCGGGTGCGGGTGGTTGTGGGCGAACGACGGGCCGACGCCATTCAGCATTTGCAGCGGCACTACCCGGAAGTTCGGCGGGTTCTGCTCGATGATGCGTTTCAGCACCGGGCGGTCCAGCCGCACCTGAACCTGCTGCTGACGGATTATAACCGACCTTTCTACGCTGATCATCCTTTTCCGGCTGGTCGGCTGCGTGAGAATCGCCACGGAGCCCGACGGGCCGACGCGGTGATTGTAACCAAGTGCCCCGGCGATCTTACCGTTCAGGAACAGGACCGCATCCAGGTGTTAATTCGGCCCTACATCCGTCCCGAAACGCCAATTTTCTTTGCGGGCTTACGATATGGTCGGCCCGTACCGTTCGGCTCGGTTACGTCCGCCGAGGAACTGCGGGATGTTGTACTGGTGTCGGGTCTGGCCAACGCCGACCTGCTGGAGCAGTACGTTCAACAAGTGTTCGTTCTGTGGGAGCACTTCCGGTTCGCCGATCATTACGCTTACACCCGCGCGGATCTTGACCGGCTCCTGAGCCGACTGGCCCCCGGTGTTGGCCTGTTAACGACCGAAAAAGATCGCGTAAAGCTCGACGCCCTACTAACGCCCGACGAGCGGAATCGGCTGCCCCTGTATTCGCTGCCGATCGAGGTTGAGTTCCTGCCCGGTTATGAAGCTAAATTCGACGAACTGCTACAGACAACGGGATATTGATTCGGGCTCAAATCGACTACACCACAAACTACCCTTAAAAAACGTTAACCCAGTATCGTTCGCTGGAGGTATCCGGCGTTTTGGCTTACTTTTGACTTAATGAATCGGCGTATAGTTTTTCTGTTTCTTCTTTTGGGCCTGACGCTTACTACCTGGGCGCAGCAGTTTCCGGGCGGTAGCCAGCTCCCCGGCGGGTTCCCTGGCTTCGGCGGGCAGCAGGGGCGTCCGTCCAGCACCACCGGCATCAGCGGTAGTGGCATCGACGACTCAACCAAGGTCATCTATGGACCGAAGTCAACGCGATACGTGCTGGAGGAAGATATTTTTAACAACCGCCGGAAGCTCTACACCGTCGACACGACGATGGACGACACCCATCTATTTCTTTACGTCCAGCGGAGTCAGAATCAGTATCAGGACCTGGGCAACCTCGGAACGCCCATGCGGCCAGTCTTTGTGCAGGAGCCGCAGCAGTTAGGGGCGCAGACCGGCTATTACGTCTTCGCACCCTACGCCTACCAGACGATGGGCGTCAAGTATTTCGATACCAAGTCGCCCTTTACGGATATGTATCTGGCCTTGGGCGGACACAATCAGAACATTCTGCGGTTCAATTTCGCGCAGAACATTACGCCCCGATGGAACGTCGGATTCAATGTGCAGCGGTTTACCTCGCAGAAGCAGTTCGGAACCAGTGGCGTCAATGACCCGACCAAACTGCTGGCTCAGAACTGGGGGTTTGTGGGGCATACGAACTACCGGTCCAAAAACGAAAAGTACACCCTGCTGGCGCACTTCATTAACATGAACCACAGCATCGACGAGCAGGGGGGGGTATTGACCGGCGAGAATCTCGACGGAACGCCGAACATTTATGCCTATACCGGTGAGGCCCGACTGAACGGGGGCAGCACAAGGGGCCCTAACCCGAACGGCCGCGAGCTGCGCAACGACTGGCATGTGTATCATCAGTACGTGCTTGATCAGGGCTTTCAGGTGTTTCACCGACTCGATTACCGACGCCAGAAAAACTACTACCAGGACGATACGCTGCGACTTAATCAGCAAACCCGGTCAGCTATTGAAGGCGTTCGGGAGGAGATTCCTGGGTTTTACCCGGCCATTCTGGGCGATACATCGCGCATTGAACAGGATGCCCGCTTTCGGCTGGTCGAGAATATGTTTGGATTAAAGGGCGTTTACCGTCGGCGGGGCTCAGCGTTTAACTACCGGGCTTACCTCCGCAGCCGGATTTATGGGCAGTACACCCGCTATAATACCTCCCGGACGCTCTACAATGAATACGAAACGCGCCGGGCCGAAACGTTTCTAGGGGGCTGGCTGGGGTACTATTTTCCCGATAGTCTGTCGCAGATGACGGCCGAAGCCGAGTATCAGGTAGGGGGCGGTTTCCGGTTGCAGGGACAGTTTGACAGCAAATGGCTGACGGCGGGTTATTCGGCTATGCTCGTCCAGCCGACGCTGCTGCAGGAACGTTTCCAGAGCCACATCTTCTTCTGGCGGAACGACTTTAAACTGCGTGGATACAACCACGCCTTCGGGCAGTTTAACCTGCGGTATCGCAAGCTGCAGCTGAAGCCGGGGCTCGATTATTTTCTGCTCAGCAACTATACGTATTTCGACACGGCGGCTATTGCGCGGCAGGCATCCGGCTCGTTCAGTGTGTTGCGAACCGGTCTGGGATACCAGATCGGCTTCGGCAAATTCCTGACATCAGGGCAACTCTATTACACCGTTCAGTCCCGCACGGATATTCTCCGGACGCCACCGTTTTTTATGAATGCCCGCCTGCAGTATGAGTTTTTGTACGCCAAAGTACTGTATATCCAGGTGGGCGTTGACCTGCACTACAAGTCCTCTTACTTTGCCGACGCCTATATGCCGGTTACGCAACAGTTTTACCTGCAAAACAAGCAGCGCGTCGAAGGGTACGTCCTGGCCGATCTGTACGCGAACTTACGGGTTAACCGGACACGGCTGTTCGTAAAGCTTACCCATGCCAACCAGGGTGTGTTGCAGCCCGGTTATTTCGTTGCGCCGGAGTTTCTGCAAATGCGCCGGGGGTTTGCGTTTGGAGTAGACTGGTATCTGTTCGACTAACTATTAGAAACCCTTGGGCTGAAACGTAACGAAGCCAGCTTGGTTACATTACGTTTCAGCCTTACCAAACGTCCGTTCTGGTGCATTACTTTCTCGTTGACAGAATTTGCTCGGGGTGAGTTTGGTAAACTCTTTGTAATCACGCACTAAGTGCTGGTAATCGTAGTAACCCAATTCAAGCGCAATGCTCAGCCAGTCTTTAGTGGGCTGGGCATTTTTTAGCTTTACGGTCTGGTCGAAGCGGGCGATGCGGGCATACAATTTAGGACTGATGCCCATGCGCTGCACAAAGAGATTGTAAAACTGTCGGGTGCTCAGGCATGCCTGATCGGCCAGCCAATCCAGCACGAATGGCGATGGGCTCTGCAAAAGAAACTGACTTACCCGATCAATCGGCTGTTGGCAATGACGGGAATAAGCCGTGCTTCGTCGCCTTATCTGATAATGAAGAAAAGCTTCCACGATGCTGATCATTTCCAGATGATTATCCGTGCTACTTAACCGTTCATTAACCAGGTTGATTTCTGGCGCAAATACCGCTTCGGCATCTACGAATGTATTCGCCAGTTCGTGCGCAGGAATGCCTGTTAGTCGAAATAAGGCACCCGGCTGAAAAACAATTTGGAATAACACGAAATCGTGAAGAGGCTGCCGATTCGTAATCCCTGTAGCCTGTCCAATTAGCAGGGAACGCGGTTTCCAGATTTCCTTGCTTCCATTAATGTGTTCAACTACTATGGGGTTGCGCGGATGAAAGGTCAGGTAATTTTCGGCACGGGGCCAGTAGGGCTTAACAGGAACTTCTACCGTATCCGGAAACGAAAAGCCGACGATCTGATAAAGCCTGACATATTCCCAAAGGGCTGGGCTAGGTGGCCTGTAGTCGAAGATGTTCATGGTCGCAGCAGTGATTCATGACAAAATACGTCGTTTGGAGAAACGCAGAATCGTTTACTTCGTTATCGGCGGACCTATGGTCTCCGCACCGTGCTTCCGCGATAGTTGTTGTTCTTCGGCAAAGGTTGGTGGTCGTTTAAAGGCGTTCATTTCCTTGAAGAACTCCTCCAGCGTGCCCGCCGGCTGCAACAGGTATAGCATTTTTCCTTTATCTGAAAGTTGCAGCCAGGTGTGGGGAATATTTCGGGGCAGGAAAATGGTGTCATTCGCTTTCAGCGTCTGTCTTTCCTCGCCCACCTGAAACAAAAATTCTCCTTCCACTACGTAGAAAACCTCGTCCTGATGAGGGTGCATATGCAGCGAAGGGCCGATTTTGGCAAATCCTTCATACTCAAAAACGGAGAACTGCCCACCGGTGTCTTTTGCGGAAATTTTAACCAGGTTTGGATTGACACCCGCAAACAGGATAGGCTCGTTGAATCGGTCTTTGCCCGCTTCAACCGTAAAGTTTTTTCCAGTTGCTGATGCCGGGCTGACGGGTGAGGCCGATGTATTCAGGGCGTTTTCTTCTGGAAGATTTTGACGTTGCATAATCAGGATTAGTTAAGGTGATACGCAAAAGTCTATTGGTTTTCAGTAAGGTTGGTGGTAAAAAATGGCAGTATTTAACTTGAGTTACGGTGCGTCATTAAGAATTACTGCTGCTTAGCCTAGAGACATCAGCCGCTATGGTAGCAGACTGATGGTGTGCGCTTTTGAGGTTGTTGTCTCGTTTCCTTCGTAGTAAGCAAGAATTACACACCCGTCGAATAAACTCCTGTTGAATTGGCCCTATATGGGGAATATGACCAACGGCGGGTACAATCCATAAATTGGCTTGTGGAATGTTTTGATACATTTCCCCGAAGAATGAATCTTTAATGCATCAAGGGCAACGTGTTTCCAGTTTCTGTTTCGTTTCATCCATATCTGGGTGTACCGGCGGTTAACCGTTTGTTCGGCCATGGGCGCATTCCTGACGGGTTTAATGACTTCCCTGCCCGTAGTGAGCACGGCTCCTTGAATACCATGACCTCTTCTAGCGTAACTTCCAATAAGAAGTAATCAATGAGCCCCGTTCGTACTGCCCATTTTGCTTCGGCTAGCTTTACGATGTTATTGGTGGGGCTATTTACCGCGAAGTCTTCGGCCCAAATCTTGTAAAGTGCTACCGTGTCGTGCTGGACAATAGTCGCAGCTTGCGCTTTCTCCAGTTGCCGGATTTCCTTTTCAATAGCGGAGGATGTCTAGGCGTTAACCACCGACGCTGTATACAAGCAGCATAGGAATAAGTAAGGAGGAGCTTACTAATCTGATCAATGCCATGGGCTTCCGATTTCAATTCCTTAAACTTTTCTGTTAAAAATGTCTCTACAATGTGGATCATTTCTCTATAATTATCCGTGCTGTTCAACCAGGAATTAATCAGCCGGATTTCTTTTGAAAAGACCGATTCCGCATCGATGCCGTTGTTGGTTAGTTCATAGGCTGGAATATGCGTAAGGTGGTATAACGCTCGGGTCGAAAGTTTGAGGAAATGAATGATAGGTTTCAGCTGCAATTGGGTTCCAACCATGAGATTTGAATCAATTAAATTTTAGCTGAAACTTCGGACTGTGCATTTTCAGGATAAGGTTAAATTATCCGCGAACGGCTCGCTTCCCTTCTGGGAAGCGAGCCAATATGACGTAATGAGTTAATTAGCGTTGTGGTTTAAAAACAGCGAAGCCAGCCTCATTACGGGCTGGCTTCGCTGTTTTTAAAATGGAAGTGGCTTAGTTAATCTTCAGAACGGCCATGAATGCTTCCTGCGGAATTTCGACGTTGCCGACCTGGCGCATGCGTTTCTTTCCTTTCTTCTGCTTTTCGAGCAGTTTACGTTTCCGGGAAATATCACCCCCGTAACATTTCGCCAGAACGTCCTTACGTAACGCTTTTACGGTTTCGCGGGCAATGATCTTCTGACCGATGGCGGCCTGAATCGCGATCTCGAACTGTTGACGTGGCAGCAGTTCGCGGAGTTTTTCGCAGAGTTTCTTGCCCCACTCATAAGCCTTATCGCGGTGAACGATGGCCGAGAGCGCATCCACGCGGTCGCCGTTGAGCATGATATCGAGCTTGACCATGGTCGACTCCCGGTTGCCGATAAACTCATAGTCAAGCGAAGCGTAACCGCGCGAAATAGTTTTGAGCTTATCGAAGAAATCGAAGACGACCTCGGCGAGCGGCATCTCAAACTGAAGCTCAACCCGATCCTGGGTCAGATACACCTGATTTTTCAGCAGGCTTCGCTTATCCATGCAAAGGCCAATGATGGCCCCGACGTACTCAGACTTCGTAATTATCTGCGCCCTGATGAACGGCTCTTCAATCCAGTTGATCGTGCTGGGATCGGGCATATCGGCCGGGGCTGATACCGTCAGCGTTTCATCTTTGGTGGTGAACACTTCAAACCGTACCGAAGGAACCGTCGTGATCACGGTCATGTCGAATTCGCGTTCGAGCCGTTCCTGCACAATTTCCATGTGCAGCATGCCCAGGAAGCCGCAACGGAAGCCAAAGCCCAGAGCCGCCGACGTTTCGGGTTCCCAGACCAGAGCCGCGTCGTTGAGCTGAAGTTTTTCCATGGCCTCACGCAGATCTTCAAACTCGCTCGTTTCGACGGGATAGATACCGGCAAAGACCATGGGTTTCACCTCCGAAAAGCCCTGGATAGCCTGGGTCGCCGGCCGATCCATCGACGTAATGGTGTCGCCAACCTTAACTTCTTTGGCAACTTTGATTCCCGAGATCAGGTAACCTACGTCGCCACACTCGATCACATCTTTGGGTACCTGTACCAGCCCGAGCGTGCCGACCTCATCGGCAATATATTCCCGGCCGGTGTTCATGAACTTAACCCGGTCGCCTTTGCGAATCCGGCCGTTCTGCACCCGGAAGATAACCTCAATGCCCCGGTAGGAATTGAAATGGGAGTCGAAGATAAGGGCCTGCAGCGCACCATCCGGATCGCCTTTGGGTGCGGGAATCCGCTCGACGATAGCCGCCAGGATTTCGGGAACACCGATGCCTTCCTTACCGCTGGCCGGAATGATCTCGTCGCGTTCGCAGCCGAGCAGGTCAACCATCTCGTCCTTTACCTCTTCGGGCATGGAGCCCGGCAAATCGATTTTGTTCAGGACCGGGATGATCACCAGGTCGCTGTTCATGGCCAGATACAGGTTCGAGATTGTCTGAGCCTCAATGCCCTGTGAGGCATCCACAAGCAGCAGTGCCCCTTCGCAGGCGGCAATCGAGCGCGACACCTCGTAGGAGAAGTCGACGTGACCCGGCGTATCGATCAGATTCAGCGTGTACGTTTCCCCATTATGGGTGTAATTCATCTGAATGGCGTGGCTCTTGATGGTAATGCCACGCTCCCGTTCAAGGTCCATATCGTCCAGCAACTGCGCCTGCATGTCGCGGGCACCAACCGTCTTGGTATACTCAAGCAGGCGGTCGGCCAGCGTACTTTTGCCGTGGTCAATGTGGGCGATAATGCAAAAATTGCGGATATGTTTCACGTTGGAATAACGGAGGAGTCTTTCGTAATAAACCACAAAAATAGACAAAAAAGTCCGCGTTTGGGTCAGGTCGGCGCTGCGCCTAAAAAACAAACGCCGACCTCAGCGAGATCGGCGTGTTCAATTACACTTCATCAACAAACTAAAATCATTCGGCCTGTTGCCGGATCGCCGGAGCGATCAATGCTGTAGGAGGGGGACTCGAACCGCCCACGGTGCAGTTAGCCACAGTACAACTTCTGGTGGTCAACCCCAGTCGCTCCGAAGAGCGGCATTATGCTGCGTTTATCCTTTATCACCACCCCCGAGACAGGAGGGCACGTCTGCCAATTTCGACATCCTACAGTGTGAAAAAAAGGTGCCAAGAAGATCGGCGTGTGACCCCGCTCGATCAACTTGACAATGCAAAGATAAAGCAGCTTTCTGTTTCGTTGCAAATTTTACATAAAAATTTCTTAAAATTTATAATAGATTTAAAAAGTGGCTACTTTTGTTAGCATTCATCAAAAAGTCCCCGAAGATGACCGAGAAAAATTTAGAAATTGATAATACAGACCTGAAAATTCTGAGCCTGCTCATGCAGGATGCGAATATGGCGTACACGGAAATTGGTAAGCGCATCTTCGTATCGGGGGGGACAGTGCACGTCCGAATGAACAAAATGAAGCAGATGGGGATTGTACGCGGATCACAACTGGTCATTGATCACACCAAGCTGGGCTGGGATATCAGCGCGTTTCTGGGAATTTATCTCGACAAAAGCTCGCTCTACGCCGAAGTGTCCGTGCAGCTGGAAAAAATCCCCGAAGTGGTCAATGTTCATTACACAACGGGTATCTACAGCATCTTTGCCAAGATAGTCTGCCGCGATACGCAGCATTTACGGGAGGTTCTGCACGACAAGATTCAGAAAGTGAGCGGTATTCAGCGAACCGAAACCTTTATTTCGCTTGAAGAAAGCGTTAACCGGCCGATTCCATTCAGCGACCTGAAGGAGTTATCCTGACTTTTGCGGATCAGCGGTGGTCGACGGGTGCTTCATCAGTACACTGCGGCTTTTACCGGTTTTCAGATCCAGCACGACCAGACACGCCCGGCCGGGGTCGGGCAGATAAGCTACCTGCCGACCAGGGTCTACCTGTACATCGTTCAGGCTGGCCTGGCTGAGCGGCACATCCTCAACGACGTACGTATGCGTAATCTGGTTTGTAGTTAGGTCAACTCGGAGCAACTTAACCCCAGCGGGTATGGATTTGCCGAAGTTGGGATTGGCCGGGTCAAACACCCAAAGCGCATCGTCCTGATAAATGAACAGCGCCTGTACGCTCACAAAATGCTGCTGTAGGTTAACCGTATCCCACTGGTTCCAGCTGGCATCGGAAACGGGATGCGCTGCCCGTCTTTCCGTTCAACCAGGCCGTATTCATACGTATCGGTCCAGCGGGAAAGAAAACAAACAGCCGCTGCCTGACCGAGATAGTCATGCCGACGGGCTGATAGGTGCCAACGGAAACAATTCCTTCCAAACGGGGTGTGTCGGATTGGGCCAGACTCATCATCGAGGTCAGCAGCACGAACAAGAAAGCGGTTCTTATACGCGTTCTCTAAACTGGTTCCCTTGCGAAACCAACGCCTGATCAGTTTGTTTACTCGCTTTTTTAGGGGTAAGGCGGACGAAAAGCGTCGTTGCTGTGTTAATCCAATCGACACAAATCACAATTCATGCAACCAAAGATTCACGCAACGACCGTAGTGGGTATCCGCCACAACGGTCATGTTTCACTCGGAGCCGATGGACAGGCTACCATGGGCAATACCGTAGCCAAAAGTAATGTGCGCAAAATCCGGGTTCTAATGGGCGGTAAAGTGCTGGCGGGTTTTGCCGGCTCTACGGCCGATGCCTTTACCCTCATTGAACGATTTGAAGAAAAACTGAATGCCTACGGCGGCAACCTCAAACGGGCGGCTATTGAACTGGCCAAGGACTGGCGTACGGACCGGTACCTACGAAAACTTGAAGCCATGCTGATTGTCGCGTCGAAAGAGGACCTGCTGATCGTATCCGGTACGGGCGATGTACTTGAACCGGATCACGACATTGCCGCTATCGGTTCGGGGAGTATGTTCGCGCAGTCGGCGGCCGTCGCCCTCAAGAAGCATGCGCCCAGCCTGTCGGCCGAGGAAATGGTCCGTGAAAGTCTGCATATTGCGGCCGACGTCTGCATCTATACGAATCATAATCTGGTGGTTGAGACGTTGTAACCCAGACGTTCCTGACCGGACTTAGCCCGGTCATATTGTGAGTTGTTTGTATATTTGCAACCAGTCATATATACCACCGTAATGGCCCTTTTGCAACACTCTTCCAACGTCCCGATGAACCGGCGCATCGCGCTGGGGTTTGTGCTGGCAGTTGTGCTGATTGCGCTGGGGTTTGCAATGTCGTTCTACAGCTATGATCAATATAGCAGGGATAGTCAGCGTGTGCAGCATACGCATCAGGTAATCGGCCAGTTAGATGACCTTCTATCGGCGCTGAAAGATGTCGAATCCGGCACGCGTGGGTATCTGATTACGGGCGAAAATTTCTTTCTGGAATCGTATTACACTGCGCTGCCGCTGGTACCGAAGGAACTTACCCAGCTTCGGCAATTAACGGCTGATAATCCGGCGCAGCAGCAACGTGTCGATACACTGGCTCGTTTAGTTGAGGCTAAAATAAAGATTTGTCAGCGGCAGGTAAAGGAAGCCAACGGCTTGACGTCGGCCACGCGCAATGCGTACCTGCACGTGGGCAAAGTGCGGATGGACCTTATCCGGGTTGAGGTAGCCCGCATGATTGATACCGAAGAAGGGTTGCTGAAGCAGCGCAGCGAACAGGCCGACCGCTCGTTTCGTAATGCGTTGATTGTTATCTTCTCGCTATCACTGCTAACGTTTGTGGTGCTGGCCATTTCGTATCGTCTGCTGGAGAACGAACTCGCCCGACGGCAGCAAACCGAAGACCAGCTGCGGGCCTACGAAGCCCGGCTAAAAGAACAGATCCGGCAACTGGAAGCGTCCAACGAAGAGCTGGAGCGGTTTGCCTTTGTGGCCAGTCATGATCTGCAGGAACCGCTGCGTAAAATTCAGTCGTTCGCTAATCTGATCATGGGGCGCTACGCCAACCTGTTCGACGGGGATAGTGCGATGTTTATGCATAAAATCAGTCACTCGGCTGAGCGAATGTCGAAGCTGATCAAAGATCTGCTGAATTTTTCCCGCATTTCCAACCATCGGGAGGACTTCAAGCCGGTTCGATTGAATAACATCATTCAGCACATCCTCGAAGACCAGGAACTGCGGATTAAAGGATTGAATGTTCAGCTTGAAGTGGGTCCGCTGCCGGTGGTTCAGGCGGTAGCCAGCCAGATGGATCATCTGTTTGCCAACCTGATTTCCAACGCACTTAAATTCTCGCGGCCAGATGTCCAGCCAAAGCTGCGCATTCACGCCCGGCCAATTTTCGGTAGCGATTATCCGGAACTGATTTCGGATCGTCGCTATTTTGAGATTACCATTGAAGACAATGGTATTGGTTTTGACGTAAAGTATTTAGATCATATTTTTAAGGTTTTTCAACGATTGCACGGCAAGACTGCGTTTGAAGGAACTGGTATTGGCCTGGCTATCTGTAAGCGGGTTGTAGTCTATCATCACGGCTATATCACTGCCCGCAGTCAGCCGGATCAGGGTACCACATTTGTTGTTATACTTCCCGAAAGCCAGTCGTCAAATGACTATGACCAATCAAACTCATCCAAAGCCTATTCATATTCTGCTGGTTGACGATGATGAGGACGACCGCTACCTCACGCGTGAAGCTTTTCACCAGCATTATCCATCCAGCCGCATTTCGTTTGCCGAGGATGGAGAGGATTTGCTGGACTTTTTGAATTATCAGGGCCGCTACATTGGTGCTGAGCACACCCTGCCCGAACTGATTCTGCTGGACCTGAATATGCCCCGTAAAGATGGCCGGGAAGCGCTGCGCGAAATTAAAGCCAGCGATCAGTTTCGTCATATTCCGATTGTGGTTCTGACTACCTCGGATGCTAAAGACGATATCGAAACCTCTTATTACAACGGAGCTAACAGCTTCATTACCAAGCCGCCAACTTTTCAGCGGCTTAGTGAAGTAACGAAAGCGATTGGCCAGTACTGGTTCAATGTCGTGACGATCTGCGACCACGACGGTGAAGAGTAAAGCTTTGTAAAGGTGGGCCGACCGGGCTATACAAACAGCCCGGTCGGCCCACCTTTGTTTACCTGCCCTTAAGGCTCACCAGATTGACAAATAACTTTTCCAGGGCTGCTGTAACCGCCCGATTCTGACCGGGCGTGAATTTGTTCACCAGTACGCAGAAGCTCAACCGTTCGCCATCGGCAGCGGTAAAGTAACCGGCATAAGCCCGGACCCCCTCGATAGAGCCGCTTTTGGCCCGAATTTTGCCCGCTGCCGCTGTTCCGCGCGCCAGACTCCTTACCGTGCCGGTCTGGCCAACCACGGGAATTGTCTCGTAGAACTGCGGAAACGCTTTCTCCCTACCCATTGCGCTCAGAATGCCTGTCATATTATCGGCCGTGAGCGCACCTACCGTCGACAGACCGCTACCGTCGCGGATTCGGAAGCCATCCAGATTGACGCCCTTATTTTTCCAGAACGTAATCAGAGCCTCCAGACTAGCTTCGGTCGAGCGGACACGTTTATCCAGGCTTAAGGCCGTTGTGCGCAGCAGGGCTTCGGCGTAAAGGTTAATGCTCTGAAAGTTTGTCTGCTGGACCAGCTCCGTCAGGACTGGCGATTTATGCTGGCTGAGAATGGTTCGGCTGCCCCCCGTGGGAAATGTAATCGGCTGGCCGCCCCCCACCGACAGCGGCTGCTCACTAACCGGGATGTTGTTCTGTTGTAGCTGTTCGCGGAGGGCGTGGGCCGCAAAGTAGGCCGGGTCGGGCAGCGAGCCTTTTACGCTGAATTCGTTGGCGGGTTCGCCCATGGGTACTTTGCCCGTAAGCCACTGCTGGTTTTGAAACGGGGCACCGTAGATGTTTACCTGGTCGCCGGTGTTGCGCGCATCGGTGGTCACCGAATTGCGGAACGTCAGGTAGGGCAGGGACGGGTCCGTTCGGGCCACGCTGGCGGCAGCGCCGATGCTCCGGCCGACGTTGAAGAACACCCGGTACAGATTCTCGTTGATATTCAGAGCGCTCAGACTGGCCCCATAATAGTTGCCGAGGTCGCCGAAGGGCCAGGTGCCGGGCGTTGTGAGGTCCGGATACAGGCTGGCATCGCCTACGACGGCGCCCTGTATCCGGCGGATACCGGCCGCCCGAACGGCATCTGACCAGCTTTTCAGCAAGGCTGATAGATCATAGTAGTTCGTAAATCGCCAGCTGCCCAGCGAAGGGTCACCCGTACCGCGAACGTAGAGGTTGCCGATCAGAATGCTGTCCTGAACGCGCCCGTCATACTCCAGAAAGGTCGTGTACGTATAGTTTCCGCCGAGGACGGCCAGTGCCGTTGCCGTTGTAATCAATTTTAGCGTTGAAGCCGAGGGAAGACTTTGCCGGGCGTTATAGCCAATAAGTTCTTCTCCATCGCTTACCCGCCGAACTGACAACGCAACAGTACCAAACCGAACGGCGGGCGACGATTGAAACGCTTCGACCTGATTTAGTAGCCGTTGCGTTGCCAGCGAGTCGGTGGCGGGATTACGCTGCGCGGCTGCAGTTGTCGGGCGGCAAACAATAGGAAAACAAACTAGCAGAAAACGGAGTAAAAGAAGGGGCGATTGGGACAGAAAGCGCATTTGGGAACGGTTAGGCGATTCGGACTGCATTTCGTACTTTTGCAAACTTACGTCAACCACCTGACTTGTTAATAGGCCAAACCTGAACGAGACATCGAACAAACGACATTGTATAGTAAGCTGTACGCATGAAAATATCATTTCTGGGGGCGGCCCGGCAGGTTACCGGCAGTATGTATCTGCTGGAACTGGAAGACGATTATCGCATCCTGATTGACTGTGGGTCGGATTTGGAGCGGTCCGGTGCCAATGGTCAAACTGCCCCAACTACTCCGCAACCGGGCTTTTTCCCGTTTGAGGCTTCAAGTATCAATTTAGTGCTGCTAACCCACGCTCACGTTGACCATTCGGGCAACCTGCCAAATCTGTATCGCGAAGGGTATGAAGGCCAGATTCTTTGTACGGAGCCTACCTTTGCGCTGACGAATGTGCTCCTGCGGGATGCGGCCTCGTTGAATCAAAAGCGCATCAATGAGCTGAATGCCAGTAAGAAACAGCGGGTTAGGGATCGGCAGGCCCAGATGCAGAAAGACCTGTACCTGGATAAGCAGGTTCGGGAAGCGATGGAGAACGTTGTGCCCATTGCCTTCAATAGAAAGTTTAAGATAGCTGATGGGGTGGACGTAACCTTTATTCCGGCGGGGCATCTGCTGGGCGCGGCCCACATCCTGATCAACGTGGTGGAGAACGGCGAACAGAAAAGCATCTGTTTCTCGGGTGACATTGGCCGTAAAAACTACCCGCTGCTGGTTGATCCGGCACCCGTACCGCCGGTCGATTATCTGATTTGCGAAAGTACCTACGGGAACCGACTACACGAGAATATGCAGTCGCCCGAGGATGCGCTGGCCGACGTCATTCAGCGGACGTGTATCGACATTCCGGGGCGGTTGATTATTCCTTCCTTCAGCGTTGGCCGGACGCAGGCTCTGCTCTATACACTCAACCGGCTCTATACCGAACGCGGTTTCCCGCCCATCCGGGTATTCTCCGACAGCCCAATGGCGTTTGAAAGCTCCAAGATTTACCTCCAGCATGTGAAGATGCTGAGCGGTGAAGCCAAGGAGTTCTATCGGGAGAACGAAACCTTGTTCGACTTTCAGAACTTCCAGTTTCTGGAATCGTCGAAGGCCAGTAAAGCCGTGTCGAACTATGACGAGCCGTGCATCATCATCTCATCGTCAGGCATGGTGCAGGGGGGGCGGGTCGAGTATCACGTTGCCGAAAACATCAGCAATCCCTATTCAACCATTCTGATCATTGGTTACTGCGCCGAGGGAACGCTCGGCTGGCGGCTCCTCAATGGGCAGTCGACGCTGAGCATCAAGGGAAAAGACCATCAGGTGCTGGCCAATATTGAGAAGATCGACGTATTCAGCGGACACGGCGACCGGAACGATCTGATGAACTTTATCGGCATGCAGTCGCCTGAAAGGCTCAAAAGAGTTTTTCTGGTTCACGGCGAATACGAGAGTATGGAGTCCTTCCGAGACACGCTGGCCGAAGCCGGTTATCCGCAGGTAGTTATTCCGAAAAAAGGCGAGACTTTTGACTTATAAATTGATGAAGGGCGAACGATAAAGCTGGCTCCGCAATGAGCCCTTTTCATCGCTCAGCGTTCATAATCATACCGGCGACCCGGTCATCCCTGAATGAGAACATATCTTGATTTTGAAAAACCCATTGCCGACCTCGAAGCGCGGCTGGAAGAGACCAAACGCCTGGCTCAGACCAGTAATGTAGACGTTAGTGATGCCGTAACGATTCTCGAGCAGAGCATTGACCGGCTGCGTCGGGAGATCTTCCAGAACCTGACCCGCTGGCAGCGGGTTCAGCTGTCGCGTCACCCCGACCGGCCTTATACGCTCGACTATATTTCGCTGATGTGCGATCAGTTCGTGGAACTGCACGGCGACCGTACCGTTCGCGATGATCCGGCGATGGTGGGAGGTTTCTGCGAAATCGACGGGCAGACGGTTATGATTATCGGGCAGCAGAAAGGCCGCAATACCAAGCAACGGCAGCAGCGTAACTTCGGCATGCCTAACCCCGAAGGCTACCGCAAGGCGCTGCGGCTGATGAAACTGGCTGAAAAATTTAACAAGCCCATCATTACGCTCATCGACACACCGGGGGCGTTCCCTGGTCTGGAGGCCGAAGAGCGCGGACAGGGGGAGGCCATTGCCCGCAACCTGAAAGAAATGTTCATGCTGACGGTGCCGGTCATCTGTATCGTAATCGGCGAAGGTGCATCGGGCGGGGCGCTGGGTATTGCCATCGGCGACCGCGTGCTGATGCTCGAAAACACCTGGTATTCGGTTATTTCGCCTGAAAACTGCTCAACTATTCTCTGGCGGAGCTGGAATTTCAAGGAGCAAGCTGCTGAAGCCATGAAACTGACGGCCAAGGATATGACGACCTTTAAACTGGTGGACGGCATTGTGGAAGAGCCGCTGGGGGGCGCTCATAACGACCATCAGGAAATGGCTCATCATCTCAAAACGGTTATCCTCGACGCGCTGAATGAACTCAACGCCATTGATCCGCAGGCACGCATTGAGCAGCGAATCGAAAAGTTCTGTTCGATGGGGGTTGTGGTAGAGTAACTGGCTGGACCATGATAAAGAATCTGATTTTTGATCTCGGTGACGTAATTATTCCGATTGACCTGACGGCGCCCATCCGCAACTTCGCCATGCTGGCCAATCTGCCGGAAGAAGAAGTGCAGGCCATCTGGAAACAGCACCAGTTCATCAATCATTACGAAACCGGGCTGATTGACGACGTGGCCTTTCGGGGACACGTTCGGCAACTACTCCGGAATGACAACTGGGCTGATGAGGTTATTGATACGGCCTGGAATACGGTACTGCTCGACCTGCCCGTGGAACGTATTGAGCGACTGGGGGAGCTGAAGTCCAATTACCGGCTGTTTCTGCTGAGCAATACCAGTCCGATTCACATTCGACGGGTAAATCAGGTGCTCATGGGGCTGAACCTGCCGACGCTGGAATCGCTTTTTGACCGGGTATTTTATTCCTATGAGGTTCGACTGGCAAAGCCGTCGCCGGAGATTTACCAGCACGTGCTGAGCAGTGAGGGACTGGTTGCTGAAGAAACGGCTTTCTTCGACGACAATGCCGCGAACATCCGGGCCGCGTCCGAGTTAGGTATTCAGGCGGTACACGTTCAGCCACCCAAAACCATTCTTGATTATTTAGACCAGACGCTTCAGGCCGGGCCGTAGGCGCATAATCATCCGATTACGCATTTAGCCCCCGTCCTTCAGTGGCTTCATACCATGAGTCAACGTACGAAAACCTACCTCCTTCACGGAGGTCTTTTTTTGCTCACGCTCGTCACAACCACCATGGCCGGGGCCGAGTGGATGTTCGGGCGGCTGTTTATTCCGCTGCCAGGAATGACAACGCTCGGCTGGCCGGAGTTTGTGGCCGGGCTGCAATTTTCACTTCCGTTTCTGGCTATCCTGACGGTGCACGAGTTCGGGCATTATTTCACGGCGAAGGCCAACCGGGTGCGCGTAACGCTGCCTTACTACATTCCGCTCTGGCTTGGCATTGGCCAAAGCATCGGAACGCTGGGGGCGTTTATTCGCATTCAGGATTACATTAACAGCCGCCGGAAGTATTTCGATATTGGCATTGCCGGGCCACTGGCCGGGTTTGTGCTGGCGCTGGTAGTGCTGTGGTATGGATTCACGCACCTGCCCGACCCGTCGTTTATCTTCACCATCCATCCGGATTATGCAAAGTATGGTCTGGATTACGGTAAGTATGTGTACAATAACCTGCCGGAAGGCGCAGCCGTGGGGCTGGGCGACAATCTGCTGTTCAACTTCTTCAAAACATACGTAGCCGACCCGGCGCGAGTGCCGCATCCCAACGAGATGGTGCATTACCCGTACCTGATGGCGGGTTATCTCGCGCTGTTTTTTACCTCACTCAACCTGATTCCTATTGGCCAGCTGGACGGCGGACACATTCTGTATGCGCTCATCGGTCGGGAGCGATTCGGGTGGGTAGCACCCGCCCTGTTTATTGTTTTTGCGTTTTATTCCGGGCTGGGCTTATTCAAACCCGCCATTTTTGCTGAGCTGTCCGACGATAAATTCTACACCGAGCTGGGCTGGTTCGCGCTGTACATCGGATTTCTGTATCTGGCGTTCATGCGCATCAGCGAGAACCGCATGACATCCCTGCTGATTACGTTAAGCATCGTGGTTACCCAACTGATTTTCTCCTGGCTGCGGCCGGACTGGGAAGGCTATTCTGGGTTTCTGGTTTTCGTGTTCGTGCTGGGGCGATTCCTGGGAATCTATCACCCCGAAACTGAACTGGAGGAACCACTGGATACCAAACGGCTGGTGCTGGGCTGGCTGGCCTTGCTGATTTTTGTGCTGTGCTTCAGTCCCAAACCGTTTCTGGTTTCATGAGCCTTACCGGGTTTCATAGAGCAATCGGCTGGCCCGGAATGGCCCATCGGCTGCCTGCAGCAGCTTAGCCCGCAGGCGCGGGTTATAGCCCGGCCGATTGGCCAGAAACTGCCGTACGAGCTGGGTTGTAGCGGGTGTCTGGTAGGCCGAAAGGGTTGACCGCAACCAGGATTCGGGAAAGAAAATATCGCCGGTGCGTTGAATTTCTTCGAGTAGCTCCAGGCTTTTGGGCAGATACTTCGCCGACGTTTCCGCTCGCAGCGGATGGTGCAGATACCCCAGGGCGGCCGTCACCCAGGCTTCATGGTCGCGGTTAGCTTCCATAGCCAGTGAAGCAAAAAAGGCGTCGCGCTCCGAGACGTTGGTTGATAGAGCAGGCATCATAATATCCAGACGCTTTTTCCGATCCGGATTTTTAATCCGTCCTAACTGGCGCTGCAAAATATTGTCGGCAGGATAGTCGCGCACGGCCAGCGCAAGGGCCAGCGCGGTATAGTCATCTTCGGTAAGGGTTACGCCCTCGGGCGCTTTCTGCTCGCTCCAGATGGCATATAGCCGCTCCTGGGCTGGCGGACTGAACGCGATGTTCTGATACAGGCGAAACAGCAGCTTTTTACGGCCCGCAACGGTTACGTGTTCCATCGCCTGCCAGGCGTCCTGTTCAACGGCAGTGGCTAAAGCCGGCCGGTCTTCGGGTCTGGTGAAATTCCAGACGATGTCGGAGAGCTGACCGGTCAATAGGCGCAGGTTCAACTCCTCCGTTTCCCGGCTCAGCAGCGTACGGTAGTGTTCGGCCAGTTGCGCCGGTCGGATAACCGACCCCGCTAGCATGTTCTCGTATAGATTGATATAAGCCGCGGCCCGCGTTACCGGATTGCTAAGCGTTCCTACTTTGGGTATCATGGCCAGATCTACGGGAAACAGACCGTAGCCCTGTCCCGACGAGTTGAATACAACAAACGATGGGGCTGGCTTACCCACAGCTTCCGCCAGCGCAACCTGCGACTGATTCATCGGCACGGTCAGTTCCTCCGTATGATCCGGGTATATCAGCATCACTTCAAAGGACTGTGGCCAGATTCGGTTGGAGCCGTCTTCGCCTGTCTGCGAAACGACAAACTGACTAATTTTTCCGTTGGCCGTTTCGAGCTTATAGGTGAATTTGGGTCGTCCTGTTTCGCTTACCCAGACCTGGTTCCAGGCGTTTAGATCAACCGGCGTGCGGGCGTCCAGAATAGTAATCAGATCGGTCCAGGTCGCATTGCCAAAGGCGTATTTTTTCAGATACTCGCGCAGTCCGTCGCGGAGGGCGGGTTTTCCCATGAGTCGCTCCAACTGCCGCATCATGATCGGGGCTTTGTGGTAGATAATACCCCCGTAAAGCGTTCCGGCTTCCTGCAAATTTCCCAGCGGCTGGCCAATGGGGTTGGTGCCCTCGGTCCGGTCGACGGCGTAGGCAGCCGGGAAATGGTCCGTGACGAACTGAAGATCGTAATTGGCGTCGGGTATAGAGGTTTCGGTAATCTTGTCGGCCATGAAATTGGCGAAAACTTCCTTCAGCCAGACATCGTTGAACCAGCGCATCGTAACCAGGTCGCCAAACCACATATGGGCCGTTTCGTGGGCGATCAGCGTGGCGCGGGAAAGCTTCTGATCGCGGGTGGCACCAGCATCCAGAAACAGACTCGACAGCCGGTAATCAATGGCGCCAACGTGCTCCATGCCGCCGTACTGAAAATCAGGAATGGCCGCGAAATCGAATTTCTGAAAGGGATAGGGAATCTGCGTGTAGTCTTCCAGAAATTGTAAAGCGTTGGCGTGTAGATGGAAAATCGTATCCAGACTCAGCCGGATTTTGGTCGCGTCGGTTTCGCGGTGAAGCAGCGTCATGGACCGCTTCGCCACTGTTCGCTGAACCGGCGTGAATTTGCCCGCCACAAACGAGAAGAGATATGTAGGCATAACGCTGGATGGCAGAAACGTCAGGGCTTTCCGCTCGCCGGTTGCCGATGAGTCACGCAGAGGAGCGTTGGTCATGGCCTGCCAACCGGCCGGGACCGTCAGCGACAGTTGAAACGACGCCTTTAAATCGGGTTGATCGAAGCATGGAAAGACCGTGCGGGCGCGGTCGGGCACCAGCAACGTATACAGGTAGTCATCGTTGCGGTTCAGCGATAGATTCCCAGCCGTGAACCGGATGCTAATTGAATTACGTCCGGGCTTCAGAAAAGCAGGAGAAATCAGGATATGTTCGCTTTCAAATGCAACCGGAATATCCAGACCGTTGACTGAAACATTCTGCAAATGAGTACGTTCTTCCTTAAAATCGAGCTGTAACGAAGCCCTGTTTTTTTGCCAGTCGAACGTAAGGGTTTCCGTGGCCGGAATGGGCTGGGTTTTCTGATCTGGAATATCGAAATGCAGCGCATAAGTCAATTGGCGGATAGTCTGCGCCCGGACCTTGGCCAGCGTTTGTGACACGCCCGTTTCGACGGGCAATGAACCATTGGGAACCGATTGGCGACTGCAGGCCATAGCAAACAGGAAAAGAACAGAAATAAGCGTAACGCCGTAACGAGTAACTTGTAAGAAATTCCAGACCATTCAGGTAGCGGTTTGGCAATAAGTTAGTAAGGTGAGTCAAAAATAACGCGCTTCATGAAACGGCATCTCCTTTTTCTTCTGGTTATTTGGGCCGTTGTCGGCCGGGTTACGTCGGGCTGGGCTAATTCCATCCTGATCCCGATGGACGATCAGCAGGCCAATCACCTTAAGGCCTATGGTATCGCTTATAAAGTGCTGAAAGATGATCAGGAAGTTGACTGGCTGCTGAACTATCGGGGTGGCAGCTTTCTGATCAAACAGACGTCGGCCTTTGAAACCGAGTGCCGGGTGCGGGGCGTTTCGTTCGAGGTCCTGAGCGATGCCAAAGCGGCTTCGTTACGTCAGCAACTGGCCGACCCGGACCTGAACATGAACGTGGTGACGCTTCAGAAGGCCGCCAAAATTATTGTGTACTCGCCAATCAAGGTCAGCCCCTCGGAGTTTGAAAATACCGACGCCGTGCTGCTGGTCCTGACCTATGCCGAGATTCCTTATGAGGTGGTTTACGATGAGGAAATTCTGAAGGGCGAGCTGCCTAAATACGACTGGCTGCACCTCCACCACGAAGATTTTACGGGGCAGTATGGCCGGAATCTGCATCGGCAGTCGCTGGCCGACATTAAAGCCCAGGAAGATATTGCCAAAAAATATGGCTTCGCCAAAGTATCGCAGATGAAGCTGGCGGTGGCCAAAGCGATCAAAGAGTTCTGCGCCGGGGGCGGGTACCTGTTCGCGATGTGTTCGGGCGCCGAAACCTTCGACATTGCCCTGGCGGCCGAAGGCGTGGACATCGTTGGCAGTAGCTACGACGGCGACGGCGTTGATCCTGATGCGCAGTCGAAACTGGACTTCAGCAAGTCGGTGGCGTTTGAAAATTTTACGCTCGAAGGCGATAATGGCTACCGGGGCTATTCAACTTTTTCAGACATTAACTCGACGGGCGGCCGGGGCTATGACCAGCCGGGGGGCTTCTTTGAGCTGTTCAACTTTTCGGCCAAGTGGGATGTCATTCCGGCCATGCTAACCCAGAATCACGAGTCGATCATTAAAGAGTTTATGGGTCAGACAACGGCCTTCCGCAAATCGGCCGTTAAACCGAGCGTACTGGTCATGGGCGAAGGCAAGACATCTCACCGATATCTGTATGGTGAACTTGGCCGGGGGCAGTGGACGTTCTACGGCGGTCACGACCCCGAGTCCGTGCGGGGCGGGGGCTTTCGAAACCCCACCGACCTGAATCTGCACCCGCACTCGCCCGGTTATCGATTAATTCTCAATAACGTCCTGTTTCCGTCGGCCCGGAAGAAAAAACGCAAGACGTAACCGCTCCGACGGCGGTTAGTCGCTGATGTCTACGTCGTGTTTTTTGGCGGCTTTTCGAATCCGGTTTTTAATAACCTCTACCTCGTCCTTATCGTACTTGGCTGCGTTGTCTTTGTGATTGATATACGACCAGGCGGCCCGTACGTGCTCAGGCGTATCAATCGGGTACTTTTTGTTGGTTGGGTCGGCAAATTCAACGTCGCCGTATTTGTGCTCGCCTTCCGCTGGGCGAACGTCGTCGCGCCGGTCAATTTTAGGGTCGTTTGCCATGACTGTTTTCGGATTGTTCATCCAGGCAACCAATGAGTGAAACCAATGTTTACCGGTTGCCTAAGCCGCTATAGCTATCCGGCGTATTATTAGAGAACGGCCCGGCGATTACACGCCTATTTGTTCATACGATTCATCCCCTGTTTTTCTCAGTTCATCCGCCTTTTGGTTCAGTTCGTACGGGGGTGGCACAGGTTTTGTCCGTCAATTTCCTAGTTTCGGGGCTTCACCTGTACGCGTCCGTGTGTGCCGGTGAAGCCCGTTTTCTGTAACCTGACCATGCCCATCGATCTGTCACCCGAAACGAGCCAGTCTGCCCTCAGCGGTCGGCCGGTGCTGCTTCCTGCGCGGCAATGGTGGTATGTCTTTGGGGCCTTTGCCTGGACGGTGCCAATTGGAAATTACATTCTTCTGGGCGACCGGTACTGGACCGACTGGCGGTTGCTGATAACCGCTACGGTGTTTTTGTATACCTTCTATGCCTTTGCCATCTTTGCCTGCGGATGGGTAGCCAACCAGACCGAAAAGCGCTACTCAGAGGTTAGCCAGACGCTCTATCGAATGGGAGTTATGTTCGGAGGAGTGCTGGCCGTTACGCTCCTGACAATCTGCCTGACCTTACTGGCTTATGCATTCATTCCGCTGCTTTCCATCGCAATCACTCCCGAATTGTGGAGCAATCTGTTGCGGCTGGGTTTTATCTTCGACCTGCTGTTCTGCCTGGCGCACGGCTGTCTGTTTCTGCTGGGCAAATGGCGCGAAAAGCAGATGGAAAAAGAAGGTCTGCAGCGGCTCCAGATTGAAAATCAGCTCGATGCGCTCAAAACGCAGGTCAATCCGCACTTTCTGTTCAATAGCCTGAACTCGCTTTCTTCCCTGATTGGGGAGGACGCACAACGCGCCGAAAAGTTCGTTGATGCGCTGGCGCACGTCTATCGGTATATGCTGCGTAGAGATCCGGTTGATGACCCCGGCCGCGACCGTGATCTGGCGACACTCGAAGACGAGCTGCGGTTCGCCACTTCCTACGCGTATTTGCTCACTACACGCTACGGAACCGGCATTTCGTTCCGCTTCAACGTGGATATGGCATATCGGGACTGTTACTTGCCCCGGTTAACGCTCCAGACCTTGATTGATAACGCAACCCGACACAATACTATCAGCCCGGACCGGCCCCTGTGTATTGAGATCAGTACGGCCAACACCGGGCGTTTGCTGGTGCGCAACAACCGGCAGATCCGGGTGCGCCGGGTTGATGGCGGGCAGGGAAGTCTGTCGGCGCTGATTGTCCGGTATCAGTTACTGGGTAAACGCATTCCGTCCATTGCTGAAAACGAATCGCATTTTTCAGTCTGGTTACCGCTTATTCCGTCCAGACAGGCCATCACTGCATGAAGACGATTATGGACATAGTGCTCCGGTGGCCGCCCTGGATCAGCCTACGCAGTCGGCAGGTGTATTGGCTGTTGATGCCTTGCCTGAGCGTGGTTGTGACCTATTCCCTTTTCGGGCCCCTGCTGACTACGCATATTGGGCTATTTGGGCTGGCCCTGCTGCAGGCTGCAGTGGTGATTACCGCCATGTTTACAGTTTACGACCCGGTGCTTCGTCTGATTACCCGCCGGTATCCGAATCTGTCGCAGACGCCCCAGCGGGTGCTGCTCAATGCCGCCTTCTTATTCCTATTTACGTCGCTGATCGAGCAGGTTGTGTTTTATGCTTACGTCCAGTCGGGGCTGCTGCCCGCAGCTTACGGGACTGGCCAACTGCTGAGCCTGTTTGTTTACGGGCGGGTCGGCAACATTGTTACTATTTTTCTTTACGAAAGCCTGTACACGATGCGCCGGTGGCAGGAAAACCTGGCGGAGTCTGAGCAGTTGAAAAAAGCCAATCTGCAAAGTCAGTTCGAAAGTCTGAAAAATCAGGTCAACCCTCACTTTCTGTTCAATAGCCTGAACTCGCTTTCGTCGCTGATTGCCGACGAACCCGACAAGGCAGAGCAGTTCGTGGATGAAATGGCCAAGGTGTACCGTTACCTGCTTCAGACTAATCAGTCGCAACTCACGACGCTGTCTGCCGAGCTGGAGTTCGTTGACTCGTATTATCACCTGCTGAAAACGCGCTACCAGGCCGGTATTGAACTACAGGTCGACGTAGCGCCGGATTACTACCTGTACCGGCTGCCGCCCCTGACCCTGCAGATGCTGCTGGAAAATGCTGTTAAACACAACATAATCCAAGCGAACCGACCGCTTACGCTGGAAATCAAAACCCGGCCCGCCGAATCTGGTAGTTCGCCGGAAGGAGCCGCCGAACTGCTGGTTCGTAACAACCTTCAGCGCAAAAACACCCGAACCCTGTCTAATCAGGTGGGCTTGTCTAATATTGAGGCTAAATACCGACTGCTGGCTCAGAATGAGCCGATTGTGGGGGAGGCCGATGGTTATTTTAGTGTTATCTTACCCCTGTTAACCCCGCTTAATCATGAACGTGCTGATCGTTGAGGACGAAGACCTGGCTGTCCGTAAACTGCAGAAATTAGTAGCCGAAGTAGATCCTACCCTCTCGATTGCGGGAGTAACGGCGAGCATTGAAGATACCGTAGACTGGCTGGAAAAGCATCAGACGACCAATGCGCCGGACCTGATCTTCATGGATATTGAACTGGCCGACGGGCAGAGTTTTGAGATATTTGAGCGGGTGAACGTACAGAGCACGGTCATTTTTACGACTTCTTATGATGAATACGCCCTGCAGGCCTTTAAGGTTAATAGCATTGATTACCTGCTGAAACCCATTCAGAAAGAAGATCTGCAGCGGAGCCTGAAAAAGTTTCGCGATCTGCGCGGTAATGGCCCCGCGGCCGAAACCCCGGCGCTCAACCTCGATAAACTCTTGCGTGAACTGCAGTTAGGCCAGCAGCCGAAAGATTACCGCAAGCGATTCCTGGTTCGGCAGGGGCAGCGGCTGCTTTCGGTCGAAACGAGCGAAATCTCTTATTTCTTTACCGATGAGCGATTCAGCTTTTTCCGAACGCATAACAACCAGAAGTTTCTGGTGGATTACACCCTCGACGAACTGGCTGATTCGCTCGATCCCTCAAACTTCTATCGAATCAATCGGAGCGTCATCGTTACCCACCGGTCGGTTGATCAGATGCAGCCGTATTTTGGTAACCGCCTGGCCCTGACGCTTCGCCCGGGGTTCGATAAGGAAGCCATCGTTAGCCGGGAAAAAGTGACCGAGTTTAAAAAATGGATGGGGAAATAGCCCGGGCTTAGTTACCGGCTTTCGTGGTAAACTCCATAAAGCGGTACACTTCCTGCCGCACTACGTCGAATGTCTGGGCTATCTGGTTGCGGAACTGCTTATACGCCTGGGGTGTCATGATGGCGCCGGCAGCCTCCATCAGACCCGGATTTGCAATCGCGCTTAGGTTGCCGACGTAGTACGCCACGCTGCGGTCGAAGCCTTTTTCGCTGCCGTTCGGAATAATCAGGGCCGAAAAGTCCCAGCCCGCCAGCGTATTGCGTTTGATGCGCTCTTCGCTCAGTCGCTTCATCTGGCTAACGAGGTTTTCCGTGTCGGTCACCGGGTCTTTACGCCGAATCCGGTCAACAACCATCAGCGGAGTCTGGCCGGGTGCGAAGCCCGGCGCATAGGCCGCATCGAGCGTTTCCCAAATTTCTATCTTGACTACGGGAGCCACGGTGCGATCACGCTTCTGGAGATCGGCCATTCTCGCCTTTGCACTGTCGCCATAAATTCGGGTCAGGGCCGCCGGCGATGCGCCTTTCAGGTTAACATCCCGCCCAACTATGCGGGTTACGTAGTCATACTCGGCCGGGTTGGGGTTCGAACTGAACTGCTTGACCATCATGTACCAGCCTTCAAGATTCCCTTCATCCACGGCGGCCTGATTCAGGGTCTTCCACTCCCGTTCAATGGGTAAAGCGTCCTGAATGGTGTAGCCGGGGGCTAGTTTATGGTAAATCAGAAACGTATAGGTTTTCTGGGCGGGTTTAGCCTGTGCCGACGATGAGTGTGGGCAGAAGACTAGGCTAAAGAGCGCCGTGAGGCTGTAAAGAAGCAGGCGGTTCATGGACAGGGGGTTAAGGGGAGTGATTCGTCAGGAGACTTAACGGCTCACCGGCTTTTTAAACTGACTCGGCTCGCGCATGAGTTTTTCGACGTCTGCTACGGTACGCGGAGCTGTCAGCGACAGAACCCGGTGACCTGTGTCGGTAATAAGCACGTCGTCTTCAATTCGCACGCCGATGTTCCACCATTTTGGATCGCAGGGCGAATTCGCCGGAATGTATACGCCTGGTTCAACCGTCAGCACCAGACCGGGGTTCAGATTGGTCAGCGCCGGGTTGTGGGAGGGAATCATCCGGTCGCCAACCCGCCAGTCGTGAACGTCGAGCCCGAGGCTGTGCGAGGTGCCGTGCATAAAATACCGGGCCGTTTCGGCAGAATCTCTGGCGATTCCCAGCCTGGCCAGGCCATCCTGAACCACCTGAAATGCAGCTTTATGAACGTTCCGAAACGGAGTTCCGGGCTTGCAGGCCGAAAAACCTGCTTCCTGAGCCGCCAGCACCAGCTCGTAAATAGCTTTCTGGGCGGGTGAAAACGTGCCGTTGACGGGCATGGTGCGGGTAACGTCGGCGGTATAGCCGTGGTACTCGGCCCCGCAGTCGGCCAGGAACAGGTCGCCGTCCTGGAGTTTCCGGCGGTTGGTGATGTAGTGCAGGATGCAGCTGTTCTCGCCCCCGCCCGCGATTGAGCCGTAGCCTACGTATTCGGAACCGTTGCTTTTAAACATATACTCCATCACCGATTGAGCGTGGTATTCCGTCAGGTTGGGAGCCAAGAATTTCATGACTTCGCGGTGCCCCTGGCAGGTAATGTCAATAGCTTTCTGGAGCAGCGCCATCTCTTCGGGTTGTTTGAACTGCCGCAGTTTAGCCATAACCAGCCGGAACGCAGGCGCAGAGACGGTGCAGTCCTGGGTTTTGGCATTAAACTGACCGATCAAATCAAAGAGGTCTGCTTTCTCTTTTGGGTCGGCGTAGTCAACCGCCCCTTTAGGCAAGACGCACAGAACACTGTCGAACCGGGCGAAGTCAAGCGGGAAGTTGTTGAAATCTTTTCCCAGACTAACGTTCCGCAGCCCAAGTTGATTCGTAACCCCTTCTGTTCCCAGTCGCCGGCCCGTCCAGGTCTCCTGGCGTGGGTTACGTTCCTGCGCGAAGAAAAACTCCGTGCCGCGCTGATTGCCGACCGTCACTTCGTCTTTGGTGATAATCAGCAGGGCGTTCGGTTCGCCGTAGCCCGTCAGGTAGTACAGGTTCGGGTCCTGCGCATACTGAAAATCGGTGTCGTTATTGCGGTTCCGTTCGGGGTTGGCAAACACCACGACTGCCGTGTTGGAGGGCATGGCGGCCCGTAAGGCGGCCCGTCGATCGGCATGAAAGGCAGGTGACAGCTTATCCGTATCGTATAAAGCCGGGTTTATCTGCGCACTTGCGGGTAACGCAAGCAGACCTGTCAGTAGAATGGAAAACAGAACGCACAGCCCTGCCATTAAGCCGGAAAAGATTCTCATGTAAAATTGTCGGTTTAAGACTCCTAAAATACGGTTATAATTACTTACTAATCAACAGCCGATTGGATCGGTAAACCGTAGACCACCCAGCCAGGAGCTATCTTCAAAAAATGAAAATTTACTTAGATTTCTTGGTGTGACCACTGTTTTAGCTTAATTATCAGATATATAAAGTATTGTGCCTATATAGTTACTTGAATAAACTGACGTTTAGTAGTTTACAAACTTTTGAAATTTAAAATTGAACGTATATTTTTGGAGTATAGTCCTTACGTGTATTGTTGAATTAAGGGTATTAATCGTGGGTCTGAGTAAAACTACTTGTTAATCAGATGTTGCGGTTAGGCTATTAAATTCAGCAGAATATAGGTTCATGTGACTATACCCACCCGTTACTTAAAGCCTTAAAGCGCAACTTCCCCGTGAAGTAAGTGCATTGTTCAACTTGATGACAGATTTACAGAATCACCTGATCTACGTCGTTGATAATAATGACAGGGACTGCGGTATGTTGAAAGAAATAATGGACGATTACCGCATGTCCTGCCGACTACGTTTTTTTGGCAATGGTGCCGAACTGTTCATCCAACTGACTCACCGGCTGGATGGACGGCTACCCGACATGATCCTGATGGATCTGGACATGCCAATTATGAATGGCTTCGACACGCTTCGCTTGCTGAAAGCAATCGAGGAGTACCGGCGGGTTCCGGTCGTTGTCCGAACCACTCTGAATGAAGACGAGGTAATAAACCGCTGCTATGACCTGGGGTGTCAGGCTTACGTAGTCAAAACGGTTTATTCGAAGCATCTGGTCAACGTAATGCAGCTTTGCCTGAATTAACCCTTCGAAGGGTATAGTTCGGATAAAGTCCACAAATATCAGAGGTTTACGGCCTCGTAGTACGTTCCTACTTAAGGTTCATGGCCAACCTCAGGGCATTATCATTACGAACTTGCACGGGGTGAATACTTCATCAGAAGCGCCGATCTAAAAAACGCCGGAACATTACGTCAGTAACGTTCCGGCGTTTTTTAGACAATAGGAAACATGTCAGCCGTGACGCTTCCGGCTCATCCGGTCATTTGTTGCTCCGTGTACCTTTGGATAGGTACACGAGCCAACAGGAGAGCGAACGATGCGACAATTTTTAGAACCCGATGGAATTGCCGCCATCCACCGGCAGCGAAGCGCCGGTAATGTAGCGGGCGGCATCGGACGCCAGAAACACGGCCGCCCAGCCAATGTCTTCGGGCTTGCCAAACTTGCCCATGGGCGTTCGGCGCATGGCCCGGTCGCGCCGGTCGGGGTCATTGTTCATGGCCGTGCGGCTCATTTCGGTTTCAATGAACCCCGGCGCGATGGCATTGACGCGCACGCCCTGCCCCGAAAACTCCGACGCCAACACTTTTACCATGCCCTCAACGGCCGATTTGGAGGCTGCATAGGCTACAACGCGGTCAATGCCGTAGTAGGCTGCCATTGACGAGATCATGATGATCGAGCCGCTGCGCCGTTCGATCATGCGCTGCGCACAGGCGCGCGTCAAACTAAACACAGAGTTCAGGTTGGTATGGACGATCCGGTCGAAATCCTCGTCAGAAACTTCCAGCGCCGGTTTTTTCATGTTAATCCCGGCGTTGTTAATCAGGATGTCGATAGGTCCGTAATCAGCTTCGATTTCTTCAACCAGGCCGTCGAGCGACGCCCGCGCCGTCACGTCGTTGACCTTATAATGAGCCTGCCGACCGAGTGATTCGACGGCTTGCTGAAGCGGCTGCTCGCGCCGACCCGTAATGATGACGGTGGCGCCGGACAGGACCATGCAGCGGGCAATGTCCAAGCCAATTCCGCTACCACCGCCCGTGATGAGGGCCAGTTTCCCGGCCAGTGAAAAAACAGAGGAATAAGCCGGAGCTTCGGCCGGTTGCCCCGCAGGGCTGGTATGTGTCTGTTCCATTATACTTGGTTGAAGGTGGCAAAGTCTCAGATTCAGCGAATGGGTGTGTCCCGCGAATCGGCGTAGGCTTTGCTGAAATCAATCTTGTTGACCTGCCCTACTACGTAGCGGATACCCTGAAAAATATGCTGCACGTAAGTTGGGTCTTCGTAATCTTTTTTGTGGTGGCCGAGGGTAGTGCACCACGTATGCCCCCCGTCGAAATTATAATACCAGACGGACGGATAAAGCTGCGTATAAGAGCCTGCGTTCTGCTTTATTTTGTCGGGTTCTTTGTTAAGATCGAGCGACGTAAGATCGTTCGCCATAATGACCGTTGGGCCGGGCGACATGTCTTTGGCGAAATAAAATTCATCCTCTTTCTCCCACACTTTCGGTAACCCCTGCACCGATGGGTGGCTGGAGTCGATTACGTCGATTCTAATTTTCTGGAATGGCGGATGCCAGGAAAACGTACCGCCAATCATGCGCTTAAACCAGGCCCAGTTCCGTTCAGTACCCATGACAGAGTGAATCCCGACGAACCCGCCCCCGGCTTCAATATAGCGCCGGAAGGCCAGCCGCTGCGCGTCGGTATCGAACACGTCGTTGTTGGTGCTGGGAAAAATCAGGGCTGAATACTGCTTCAGATTAGCTTCCGTAAAGACAGTCGGCTGATCCGAAACATCCACTTTAAAGCCGTGCTGCTGACCGAGTTTCTGAAGGCAGGCAACGGCGTTGGGAATGTTATCGTGGACGTAGCCTTTCCCGTTTTTGGTGTACACCAGCACGCTGACCTTTTTCCAGTTGATGGGGTCTTTGGCCCAACTTAACTCCGTAGCCAGCAAAGCAAAAAACAAACTGGACAGCAGTACCGCCCTGAATTGGTTCATATGGAATCGGATCAGTTATTTCTTTAGGTGAATTGTCTCGGCCTGTTTCTGAGCTTTGAGCGCCAGTTCCGTCGCCAGAAAGCAGTGCTCCTGCGACATGGCCGTTTCGGTCCGGTTCAAAATGTCATCCACAAGCTGTTCGCCGTAGGGCAGCGGCTCTTTACTGCAATCCAGGTAGCGAGTCTCTTTATGATCGGTGATAAAGAGGTGGTTACCGCCCGGATGACCAGCCGGGTCAATATTCTTGCGGAGTTCGATGAAGCCATCCGTACCGAGGATCGTCAGCCGACCATCGCCCCACGATTTAAGCCCGTCGGGCGTAAACCAGTCGACCCGGATGTAGCCGGTGCCGCCATCGCCCCGCAGCATGACGTCGCCAAAATCTTCGAACTTAGGATACTGCGGGTAATGAACATTGCCGACCTGCGAGGCTACAATTTCCGCTTTTTTCGAGCCGGTAAAAAACAGAAATTGATCGAACTGGTGCGAGCCGATATCGCAGATAATTCCGCCAAAGCGTTTTTTGTCGAAAAACCAATCGGGCCTTGATTTCGGCGTCATGCGGTGTGGTCCCAGACCGATGGTCTGAATAACATTGCCAATCGCGCCGGCTTTGACCAGCTCGCCAGCCTTAACGGTGGCCCGGTTTTCGAGCCGTTCGCTGTACATGATCGAATAAATCCGCTTGGTTTCTTTCTGAACCCGACGCACATCGGCGAGCTGCTCAAGCGTCGTGATGCCGGGTTTGTCGGTCATGAAATCTTTCCCGCTCCGCATTACCTGAATACCCAGCGGAGCGCGCTCTTCCGGAATACCGGAGGTCAGCACGAGCTGGATAGATTTGTCATTCAGAATTTCCTGCTCATTGCGAGCCTGTTTGGCCTGTGGGTAGCGCTTGGCAAAAGCCGCAACCAGGTCGGCTTCCGGCGCGTAGAAGGAAACCAACTCGCCACCGCCCCGGATCACGGCTTCCACCTGGCTGTAAATATGCCCGTGGTTTATTTTGATGACCGAAAACCGGATACGGGGTGCTGCAGACTTCCTCGGCAGAATGGCTGCCGACTGACACGTAACGACTTTGGGCGCGGCCAGCGTTTCGGTAGACAGACCGGGCATCATGAATAGGCCAGCGGCCGTCGTAATGGATTCCTTGATAAATGTGCGCCGATTATCCTGTGCGTCTTTCATCCGGGTTGTTAGGTTTTGAGTGGGTCGGTTTTGAATCTATTTACTGGCGAGCGTTGCTGATGGTTTTGATTTTTTGGCCAGTTCGAGCGCCTGCGTCGTGGTGTAATACTTGGCAATCATGTTGGGCACCTCCCAGGCCGGCATCTTGCCCGCTTTCAGGTACTGCAGGTATTTTTCGGTTACTCGTCCGAAGTGAGCTTCATGGCCTTCCTTGTACTTTTCGGGGATAACGATCTCCCAGCCCTTGGCCACTTTTTTCAGTTCAACGCCCGGAAACTCCTTCTGAATGGCAGGCAGCGTACTGTTCAGCGCCGACTCCAGGCCGGTATTGCCCGACACGGCTTCGACGTAAAGCGTAGGTTTATACTGCTGTTCGGCTCCCTGGCGGATAATCAGATTGGCTTTGGTGCCGCGCATGATCGAGTAGTGCGTATCGCCCGCGCCCTCCGGGGCTTTGTAGGCCCACGTAACGGAAACTTTAGCGTGCACTCCGCGAAGCTGGTAGTTGATCTCGCCGTTGCTAAACACCCGCAGAACGCTGTCGTTCACAACGTCTTTTTTCAGGTAATCCGGAAAAGCTGCTTGCTTGGTGATGGCTTTGAACTGGCTCAGATTCATGTCGGTTGTCCATCGCCGGGCCGAGGTTAGCTGAATATCTTTCTGGTAGTCAATTGTTTGTTCTGGAAAACATTCCCACTGCACCAGATCGACGAGGTGAGTCGTTACGTCTACAATCCCTTCACCCTGCTGCGCTACGTCCATGAACCAGGCCGGTCGGGTGAGTATGCTACCCGATACGTTCTTGTAGAAGTGATGAACACTTTCTTTCGTGACGGCCGGGTTGTCGGGCGTTCCTTTTTCGAGCGTGCCGAACACGGCAGCCTGCTGCGAAAATGCCCGCTGCAGCATGGTCGTGATTTCGTACCGCTCGGTCATGATGTCATAAAGCAACACATTTTTCTTCTCCGCCGTCGCAAAAGCCTGTTTCAGTTTGTCGAAGTTCGACGCGCTGATGACCATGGGCTTATCGGCCAGGACGTTGAATCCCGCGTCAATGGTCTTCCCGATATAATCCGTTTTCAGCCGGTTATTCCCCGCCATCACCACTACGTTCCCCGCTTTTTCGGCGAGCATCTTATCCAGAAAATCAGGTCCCCGGTACACCTCTTCTTTCCAGTGTGTCGGATCATCGGGGCGGGTGTTGTAGGTCTGAATCTTGTCTAGATACAACTGAAGATCGGGACCGTCCGGTGCGTAAACGTGCACCATCGAATCGACGCCTTCGTACATGGTTTTCTGCACCAGAGCGGCATGAAAATGGCCGGGGTCCAGCGTAATCAGGCGAATGGCATCGGAATCTGTCCGGCTCTTTTCCGGCGACTGACAGGCAACAAGTGTAGTAGCCATAAGCAGCCAGCTAACGGCGGGGATTAACTTCATTGAGAGATGGGGTTAACGCTACATTGATTTGCGGCCATGGTTTAATGGCCTTTTGCAGCCGCCATCATTTTGATCGCATACGGTGCCCGTTGCGGCCGCGACAGCAGTTTATTGGCTTCGGGATCGTTTTTAAATTGCTCTTTCTGGGGGTCCCAGTACAGCTTGCGGTTCAGCTTCATGGCCGCGTGGTGGAGCAGGCAGGCCGAGCAGGAGCGGTGGCCGATCTCGGCGGGCGCGATGGGCTGCTTCCGGCTGACGACGCTCTCCAGCCAGTTGCCGTGGTGCTCTTTGCTGACGGTCAGATGCGTTTCGTTCGGGCCAATGACCGACGTAAGCAGTTTCGGGTTGCTGGCGTCCAGCTTTTTGGCCGCGTTCTGTTTGGCTACCGGGTCGCTGGCCGTAACCGACGAATCGCCCCGCGAAACGAAAATCCAGCCGTCGGTGCCTTCAAACCGTATGCCGTTGGGAATCTCGTTGCTGACGATCATGTGAACGCCGTTTTCATAGACGGCTTCGGTCCGGAAGATACCGTGAACATCCCACAGGCCGCTTTTCGGGAAATCGGCTTTACCCCAGATTTCTACCGGGCCCGTATGCTCGGTATTCATGGCCCAGTGGGCGCAGTCGATGTGGTGCGAACCCCAGCCGGTAATCATACCCGCGCCAAACTGTTCGCAGCGTAGCCAGCCCGGCCGGTCGTAACCACTCTGCGGATGCACTCGCTTTTCGGTATAATAGACCTCGGGCGTAGTGCCCAGCCACATATCGTAATTAAGGTTCTTCGGCACGGGCATCTGCGGTTCCTCGTCGCCACCGGGGTCGCCGGGCAGGCCGACATACACGGTTTTTAACTGACCGATCCGCCCGTTGCGTACCAGTTCGGCGGCATACCGGAACTGCTCGGACGAGCGCTGCTGGCTGCCCACCTGCACAATCTGCTTCGACTGGTTCACCACATCGGCCATCATCCGGCCCTCGGAGATAGTCAGCGAAGCGGGCTTCTGCATATACACGTCTTTCTTCGCCCGGACCGCATCAATCACAATGGGCGCGTGCCAGTGGTCGGGCGTGCTGACCAGTACCGCGTCGATGTCTTTATTATTCAGCAGTTCGCGGTAGTCAGTATAAACCCGCACACCATCGTAGTTGCTTTTGCCGGTTTTCTTGGCATACACACTATTGACAAGCGTCTTGGCGTCATTGGCGCGGTTGCTGTCCAGATCGCAGACGGACATGATGAGCGCATTGTCATACTGCCAAACGCCCGGCATATCGTGACCACGGGAAATGCGTCCGGTGCCAATCGCGCCAACGTTAATCCGGTTACTCGGGGCGTTTTTGCCAAATACCGATGCGGGTACAATCGTCGGGAAGCCGCTGATAACGGCAGTGCTCAGAGCCCCCTGGGCGCTTGTCTTTAGAAATTTCCGTCTCGACAGCGAGGTTATATCGGGTTTGATCATGGTTCTTGCGGTTTCGGAATAGTTTATTGTATAAAGCCCCTCCGGCCAAACACCTACCTATTTTTTAGCAGGCAATTGCCGCTGAACAGCCTAACGCAGCTGGTACGTATTAACCAGTCGTTTGATGTCGTCGAGGGTTCGTTCCGGCTTTTTGAAGGGAGCCGGGATGGGTTGCCGGGAAAATGTCTGGAAATACAGCACGCACGCATCGCGCCACCACAGCGCTTCTTTGTGCTGCGTAGCCAGCCGTCCAGCTACGTCGGCATAGATTTCCGGATCAACGACGGGTTTAACCTGCGTCCATTGCCGCTGCATCCAGGCCACCGAATCGACGCCGGTATAATACCGGGTGCAGAGTTCGTCCCAGAGCGAGCGGCCCGTCGACAGCTTTTTGGTCCACGGTACGTGGTGAAACCAGAGCAGGTAGGGCAGGGGGCAAGTTTCGGCGTTGCCCCACAATTTCTGCACGTCGGGGGCGTATAAACTCAGCGCATTGCTGCCGGTGGCTGTCCGGTCAAAGCCTACCCCAATGGAGTCGGCGCGGTGGTAATACGTATGATTCCAGTCGGGCCGGGATGCGTTGGCTTTCCAGGGTTCGGGACCGTAGTGAATCCCGTAGCCCATAATGTGATGCAGACCGAGCGGGGTGGTGTAATCCACGTAAATCTCCCGCGAACGCAGCATCAGGTTCGTGATCTGGCTAACGGCCGCTGGCTCGTTGGTCAGGGTCATGTTTACCCACTCACGGGCAATCGCTTCCGACGATAACGTATGATCCCACGCCAGCCGCCCGAAGGCATACCAGTTAGCCTGTCCCATCGTATGCCCCGTCCAGTTTCGGTCGGAGCCGGTGTTGGCTACGCCCGCCATGGCCGTTATGGGGTAGCCATGTAGACTGCCGTCAATTACTTTGGCGACCGTTGAGCCTTTGCCTTTCGCGTAGGTGTCCGACTCCAGACATTCTTTGAAGAGGGGCGCTTCGTAAACCAGATGCGTTGCAAAGCCAAGGTATTCCTGGGTGATCTGGAACTCCATGGCCAGTGGCGTTCTGGGCATGGCTCCGAACAGGGGCGAGAAGGGTTCCCGCGACTGGAAATCAATGGGGCCGTTCTTGACCTGCACGATTACTTTCCTATTAAACTGCCCGTCGAAGGGTTTGAACTCTTCGTAAGCCGCTTTGAACCGGTCGCCTTTGGGATCGGCTTTGTAAACGAACGAACGCCACATAACCACGCCGTCATAAGGAGCCAGGGCTTCGGCCAGCATGTTGGCCCCATCGACATGCGTCCGGCCGTAATCCTGCGGACCGGGTTCGCCTTCGGAATTGGCTTTGACCAGAAAGCCGCCAAAGTCCGGAATGGCCGCATAGATTTCTTTCGTTTTATTGGCCCACCACTGCCGGACCTGCGGGTCGAGCGGGTCGGCCGTGTTCAGACCGCCGATGGTTTTGGGCGCCGGAAAATATACCGACAGATACACCCGGATACCGTAAGGGCGGAAGACGTTCGCCAGGGCCGCTACCTTTTCCAGATACTCCCCCGTCAGAAAGCGGGAGCTGGCATTGACGTTATTGACGACGGTGCCATTGATACCCAGCGACGCATTGGCGCGGGCGTAATCGCGGTAGCGCGGGTCAATGCGCTCGGGCAGTTCATACCATTTCCAGAGCGACGAGCCCGCATACCCCCGTTCGATGGTGCCGTTTACGTTGTCCCAGTGGTTCAGCAACCGATACCGTACTTTGGGGCTGCTGGTCAGCGCGATACCTTCTAGGGACTGGAGCGTCTGGACCTGACGCAGCAGGGCAAATGCCCCGTAGAGGACCCCCGCGCTGCTTTTGCCGGTAATGACCAGGTTGTTCTGACGCCGGGTAATCTGGTAGCCTTCGTCATTGAGCGACTGGCTCTCGGCTCCCGTTCCGGTGGTCAGGATAATGCCGCCGGTTTTATTCGGGACACTGGTGATAATTGGAACAGGTTTACCCAGAAGCCCCTGCAAACCGGCCTGTAATTCCTGGGCGGCTGTTTTTAGAACCGGGTCAGATGAGGCCCGGCTGTTGTTCTGGATGGAAATAAACTGCGCCGAACGGGCGTAGGCTTCCCGTTTGCCTG